>NZ_CAXBBV010000010.1:0-156570 GCF_963973945.1 uncultured Roseivirga sp.
CAGGTAATCAGGTAATCAGGTAATCAGGTAATCAGGTAATCAGGTAATCAGGTAATCAGGTAAAGCGAACTTTAGCTTGAAAATAAGGTTATCAATTTCGAAGTTTTATTCTCCGAAATATTCCACAAAGTTTCTTGGGGTTTCGTATAAGCGCAGGCTGTGCAGTTTTCCTATGCTAGTAATTTTAGCTACTTCTGGCTCCAGAATCTTCCAGATTTCCATTACTAAAATTTCGCAGCTGGCCATTTTGCCTTTCATGAAGTCTACATCCATATTCAGGTTTTTGTGATCTAATTTTTCGATCACTTCTGCCCTAATTACATTTGAAAGCTGTTTTAAATCTACCACAAAACCAGTTTCAGGATCTGGCTTTCCCTTTACAGTAGTAATCAATTCAAAATTATGGCCATGCCAATTCGCATTTGCACAAGGCCCAAAAACTTCAACGTTCTTTTCTTCCGACCAATTAGGATTGTACAGCTTGTGTGCCGCATTAAAATGTTCTTTCCTACTGATGTAGATCATACCTTCTCTTCAATTTCGCTGCAAATATAATGGGTATTTGCTTAACTTTGGCAAGCACAAATTCAGATACTTTATGATTGTAGTAACGGGAGCAGCGGGGTTTATTGGAAGTTGTTTAGTAAGCAAATTGAATAGCGAAGGCTTTAATCACATCACTGTGGTTGATAAATTCGACAATGAAGAAAAAAACAAAAACTTAGAAGGTAAACGCATTCTTGAGTCTATCGACAGAGACAACTTCTTTACTTGGCTGGACACTGTGGGCGAAAAAGTAGAGTTCATTTTCCACTTAGGCGCCAGAACCGATACCGCTGAATTTGACAAAGACTTGTTAAGCAAAATGAATACAGAATACACCAAACAGATTTGGGAGAAATGTATTCAGTACCAAATCCCAATGGTTTATGCTTCGTCTGCGGCTACTTATGGTTTGGGCGAATATGGATATGATGATAATCAAGAAAATATCCCGAACCTGATTCCTCTTAACCCCTATGGAGAATCAAAAAACGACTTCGACAAATGGGCTATTGAACAGGAACAACAACCTTTCTTTTGGGCAGGTCTGAAGTTCTTTAATGTTTATGGTCCAAATGAGTATCATAAAGGAAGAATGGCTTCAGTGATTATGCACGCCTTCAACCAAATTGACAAAACAGGCGCAATGAAGCTATTCAGGTCGCACAACCCGGAGTTCAAAGATGGTGAGCAAATGAGAGATTTCGTTTATGTAAAAGATGTGGTTGACGTATGCTACTTTTTGATGCACCATAGAAGAGACTCGGCTATCTACAATTTAGGAAGTGGAAAAGCCAGAACTTTCTTAGACCTTGTAAGGGCTACTTTCAAGGCAATGGACAAGAAAGAAGATATTTCATTTATTGATACGCCTGCCGACATTCGTGACAAGTATCAATACTTTACTGAAGCCAATATGGCCAAGTTAAAGTCGATTGGCTTTACGCAAGAGTTTACTTCTTTAGAAGCTGGTGTGGAAGATTATGTGAAGAGCTACCTATCCGGTGAGAGGTATTGCTAATCCTTAAAAACGGACTAACTCAGTTCTCCAATTCATTCAGTGCCCTTGCTAAGTCATCAGGGTTTTTAATACTCAAGTTCATAGAATTAAGGATTTCAATTATTCTATCACCTTTAGTAGCACCAAGTATTTTTTTCAGTTTGCTCTTGGTAAAGGAAAATTTTTGGTACAAATCATTTTGACCCTTTAAATAAAAAATGTCATAAGATTTAAACTCATGATAATCTCTGCCAGTAGAGTAAGCTCCCTTCTCAGGCTCTAATAGCTCGCATACTGTATTTTGTATAAGAACATTGTTAATGGGTGTCAATGTACGATAAAGAAAATCAGCTTCGTCAGTTATGTCTTCAAAAACAGAAGGGCTAAGCTTTACATACATAAGACTATCATCAGACTGGCTTTCTTTAAAAACAATTGAACTAACTTCATTAAGATTTAACCCAAACTCAAAATCCATTTTCTCATGCCCTTTCTTTATAATCACTTCTCTCATATATACATCAAGGTTGATATGATAAGTTTCGCTTACACCTCCATTAGTAAAGTAAACATTTCCCTTTAGATTCTCCTTAAATAATCTAGGGCTTCCCTTCACTCCTGGCGGCAATGTTTCCGTTCGTCCCATAAAAAAGGTTTCAGGTAGCGCAAGCCAAGTATCTGCTTGATATGCTGTCAAAAAATTGGCAGAGACACTATTGAACAAAACACTCAGAAGAAAAATGACAATCAATTTTCTTCTTTTACTTTGGTTTTCAGATATCATAATAGAGAGGATAAAAAAGGGAGTACAAAACTGCACTCCCCTTTATACTATTTACTTAATGTTAAGGTCTAATCACAAATCTAACCGACTTATAATTTTCCGAAACTCCTATCAAATCATTCCCTTGGAGTACCAAAACTACCGTACGAGATTCTCCTGCAGGAATTGCTCCATTCAAAATTTGAATATCTGCATCACCCACACTAGAATTTGCGGCAATAGTAAATGTTCCATCAATAGAATAGTGCGTTCCCTCAACTGCAGTAGAATTAGCAGCATCAACAGTAAACATGACAGTTTGATCAGTACTAAAATGAGGTGATATTAAGTTCACCTGTTCAGTAACTAACCCAACTCCAACTCTAACATTTCTAACATAACTACCTGTTGTCAAAGTAGGAGAGTTAAACTCTACTAATGCCGGGCCATCGTACTTGTTTTCATCATTGTCATCTTCAAAGCACGAAGTCATTACAAAGACAAGTGCAATTACAGATAAGACTACCTTTATATTCAGCTTATTCATGAGTTTTTAATTTTAGTATCCAAAATTGTTTTCAAGATTTGGATTCAACTCCAAATCTCCGCCTGGAAGTGGTGCCAAAATTCTTAGATCAGTAAAACTAATAACTTCACCAGTCAAATCAACCGCACTCTTATCAATATCAGAACCCATTCTTTTCAAATCAAAGAGTCTATGTCCTTCTCCCAGTAGCTCAAGTCTTCTTTCAAGAAGAATCTCGTCAAGTAGCGCTTGTCCTACATTTGTTGCAACATAAAGTGGATCGATAGACCTTCTCTTTAATACTTGAAGTGCAGTTTGAGCAGCTAAATCACGATTCAATCTTGCCTCTGCTTCAGCAATGTTCAAATACATTTCAGAAATTCTGAAAATAGGAATGTTAGTTATATTTCCTTGGCCTCCATTGTCAATATATTTTTTCAACTCAGGAGTTCCAATCGTATTAGGTAGGTTTGCTGTCTGTACCTCTTCTATCAAGCCCTGTCTTACATCTGTTGCCGCGAACAAGTTCATAACTTCTTGGCTTGGGGTAAAGTCACCATTTCCACGATAGCTAGGTGATAAAACCGTCCCATCAGTTATATAAATAGACATTACAGATGTATTAGGTCCCTGACTTTCATTTGATTGGTACTCTAGGTACCATAAAGCCTCTGGGTGCTCAGCTTTAGCCCAATCAGAAACATAATCGGCTCTACTTGATAATGTTGCAACTCCTGATGCAATAGCATCTTCAGCATAATCAATACTCAGCTGGTACTCTCCTCCGTACAACGCAATTCGAGAGCCTAAAGCCTGAGCTCCAGCTTTTGTAAACCTCGCATTGGTTCCTGAGTTAGATAGACGTTGTACGGCATTACTTACATCACTTAACATAAAAGCATAAACATCATCAATACTAGCTCTTGCAGGCAAAGTAACATCAGATAAACTTAAAACTGCATCTGTAATAAGTGGCACACCTCCTTTATTTTGGCTAGCAACTATAGCAGTAGGCATATATGCATAGGTATTCATTAGGTATAAATACCCCAAGGCCCTTAAGGCATATGCTTCTCCTACTATGTTCTCATCAAGTACATTCGCACCAGCAATTACAACATTTAGCTTTAATAGATAACCATAAACTTCCCAAGCAGAAAGATGACTACGTAACCTATTGAAATACTCACCATTATAGGTTCCTCTATTATTATTAAATGTAAAGTTATCCGCCATCACTTCTGGCACAACTATCCACTCACTTCCCAATGTGCCAGCACCTTGAAAACTATTGTAAACATCAATGAGCAATGCTTCTAATATAGCAGGAGATTCTAACGCTCCATCAATTGACACTGACTGTCTCGGTTCCGTATCTAGCAAATCACTACATGCCGAAATCAAGAGAGTACAGGCTAATAAGATATATAATATTTTATTTTTCATTATCTATTAATTTAAAATCCAAACTGAACACCTACTGTGAAGTTCTTACTAGGAGGGAAAATTCCTGTTTGAGAACCTCCTGTAAACTCAGGATCTAATCCAGTATAGTTTGTAAATGTTAAAAGGTTAATTCCTTGAACATATACTTTTGCATTATCCAAGAACATTTTATTCAACAGGTTGCTTGGTAGGTTATAAGACAATGTTACCTGCTTTAACCTGATATAAGAAAGATCCTGTAATGCTCTTGCTGTACCTACCCCAATAGCACCAAGCTCGGCAGTGATGTTTGGCCTAGGAAAGCTAGTAACGTCACCTGGATTTCTCCAAACCAAATCTCCCGTTCTTCCATAAAGGTTCAATCTAGCCTCGTAAGGGTTGTAAGAGAAACCGCCTGTTCCATCTGTTCCGTCCTTGCCATAATCATACTGTATCATAAAGTCCAGTGTTAAGCCTTTATAAGATACGGTATTAGACAAACCTCCAAAGAAGGAGCTATTAGTATTACCTAATATCTTACGATCATCGTTCTCGTCTCCAATAGTAGATCCGCTCTGAGGATTATAGGTAAGATTTCCTTTGTTATCATAGTAAAACGGTCTACCATTAGCCGGGTTTACACCTGCCCAATCCCAGTTATACCAAAGGTTTAATGGCTGTCCAACTTGAGTTGCTGCTCCATTGTTTGTTTCTCCAGGGAATAAAGAAAGTAACTCCTGTCCTTGAAAAGCAATGTTGAAGCTAGTTTTCCAAGAAAAGTCTCCGTTGTCTATGTTCACGGTGTTCAAACCAATTTCAATCCCTCTATTATCAAGTTCCCCAACGTTCTCTGAAATTGAACCATATCCTGAAGTTTGAGGTAAACTTCTATCTAATAATAAGTCTGTTGATCTTCTTCTATATGCCTCAAAAGAGCCACTTATTCTGCCTTCATAAAAAACAAAATCAAGACCTAAATTCAATGTAGTTTGAGTTTCCCAAGAAAGTCTATTATTAGCAAGACCAGAAATAGTTAACCCTGGAAGATTCAAGTAATTACCTGCTCCAGCAGAAGACACTAAGCCACGAGAATCAAAGTTTCCAATTCTGTTGTTACCTGCCGTACCATAACTAGCTCTTAACTTAAGTTCTGTCAAGAAATTGGAAGATGGCAAAAAGCTCTCCTCTGTTATTAACCATGATGCTCCAATTGAAGGGAAAAGTCCCCATCTTTGGTCAACTCCAAATCTTGAAGACCCATCATATCTTAAAGTACCATTCAAGAAATATTTATCTTTCAAGTTATACTTTACATTGGTAAATACACCCGCATTTCTCCATGTGGTATAGAAACCTCCAGCAGCTGTTGGTTCGGCTGCAGATGCAATCGTTCTAAACTGAGGTGTTGGGAAAGTTTGAGCATTGGCAGAGAAGCCTTGGTTAACTTCTTGTCTGTATTCAGCAGCTAATAGGAAGTTAAACTTGTTATCAGAATTCAGATTCCAATCATAGTTGAATTGCTGAGTTGTAATGAAGTTAATATTTTCAGTTAAACCCGCGTATGCAGAACCATCAACATTTCTTCCCCCAAATGATCTTGGGTCCGTGTATCTATTTTCACTAAGCATACGATAGTCAATCCCATAATATGATCTAAATCTTAGAGCATCACTAATTTGGTAGTTAAACGCCATGTTAGCTATCACCTGATTTGTAGTAGTAGTTCTCTCGTTTAGAGAGAGTGACTTAACTGGGTTTTCAGCTAAAATCCCCGCTAAAGGCTCATTAAAGCCAGTTGTTTCTGTAGCGTCAAATATTGGATTAAAAGGAAGTACCAATAGGCCAGCAAAAGTAGGGTTCTCAAAAGCAGATCCAGATAAAACGGTACCAGATTGACCAATAGTACTAAGGTTAAGTTTAGTTTCTATAGTTAATCTGTCAGTAACGTCAGTATCCAAATTCATTCTTAAGGTACCTCTTTCAAAGTCAAACTTTTTAATTTGACCTTCTTGCTTATTGTATGATCCTGAAATATAGAATCTAGTATTACTATTTCCTCCAGATGCACTTAACTCGTAATTAGCAATGCGTCCTACATTGGAAAAAATCTCTCCTTGCCAATCATAAGTTTCCAAACCATTAACAAAAGCATCAAAGTCAGCCTGTGGAAGTTGACCCAATGCGACATTTCCAAGAGCTAAACCTGGGAATTGAGTACTTGAAATACCGCTAAGTGCATTCCTTCTAGACAAACCTTCTGCCTCATCCTGATTGATAGTAGGGAATCTTGTGTAATAATTTCTTCTTTGCTCCAATCGATAATTAATGAATTCTTGAGTATTCATCATATCAACCTCTCTAACTGGTGTTACCCAACCTGAGTAAGCATTAAAATTCAATTTTGTTTTACCTTCTTTACCCTTCTTAGTGGTAATTAAAACAACACCATTTGCAGCTTGAGATCCATAGATAGATGCAGCAGCATCTTTCAATATTTCCAATGATTCAATATCATTTGGGTTTATTGAAGCTAATGGGTTTGTAGAAATATTCGAAGCATCGCTCGAATTATTTACTTGGACACCATCCACAATGTATAAGGGGTCATTCCCAGCGTTAAGAGAACCCTGTCCTCTAATTCTCACTCTCATCGCACCACCTGGTACTCCATTTGCACTTTGTACAAGAACACCTGCAGCTCTCCCCTGCAAGGCTCTGTCAAAACTCTGTAGAGGAAGGTTTTCAATTTTTTCTCCACCTAATGAAGAAATTGACCCAGTGATTTCTCTCTTTTTTTCTACTCCATAACCAGTAACCACAAACTCCTCAAGAGAAGTTACCTCAGGCTGCATTATAACATTCAATGTTGTTTGGCTACCAATCACCTGCTCTTGAGTTATGTAACCTAAGTATCGGAAAACCAACACTCCACCTGATTGCGGAACTGTTAAACGGTAATTACCGTCAAAGTCAGTTGGTACTCCTGATGTAGGGTTACCCTTTAAAAAGACTGAAACTTGTGGTAGCGGAAGGCCATCGTCTCCTCCAGTAACCTTACCAGATACAGTCTTGTCTTGAGCTTGCATTGCTACTGTAGTAAGTAGCATGGTCAGCATCAAACAATTCAGTAAAATCCTCTTCATACTGTTTAGTTTTAATTTAGAAATGAATAGTTTATTTATCTGCAATGATACAATTAACAATCCGATCACCCCTACACAGATAGAAAGTATTTTTGAAGAATTTTGGGCATAAACACTACCCCTGTCATTTAAATGCTCCCTAAATTTTGATTTTTATACCAAATTGCAAAAGTCAATATGTAAATAATTCTAACGATCAACATTTCCTTTAGTAAAAAAGAAGCAAAGTATAATTGATGTATGTGAAAAGACAGGCCGAAGCAATTTCTGAGTATATCAACCCCCAATCCACTCGGCTACAAAGAGGTTGGTATCTCTTGTTCCTCCGTTATTTCTGTTAGAAGAGAACACTAAGTACTTACCGTCATTAGAAAACACAGGAAAGGCATCGAAAGTATCGTCTTGTGTAATTCGCGTTAAGCCAGTTCCATCAATGTTGATCATGTATAGGTTGAATGGGAAGCCACGCGTGGCGGTATGGTTTGAAGCAAAAATGATTTTCTCGCCTGAAGGATGGAAGAAAGGTGCCCAGTTGGCTTGTCCTAAATCTGTAAGTTTTCTAAGGTCTGAACCATCGGCATTACAAATGTAAAGCTCCATATCAGTAGGCATTACTAAGCCTTCTTGGAGTAAATCCTGATACTCCTTTATATCTTCTTCTGTTTTAGGTCGAGAAGATCTGAAAATCAATTTCTCGCCATCAGGAGAGAAAAAAGCACCGCCATCATAACCCAACTCATTTGTAATTTGCTTTACATCCGAGCCATCGATATTCATAGTAAACAGCTCCAAATCTCCTGTTCTCATCGAGGTAAAAACAATCCTATCCTCTTTTGGAGATACTGTAGCCTCAGCATCATAACCTGGCGTATTAGTAAGTTGAGATAAAATTTCACCATCTGTTGTAGCCGTGAAAATATCGAAATCAGGATAAATTGGCCATACATATTTTCCATCTACTCTGCGCTCAGGCACAGGCGGACAATTTTCATCGCCTAAATGAGTAGAACCATAAACAATGGTTTTATTGTCTGGCAAAAAATACGAGCAAGTTGTTCTTCCCATTCCAGTACTTACCAATTGAGGTTTGTTGTTTTTTAAATCATCATTTCTCCAATCCGTAACAAACATCTGATCACAGCCTACTCCCCATTCAGCATAATCGGACTGAAACACCAAGTAGTTGTCATCAAAGCTCCAATAGGCTTCCGCATTGTTTCCACCAAAAGTCAATTGCTTGATATTCTTTAAGAATTTCATTTCTTCTGGCTTCAACAAAAGTGAATCAAGGTTCTCTTGTTCGTCAACCGAAGTTGCTTTCTGCTTTGGAGAGTTACAGCTAAAAACAAGCAAAAGTGTTAATAACAGGCAATACTGATTCTTCATTATGATGTAGTAAATTGGAGTTGCGAAGATAAGGATTATTATCTTTGACCATAAATTCTAAAACATGAGAAAAATCACCTTATACATAAGCATCATCTGTTTTATAGGTTTAAGTAGCTGTACTAGCTATACTACAGATAAAGAAATTCGCACCAGCATAGAGAAAGATGTTAGTTATTTGGCTGATGATCAACTGGAAGGCCGAGCCATTGGAACTGAGGGAGAACAACTAGCAGCTCAATACATTGCAGCTGCTTTTAAAAAGTATGGACTTGTACCAAAAGGTACTGATGGTTTTATGCAGCCATTCAATGTAAAAAAAGCAACCAATCCACATGAAGAAGCAGTAATTGGTGATGCTGAAGGTGGCATTACTGGCCGAAATGTGGTGGGCTATATTGATAATGGAGCCGAAAACACAGTGGTTATTGGTGCGCATTTTGACCACTTGGGATATGGCGAAGAAGGTTCTCTTTATAGAGGAGATAAGGCCATTCACAACGGAGCAGATGATAATGCCAGTGGTACAGCTGCCATGATTCAACTTGCCAGAATTCTGAAAAATAAAGGCAAAGGTAAGAACTACCTCTTCCTCGCCTTTTCTGGAGAAGAAAATGGGCTTTGGGGCTCAAACTATTTCTCTAAGAACTCAACGATCGATTTGACTACGGTTGATTTCATGATCAATATGGACATGGTGGGCAGAATGAACGAAGAGAAAACTCTGGCCATTAATGGTGTTGGTACTAGCCCAATCTGGATGAATAAAATAGAAGCAGCCAACACCGATACTTTGAAGTTAGTGACCTCAGAATCTGGAATTGGCCCGTCCGATCACACTTCTTTCTACCTACAAGATTTACCCGTGCTCCATTTCTTTACGGGTCAACATGAGGACTATCATCGTCCTTCGGACGATTCCGATAAAATCAATTACCATGGCATGGTGAAGGTTGTACGACTTATTGAACGACTCATTGTATCTCTGGATCAAGAAGAGAAAATCGCCTTTACCAAAACGAAAGACGACTCTGCAGATAGCCCACGATTCACTGTTTCCCTAGGTGTGGTGCCCGATTACTTGTACGATGGCCAAGGCATGAGAATAGATGGTGTTTCTGAAGACAAACCAGCGCAAAAAGCAGGAATGCAAAAAGGAGATATTGTAATGAAACTTGGCGATTCTACCATTGTAGATATGATGAGTTACATGAGGGCTCTTGCTGCTTTCCAACTTGGTGATGAAACCAAAGTAGAGTTTAAAAGAGGAGAAGAATTAAAAACGGTAGACATAAAATTCTAAAGAGGATACCTTTAGAACATTGAAGGAATTAGGTGCTTGCAATGAGTGAGCACCTTTTTTTTGTTCTAATTCAACTGACAACTACTGGTTTAAGCGCTTCTTTAGACCAATACCTATAACAAGTCAAAATACTAAAAACCCCTTTACTCATATTTAGTGATAAGTATTAACTTACATTGTCGCAGCGTGACGCAACGACTAGCAGAGTAAACACTATTAAGTTGATTATTTTCAAAACCATAATTTCATTCCTCAAAGACAAGCACTATAACAGTTTGCTAATTGCTACAGTGATTGTACTTGCTGTTGGCACCACTACTTATCATTACCTCGAACACTGGACTTGGCTAGATTCACTCTATTTTTCAATCATCACCCTAACCACTATTGGCTATGGAGATTTCTCCCCTCAAACAGATTGGGGCAAAATCTTCACCATTGTCTATATCATTGTCGGAGTTGGTCTTATCCTTACCTTTATAAATACGGTCTACAACCATTTCAAAAACATTCCTAAAGACCACTTTAACCACAAGAATTAAGCTCCCATCATCTTTTTCGTTCTCATTGGAACTATCTTTTGGAACGAACGTTCTGTTAATTCAAATTAAATAACAGAACAATCATTCTAATATAAACTCATGACAAAGTTAAAAGACAAAGTAGCCGTAATTACAGGAGGTAGCACTGGCATTGGACTTGCCACAGCCAAAGTATTTTTGGAAGAGGGTGCTAAAGTTGTTATCACTGGAAGAACCCAATCGACCCTAGATGAAGCAATTGCAGAAGTAGGAAATAGTAACCTTATCGCCATTCAATCAGATACTTCAAAGCTCAGTGATATTGACGTACTAGTTGAAAAGGTAGCTAGTCAGTTTGGTAAAGTAGATGTTCTTTTCGCAAATGCAGGAATCGCCTGGTTTGCACCTATCTATCAAACGGACGAAGCCTTCTTTGATGCACAGTTCAATACCAATGTAAAAGGGCTATTCTTTACTATACAGAAGTTCTTGCCTATTTTCAATGACGGGGGCTCTATCGTACTGAATGCATCAGCCGTGATCCACAAAGGTTTTGAACATGGTGCCATTTATTCTGCCACCAAGGCAGCAGTGAGAAGCTTCTCCCGTACCCTTTCGAAAGACCTTGCCCCTAGAAATATTAGAGTGAACACTGTAAGCCCAGGCCCAGTTGAAACTCCAATTTACTCGAAGATGGGAATGACTGAAGAGCAAATGAAGGGGATGGCCGAAAGCATGACACAACTTGTACCAATGAAAAGGTTTGGTTCTTCTGATGAGGTTGCTAAAGCAGTTCTTTTCTTGGCTTCATCAGACTCATCATTCATTATTGGTGAAGAAATATTGATTGATGGCGGAATAGCTACAATATAAGCGCGTTTGATTAAATCAGAACGATCAGTTAAATTGAACAACTGATCGATTAACATGGCTAGGAAGAAGGAGTTTGACGAGGTAGAGGTTTTAGACAAGGCACTTGATGTATTTTGGAAGAAAGGCTATAGCGCTACTTCCATTCAAGATTTAGTGGATTCAATGGGTATCAATCGAGCAAGTATTTATGACACTTGGGGCGATAAACACAACCTTTATGTAGAATCGCTAAAACGTTATCGTCAAAAATCTTCTTCTTGGTTTTTAAGCCAAATCAGGAATGAAGAATCGGCCTTGCAAATTGTTAGGAACTTTATTTTTGCCACTATACATCAGGGAATAAGTGACAATGATAAAAAAGGCTGCTTCATTGTTAACTCATCTACCGAGTTATGCAACCGTGACTCTATTGTGAGGGACATTGTATCTGAGAATCGAAAGACAATGGAGAATGTTCTGAATGAACTGATCAAAGAAGGGCAGCAAAATGGAGAAATTGCCATGAAACATTCCAGTGAATCCTTGGCCCGTTTTCTCTTCAATACAATTAGTGGCTTAAGGGTTCTTGCCAAAGGCAATATTTCTGAAAAAGAACTCAACGAAATTGTGGATGTCACGCTTTCGGCCTTAGATTAGTCATTTCTTTAGAAACAGTGAACCATCACTGTTTGCATACAGTTTGAATACCATGCAAAACCATTTTGATTTAGTAATTATAGGAGGTGGGCCTATTGGGCTAAATTGTGCTATCGAGGCAAAAAAAGCGAGATTGAATTACATCGTTATTGAAAAAGGTGTACTGGTCAACTCACTCTATAACTTCCCCACCAATATGACCTTTTTCTCGACTTCAAATCTATTGGAAATTGGTGGTGTCCCTTTCATTTCTCATACTGATAAACCTACCAGAAGAGAATCGCTTGAATATTTTAGACGGGTACAAGAAAGTTGGGAATTAAACATCCAACTGTACACTACTGTAGAACGCATGACTCAAGAATCTGACCTGTATCAGATTGAGACAAATAAGGGTCGGTTCAGTGCAAAACATGTGATTGTCGCTACAGGCTTCTATGATACTCCTCGTTATTTAAATGTACCGGGGGAGAAATTACCTAAAGTGAAGCATTTTTATAACGACCCACATCCCTATGTTGGGCAGAAACTAATTGTGATTGGCGCGGCCAACTCGGCCTGCGATGTGGCTTTAGAAACTTATTACAAAGGAGCGGAAGTGACGATGGTTATTCGTGAGTCAGAAATTTACCCTAAGGTGAAGTACTGGATCAAACCGAATATTGAAAATCGAATTAAGGAAGAGGCTATCAAGGCTCATTTCAATTCTACAGTTACTGAAATTACAGAACACGAAGTACACATCAATACACCAGAAGGACCGTTAACGATTGAGAACGATTTCGTTTTGGCCATGACAGGCTACAAACCCAATTATGCTTTATTCAAAGCACTGGGCATTGATATTTCAGAAAATGAACTGAAAATCCCTGTGCATAATGCCGAAACGCTAGAAACCAATTTGCCCAATGTATATGTAGCTGGGGTGATCAATTCGGGAATGCAGACGAGTACACTGTTTATTGAAAACACAAGGGTACATTCTGAAATGATTATCAAGGCTATTCAGGCTAAAAATCCATCTTTAAAGTCGCAGTGAGATAGTCAGACTAGAGGAGAACTTTCCAAAAGTTTAAAACTCTTGAAAAGGTAAGGCTAGCTCACTTTCCATTTGATATTACAGCCCAAACTTGGTCGCTGTTCAGAATCAACTTCCTTATTATTCAGCACACAATCTAACGCAGAACGCAAATCTTTGCCTGTTACTGGCTGGCCATTTCCTGGTCGGGAATCATCTAACTGACCACGGTACACGCATTTTAATTCGGCATCGAATAGGTAGAAATCGGGAGTACAAGCTGCTTGATAGGCTTTGGCCACTTCTTGAGTTTCATCATACAAGTAAGGAAAAATATAGCCTACTTTTTTAGCCTCCACCTTCATTAAGTCTGGTGAATCTTGTGGGTAATTCTCAACATCGTTTGAGCTGATGGCTATAAAAGACACGCCTTTCGATTGATAATCTTTTGCCAAGGCTACAATTCCATCATCTATATGTTTTACAAAAGGGCAGTGATTGCAGATAAACATAATCACGGTGGCTTTGTCAGATTTCAATTCAGCCAATGAAAGCATTTTACCTGAAACGGTATCCAGCAATTTAAAATTAGGAGCTAGTGTTCCTAGTGTTAGCATGTTTGATGGGGTACGGGACATGGTAGAATCGTTATTGGTGATGAGTTATGAGTAAATAATCCAAACCTTGTGGGCAAACTCAAAACTAGTCAAATCACATACAACGAACACATTCTAAAGACATTTCTGTGTAATAACCCGAATCACCTTTGGCTCAGGGTACTGGTTTTCTTGGATAGAAGTGAATATCCTTTTCAACAGGCTCTCCCAATCTGAACTCTAACTTATCACCAACTTTGGTTAACGTGGCTTTGTATTTCGCTTTCGAGTAATAGAAAATAAGAACCACATTTAGAATATCATTGTTTGATTGATCAAGGCCGGTCACCTCTAAATTCAGTTTGTCTTTGTTTCCTAGATCAAGTCTATCTCCCTGTCCATGCTGAGATATAATAGAAGCCCTTTGTTGATCTATTAATATCAGAGAATAATCTATCTGCAAAGAGTAGATTTTCAATTTATACTACCACATTCCAATAAAGTCATATATATTATCTTTTGGCAAAAGGTTAGAAGTCATTTATGTCAACATGACTAGAATAATCAACAAAAGAGTCAAAGCTGTTAAGGCAATTTGTCAGGTCACTTTTTTCAGAATAACCTTTTTAGGATAAAATGAAATATCCTTTAGGCTTGACACCAATGTCCATTCCAAATCTCCATTAGGAAGTAACTTCAAGTTAATCTTACTAACACTATCTACTGCGTACTCACTCTTAATATTGATGGTAAATACACCTTTGTCTAACGCTCCTGATATTGTCGATTCATTATCATCTGCACAATCTATGAAGTCACCTTCGGCACCATAAACTATACAGTGATTCCCTGTTAGATTACCTTGGCTTTGAGTTATATTAATTTCAACATCAACATACTGATTTTCGAATTTCCACATACCTGAAATATCTTGACTAAAAGCATGGCTTGATAGAGTGTAGAATGTGATAAACATAGTTAGAGTTCTAGCCATAACTAGGGTTTTTAATATAGAGAAAATTTTACCTTGAATAAAACGGTCATTTCAATATCATCCGTTTCATTAAACTCAATAGATTCTTTTGTTGGAGTTCCTAGCTTATTTAGCACTTGAGCTTTTGTATAATTTCTGGATATATGTGCCCATTAATTTTAAAGTCCTTAAGCGGAATAATATCTTGAGCTACGGCCAATTGAGCCCAAAGAAGCAATATTAAAACAAAAAAATTTCACAGACTAGTGCTCATTCATTTTTAAATAGAAGATGAAATTAAACCAACCTCCGAAAGTTCAACTCAAAGTCACCAACTATTTTTACCACTACCCTCTTTTAAAAGTTTTTTACAACAAGCAAACCATTACCCTCATCAGAGACAGACCTTAATATCTACTATGAGATATCCCCACTATCAATAAGGTATTTGGGTCATAACGAATATTAATGAACTCGTCTAGCTTAACTTCTTGAGTACCTCCCAACAGTTTACCAAACAACATCAAATGAACTGCTCGCATTCCTCCTCCGTGAGAACCTTCATTCCTCTTACTATAACTTTGCGGGAAAATGTTCGATACGGAACTTATCCCTTGACCTACTTTAATCTGGTTGCCTAAATACGAAACATGCAGTGAGGTGTCCTCAATCTCAAATGAACTCAACATGTTATTTTCGAAATAAAGTTTAGAGTCTCCGTAATGCAGAATTAACACATTAGTTTCATCCATTTCGTTGAAATCATTAGTTTCCTTTGTTGGTACTCCAAGTTTACTTAACACCTGTGATTTGCTATCTCCTCTAGAAATATGACCATTAATTTTAAACTCCTTAAGCAGTATAGTCTCCTGAGTCAAGGCTACATTACAAAAGAATAATACCACTAATAAAACAAGATACTTTTTCATAAACTCTAATAATTAATTATACATGGATTACTTACAACAAGCCCATTACCCAAAATTACGCTATTCATATATAGTGCAGGGTTATTTCTATTATCTTTTTTAGTGACAGGTACGCCATTAACTGTCACCTGAGCTTTCACATGCAAATGAGGAACAACCGATTCCCTTGCTGCATTACCTGTCTGACCAGTCTCACCGACAAGCGTATTCGTATCGATTTCATCACCAACTCGAACAAAAACTTCATCCATATGATTATAATGGAGATCAAGAATTGAGCCATCATCCAATGTAGTGCGAACTATAACTTTATTTCCATAACTGTCCTTCTTATACTCATACGTATCAAATGTATCTCGTACATAAATCACTCTACCTGCTTTGATTGGTCGAAAAGTTGTCCCAGGAGTAGCCTTTAGATCAACCCCATCATGGAACTGTGTATTATTTGCTCTAGTATCTCCAAAAGTACCTCCTCTTTCTTTTGAACCTCCAGAAGAAGCCACCTTCATTGTCTTAAGAGGGTCACCAGGGCAAGGGCCCTCTGGGTCTATTATTGCAACCTCATCTATTCCCTCATCGCATGGGTCACTTCCCGCTGCCGACATTTGAAAATCCTCACAAACTGTTACCAAAATTGACTGCCTACCACAAACTGTAGCATCACAAGGGCCACTATAATCAAAATCAATCCAATATGCATAGCAATAATAAAAACCCATGTCAGGGTTATCATCGATATTGGGAGGGACATAGTCACCTCCTCCACCTCCTCCACCTGAACTCGGAGGATTAACTACCTCTGTCTCTTTATCACAAGGATCATTGGAAACATATGGGTCACCATAATAATCATCATTACTGCTAGCCCGCGTTGAAGAAAGACCAGAAGTAATGTACCTCTTTAACACCTTACCTGTAAACCCTTCCGTTGACCCTGTAGCATCATACTTCGGTCTAAACTCTTCACCCATCACATAAGTAAGTAGGTAAGGCCTCTTCCAATACCCTTCTTCATTTTTACCGATAATTAAGTTATGAAAGGTATAAGGATCTTCATCCTCATCCACTACGGCAAATGTATAATTTGTATTACCAACCGTATCTACGAGTTCAGTAATACGATTCCAGTCAATAATCACGCCATAGGTTCTACCTTCATCATTTACACTAAGCCTATCATTACCGCCTCTTAAGCCTAAGCCCTCTTGTAATTGACTCACGACATTCGGCACGTCTTTATATGTTAAATCTCTAATAGACCGAGTAGGTATAATTTCAGGCTCGATCATTTGATCCGTACAACTACTCATAAATACGGCCAGTATTATAAGTGTAAAAAATTTAGATTTCATGCTTTCGGTTTTACTTATGGTCAATCAATTACATTGATATTGAGCTGAATTAAATAAACAAACCTTAATAAAACAACAAACAATACTTTATTTTAATGAAATAAACTAAACATTAATCAAATAAGAAGCTACATAGTTAATTAAATCTTAAATAACATATACTCTCAAACCAAATGCGCCAGCGCCAAACCTGCGAAAGTTAGGGCTAGGAAGAAGCCTAGCATGTCGGTAACGGTGGTTAAAATTGGGCCAGAGGCCAAAGCTGGATCCACTTTCATTTTCTTTAAAAACAATGGAATTGTACCGCCAATAGCAACGGCAACAACGGTGTTAATGGCCAAAGCACCTCCCACTACTAGGCCTAAATAGGCATTGCCCTGCCAAAAGAAAGCTGCCAAGCCAATCAGTGTACCAAGCACTACTCCGTTAATTAAGCCTACTTTCACTTCTTGCCAAAGTACTCTCATTAACTCATAAGGCTTTACCACTCCAAGTGAAAGCTCTCTTAAACTTACCGCCACAGCTTGGTTACCAGAACAACCACTCATATCTGAAATTACAGGGAGAAAAACAGCCAAAGCGATTACTTCTCGGAGGGTATCTTGGTAAAAAGCGATTACACTAGCTGCAACAATATTCAAAAGTATATTCACGCTCAGCCATGAAAGCCTTCTGCGCGAACGTAGCATTACGGGCATGGTTCGTAATTCCTCGCCACCTACAATACCTTGAGTTTCTAATAACTCCGTATTAAAACGATCATTTTCAGCCTCTCTCACATGCTTACGCATGACAATGCCAAGCAGTATATTCGCTTCATTTACTACAGGTACTCCGTAAAAATCGTATTTATCGAAAAAACTGATGAGGTCTGTGAGATGATCTGTGTCCTTTACTGTAAGGGCATTTTTAATCACAATTTTTGAAAGGGGAACCGAGGCTTTTGAAAGTAATAAGTCCCGCATTTGAAGCACACCAACAAACGTTCCGTTGTCTACCACATATATGTACTGAACGTTATAGTCTTCATACTCTTCAGAATTATCCCGAAGTTTTGTGGTGATTTGCCCTACTGTTTCTTCACTTTCAAAAGCAAGGTATTCTGTAATCATTACCCCTCCGGCACAGTCCGAATCGTAATGAATTAGTCTACGAATATTCTCCGCTTCCTTGGGGTACATTTCCTCCAAAATAGCATGCGCATCATCATCATCCAGTTCAGAGATAATATCAACTTGCTCATCGGAGTAGAGTTGGTTCAGGATAGAAGCTGCTGTTTCTGTCTCAACATCTTCGATCAATTTAACCGCTTGAGACTGGGGTATTTTTTCAAGTAAACTTGCACCGTCTTCGGCACTCATTAAGCCCAGCAAATCATTCTGTTCGCTTCTATTCAAATGGCTAAAAGCATGAATAATATCTTCCGACTTATTGTCATCCATGTAATCATGAATGCCGTCTTGGTCAGAAGAGGCAATAAGTTCTGCCAGTTGCTCCCACGATTTTACTTCCTTCTCCATTCTTAAATATTCCTTTCTATTTTTTCACTCCAATATGCATAAGAGCATCGCCTTGGTGAACGATTGGGTTATTATTTAAGCCAATAACATAACCAGAAGCAGGGCTTTTGATTTTTATTTTTGAGCCTCCAAATGGATCGTTGATATGACCAATGATCTGGTTTTTCTCCACTTCAGCTCCATAAGATACCAAAGTCAGAAAAACACCAGAGGTTTTGGCCCTGATCCAAGAGGAGTTATTAATGGTTTTGGTAATGTGTGGTGCTTCCGGTGCGCGTTCGCGCATGCCTAAATGCTTCATTACCCTCAGTGCTCCGTTTATGCCTTGCTGAATTGCAAATTCGTCAAATCGACCAGATTCACCTCCTTCATAAACCAAAATATGTTTGCCCATTTTTGCAGCAGTTTGCCTCATAGATTTAGGCCTAAAGGGGCTATTCAGAATAAATGAAGGCTGAAAAACTTCCGCTATTTGTTTATTTCGAGGCTCTTTCATAGCACAGCGTATCTGCGGATAGTTAGTTCTATCGGCTCCTCCCGTATGGAAATCTAACCCAATATCAATTTTAGGAATAATGTCATTCGTAAGATAATGAGCTACACGGGCAGCCAACGAGCCATTCTTATTTCCTGGAAACGAACGATTTACATCCTTTCCATCAGGAACATAACGGCTGAAATGAATAAAGCCAAACATGTTGATGATTGGAATACAGATTACTGTACCCACCCTTGGAATATGCTGATCTTTTTCAATGATTCTTCGCACAATCTCTGTCCCATTCACTTCATCACCATGCATACCTCCACTAAGTAGTAAGGTAGGCCCTTCAATTTCTGAACGGGCAACGGTAATGTGTAAATCGATTGGCGAATGTGAGGGCAAACGCGCAATGTTTACTTGAATTTTGGCTTCTTCACCGGGCAAAACTTGTTTGCCCCCTATTACAAATGGTGCTTTCAATACCTATTTCTTTTTCAGTTGAATATCATAAACATCGGTTCTTCTGTCTTTCAGGTTACGCACCGCTCCCTTGTTGTGCAGTGTCCAGAGCAAGTCTAAATCTACATCGGCCACTAAAATCATTTCTGTATTTGCAGTGGCTTCTGCCTTAATTCCTGTGGTTGGAAATGCAAAGTCGCAAGGTGTAAACACAACTGACTGTGCAAACTGAATATCCATGTTTTCTACCTTAGGAAGGTTACCTACCGAGCCTGCTATGGCCACATAACATTCGTTTTCAATTGCTCTTGCTCTGGCGCAATAACGTACACGGGAGTAGCCGTTTTGAGTATCGGTAAGGAACGGAACGAAAAGGATGTTCATGCCATCGTTTGCTAAAATTCTCGGCAGTTCAGGAAATTCCACATCATAACAAATGAGCACTCCAACTGGACCACAATCCGTTTGATAAACTTTAATGGTGTCTCCACCAGTTAAGCCCCAATATTTGGCCTCATCTGGTGTAACGTGCATTTTTGTATACTCTTCAAAAGTACCATCTCTTCGGCACAAAAAGCCTACATTATATAGCTTAGGCCCATCCATTTTGGGCATACTGCCTGTAATGATGTTTACATTATAGCTAATGGCCAGTTTAGAAAAACGTTCTCTGATTTCATCGGTAAACTCGGCCAACTTACGAATGGCTTCGGCCTCAGAAAGATGATTGTACTTGGCCATTAAAGGCGCGTTGAAGAATTCAGGAAACAAAGCGAAATCACTTTTGTAACCCGAAACAGCATCTACAAAAAACTCGATTTGTTCGAAAAGCTCATCAATTCCATTATAGGGTCGCATTTGCCACTGAATCAACCCCAATCGAACTACCGTCTTTTGGTCACTTAGTTGAGGCTCTTGTTCTACATAATAAATGTTGTTCCATTCCAAAAGTACAGCGTAATCTTGCGACTCATCATCGCCCGGCATGTAGCCTTTCAGCACTTTATTTACGTGGAAGTCATTACTCAACTGAAATGTAAGTGTAGGGTCGTAAAGTTCTTTATGCTTAACCTTATCTATATACTGTCTTGGCGTAAGTTCATTTGAATATTTATGATAATTCGGAATGCGCCCACCAAAAACAACGGCTTCCAAATTCAGGTTTTCGCAAAGTTCTTTCCGTGCGTCATAAAGTCTTCGACCCAAGCGCAAGCCCCTAAAATCAGGCTTAATAAACACCTCAATACCATAAATTACATCGCCATTAGGGTCGTGGGTAGAAAAAGTATAGTTGCCTGTAATTTTTGCATAAGTGTGGTTGTCCCCAAACTTGTCATAGTCCACAATTAAGCTTAGTGCGCAACCTGCTATTTCATCATCGGCTACAATTACCAACTGACCTTCGGGAAAAATATCTATGAGTTTCTGAATATGTTGCTCGTCCCACCAGCCACCTGACCAGTTTTCATAGGCGGCTTTCATAGATTCTGTCAAGTTTTTGAAATCACTGATTTCAAGTTGCCTCAGCTCAATTTTCTGTATTTCCCTCATATCCCTTTAAGATAGTAATTGCTGACAATGTTCAAATAAAAAATGATTGATTAAAAGCTTTTCTCAAGCAAATGAATACCGAAAAATCATCTTATCAATCGTTTTATCTATGACAGCCTTTTTGCTAAAAGTCACTTTTACCCGCCTGTTTTTTTAACATTCATTAACAGCAAGCCACCGCAAGTTTATTGTGGTTCCGCCATCTAACATTTTAAACAGATTAGAAATTAAAATTTGAAAATCATGAAAAGTCAAAAATCAAAATGGTTAGGAACATTAGCTATTGCAATATTATTAACCAGCAGTTTAAACGTAAGCGCACAAGGGTTTAGAAGAAATCAAAAACCACCATCAGATCATCCTATGGAGATGGGTAAAGAACAAAAACCTGAACGAAGAGGCCCTCAAATACCAAATCTGACTGAGGCACAAGAAAGCCAGCTGAAAGAATTTCACTTACAAGAAATGAAGAAAGCGCAGCCCATTGAAAATCTGGTGGCAGAAAAAGAAGCCAGACTCAACACTTTGACCACGGCTGAGAAGTATGATGAGAAAGCAGTAAACAAGGTGATTGAGGAAATTGGAGATTTAAAAACCGATTTGGCTAAACTCAAGGTGGCCAGTAAACATCAAGTCACTAGCATATTGACTGAAGAGCAACTGCTTGCTTTCAATAAGAACCAACCTAAAAAGCCACAAGCCAAGGAAGGTCGAAGAAAATAAAAATCAGTAGCTTAGTTTCCATAAGGGTTTAGGCAGAAAGCCAATCTACCTAAACCCATAACTCAACCACTACTTGTCAGAAAACCAACTCATATTAGCACTGAAAGAAGGCTCAGATAGCGCCTTCCGCAACTTGGTGGAAACCTACCAAAATCGAGTGTACAATACCTGTCTTGGTTTACTACAAAATGAGTCTGATGCAGAAGAAACTGCGCAAGATGTTTTCATTGAGGTGCATCGTTCAATCGGTGCTTTCCGTGGAGAATCTAAATTATCGACTTGGCTTTACAGAATTGCTACTACAAAATCTTTGGAACTGATCAGAAAAAATAAGCGACAAAAGCGTTTTGCGTTTCTTCAATCTTTGGCAGGGAGTAATGAAACAAGCGACAGTTTAAAACAAGCTCACTTTGTACACCCTGGTATTGAAATGGAACAAAAGGAAAATGCCAAAGCACTTTTTCAGGCCATAGGCCAATTGCCAGAAACTCAAAAGGTGGCTTTTACCTTACATAAAATTGAAGGACTGGCTTATCAGCAAATTTCTGAAATTATGGAAACGAGTGTTTCTTCTGTAGAATCGCTAATGTTCAGGGCCAGAAAGAATTTGCAAAAGACTTTAAAAGGTTACTATGAAAAAAATTTCAAGAATTAACGCAAGTATTTTTGAAGAACAGCATCGAATAGAATGAGCATGAAAAACGAGAACAATATAGAGAACAAAATCAACCAAGCCCTTAATAGTCTTGAAGGTATTGAGTCGGCTGAAGTGAAATCATTTTTCTATACCCGCTTACAAGCGAGAATGGAAAATGAGATTGCTCCTTCTTACGGACGCTTCTCTATTCTAGCCAACTTAAAGTTGAGTTTGGCCATGTTGGCTATTTTCTTTGTTTTCAATCTTACAAGTATCGTTTTCCTCACTGAAAGTCAAGATATAGACTCAACAACTACCTCTGCAATTGATGAGTTTTCTGAGGAGTATTTCTCGAACCCAAATGTTTACGATTATCTAAACGAATACTAAGATGGACTTTATTAGACGTAATAAACTATTAGGTAGTGCGGTTATAATTCTCGTGATTTTTAATGCTACCCTCTTGGTTTTCTTATGGCTTGGCCGACTTGATAATAATCGAGAAATAAAAGGCCCAGAAGGGAAGGGTAAATTTTTAGAAGAGAGTTTAAATTTTTCACCAGAACAGGTCAAAAAATTCGAACTCCTTAAGAAAGAACATTTCAGGTTAATTGATCAATACCAAAGAGAATTTAACGATGCAAGAAGGGAACTTCATGGTCTCTTAAAGCAAGAAAATTCAAGTCAAAAAGCCAAAGTACTATCTGCCAAAATGGGTGAAATTCAATCTAACATTGAGTATGCCACCTTCAATCATTTTGCTTCGATTAGAGCAATGTGTACACCAGAGCAACAAGGAACTTTTGATAAAATCATATCAGAAGTACTCCGCAAAGAACCAAGCGGACAAAGACCTCAAGGCACGAGACCACCTGTACCAGGTGGCCCAGAGGGTAAAAAACCACCTCCAAGAGGAGGCAGGTGAGTACATACAGATTATCCATTAACTCAGAGGTAATCTGTAACTGCTAGCCAATATCTAACAGAACAAACAAATGAAAAAGCCATTTTTATTGATTGCCCTTATGGGGCTAATGTATCAGGCATGCTCAAACTCTACTATTGAAGGCGAGAATGAGATTGAAACTATGATGAAATCCGATTTTTCGAGTATTCTCGATTTACCCAGTATTTCATACAACTACGCGAACCCCAGTTTACCCTCGCATTTTAGAGATAATGATTTACAAAACATTGATAACACCCCTAGCAACAACCTTATCACTGATGCAGGGGCTACCTTGGGAAGGGTGCTTTTCTACGACAAAAATCTTTCGGCCAACAATACAATTGCATGTGCCTCTTGCCATCTTCAAGCAAACGGCTTTGCCGACCCTAATAGGTTCAGTACAGGGTTTTTAGGAGGAACTACAGGAAGAAATTCAATGAGTCTGGCCAATGCCAAGTATTATGACAACGGCAGGTTTTTTTGGGATGAAAGAGCTGAGAGTCTAGAAGAGCAAGTATTGATGCCTATTCAGGATGAAGTAGAGATGGGGCTTTCCCTAGCAGCACTCGTTGATAAGCTACAAGCTTTAGACTATTACAGTCCTCTATTTCAATCTGCATTTGGTTCTTCAGAGATTACCGAAGATCGTATCTCCAAGTCACTAAGTCAGTTTGTACGGAGCATGGTCTCCTATCAAGCAAAGTTCGATGTGGGAGCTGCTCAAGCAAGAAGTATTGAGAACGACAACTTTTCTAATTTCTCTCAAATTGAAAATCAAGGCAAGCAGCTCTTTTTTAGCGGCAGAACCCAGTGTAGTAATTGTCATGAAACCGTTTCTTTTTCAGGAGATCAAGCCAGAAATAATGGATTAGACACCTTCACTACCGATGCTGGCACTGGAGGAATTACTGGTAGAAATCAAGATTTGGGCAAATTCAAAGTGAATTCCTTAAGAAATATAGCCATAACAGCCCCATACATGCACGATGGCCGGTTCAGTTCTTTAAGAGAAGTTATACAGTTTTACAATAATGGAATCCAAGATCATCCGAACTTAGACAATAGACTCACTCAAAGAAACGGACAGCCGATTCGCATGAATTTAAACAATCAAGAAATTGATGCAATTGTTGCTTTTTTAAATACGCTAACGGATCAACAGTTCGTTACAGATGTAAAGTTCTCAAGTCCCTTCGTGGACAGATGATTTTATACAATTATGTTTTGGTTGATAAGGAGTTCATACGGAGCTCCTTTTCTTTTTTACCCCCTTTTAAAACAGAAAACCCCAACCAATGGCTGGGGTTTTAGTATGTGTAGAGTAGAATACCTATTTATTCCTTAGGCCCTTCTTCTTTCTTTTTACTCGCTTTTTTCTTCTTTGTTTTTAAAGTCAAAGCTTCACCTTCTCCGCTATAGTCGGCCATAAGTGTTTCTCCTTCATTTACGCTTCCTTTCAGAATTTCTTCGGCAATCTGATCTTCCAAATACTTCTGAATAGCTCTATTCAAAGGCCTGGCACCAAACTGAGGATCAAAACCTTTATCGGCCAAGAAGTCCTTAGCTTTTTCAGTTAACTCAATTTTGTAGCCCATATCTTCAACACGAGCGAACAATTTAGCGAGAGTAATGTCGATGATCTTGTGAATGTCTTCTCTTCCTAAAGAATTGAAAATAATCACATCATCCAATCGGTTCAAAAACTCAGGGCTGAATGTCTTTTTCAACGCACGCTGAATGGTGTCTTTCATTACAGCATCCTCGTTTTCCTTTCTCGACTGAGTGCTAAAGCCAATCCCAGATCCGAAATCCTTCAAGTCACGCACCCCGATATTCGAAGTCATAATAATGATGGTATTTCTGAAATCCACTCTTCGGCCTAAACCATCGGTAAGAATACCGTCATCCAATACTTGTAATAGAATATTGAAAACATCTGGATGCGCTTTTTCAATTTCATCGAGCAACACCACAGAGTAAGGCTTTCTTCTTACTTTCTCAGTAAGTTGACCGCCTTCTTCATAACCCACATAGCCCGGAGGCGCTCCTACCAAGCGAGACACCGAGAATTTTTCCATGTACTCACTCATATCTATTCTTACCAAAGAATCTTCTTTGTCGAATAAGTAAGTTGAAAGCTCTTTTGCCAATTCTGTTTTACCAACACCCGTTGGGCCTAAGAAAACGAAGGTTCCTATTGGCTTTCCTGGGTCTTTTAGTCCAACTCTGGTACGCTGAATCGCTTTAGTCAGTTTGGCAATTGCCTCATCCTGACCAATCACTCGTTGTTTCAATTGCTCGCCCATTCCTACCAATTTCGACTGCTCTTTTTGTGCAATTCGTTTTGTAGGAATACCCGTCATCATAGCAATAACTTCGGCTACATTTTCTTCATCAACGGTATAGCGTTTCGCTTTACTTTCATCTTCCCATTTGGCTTTGGCTCTATCCAACTGGTCGATGAGTTTTTTTTCTTTATCTCTTAATTGAGCAGCCTCTTCGTACTTCTGACTTTTAACTACTCGATTTTTCTCTTTCTTAATATCCTCAATGGCAGCCTCTAAGCTAACAATGTCATCTGGCACATGGATATTGTTAATGTGTACTCTCGCACCTGCCTCATCCAAAACGTCTATGGCCTTGTCTGGCAGAAAACGATCAGAAATGTAACGATCAGAAAGTGCTACACATGCCTTAATAGCCTCTGGAGTATAATTTACATGGTGGTGTTCTTCATACTTTTCTTTGATATTTTCAAGAATCATAGCAGTTTCTTCAACCGTAGTTGGGTCAACCATTACTTGCTGAAAACGCCTTGCTAGCGCACCATCTTTCTCGATATATTGACGATACTCATCCAAAGTAGTCGCTCCAATGCATTGAATTTCGCCACGGGCCAAGGCTGGCTTAAACATATTAGAAGCATCAAGCGAACCCGAAGCTCCACCTGCGCCAACAATAGTATGCAACTCATCAATGAACAAAATCACTTCAGGAGATTTCTCAAGCTCGTTCATTACGGCTTTCATTCGCTCTTCAAACTGGCCTCTGTATTTGGTTCCAGCAACAAGAGATGCCAAATCAAGGGTTACTACTCTTTTATTGAATAGTATTCTCGACACCTTCTTCTGAATAATTCTTAAAGCCAAACCTTCGGCAATGGCAGATTTACCAACACCGGGCTCTCCAATAAGAATTGGATTGTTCTTTTTTCTTCTACTCAAAATTTGAGCTACTCGCTCAATTTCTTTCTCTCTGCCCACAATCGGGTCTAGTTTATCTTCTTCCGCATATTTGGTCAAGTCACGGCCAAAGTTATCGAGCACTGGAGTGCGTGACTTTTCGGCACCTTTCTGCCCCGGCTTATCAGAAGAAGCTCCTGATCCACCACCAAACATTTTTGAAGAATCATCATCAGAGTCGTCTGTGTCAGACGATGCCAAAGGCGTATCACTGTCTGTCTGATATTCAAGCATTTCCTTCACTACTTCATAATTCACGTCAAATTTCTCTAAGATTTGTGTAGCGATATTGTCCTCGTCTCTTAAAATAGAAAGCAACAAATGCTCTGTGCCAATCAATTGGCTCTTAAAGATTTTAGCTTCTAAGTAAGTGATTTTTAACACTTTCTCTGACTGACGGGTAAGCGGAATGTTTGCCAAATTTTTGACATTATGATTGGCCGTACCTTTAGTAGCACGCTCTACCGCTTCGCGTAACTCTTCAAGCGAAGTACCTAATTTTTTTAAGATACTTACTGCAATTCCTTCTCCTTCTCTGATCATCCCCAACAGAAGGTGCTCAGTGCCAATGTAATCGTGACCCAAACGGAGCGCCTCCTCACGGCTCAACGAAATGACTTCTTTTACTCTATTCGAAAATTTAGCTTCCATTTATTCCTTTCTGAATGGCTTGTTCTAATAATTATAGGATAGATCAATATAGTATTTTCTATTTACGATCTACCACAAAACGTAATCAAAAGATTATTTGTTCAATGAACTAACAACTGACCTCTTTAAAACCTCTAAGGCTTCTGGGCCTGTACAAAACAAAAGATCTAAGATGCTCAGATTAGAAACAAAGTTACTGCCAAATATCTGTTGATAAGGTTTTGGCGCAAACCACTGTAGTTCTGAAATAGGCTTTCGAGGATGAATAACACCTCTCATGTCTATTAAATCAGGTTTATCCATATTCTCATAGCTTTCTGCCCAAAACACAGGTTTGTCAATTTGCAAAAACTTGAGACACATTGTCAGTAAAGATTTATTGAGATCAAACAAATGGCTTGCCTCTGAATACAGAATGGTCTTAAATTCTTCTGAGTAAAAATCGAAAAAGGGGGATTTACCATAGGCCGACTGAATGGCTCTCCAGTGATTATTCATCCATTTCTCGTGGTAATCTATTTTAACTTCCTGAACTGGGATTCTTTTATTCGCGCCAAACACTGGCACCGACATATCAAGCGGACCATTGGCGGTTAAAATGGTACTCCGATTTAAATAAGTTCTTTTTTCAAATCTTCCCTTACTAGCAATATGAATTTCGTCTACACTATAAATGGCAGAGAAATAAGCAATAGAAGGCAAGTATTGTAACTCGATTAGAATTTTACTCATCTAGATTAAATCGTCAATCTGACCTAAACCTTGCCTCACAATCTCAAATTGATCATTAGAGCAATCAATTACGGTTGAAGGCACATTACCTCCGTAACCTCCATCAATTACAATATCTACAAGGTGTTCGTACTTCTCAAAAATAAGACTAGGGTCGGTTGAATATTCAATTACATCATCTTCCCCTTGAATTGAAGAAGTAATAATCGGCCTGCCTAGCTCTTTTACTAAAAGGCGAGGAATACTATTGTTCGGCACTCTAATACCCACCGTTTTCTTTTTTGCATTCAGAATTTTCGGCACACTGCTATTAGAATTTAAAATGAAGGTGTACGGGCCAGGGAGTACCTTTTTCATTACTTTAAAAACAGGAGTGCTGAGCTGCTTTACATATTCAGAGATTTCACTCAAGTCGTAACAAATGAAAGAAAGGTTTTGTGGCTTTACATTTTTTATTTTACAGACACGGTCTACCGCTTTAGTATTAGAAAAATCGCAGCCAATACCATATACCGTATCGGTTGGATAGATGATTACTCCCCCATCTCTCAAAACCGACACGATATAATCGATTTTTTCCAGTTCTGGGTTTTCTGGGTAAAGTCTTATTAGCTCGGCTTGCATTAGTCTAAATTTAACGAATCGAAGTTAGGACAAAAACCCTATTTTTGTAACCCAATGAAGAAAAGAAAGATTTTCCTATTAGCAATGGTGGTGTTTTCCGTACTACTCACCTCCTTTAGTTTTTATTTCTACCAAATGTTCTACGGTGCCAATATTCTTATTGACCAGACCGACAGACCTATAACCATTGAATATGGCGATGGGTTTGATGAGGTTAGAAATAAATTCTACGATGCCAACATCATCAACGACCCCATATCATTCAGTTTTGTATCTAAAACTCTGGGTTATCAGGAATTGGTAAAACCTGGTGTTTATTTCATGAAATCTGGCATGTCTAATATTGAAGCAGTAAGAATGCTTAGATCTGGCAACCAAATGCCTGTTAGAATTACTTTCAATAATGTAAGGTTGAAATCTGAACTGGCCGAAAAAATTACAAATAACACAGGAATTGAGTCAGCCGAGTTTGAAGCACTTTTAAATGACGATGCCTTTTTAGAAGAGTATGGTGTAAACTCTGATAATGTAATGACGCTGTTTCTACCCAACACCTATGAAGTGTACTGGACTATTAAGGCCAAAGAGCTGTTTGCTAAAATGGCAGAGGAACATAAAAAATTCTGGACTACTGACCGAATAGCAAAAGCCAGTGCGCTTGATTTAACCCCAGTTCAAGTTTCCGTTTTAGCCTCTATTGTTCAGGCAGAGAGTATTAAAAATGATGAACGACCAACAATTGCAGGGCTTTACCTCAACCGCCTTGAAAAAAACATTGCGCTTCAAGCTGATCCAACTTTGGTATTTGCTCTAGGCGACTTCACAATTCAAAGGGTATTGAATGAGCACAAACGAGTTCAAAGCCCGTACAATACTTATCTAAATAGAGGCTTGCCTCCAGGGCCAATCAACTTACCAACCATCTCTTCCATAGATGCAGTGCTGAATTACGAAAAGCATGATTATATTTATATGTGTGCCAAAGAAGATTTTTCTGGGTATCACAGGTTTGCAAAAACATTGGTGCAACACAATAAGAATGCAGCCTTGTTCCAAAAAGCACTGAACGAAAGAAGAATATTCAGATAATGTACATTGCGTCCACCCAAATCAGGGTAAGATATGCCGAAACCGACCAAATGGCTTATGTCTATTATGGTAACTATGCTATGTACTACGAAGTGGCTAGGGTTGAAGCGTTGAAACAGATTGGCTTCAGTTATGTTGAATTGGAAAAAGCGGGAATTATGATGCCCGTTCATGAAAACTATAGTAAGTACCACAGCCCAGCCAAATATGACCAACTGCTAACTATTCAGGTAACAATACCAGAAATGCCCAAGGTAAGAATGCGATTCAATTACGAAATAAGAAACGAGCAGAACGAGCTCATCAATGAAGGCATGACTTCTTTAGTGTTCGTAAATATGGAATCTAACAAACTTACTAAAGCACCAAGAGAATTGATTCAAGCATTAGAACCTTATTTTGATGAAAAATAGGATTCTAAAATTTGTATTTGAAAACAAGTACTACCTGAAACTGGTAGCCTTTCTCCAGAAGATTAAGTTGGGGAAAGACAAAATTGGCCTTTATGATGCCATCCTCATCTTTATTCGAAAAATGTCTAATGATGAAATTCTAGACCGCGCCAACGGGGTAGCTTTCAGTTTCACAATGGCCATTTTTCCAGCAATTATTTTTCTTTTTACCTTAACGCCTTATATACAAACCTTCTTCCCTGAGCTTACGAATAATGAGATTATCGGATTTTTGAAGGACATACTGCCATCAAATTTATACAGCGCGGCAGAAACAACCATTCATGACATTATTGGTAAACAGCGCGGAGGTCTTCTTTCTTTTGGTTTTATTCTAACATTGATTCTATCTACAAATGGTATGGCTTCATTGATGGGAGCCTTCAATGCATGCTATAAAACCAATGAAACAAGAAGCTTTTTATCGGTAAGATTTATTGCTACCGTATTAATTTTCATCTTGGCGTTATCTTTTATTATCTCCATTGCACTGCTAATTGTAGGTCAACAAATGATCCGTGATTCAGAAATCAGATCCATCATTAATGATAATATTTCTGTTGATTTAGTCTTTATTTTGAGGTTTGTTTTCCTCTATATTATTTTCCAAATCGCTATTTCTTCTATCTACTATTTAGCCCCTGCTATTCACGAAAAGTGGCATTTCCTAAGTATAGGGTCGGTTTTCTCAACATTGGCCATTATTGTTTCTTCATTTGGCTTCTCATATTATGTCAACAATTTTGGCAATTATAATAAGCTATATGGTTCCATTGGAGCATTGCTGGTTTTAATGCTCTGGCTGTTTATTATTTCACTAATCTTACTGGTTGGTTTTGAGATGAATGCCGCGATTGACAAGGCCAAAATGGAAATTCGAGAAGCAAATGACAAATAATTTTGCCTAGGCTATTTGCAAAAATAAAATTACCACTATCTTTGCAGTCCCAAACGGGAGATCACACACAGAGGAGTGGCAGAGTGGTCGAATGCGGCGGTCTTGAAAACCGTTGTACCGCGAGGTACCGGGGGTTCGAATCCCTCCTCCTCTGCACTATTAAGGGTCCGTTCGTCTAGGGGTTAGGACACTGGGTTTTCATCTCAGCAACAGGGGTTCGATTCCCCTACGGACTACTTCAAAAAGCTCAGCATATGCTGAGCTTTTTTTGTGCCCTTCTCGGAGAATTGTCAACCTCTTCTTGATTAGATAGAAAGTATTTTAGCGATTCGAAATTCTTCAGCATCAATTCCCTTAATGGTTTTCACAGCCTCGCTAATAGGAGTGTATACTATTTTATTATTCACCACCCCGACCATAACATTCGATTGCCCATTTAGTAAGCCCTCTACAGCTGCTACACCTAATCTGCTAGCAAGAACTCTATCGGAGGTAGTAGGAGAACCACCGCGCTGTAAATGCCCTAAAACCGTCACACGAATATCAAAGTAGTCTAGCTGAGCTTTTACTTTGGCAGCTATATCATAAGCAGAACCCAACTTACAGCCTTCTGCCACGATTACAATATTGGAGACCTTCTGGTTAGACGCTCCTCTTTGGAGCCTCTTGATCAAATCATCGATCCCCCAATTATGCTCTGGCAGCAACATGGCAACAGCACCTCCACTTATTCCTGAATTAACCGCAATAAATCCAGCGTCTCTGCCCATTACCTCTACGAAGAAAAGCCTTTCGTGAGAAGAGGCAGTGTCTCTTATTTTATCAATGGCTTCTGTTGCAGTATTGCATGCCGTATCATATCCAATAGTAAAATCTGTTCCTACTAAGTCATTGTCAATAGTACCAGGAATTCCTAAAACAGGTACGTCATACTCTTGACTAAAAACATCAGCTCCAGTAAACGAACCGTCACCACCAATAACTACTAAAGCATCTAGACCATTGGACTTGAAATTTTCATAAGCCTTTGATCTCCCTTCTTTTGTTCTGAATTCTTCACTTCTGGCAGATAACAAAAACGTTCCTCCTCTACTTAGGATATTGGACACTGAACGTACTTGAAGCTGTTCTATATCTCCATTGATAAGGCCATCATAGCCTTTATAAACTCCATATACATCGAGGTTATAGTAGACGCTAGACCTAACAACTGCCCTAACTGCAGCATTCATCCCAGGTGCATCGCCCCCGGAAGTGAGCACTGCAATTTTCTTTATGTTTGTTTTCATGCTATTCATTAAACAGAGTTTCCAAATCTAAGTAACGCTCAAATAAAAAGGTGACCCCTTCGAATCACCTTAAATATAAGTTCAATATGTTTAATTCTTTTAAACGCCTTCTGCAACCACTTCTCTTACATCGTTAGGAAGCATTCTCTTCAGCAAGTTTTCAATACCAGATTTTAAGGTAACCGCTGAAGCTGGGCAGCCACTGCAAGAGCCTTGAAGATTTACCTTCACCACTCCATCATTAAACGAGGCAAAGCCAATAGCCCCACCATCTTGTTCAACAGCAGGACGAATGTACTCATCCAAAATACCTTTGATTTGTTTTACTACTTCAGAATCATTTTCATCGAATAATGGATCTTTGTCCAATTCTTGAAGAATTAAAGGCTTATCATTTTCTAAATAAGGCTTAATTACATTTTTTACTTCGTTCTGAATCTCTGGCCATTCCACAGATTCAGATTTAGTTACTGTAATGAAGTTACTCATGTAGAACACTCTTTCTACATTCGGAATTTGAAATAATTCTTGCGCCAAAGGAGACTCTTTAGCTGATTCAATATTAGGATAATCGAAACTCACTCCCTCTTGCAAAAGCATGAAGTTCACCACAAACTTCATTGAATTTGGGTTAGGGTTGGCTTCCATGTATATGTTTACCGCTTTCATATTTAACTGTCTAGTCCTTTTGAACTACAAAGGTAATCGAAAAGTTTCTCAGTCTTCCTTTAATTCGTTCTCTGATTTTGCAACTAGGGTAGCTACCGTAGCATCTCCCGTTACATTAACCACTGTTCTTAACATATCTAGTGGTCTATCTACTGGAAAAATAATGGCAATCCAAGCTGGGTTTAAGCCAACTGATTGAAGTACCACCACCATCATAACGATTCCTGCACTTGGAACTGCTGCTGAACCAATAGAAGCCAAAGTAGCTGTAAGCACAATTGTAAGTTGTTGTGTAATGGATAAGTCCACCATATGCATTTGCGCCATAAACACTACGGCTACAGCTTGGTACAAGCTAGTTCCATCCATGTTTACTGTTGCGCCAATAGGTAAAACAAAGCTTGAAACGTTTTTAGACACACCTAGATTATCTTCAACACATTCCATTGTTACAGGCAGAGTTGCTGCACTTGAACTGGTGGAGAAAGCTAAAAATTGAGCTGGGCTGATCTTCTGAAAGAATTTTTTATACGTAAGGCTTTTAACAAAGCTCTTAACAATAAGTGGGTAAAATATAAAAATCAAGAACAACAAGCCGGCTACTAGGGTAACGGAATATGATGCAAGCCCTTTAAAGATTTCGAGCACTTCACCGGGTGTGTCGGCCATTTTAGAAATTACACCTGCTAGCAAAGCGAATACAAAGAATGGCGCTGACTTCATTATCATGTCCACCATTTTAAGGAACACTTCATTTGTAGCGTCTACAAAGCTCTTTAAACCTTCCGATTTTTCATCTGGAACAAGCGCCAAACAGACCCCAAAGAAGATAGCAAAGAAGATGACTTGAAGCATCAGTTTATCATTGGAAAGGGAAGAGATAATATTCTCTGGCACCATATCAACTAAAAACGATAATGGTCCTTCATCCTTTTTTTCTTCAGCAGTGGCTCTCTTTTCCTCTACCAGTTTCTTTTCGGCTTCGGTCATTTCCTTTCGGAAATCAAGCCCATTGTACTTAGGGTCTTCTAAAAAATGTTTTCCGTCTAGAATTTCTACGCCATCGGTGGCCGAAACCCATTCTTCGTATTGTAAACGATTTTTAATTCTTTGCTCTTCATCGATAAAGTCGCCAGGTCTAATCACATTTACCAACACAAGGCCAATGCCGACTGCAAAAACAGTAGTCACCAAATAGAAGGATAGCGTTTTACCTCCCATTCGACCTAGCTTGGACATATCTTTTAGGCCAGAAATGCCACCAATGATTGAGAATAACACCAAAGGTACAGCTATGTATTTCAACATTCTAATAAAGATCTGTCCAAATGGATCGATCCAATTAGTAGTAAATTCATTCCAGCCTAATGCACTTGATATAAATGCCCAAATAACACCAGCCAAAAGCCCGATCATTATTTTGACATGAAGAGGAAGCTTTTTCATATAAAAAGGGAGATAGTCTAAATTCGATTAGTCTCGCTAATTAGCAAATAATCGGCAATTACCAAAGCGGCCATTGCTTCAACAATAGGTACAGCGCGTGACACAACACATGGATCATGACGACCTTTACCTTCTACAGTAACTTCATCACCAGCTTCATTAATGCTTTCTTGATCCATCATGATTGTGGCTACTGGTTTAAAGGCCACATTGAAGTAAATATCCTGCCCGTTCGATATGCCTCCTTGTATGCCTCCAGAGTAATTGGTTCTGGTTTTCACCGTGTTATTGTCTGTATAGAACACATCGTTATGCTCTGAACCATTCAGTTTTACACCATCAAAACCACTTCCATATTCAAAGCCTTTTACAGCATTAATAGACAGCATTGCCTTGCCAATTTCGGCATGAAGTTTATCAAAAACTGGCTCGCCTAACCCCGCTGGAACACCCTGAATCACCCCAGTAACAATTCCACCAATGGTATCACGGTTTTTACGTGTTTGGTCAATTAGCTCGATCATTTGCTCTGCCATTTCAGCATCTGGGCAACGAAGTATGTTATCTTCTATTCTTGTTAGATCGAGCTGGGTATAGTCTTTATCAAGTTTTAGATGGCCAACTTGGGACACATAGGCAAGGAAAGAAATGTTATGGTTTCTGAGGAAAAGCTTGGCAATTGCTCCTGCAGCAACACGGGCTACAGTTTCTCTGGCAGAGCTTCTGCCTCCTCCTCTATAATCGCGGATGCCGTACTTTGTTTGAAAAGTATAATCGGCATGCGATGGACGATACTTGTCTGCTATGTGAGAATAATCCTTACTCTTCTGATCTTGATTTCTGATGATAATACTGATGGGTGTTCCTGTAGACTTTCCTTCGAAAACACCTGAGACGATTTCAAACTCGTCTGCTTCTTTGCGTTGTGTTGTAATTTTTGACTGACCAGGCTTCCGTCTGTCCAGTTCTGACTGAATAAATGCCTCATCAATAGGCAAGCCTGCAGGGCAGCCATCAATGATTACACCCAATGCCTTTCCGTGAGATTCTCCGTAGGTATGGATTCTGAAAAGATTACCGAAACTGTTTCCCATTTATTTTTTAAAGTAGATAAAACCAGCGCCCGCGAACATAGCCAATATTAAAATATTAGCCAGTACTTGCATTGTTTTATCTTCGGTCAAACTTTCCAAATTGTTCGATTTGTCTTCAATTGAATCATAAAACGAACCCAAATCAACTGATGAAATTGAAATGTTCTTTTTGCTTTCGCCCGTTACTTCAAACTTAACTTCAGATTTAAGGGTATCATACTTTGCAGTTTTCGGATTGAAATATACCCAACTGAAATAGTCTCCCATATTGTATTGACCGGGTTCGTTTGGCAGACCATAATAATTAAATTTCTTTGACCCAGATACTTTGCTATTGTTACGATTGATATCTTGACTCACATCTGGAGGGTAGAATTCAATGGCTTTATTATCCGGAATTTTCGGGGCGCTAATTCCAGCTATATTTCCTTCCCCATAAATCCCAAAGGTATACTCAAAGCTACCGCCAGTTTCGAGCGATTTCTTACTCATTTTTTCATCTAGGAAGAAATCTCCAACAGCCACTGCATCTTTAAGCGGGTGAGGTGGCAAAGCCTTCACTTTCACTGTTTTCTCCTTAGAATAAAATGTTTTGAAATCTTCCTTCCTATCTCGCCCAAAAAACGAAGGCGACTTGGCCACCTGATACTTTATCATTTCAAAAGGCACAGATGGGAAAACGATAGGCTCAAGGTTGAGCGGGAAATAAGTGGCTCTATAAATCTTATACTGCATATAACCCTTTCCACCAATATTAACTCTCTCCCCAATAATATTCTCAATATTAAAATTCTCTTCCCAGCTATTGGTAGGACGGAGTGTTTTCAGTACTTCCGACAATTGAGTTCCAGCGTCATTAAACTGTAGTGGTGCTCTATTGTCGTCAGCCACGTAGAAAGCGAACGTAGCGGTAAAACCTTCTCCTAGATACACTTCGTCCTTATCCGTTGTTAAGGCCAAAAATGCATCCTCTTTAACATCCACAAATTCTGGATCTTTATCTTCTCCAAACAAATTACTGAAAGGGCTGTGGCCGTAAGGTGTTCTATTACTGTTTCTTCTTGTGTCTACTGGAGGAGTAATTTTTATTTTCTTCCCCTTTGAAGAAACCGCTTCTCCATTTACATCTATAGTAAAATCTTCCAATTGGTATGTCCCTTCTTCTAAAGGAAGATAACGCTGAATGATACTTTGAGAAGAGCTTACTTGTCCATTAATAATATTGGTACTGCTACTTGAAGAGGTTCCTCTTTTTGCAAAACCATCAATATTTGGAAAGTCGGTATAGGATTTCAGCTTACCATTGAGTACAGTTACTTTAATAGTAAAAAGCTGATTGAGTCCCACTTCGTCTGGCCCTAATTCAATATTAGTTGATTGTGCCTTTGCCACGAGCCCGAAACAAATTAGACAGGCGACAAGAATGAATTTTGAACTGGTAATTCTCATGTCAATTTATTATATTCGCTTCTCCTCAAACGAAGAGGATTTAAAGATAATTTAAATTTTTGGGGTAACTAAATCTTCATCGCTTCGTTCGTAACTACGTGCGAAAGGCACAATAGATTCATAACCAATTAAACGATCTTGACATGTTGGAATATTTCAAAACTATCCTCGCGAAGGTGAGCTTCGACAAGAAGCTGTTTGAAAAAGAGTTGAGAAAGGCTATTCACTCTGTTATCGGAGATGAATTAGAAGAATTAAAACGGTGGTGCTATTCAAAATTTGGGCACTTATACGGAAATGTTCTCGAAGAACAGTTTTTACTCGCTAGATAAAATTATTTAATCACACCGCCCGTTGCAGCCTTAGCAATGGGCTATTTTTTTGCCATTTTTATATTCCTTTTTAACCCTTCTAGCTTGGTTCTTTTTACTGCTGAACCCTTAAAAACTGACCGAAAAACCTCCTCTGTTAAATCTTGCCAATTATTGTTAAATAATTCTAACAGCTCATTTTTGGGATGAAAGGTAGGCTCTGAATGAGGTTTTGAGAACCTATTCCACGGACAGACCTCTTGGCAAATGTCGCAGCCGAAAACCCAATTATCCATTTTACCTTGAAAGCTATCGGGAATTTGATCTTTCAATTCAATGGTTAAATAAGAAATACACTTGTTTGCGTCTACTTCATAAGGGGTAATCGCGTCTGTCGGGCAAGCGTCTATACACCGGGTGCAGGTTCCACAATAATCCTTAATTGGGCCATCGGGCTCAAGCTCTAAATCAATAATCAGTTCGGCTAAAAAGAAGTAACTGCCCTGCCCTTTATTAATCAACAAGGTGTTTTTCCCTAACCAGCCTAAACCACTTTTAGCCGCCCATTGGCGTTCCATTACTGGAGCCGAATCTACAAACACACGCCCTTCTACATCACCAATTTCTTCCTTTAAAATCGACATGAAGGTTTTGAGTCGATCTTTAATTACAAAGTGGTAATCTTCACCATAAGCGTATTTGGCCAGTTTTAAATGGTCGGGGTGTTCTTCGGCCAAATCTTTTTCTGGATAATAATTATAGAGTAACGAAACTACAGACTTAGCACCCGGCACCAACTTACTAGGGTCTAAGCGCTTATCGAAATGGTTTTCCATATAGCGCATTTCACCATGATTACCTTTCTTAAGCCAAGCCTCTAAACGTGGGGCTTCTTCCGCCAAAAACTCTGCCTTGGAAATACCACAGAAATCAAAGCCTAGCTTTTGGGCTGTTTGTTTGACGATGGTGGTATTTGTGGTGATGTTTTGCAATTAGTTTAAATCCTCAATTTCTTAAAATCAGCTTCTATTTCTAGTGTTACAGTCACCTCCCTTGCCCTCCTCGAGGAGGGAATACTTTGTTAGGTTAACAATTTATCTTTCCGTATAAAAAGCATTCCGCTTTAGGGCTGAAATATTTGATATACCTCAAAACCATTCTCCTCTTGAGAGCGGCTAGGGGTGTGTTGTTAAGGCAACATAAACCCTAACTAAGCATCAAACAAACTACCCGTTTGCCCACCAAGGGGTTTAAGGTTTAAATGTTTATAAGCCAATTCTGTTGCTTCGCGACCACGGGAGGTACGTTTAAGGTAGCCTTCTTGAATTAAGAAGGGTTCATAAACTTCTTCTATGGTTTCGGCCTCTTCGCCCACTGCCGTGGCAATGGTTGAAATCCCCACTGGCCCGCCTTTGAATTTCTCAATAATTGTGAGCAAAATACGATTATCCATTTCGTCCAAACCATGTGAATCTACATCCAAAGCGTTTAATGCCATTTCACTTATGGCTTTGGTAATCGTTCCTGTTCCTTTGATTTGAGCAAAGTCTCTTGTTCTGCGTAAAAGGTTGTTGGCAATACGCGGGGTTCCTCTACTCCTTCGAGCAATTTCGTAGGCTGCGTCATCATCAATTGGCGTATTCAAAATTTCGGCTGATCGTTGAACGATGGTGGTTAATAATTTAGCATCGTAATATTCCAATCTGGCATTGATACCAAACCGCGCACGTAATGGCGATGTCAATAAACCCGACCTTGTGGTGGCTCCGATTAAAGTAAATGGCTCTAATGAAATTTGAACCGAACGCGCATTTGGTCCCGAGTCAAGCATAATATCAATGCGATAATCTTCCATAGCAGAATACAGATACTCCTCCACAATAGGGTTCAGTCTGTGGATTTCATCGATAAAGAGTACATCACCGTGCTCCAAGTTGGTCAGTAAACCAGCCAAATCTCCCGGTTTATCGAGTACAGGGCCAGAAGTAATCTTTAACTCCGACTTAAGTTCATTGGCAATAATGTGAGAAAGGGTAGTTTTACCCAAGCCAGGAGGGCCATGTAACAGCACATGGTCCAAAGGCTCTGACCGCCCCTTGGCTGCCAAAACGAATATTTTTAAGTTCTCAACAATTTTGTGCTGCCCCGTAAAGTCTTCAAAACTCAACGGCCTCAGTGCCCTCTCAATATCCTTTTCTTCAGGGTCGAGATTATCATCTTCAGCATTTAAATAGTCTTCGCGCATTCACCAATCTTTTTGCTAAGATAGCAGTTAGTTTTTTTCACTTAATCAATCTTTTACTGTTTAACCTTACATCAAGGAAAAGCGCTCATTATCTTTGCTCAAATTTTGAGACAATGGACAAAAATCAAAGGTCTAGAATATACCTACTCGTGTTAGTAATTGCAATTTTTGTGGTTTGGAAATACCGCGAGAGTCAAAAACCAAAAATGATGTTCGTTCAGGGCACCACCATGGGCGTTATTGCTTACAACATAAAGTACATTGATGAAGGCCTTAGGGATTTTAAAAAGGAAATTGATTCACTTTTAGTCGACTTCAATCAGTCACTTTCTACTTACATCCCCGATTCTGAAATTTCAATCTTTAATAAAGAAGGAAAAGCGACTTTTAACTTTCCCTACTTTTCAGAAGTGCTTATTGCTAGCCAAGAAGTTTATAAAGAATCTGGAGGTTATTTCGATCCAACTGTCGGTCCATTGGTAGACGCTTGGGGCTTTGGAGATGGTAAAAGTGTTACGTTAGACAGTGGTCAGGTAGATTCTGTTTTGAAGTATGTGGGCTTTGGAAAAGTACAGTTTACAAAAAAAGAAGTTTTTAAAACTATTCCAGAATTGAAACTCAATTTTTCGGCTATTGCAAAAGGCCAAGCCATAGATGTGGTTGCAGAATATTTAATGACACAAGACATCCAAAACTTCATGGTTGAAATTGGTGGTGAAGTACGAGCAAAAGGCAAAAATGATGCTGGCGAAACTTGGACCATTGGAATTGAAATCCCTGATGAAAATCGCGTTGGTGGCGTTTTCGATGCTATTCAATTGGAAGACCATGGAATGGCTACCTCTGGCAACTACCGTAATTATAAAATTATAGATGGAAAAAAAGTAGCCCATACTATTGACCCAAAAACGGGCTATCCGAAAATGATTACTCTTTTAAGCGCTACAGTAGTCGCCTCCACTTGCATGTATGCCGATGCTTATGCTACCGCCTCAATGGCAATGGGTTTAGATAAGGCAAAAGCAATGATAGAAAGTAACCCAAGTTTGGAAGCCTACTTTATTTACACCGACCAAGATGGGAACACCCAAACCTATATTTCTGCTGGATTAAAAGGAAAAACGGCAAACGAACAATAAGTAGATAGACTGAGGGAACTATTTAAATGGAAATTCAATTTTCTTTATCATATTTGCAATGTTGTTGCATTAACAATTTTTAGGCTTGTTCATAAACGTCACTATTTTATTACTCTGCGCCCTTGTTCCGGGTCTGTTCATTTTAGGTAATGCAACTTTTAGCGAAACCAGAATTCGCTATTTCCTTGTTTTTGCTGGAGCGTACTTATTTTCCGTTACCGTAATCCACCTCATCCCAGATTTATTTATGAGTGGAGAGGATCCATTCAATCTTGGGCTGTATATCTTAGTAGGATTCTTTATTCAGAAAATATTAGAAAACTTTTCTAGCGGGGTAGAACATGGTCATATCCATGTTCACACGAAAGTACCTGTCTCTTATTTATTGATTGCTCTTGTCCTACATTCCTTTTTAGAAGGCTCTATTCTAACCGATTCGTTGCATTCTAACCATACTCCTGATTCGGTATATAGTCATGGTAGTTCTCCTAAAATATTACTAGGCATTGTAATGCACAAAATACCCGCCTCATTGGCGCTTATGGCATTATTGGTAGCTCAACTTAAAAACAAGTACAAGGCATTTGGCCTATTGTTCATCTTTGCTATCAGCTCTCCTTTGGGCTTAATTACTTCAGAGTATTTTAGTCATTCCAATCTATTGCCCGAAAAATATCTTATCATATTCTTCGCTGTAGTTGCGGGTAGTTTTCTTCAAATTTCAACTACTATTTTTATTGAAAGCGACCCTCATCATAAGCTCGATTGGAAAAGATTTTCGGTCTCTTTACTAGGGGCAGGCGCAGCGGTTTTGGCGCAGTTGATGATTTAAATTAAGGATGCTTCACTCCACTCAAGAGCATTTCAATCGTCTTTTGTAAACGTTTGGCTTTAGTTTCTTCACGCTTGGCTGTGTCAATCCATCTAGCGTATTCTTTACGATTGGTATATGAGAGCGAATTGTAAAAAGCTTCGGCTTTAGGGTGAATCTTAAACTCTGCCTTTAATACATCAGGCACTTCTACCAATCTTTCTTCAGTATCTTTTTGGACAGTAACAGTTACTGTATCTCCATGACTTTTTCCAATAGCAGCCCTAATATCATTTCTTAAAATCAAAATATGACCCGTACCCATATTGGCTATTGAGCCGCGGTATGGCTCTCCATCAAAAGTAGCCTTCACCTTCACTTGGCCTTTAGTTCCAAATTCTTCTTCCACACTAAAAGGAAGTGAAACACAGGCTGCTTCTGGCCATTTCTCTCCTCCATTTTGGATGACAGCTTCGAACCGATATATTTTTTCTGACATGATGTTGATTATTTAACTTTAACTCAACTTATTTTAAAAGTAGGTCTTAACCGCAAATGCAAACTGATTGATGAAGATGTCTTTAAATGCAGTAATATTATTTCTCTCATAGAAAATCAACATGGCTTCCTTATAAGCAATTGAATCAATAGTTCTAAAAGAAAGTGGGCAATAACCATGATAAATAAGCATTGCGTTACTCACTATTCGTGCTGTCCTTTTATTACCATCACCAAATGGCTGTATGTAGGATATTAGTACTAGTAGAAGCAAAGTCTTTTCAAAAACATTTTCACGTTGATTGATTAAGTCGCACATGCTTTGCAAAGCTTCCTTAATTTGGTGCTCATTGTCAAGTGGAGTATAATTGGTTCCTGAAATTCCCACACGTCTTAATCTAACATTTTTATCAATACCCAAATCTTTAACCAACAAACTATGGATATCTTCAATCCGAGCTATTGTCAATAGCTCTAAGTAATCAGGGTGATCTATTATAAAATCTAAAGCGTATTTGTGGTTCAGCAACATTGTTGCTTCGTCTTTTCCCTTTCCCTTGGCTGTTTGTTTTTCCTTAATTAAAAGTTCCGTCTCCAATAAAGAGTATGTGTTTCCCTCAATTTGAGAAGACTTCCAACTTAAATCAATCGCAAGCCTCTCAAGTTCCTTTGAATATTCCGCATCAGTAAGTTCTGCAACTTTATTTTTGTAATCAATATGGAGACGCTCCAAATACTCCAATTCTTCCTTCGAGAATAGTTTTACGCTGTCGAGTATATTTGTAATCAATGCTAAATTGAATGAGCCTTTTATGTCTCTTTCATCTATTTCCTTTTCAAAATAATGGTTTACATCTATAGGGTAGAATAATTCATACGCTGGGTCTAAATTATATTTTCGACCTCTTCCTATTCCAACAGTTTTAATCAGCTGCTCGGTAACGAGTTTAGATAAAACGCGCTTAGTGGTGGCATAACTCAGCGTTGTGGTTAAGCCATCATGTATTTCTTTTGATGATAAGGAAGGATGCTCCTTAACAAAATTCAGTACGTCAATACTTTTGTCATCCAATGCTTTCATCAATTTGCAGCTCAGTTAACACAAATTTAAAGCTCAAAACTCTACAAAATTGAGCTATAAAGCAACAACCATTGAGCTCTATTTTAAATTAGTGGATGTTTTACAGCTCAAATTTCCTGCATTTAGAGCTCAATAAATCCATATATTGAGCTTCAAATGAAATGGCGATGAGCTTTAATTAAGTTCGAAATGTTTTCTTTAATCAATTTTCATTTAACAGCCCTCAAAAACAATTGATCGACAAAACCTCTTTCAGTTAAGCGCATAAATGCTTAAAATGGGCTATAAATTCAGCAATCATGAGCGACAGAATTCACAGCCTTAGCGGTTACATATATGAGTATCAAAAAAGTGTTCAAGACCCAGAATCTTTTTGGTCTAGAATTGCCGATTCCTTCCACTGGAGGAAAAAATGGGATAAGGTTGTGGACTGGAATTTTGAAACACCAGACGTAAAATGGTTTGTTAATGGAAAGCTGAACATTACCGAGAACATTTTAGACCGTCACTTATATACCCGTGGTGACCAAGCAGCCATTATTTGGGAACCGAACGATCCCAATGAAGAACACATCACACTTACCTATAAAGAACTTCACGCCAAGGTATGCCAGTTTTCCAATGCCATTAAAGCCAAAGGAGTTGGTAAAGGCGACCGCGTTATTATTTACATGCCCATGGTGCCAGAAGCAGCTATTGCCATGTTGGCTTGTGCGCGTGTTGGTGCTATTCACTCCATTGTGTTTGCAGGTTTTTCAGCCAATGCACTAAGCGACCGCATTAATGACTGCCAAGCAAAAATAGTAATTACATCGGATGGAAACTTCCGAGGCAACAAGCAGATTCCTGTAAAAGATGTAGTAGATGAGGCCCTGGAAAAGTGCACTTCTGTTGAAACCGTAATTAACTTAAAGAGAACTAGGCAGCAGGTTGAAATGACTGAAGGCCGTGACATTTGGTGGCACGATGCCATTGAAGGCCTTTCTTTCGAAAACAAAGCAGAAGAAATGGATTCGGAAGACATGCTCTTCATCCTTTATACGTCTGGGTCGACAGGCCAGCCCAAAGGTGTTGTACACACTTGCGGTGGCTATATGATCTACACCGCCTATTCCTTTCAAAATGTATTTCAATACAACCAAGGCGATGTGTATTGGTGCACGGCCGATGTCGGCTGGATCACTGGCCACTCTTATATCGTTTATGGCCCGTTATTGGCTGGCGCCACTTCCATCATGTTTGAAGGTGTGCCTACTTTTCCAGATGCAGGAAGATTCTGGGCCATTTGTGACAAACATCAAGTCAATCAGTTTTATACTGCACCTACCGCCATTAGGGCTTTGCAAGCCTATGGCACCGAACCGATTGCTCCTTATAAACTAGATTCACTAAAAGTATTGGGTTCTGTAGGTGAACCTATCAACGAAGAGGCTTGGCATTGGTACCACGACCACATAGGAAAAGGAAAATGCCCAATAGTAGACACTTGGTGGCAAACAGAAACTGGTGGAATTATGGTTTCGCCTTTGGCGGGAATTACCCCAACAAAACCAGCCTATGCCACTTTACCACTACCAGGGGTTCAATTAGTGATTTTAGATAATGAAGGAAATGAGCTCAAAGGGAATTCAGTAGAAGGAAATCTTTGCATCAAGTTCCCTTGGCCTTCTATGCTTCGCACCACTTATGGCGACCACGACCGATGTAAGCAAACTTACTTCTCTACTTTCCCTAACCATTACTTTACTGGCGATGGCGTGAAAAGAGATGAAGACGGTTATTACAGAATTCTAGGCCGAGTGGATGATGTGATTAATGTTTCTGGACACAGAATGGGTACAGCCGAAGTTGAAAACGCCATTAACGAGCATCCAAAGGTCATTGAATCTGCCGTGGTAGGTTATCCGCACGATATTAAAGGCCAAGGCATTTATGCTTATGTAATTTGCGATATGGAAGGCCGATCTGAGGAAGGGCTGATCAATGAAATCAAAGAAACGGTTACAAAAATCATTGGCCCAATTGCCAGACCAGATAAAATCCAGATTGTACCGGGCTTGCCTAAAACCCGTTCGGGCAAGATTATGCGCAGAATCCTTAGAAAGATTGCCTCGGGGGATGGGTCTAACTTAGGAGATATTTCAACCCTGCTCAATCCAGAAGTGGTAGAAGCGATTAAGGAAGGAGCCAGTAAGTAAATAGAAATCAGGGATCAGTGTATTAATTAAGAGTGAAATCTTTGGTTAAGAGTTCCGTGGAATGATTGTGTCTGAATTTATTTTAACTAAATTAATAGTTCAAACAAATGAGATGAATAGATCAAGTCATACTATACTACTTTCATTGGCCTGTTTTCTCATCCTATTTTCATGCCAACAGGAAAAGGAGCATTCCATAGAAAGCAGCACAACTCAAACCCTAACCATTTCTGATGGTGGCATTAAAACCTTAGCCCTTGAAGACGGGGTCAATTTTGAAGTTCTAACAGCTCTCAAATTGTCCACCATCAATAACAAGGAATACATTACTTTTTACGACCGAATTACCCACTCCATCTACCTATATGATTATCAGACTAATGATCTTTTCAAAAAGATTAGCATGGAAAAAGATGGTCCTAACGCAGTAAAGAGTGCCAACAAATTCTTCATACATACCATAGATTCAATTTTTGTTGACGGCTCAATGGGCATCCATCTCATCAACAGTAAAGGAGAAGTGCTTACAAAGAAAAGCAAGGGCACAAAATTAAGAAATGGAATACCAATGATTCAAATGGGGGCACCCACCTACTCGTTTGACCATGATTCACATTTCGAGAATGGCAAAATAGAAATGAGCATCCATCTCTTCAATCGGACAGGAAAAAATTATGAACGTTCAATTTATGATTTTGAAAAAGATTCGATTGTTGAAAAATTTGTTCAGACTAAAACATTAATCTACGACTATAAAGAGGTGCTTAGAGTAAAGGAGGAAGCTAAGAAAAGACGGGAGGGTGCTTTTAATATAACGATGTATTTCGGAAGTTATAAAAACTACCTCTACGGTAGCACTTCTATTTCTGATAGCCTCTATATTTTTAATGACGGTGAATTGATTAAAACAATCTATGCTGGAGTTCCAACTATAGAAGTTGCCAGTTATTCTGATTACGCAACTTTGAGAATCATAGAATACTTCGAAGGAGGAATGAGTGCTTTTGAGAATCCTAAGCAGCCCGCCCATTACAAAAACATGCTCTTATCACCCAATGGTAGATTGATATATAGAGTACTCTACCATGGTACTAAACCACAATTTATTGAAGGAGAAGAAAAAGCGAGTCCCTATGTTTTTGGTGCAACCTTAATCGTAGTGGACACAAAAACAGAAGAACTACACTATTATAATTTACCCGTAGATGAAATCGAACTAGGCATGCCCTTCAATTTTAATTTATTTGTCAGCAACGAAGGAATTTTCTTTCGGGTGAAAGACCAACAAAACGAAGATCAGGTTCAGTTTAGATTTTTTAAAGTGACCCAATAAATATGGTCTCATAAACCAAAACCTTCTTGAAGCCCTGTTGCACGGTTTTGTCTTATACATTTGGGGCATGGCACACGATCATCATCACGGACATCACCACCATCATCATGGAACAGGTAACTTACGCGTTGCCTTCTTTTTAAATCTCTTTTTTACACTTGTCGAAATTGTTGGCGGAATCTATACCGGCAGTTTGGCCATTCTTTCCGATGCCCTTCACGATTTAGGCGATAGCCTCAGCATTGGGCTTTCATGGTACTTCCAAAAACTTTCTCAAAAAGGCCGTGATAAAAAATTCTCTTATGGCTACAAACGCTTTTCTCTGTTGGGTGCGATTATCAACTCAGTCGTGCTATTGGTGGGTTCTGGCATTATTCTTAGTAAAGCTATTCCAGCATTATTCGCTCCAGAAACTGTAGACGCCAAAGGCATGATGTATCTCGCCATTTTTGGTGTAATTGTCAATGGAGCCGCTGTGTTGAAGCTTAGAAAAGGCTCTTCAATCAATGAAGAAGTAATTTCGTTACACCTGTTAGAAGATGTATTAGGCTGGGTGGCGGTGCTCATCGGTAGCTTGGTAATGATGTTCTGGGATTTGCCCATTATCGACCCAATTCTTTCGCTGCTCATTGCAGTTTATATTATATATAACGCTTTCCGAAACCTTAAAAAGAGTACACTCATTATTCTTCAGGCCAAACCCAATGAGGTGGACATTGAGGAAATCCACAAGACCTTACTTTCCATTCCTGAAATTACGGGTGTTCACGATTGCCATGTATGGTCGATGGACGGAGAATACAATGTGCTTTCTGCACACCTTGTCATTGAAAAAGAAATTTCTATGGACGAAATGGCCAGCATAAAATCAAAGGCCAAATCCCTGCTTAAAGAAGAACACATCGACCATGCCACCTTTGAATTTGAAGGGAAAGATGAGCATTGTGGGGGTTGTTGAATTTTTTTTTCTTATCGATCTAAATCCAAAACAAGTAAGGTTGAGAAAAATTAGAGGAGTTTATAAATTATAGATGCATTTTGAGCTGAATACAGCCACCTGTTTCAAAAAAGCTTAATTACATGAATAAAGATGCACTCAACAAAGCAGTAAAATTCTGGGATCGAGCAGCCAGTTCATATGACAGAGAAGAAAAAAGGGATGAAGAAAAATATCAAAATACTATAAATCAACTAGCTCAATATTTAAAGTCCGAATATTTAGTTTTAGACTTTGGTTGCGGAACTGGACTCATTTCCAATGAAATATCACCCTTAGTTCAACAAATTCATGCCATTGATTTCTCTCACAACATGATCGAGTTGGCTAAAACAAAGGCTCAAAAGCATCAAATATCAAACGTTCAATACAAACAGTCAACAATTTTTGATGATTACCTCAAGCCAGCTTCATACGATGTTATCTTATGTTTCCATGTACTTCACTTACTCGAGTCTGCAGAGCGAGTAGTTTCAAGAATACATGAATTGTTAAAACCAGAAGGTCTTATTGTGTCAGTTACACCATGTATGGCTGAAAAACCATTAATGAACAGCCTGTTTTCTGTTCTAAATAAATTAGGACTCACACCAAAGATCAACTCTTTAAAACTACAAGACCTAAAGAAGCTGTTCGCAGAAGAGAACTTTGAAATTATAGATCATCATTTGCTGCCAAAAACTTCTAATCAACATTTTATTGTTTGTAAAAAAAGACCACTCGGGCAATAACAAATTAAACCTCCGAGCTTTGTTAAATTTAGAGTTAATGAGAACATGACACAGTACATAGATACATTAGAAGCTGAATTTAAAAGCAAGGAAAATCCGAAAATCGCTTCAGAACAAAAGGCCTACTTGCGAAACCAGTTTGAGTTCTTTGGAATCAAAACACAAGACAGAAGGGAGATTCAAAAACCATTTTTAGTCAAGGAATACTTACCCGCGAAAAAGGACCTACACCAAATTGTAAAGACTCTTTGGGAAAAACCCCAGAGGGACTTTCAGCTCTTTGGGCAAGAGTTGGTATTCAAGTATGTAAAGCAATTTGAAATCAGCGACATCCAGTTGCTTGAATATATGGCAAAACACAAATCATGGTGGGACACTGTAGATTTTATTACTTACAAACTTATGGGTGCCTATTTCAAGCTCTACCCAAAAGAAAGGCAACCTCATGTAGACAAATGGTTAGATTCTGGAAACATTTGGCTGCAACGCTGTGCACTATTATTCCAACTAAAGTACAAGGGGGATATCCATACCGAAATACTAAGCACTACCATAAACGCTCTCTTAGGTTCTAAGGAATTCTTTATCAATAAAGCCATTGGCTGGATATTAAGAGAATACAGCAGAACCAACCCTAAATGGGTAATTGACTTTGTGGACAAAACAGAACTCAGTCCATTGAGTAAAAAAGAAGCGTTGAGGTTGATGGAGCCATAGGGCATTAAAAGCCGAAAAATCATTAGATTAAGACACTATATAGGAATTAAAAAACACATAAATGCTGAGCCATTTCTAACAATCATCACTTTCAAAATGAAAAAACTCTTCTGTCTAATATTTACCTTGATACTACTCTCATGTGAACGAGATGTATACTTATCTGATGATGATATAATGGTAATTGATAGAAAATTTTCACCCGATTCATCCAAGGTGTTGTTGACATACATGTTTGACATTGGTGCATTAGGATTTTCTCGATCATGGTCTGCAATTCTTAGCACAAAAGACACTCTTGGGGTTATAAACAAGTATACTATACCTGACATTAATTACCCCACGAACACTCGTTACGAACCCATTAAGTGGCTGAATAATCAAACATTTCTACTTGGACTAAACATTCAATCATATATAAGATCAAATACTAAGGCCGATACTTCCGGATTTTTGCTGAATGATATACAGTTCGATGTTACACTCCTTGACAAAAACGAGGGATTAACTCAAATAATAGAACATTTTACCGTATCTCCTGATAAGAAGAAGCTACTTGTTGCATACAAATACAATGGAGCTTCTAAAATTGAAATCTCTGTTATTAATTTCTACGAACAGTTGCCTAGATATGGTAATATTTTCACAAGCCTCAATTTTTCCGAAAGCCCCATTCTATTTGGACGATGGAACGTAAAAAACGAAGTTGAAATTGATGTAAATCTAAATTCGTACATGGCTGAGTATATTGAGTTCAACGCCTTATTACCAGTTGCGACCAAGATTAAAAAAATTGACTATCAGTCAGGATACTCAGCAGTTATTGGAGGTTGGTACAACAGAAAAATGTTTCCAGACGCTGATACTGTTCATCTTTTCAAAACTACAGAGTCAGCCCTTGCAGAAATCACTCATATTCAGGGCTGGGGAGATTCGTACTACACTAAACTCCTAAATTACTTTTATGAATATAGTGTTGGTCAACAAACCTTCAAATCCTATTTCAGAGCAAAAAAAGGAAATGGAAAAATTGGTGATCTTATACCGATTGAAGTAAACCCCAAACAACCTTTAATACATAGACTAGAACTCGACAAAACCCGCTAGCCTTAGTATATCGCATTAAGTATAATATAAAACAACATTCAATAAATATACTTAGCTCAACACCGCAATATTTGGGATTACAATTTGGCTGCGAGAGTAAGACAATGCGCCTTCTTCTTTGAGTTCATTGATAATGGTGGTTACGGTTTGGCGAGAAGAGCTGATCAAACTGGCAATTTCATTATGGGTTAAGTAGTTTTTGATCAACACACCTTCGGGAGTATCTTTTCCTTCGTTAATGGCCCACATTTTAAGGAAGTCTTTGAGCCTTTCTTTTACATCTTTAAACACCAAATTGGCATGGCGGTGCTCTAGTTTGCGCAGCTTATCCCCTATCTTCTTAGTGAAATTAAGGCAAAGCATTGGGTGCTTTTGCATCAGTTCTTCAAACTCGTCCATGGTGAAAGTGCAGAGAATTACCTCGCTAGAAAGTATTTCGGCATACTCATGACTAAGCGTAAGCATATTGAAAGAGATTTCTCCAAACAAGTCGCCCGTAAGCAAAATGTCCTTGATCATTTCATTGCCCGATTGGTCCATTTCGCTGATTTTTATTTTCCCGTTAATGAGAAAGTAAACGCGTTTCACCTCATCGCTAGCAAAGTAAATGGTATGGCCTTTCTTCATTCTCACGAATTTAGAAATACCACAAAGGTCATTGATTTGTTCTTTTGTGAGGTTTGAGAAAAGGTCGTAATTCCTCAAATACCAGTACTTAATTTCTCTTTGCATTGCTCTTACAGGTTTATTACCAGTTGAAAAACTGCCACTGCGAGGATTACTGCCCCGAGTATTTTGTTGTAGTTCTTCGTTAATTTCATGTATACAAACTCCCTCTTTTTCGAGGTAAAAACCGCCACTAAATATTGTAGCAGAAAAGCCCCTGCAGCAGTTCCAATTACGAATGCGGCTTGCACAGGCCAGCGTTCATCCGTAAGCAGGTTATTGCTTCTGAGGTTTGTAATAATGAAGAGCCAAAAAGGATATAATTGAGGATTTAGAATTCCGAAACCCATACCGCGCCATACGTGGTTGCCTTTATCTGGACTGTCCTTTTCACTTGCCTCAGTGGGCTTTTGAAATATCAGATATATTCCAAAAATGAATAAAACACCGATTGTCAGGTATTTGAGGTAGTCATCGAGGTATTCGTAACGACTGAGTAAATTCGAACTACCCAAGGCCAAAGCGCTATAGAATAATTCGGGTAAACTTCCCCCAAAACCGAAAAGTATGGCTGATTTTTTATTGTACCGAAGGGCAGTTCTGATGGTGCCGAAATTAACCGGCCCCAATTGAATCGACCCTGCGAAACTAATTGCTGTTGATAAAATTAAAGCTTGAAATATGTGCCAAATCATGTAGTCATGCTTTGGTTTACAATGTCATTTTTCTCACGTCCAAAGTGGGTCTTGATCAAGCGCGCCATTTCAAAAACTGGAGTCACTTTTACTCCTTGTTTTATATTGGCTTCACTCACTCTGTACATCATCATCATATTCTCAGCCGTTTCCTTATAAGCCCTGAACAATGAATAAGACGGGTCGTAAATGTGCGCTGGTTCTGAAGTTACTCCGTTGAGTTCTAAAACCTTGATGTTTTCACCCTTATAAAGATCTTCTACCGATTTCACTTTTAAATCAAACCTACCGAAATAGAAACCGTCAATTCCAGAAGCTACATCATCGAACACGTTTACCAACTGGTCATTCAACAGATGCATTCCGCTTAAGAACTTGGTACCTCGACAATGATTCCCTATCGGTTCTAGATTTCTCTTTTCACCTTCTGGGATTACTTCATTCAATGCGGCACCTAGTCTTTTCGTCATGCTTTCTAGCTGAAGTCTAGCGCGGTCGTTGTACTCCATCAGTTCGCGAATGGTGGATTTACCATCGCCCGTTACCGTCAAAAACTCCTTGGTTACAATAGAGGTAATGCCAGTTTTATCGCTGTCTGGAAAACGATAGTACAAAACGCCCAACTCTATATCATAACTCACATATTCCTGAATAATGAAATCTTCTTTTGACCTTTTGATGTACCGATCTAATGCGGCTACATTTTCAACTTTCTCCACCTCGTTGCCCCGTTCGCCCACATTGGGTTTCACGATAATCGGAAACTCCAATTGGATGTTTTTCAGCTCGTGAGTTACGATTTCACAAGGTGTTAGCTTTTTGAAGAATAGAGTTTTAGGTAAATACTTTGGATCGATTTTCTTAAGAATATCAATTTTCGATTCACCAAAAACACCTCCGTGTTCTATGCCTGGGTTGGCAGCGGTAAAGTAAGTGAACGACCGTGCTCTGATAGCAAGGTAAATCCACCATGGCACTAATGGCATAAAAAACAACCAAAAGGGCCAGTACTCATAGCTCAACCACTTAACAATAAACAGGGGTAATTTCTTCTTCTTCATTTGAGGGTTGAAAGATAAACAACCGATTAAAACCTTAGACACTTTTAGCCCTACTTTAATTACTAAGCCATACTTGTCATTCTGCCGTCTGCAGAATTGTCTTTCTTGAGACAATGAATGTGCCAAGCGACAATCTACCAACGTAATTAACTGACTTTCAGATTACTCTGATGTAAAATCAAATAAACAAGGTTTAAACAAGCAAATTATTTCACGATATAACGTGAATATCATGAAATAATAAGAAAGAGATTTTCAGGAAGTAATTTGGCCGACAGTTAAGGTAAGAATCAATTAGTCAGCCATTTATAGAGAAAATTAGTTTAGCGTAGTTAATGTGCGTTATGAAATTAACGATATTTCGTGAAAAACAAATTTCATTCAAACTACCTTTTTATCCCAAGTTTCTTCATTCTCGACTCTAATGTAGTTGGTTTCATTCCCAAAATTTTAGCTGCGCCTTTCTCTCCGCTCACTCTCCACATTACCTCATTCAATACTTTGAGAATGTATTTTCTTTCAAAGTCCTCTAGGGTAAGCAATTCGGTTTCTGTTTCTTCACGAGATTTGTTTGGCATCCAACCTGCCAACTCTAGCTTTTGCTCACCACTAATAATCACTGCTCGTTCTATCACATTTTCTAACTCTCTAATATTACCCGGCCAGTTGTAGGCTTGAAGTGCTTTAATTACACCCTTCGGAATATTTGCAATTTTCTTTCCGAGCAACGGGCCATACTTATCTACAAAATGTCTGACCAGTAAAGGAATATCTTCCTTTCTTTCGCGCAGCGGAATGCTATAGATAGGAAACACATTTAATCGATAATATAAGTCTGCCCTGAACTTACCTTCTGCCACTTCCTTCTCTAGCTCACGATTTGTTGCGGCTATAATCCGAACATTTACTTTTATGGTTTTGGTACCACCCACCCTTTCAAACTCACCTTCTTGTAATACGCGCAGTAGTTTAGCTTGTAGTTCAACTGGGAGCTCTCCAACTTCATCTAGGAAAATGGTACCTCCATCCGCCAACTCAAATCGGCCAGATTTTCGCATCAGAGCCCCTGTAAAAGCGCCTTTCTCATGACCAAAAAGTTCACTTTCAATTAAGTTGGCCGGAAGTGAGGCACAATTGATCTTTACCAGTGTCCTATTCTTTCGATTACTGATGTTGTGCACCGCACGAGAAAGCAGCTCTTTGCCTGTTCCTGACTCGCCCAAAACCAAGACTGTAGCGTCTGTTTTGGCTACTTGCTCCACCTGAGTTAAGATTTGTTTAAATTTTAAACTCTGGCTTATGATCTCTTCAAAATTGTGCTCAGTTTTAATCTCTTGCTGTAAGTATGTGTTTTCAGCTTCTAGGCGGTCTTTTAAATCTTCTACCTCATTTAAAGCCTTAACTAGTCTTAAATTTGCAGCATTTCGCTCAATTTCTAGACTTGCCCTTTCTGCCAGAGTATTTAAGATTTGGATCTCTTCTTCAGAAAGGTTCAACTCATTATTGCTAAACAAAGCCAAATTGCCAATACATTCGCCTGTTCTGGAAACAATAGGAAAACCGATGTAGCCTTCCACACCTTCATCTTTATAGAAATCTTTCCCCACCTGGTTTTTTTGATGATAGGGTTTTAGAGTTTCTAGAATAATCTCGCAAGGTGTTCCCTTCACATCGTATTCAATATTCTCCTGCAACTTCCCATTTTCATAATAAGCCAAAGTTCTCAGTCTTGTCTTTTCTGCACTAGTGCATTCAGTAACAATGGACATGGTTACGCCAAGGGCATTAGTAATATTCTCTACCAAAAGTTTGAAATAGTCTTCACCAATTGCGGCAGTAGTATTTTGAGTAATGGACTTTAATAGCTTCTCTTTTCTTTTTCGTTCACTTATATCAAGTACAAAACTGATATTGAATGCCTGCCCTTCAAACTCTGCATAATTCAAAAATATCTCAACAGGAATTTCATCTCCACTCTTGGTGAAGTGAGTAGACTCCATGGTAAACTGAGTCTCAGATGGAAACCTTTCCCACATCTTTTTGTAACTGCTCTGGGTATAATTTCTGTTGATATCATAAATCAACATTTTTAGAAATTCATCTTTGGAGTAGCCATAATTCTGACAGGCAGTATCATTGGCATACACAATTTTCCCTTCACTATCCATCCAAAAAATAGAAGCCAAAGCTCGCTCCAATGTAAAGTATGATAAGCGAGAGAGGTCCTCCAAACTATATTTCCTTTGTGTCATGCGTCCCTATTTTCACGAAATATCGTTAATTATGATAAAGCTGCTAAGATTTAAATTGTTTATGTTTGTCTTCAATCCAACACTTTGAGTAAATACGTAAGTGAATTCAACAACCGCTGAACATTTGCACGCGTTACCTACACGAACAAAAAAAGTGTTATGAAAAAATTAAGGCATATTCTAGTAGCGATTATTGGCATTTGCTCACTTGCTACCCTAAATGCACAAGAAGTCAAAACCAAAGATTATAATCTTGAAAAAGGTGTAGCCATACAAGGGTATGACCCTGTGGCCTATTTTACCGAGAATAATGCCATTGAAGGGAAAAGTGCCATCAGCTCCAAACATAATGGGGCAACTTATTATTTCTCCACTTCAGAAAATAAGGCTCTATTTGATAAAGCTCCGAGTAAGTATGAACCCGCTTATGGGGGATACTGCGCATACGCAATGGCTTTTGGTGATAAGGTGAAAATTGATCCTAAAACTTTCAAAATAAAGGATGATCGTCTTCTTCTTTTCTACAACTTCAGATTCAACAACACGCTTAAGGATTGGAATAAAGACGAGAATAACCTTTTCAAGAAAGCGGAAAGTGAATGGACTAAAATAATCTCTGGAAATTAATCTTCTTGCTTTTTATCTAAAAACGTAACTTCTTTAATCTTTAGCAGATATACATAATTGAATAATTTGATAACTTTGCCTATTCGTGGCTTTAACTTTAACACGCATTAAATGCAGTTACAACAAATTTCTGTTGATATTCTTAACCAGATCATTGTGATTTCAAATCAGTTGAAAGATGATGAATTTAGGTCACCTTTAGGAATTCTATCTAAAAATTCCATAGGCAAACACATTAGGCATATCATTGAATTTTATGACCTAATGATGGTTGGACATACTACTGGAAAGGTAGACTATGACAAGCGATCACACGACAAAGTTCTTGAAGAAAATAGGGTACTGGCTATTGAAAAAATGAATTCTTTAAGCTTGGAAATCATGGCCATTTCACAAGATCAGCCTATTACAATGTATGCCAACTATTCTGTTGATGGGAATGACCCGGTAACGATTGATACTACGTTATTTAGAGAATTGCAGTACAATATTGAGCACGCTGTTCACCATATGGCCATTATTAAAATTGCGTTGCTGAATGCATTTTCTGAGGTTAAAATTCCAGAAAGTTTTGGCGTAGCTTATTCTACTATAAAATATCAGAGAGACTCTGAATGTGCACAGTAACATTCCTTCCTAAAGGAAAAACATCATACATCTTAACTTCTAACCGAGACGAAACGCCTAAGCGAGCCGCGTTAACTCCTATGGCTTATACTGTCCATGGTAAAGAAGTGTTCTTTCCAAAAGATCCGCTTGCTGGTGGAACTTGGATTGCTACGGACAAGAAGCAATTTACTTTGTGCTTACTGAATGGAGCATTTGAAAAGCACCAACACCAACCGCCTTACAAACTGAGCAGGGGTATTATGCTGCTTGATTTTTTCAAGTACAATAATGTTCAAAGCTTTATAGATCAATACGACTTCAAGGGAATAGAGCCCTTCACTTTAATTTTAATTGAAGACAACGGAAATCTAAGTGCTACTGAATTGGTTTGGGACGAGGTAAAGGTGCATGTTAGACATTTAGATGTAACCCAGCCCCATATTTGGAGTTCCAGTACGCTTTATCCTGAAGCGGTTAGAACGGAGAGAAAACACTGGTTTAAGCTTTGGCTCGAAGAACATGATAGCTTTGAGCAGAAAGAAATTATCGACTTCCATAAAACTGGTGGCAAAGGTGATGAATGGAATGATTTTGTAATGAACCGCGAGGGGAAAGTACAGACCGTAAGTGTTACTTCTATTGAAAAGGACTTGGGCTACACTATGGTATATGAAGACTTGCTGAGCTAAACTTCTAATCTTCTATTTTTCCTTCTCACTACTCTAAGCAGGAGAATTGAAAGGACTGCTATGAATGCCTTAATGGGTAAATTTCACAGCCATTCGAGCAGCTCTATTTCCATTACCCCATAAATAAAAAAGACAAGCACTCCGGCAAGGATACTCAAAACCATCAAAAAGTAACTCAAGAGCTTCATCTAAAACCAGCTAGTGTAAGGCATAAAAAAAGCCTCCACATCGCTGTGAAGGCTTTTCAGTTAGTAGTAAAGTTCTATTAGCTACCACATGCTTCGCAAGCATCTGGATTATCTAGCGAGCAGGCCATATCGGCTGCTTTTTGTTCTATTTGTGCTGCGGTTGGTGTACTGGCTGCGGCCTTGTCTACTGTAAACTGAATAGCATCGGCTGCTGCTCTAGACCTCAAGTAGTACATTCCTGTTTTCAAACCTTTCTTCCAAGCATAGAAATGCATAGAAGTCATCTTTCCGAAGTTCGGATCTTGAATGTGAATGTTCAAACTTTGAGACTGGCAGATGTAAGCTCCTCTATCGGCAGACATCTCAATAATACTCTTCTGAGAAATTTCCCAAACAGTTTTATAAAGGTCTTTGATTTGCTGAGGAATTTCAGGAATGGCCTGAACTGATCCTTTCGCTGCAATCAGCTTATTCTTCATGTTGTCATTCCACAAGCCAAGCTCGATCAAATCTTTCATTAAGTGCTTGTTCACAATAATGAATTCACCTGATAAAGTTCTTCTTGTGTAAATGTTTGAAGTATATGGCTCAAAACACTCGTTATTTCCTAAAATCTGAGAGGTTGAAGCTGTAGGCATTGGTGCCACTAACAAAGAGTTTCTCACTCCGTGCTTCTTCACTTCTTTCTTCAAGTTATCCCAATCCCAAAGTCCAGACTCTGGAGTAACACCCCACATGTCGTATTGGAAAATACCTTTAGATACTGGTGAACCTTTGAATGTTTGATAAGGACCTTCAACTTTTGCCAAATCCTTTGAAGCCGTCATGGCAGCAAAGTAGATGGTTTCGAAAATATCCTTGTTCAACTGACGCGCTTCAGGAGAATCAAATGGCATTCTCATTAAAATAAACGCATCGGCCAATCCTTGTACTCCCAAACCAATTGGTCTGTGGCGCATGTTCGAATTCTTAGCCTCCTCAACAGGGTAATAGTTCACATCAATTACCTTGTTCAAGTTTTTAGTGGCTACATAAGTAACATCATACAAAGCTTGGAAATCGTACTTACCAGTTTCTTCATTTACAAACTTTGGCAATGCCAAAGAAGCAAGGTTACAAACGGCCACCTCGTCAGGAGCTGTGTACTCTATAATTTCAGTACATAAGTTGGATGACTTAATTGTACCTAAATTTTTCTGATTTGATTTCTTGTTAGCGGCATCCTTATAAAGCATATAAGGTGTTCCTGTTTCAATCTGAGATTCTAACACTTCAAACCAAAGGTCTTGCGCTTTTACCGTTTTACGGCCTTTACCTTCGCGCTCGTATTTCTCATACAATCTTTCAAACTCTTCACCATAGCAATCAGCCAAGCCTGGTGCTTCGTTAGGGCAGAAAAGTGTCCAATCTTCGTTATTCTCAACCCTCTTCATAAAGAGGTCAGAAATCCAAAGTGCGTAAAATAAATCTCTAGCTCTTAGCTCTTCTTTTCCGTGGTTCTTCTTCAAATCAAGGAAATCGAAGATATCGGCATGCCAAGGCTCCATATAGATGGCAAAAGACCCCTTTCTTTTTCCACCACCTTGATCTACATAACGGGCTGTCATGTCAAAATTTCTTAACATAGGCACTATACCATTGGAAACCCCTCCTGTTCCTTTGATATATGATCCTTTTGCTCTCACATTATGAATGCTAAGCCCAATACCTCCAGCCGACTGCGATATTTTTGCAGTTTGCTTAAGTGTATCGTAAATACCATCAATACTATCATCTTTCATTGTTAGTAGAAAACAAGATGAAAGTTGTGGTTTTGGTGTACCCGCATTAAATAATGTAGGAGTGGCGTGTGTAAACCATTTTTCTGAAAGCAGATTGTAGGTTTCGATTGCCTTTTCAATGTCTTCTCCGTGAATACCTACTGCTACTCTCATGAGCATGTGCTGAGGGCGTTCAACGATTTTACCATCGATTTTCATTAGGTACGAACGCTCCAAGGTTTTATAACCGAAGTAATCGTAACTAAAATCTCTATCGTAGATAATATTGGAATCTAGTGTTGCGGCATGCGCTTTCACTATTCCGTAAGTTTCTTTCGATACCAATGGGGCGTTTTCACCTGTTTTAGGGTCTACATAAGTATAGAGCCTTTTCATGGTATTTGAAAACGACTTACTGGTAGTTTTATGAAGGTTACTAATGGCAATTCTAGCCGCGAGTTTTGCGTAATCAGGGTGCTTCACGGTCATCGTGGCTGCAATTTCAGCTGCTAAGTTATCCAAGTCTAACGTGCTTACTCCATCATACAATCCTTCAATTACTTTCTTGGCCACTTCCACAGGCTCAACGAAAGCGGGATCTAGTCCGTAGGATAGTTTGTCTATCCTGGCAGTGATCTTGTCGAACTTTACCGACTCGTGTCTGCCATCTCTTTTTACTACTAACATATTTGGGGTTTTGGGGGTGTCTATAAATATAAACTAAAAATCTTCATCCATACTAAATTTGTGAGCATCCGGATCATCTCCTTCCTTCATAACGCCAGCTTTTTGGTATTCACCTACTCTTCTTTCGAAGAAGTTGGTTTTACCTTGAAGTGAAATCATTTCCATGAAATCAAAAGGATTGGTGGAGTTGTATACCTTTTCGCATTCCAATTCCATCAATAGTCGATCTGCAACAAACTCTAAGTATTGCGTCATTAAATCGGAATTCATTCCGATAAGACGCGCGGGAAGAGATTCAGTAATAAATTCTCTTTCTATATCTAATGCGTCAATTATAATTTCTTTAATTCTTTCCTTAGGCACCTTATTAATCAAATGCTGATTATGAAGATGCACGGCAAAATCGCAATGCAAACCTTCATCTCTTGAGATTAGTTCATTCGAAAATGTAAGCCCTGGCATCAAACCTCTTTTTCTTAACCAGAAAAGAGAACAGAAGCTACCAGAGAAGAAAATACCTTCTACTGCGGCAAAAGCAATTAGTCTTTCTCCAAAATGAGGAGACTCGATCCACTTTAAAGCCCACTCTGCTTTTTTCTTAATAGCATCGAAGTTTTCGATGGCATGAAAAAGCTCATCAGCCTCTTTAGGATTCTTTATATAAGTATCTATTAAAAGCGAATAGGTTTCTGAATGAATGTTCTCCATCATAATTTGGAAACCGTAGAAAAACTTCGCCTCGGTATATTGAACTTCATTAATAAAGTTCTCTGCCAAGTTTTCATTTACAATACCATCAGAAGCAGCAAAAAACGCAAGCACGTGTTTAATGAAATAGCGTTCGTCATCATTTAGCTTATTTTCCCAATCAGTTAAATCTTGATGTAAATCTATTTCTTCAGCAGTCCACATACTGGCTTCTGCTTTTTTATAGTAACCCCAGATGTCATCATGCTTGATTGGAAAAAGCACAAACCTGTCCTTGTTCTCTTTCAATAATGGTTCTTCTGTTATTGCTCTTCGCTCACTCATCTCTCGATATCGGTTTTATTTTTTAAATAAAAAGATTACGCTGCATCAAGTTTTGCCTGACGCAAATTTTTATCCTTAGGCATCACCTTGGGATAATACTCCTATACAATATAAGGTACTTCCGTTATAAGTGTCTGGCATTCTTGGGAATGAGACTTTAACAGAAAGATAGGTTGTTGTTTTGGGGTCGTAACCTGAAACAAATATTACACAAAACTGCGTAAAAATCAACGTGATTTCCACAGTTAATTTTCATATGTAGCAGTCTAAATATGATCGTATAAATAGCTGTATTTTAAATGATTAAAATAATAAATATGAACAATAACTTACACTCATATTCAACGCAATTGAAGATCAAAAAAAATGAAAATTTAATATTGTTAAATCTCTTGCATTTATGATCTAGATTTGGTTTGGATTTAGAAATCAAACTGCTATCTTTGCAATCCGTTTTTGAAAAACATTCAAATGTACGCAATCGTAGATATAGCAGGAAAGCAGTTCAAAGTAACGCAAGACCAATTCGTTTATGCCCCATTAATGGCAGGCGAAGAGGGCGCTTCCTTAGAATTCGACAAAGTCTTATTGTTAGACAATGAAGGCACAGTCGAGGTAGGCGCACCTACCGTTAGTGGTGCAAAAGTTTCCGGTAAAATTATCGGACACGTTAAAGGTGATAAAGTAATCGTCTTCAAGAAGAAAAGAAGAAAGGGTTACAAGAAGAAAAATGGCCATCGCCAGAACTTCACCAAAGTCTTAATCGAAACAATATCTAAATAACAACTTACCATGGCACATAAGAAAGGAGCAGGTAGTTCGAAAAACGGTCGTGAATCGGAAAGTAAACGACTTGGTGTTAAAATATACGGTGGACAAGCCGCTATTGCTGGTAACATCATTGTAAGACAAAGAGGAACTAAGCATCACCCAGGCACAAACGTAGGTATTGGTAAAGACCATACACTATTCGCTTTGTCTGATGGTGTGGTTGAATTCAGAAAAGGTAGAAAAGACAGATCATATGTTTCTGTTGTTCCTTTTTCAGGAGAAGCTGCAGAAGCTTAATCAATAAAGTTCTTAAAATATACCGAAAGCTCAATCTCAAAAGGATTGGGCTTTTTCTGTTTGCTGGGCAACCCATGAAGACTTAAAGAAGTAAGGTTAGGCTTTAAACAACCTGATCAGGTCAAAAATACTGTACCTGATTCGTAAACTACAATTACTTAGACAAACCAACTGACTAATAACAGAGATGATACTTAACTAACAGCTTCCCATTAGCATCTGCATCCAGAGGCTCAGCGTGTCAGTAGAGAAGTACCAATACCAGTAAAGCAAGTATAATACTGTTTTTCAATGTATAATCTCACATAACTAAGGTAGAACCAGCCTCACCCCTTTTCTCTAATTCAATCCTCTGGCGCTCCGCATTCAAAAGCCGAGGAAATCAAAAACATTAAAGAAGAGTTAGTATCTCTTGAATTAATAACATAAAATACTCAGTTTACCAACTATCAATAAGTAGAGTATCATTCTCAATTATAAGCTTAAATCCCCTATTTAATGAAGATCCGTTTGTGTAGTAGCCAAAACATTTGGTGATTACTCTTCCGTCATCTCCTAATGCTCTTATGAAATAACATCCATCAGAAGTATCTAAATCATCGATTGAAAACCTTGATTTCAATTCTTTACCAACACTTAAAGATCCAATGTTTACTGAATCAGTGCTTCCTGAGGTTGATGTATAAATGGCTTCGAAGCTCGTGCTTGAATTATTTAGTAAAATTAAATCTGGTTGACGTTTGTAACCACAACTAGTTAAAATACTGAACAAAATAGAGATATATAGGATTAGCTTCTTTGACATAACTTTAATTGTTTGATTTAACGAGAACTGATAAAGCAGTTGCTCTTCCGTTATTATCGAGATTATTCAAATATACTAACTCACCTGCTTCCAAAGCTGCAATAATTGACTCATTTATACCAGAGTAATAACCCCTCTCAAACCAATTTGACCATTCTCTCCCAACTTGATTATTATGTAAGTCCATATTTACCTCTTTCCATTCATAGGGGTAGCGAGAGTTTTGATCTTCATGAGCATCACCTAATTGTTTTGAAAGTGTGTTGCCAATAGAAACTGTATTCATTGCATGGAAAAGAGCATGCCTAACAGCATCTCCTTTTCCATTATAAACAGAGTTAGGGAAATATTTCTCAGCATAACTCTGTGCTTCCCAAGCATTTCTCAAGAACTGTGCCTTATTTAACTCTGACATTTGCTCAAATATTTGTAGCTCCTTTTGCGACATCCTTCTTTTATAATCTTGTTCAAAGACCTCCATATCCGAACAGTTCAATCCCATGTCTATCCAATATATGCAATAAGAGTCAGGTTCATAAACAGGAATGCCCGTACCACCACCATCGTCCAGCGGCTCAAGACCGTCCCCCTCGTAGTTATCACCATTCCAGCCATTACCACCGTCACCATCTGGTGTGCTATAGCAGTACTCCACCTCGGTCCATTCTATTTGTGTAATGTCACCACACGAACCATTGCTGCACACTTGTGTCCAAGTATAGTGTATTTCGGTAAAACATGTTGTTTCTGATTTTATGGAGCCTATCCCTTTTTCTTCCTCCACCATGTTCGCCATTTTGTTACCCTCTATATCGAACACTTCTATCGTACCTTTAAAATCGGTAAGGCTATACTGAGTGGTAGATTGATCATACGGTGTGTAACGGATGATGTAAGTGTAGTTCTTTTCTCCTCTCTTTACCAGAACAAGGTTGTTGAGGTAAACACCAGTCGGGCCGTACTGCCATGCCCCGGCAGAATAAGCGGTTCTGTCCAAACTGGGCTGTGTTAGCTTTCTAACTTTCCCCCAATCAACTGTCTTTAGAATAGAGTTTGGGTCATCTACGGCTGAGCTACCTTTTTTGTCTTCCCTGAGTTCTGAAAGCAACTGTTGTAGCAGGGGTTCATTGCCCAAACTGGTCAGATCATTCTCGGGTAGGGCTGGTATCTTGTCAGTATCGTTTTGACAGGCAGAGATAAACAATATTAACAATAAGCAAATAGTTAGTTTGATTAATTTCATAAGTTCTTCTGAAGTTTTTTTAGCCTTCTGTTATATATTGTTTACAACAAGGCATATAACTTTAATGATTTAAACACCGAAAAGTCACCCTTGAAATTGAATTATTTTCGAAAAAAAATATCGCTACACGATTAAACACCTATAAATCAACGCCTTAATCCTTAGATGAATAACCTTTAAAAAATCGCCTCAATAAAATAAGAAAAAGTAGATGGGCGGAGGAGTAATGTGAATATAACACCATAGATAGCTCCAAAAAGATGGGCATCATGGTTAATGTTGTCTGTGTTTCGCTTACTCATAATAATCGAGTAGACAATAAAGAGTCCGCCTAGAATATAGCCCGGCAAGCAGATAATAGCATAAAGGCACAAATCTCTAATCGGGTCAAACAAAATAAAGGCCATCACCAAGGCCGAAACCCCACCGGATGCCCCTAGCGAATTATAATTGTAGTTATTTTTATGCTTAATCGTTGTGGGGATATTCGCCACAATTACGGCCGTGATAAAAAGAAGGATATAAAGCACAAGGCCAAGCTCACCAAAATAGCTGTAGAAAATTTGCTCTATCGCCAGACCGAAAAAGTAAAGCGTAAAGAGGTTCAAAAGTAAATGGATGCCATTATTATGGACAAAACCCGAAGTAATGAGTTGATAATACTTCTTCTCGTGAACCACAGTGTACGGATTAAGCATTAAACGCTTCTGCCATTCTGGGCGCTCCCAAGCAAAATACGTGATCAAACCAATCACGGCCATTAATATGTAGGTAACCTGCATCTAGTGTTCTCTATCAATTAAGTACTCTGCAAACCTCTTCAGAGAAGCTCGTTTTTCTTCTTCAATATCAAGTTGTTCCAAATCTGAAAAACCATGGTCGAAGTATTCGTTCATCTTGGCTTTGGTCAATGCTTCAATGCCAATGGCATCATAGATAGCACGTACCGCCTCCACTTTGGCAGCAGCGTCAAATTTGTTCAGACCCAACCAATAATCCAGTTGCTTTTTCTGCTCTTCATTGGCCAATTCCAGGGCTTTGAGCAAAAGGAAAGTTTTCTTGTTAGAAATGATATCTCCTCCTACCTGTTTCCCAAACTTGGCCTGATCGCCATATACATCCAGCAAGTCATCCTTTAACTGAAACCCAATCCCAATACTTACCCCGAAGTCGTAAAGCAGCTCAGCGTCCTCATTTGAGCTTTGGGCAAGCATGGCGCCCAGCTTCAAACTAAAACCCAAAAGCACGGCAGTTTTCAGCCTAATCATATTGATATAAGCTGACTCCTCTACAGTTGCTAAAGTTTCGAAATTCATGTCCAGTTGCTGGCCTTCGCAAACCCCAGCAGCACAGGCGTTAAAATCCTGCACTATTTGTCTCAGGTTGGCCGGAGCATCTAAAAGCATGTCATAGGCTTTCACCATCATTACATCTCCAGAAAGAATGGCCGTATTCGCGTCCCACTTTTCATGCACGGTGGCTTTACCCCTTCGCAAAGGGGCATTGTCCATAATATCGTCATGTACTAGGGTGAAATTATGAAACACCTCCACCGCCAAGGCTTGATCCACAACCGTTTCGGGATCGTCTTTGAAAAGTTTATAAGCCAAAAGCACAAGCAAAGGGCGCATTCGCTTTCCACCTAAAGACATAATATATCTTATAGGATCATAAAGCTCTTTTGGCTCGCTACCGTAATCTCGTTCTTCTAATCTTTTATTTATGAGCTGAACCAGCTCTAGGTGATTTTCGGTCATCCTCTGCAAATGTTAAATCGATGGTTCTTCTGTCAATGTCGGTTGCTTTCACCCTAACATCTACATTATCGCCAAGGGTAATGATTCTCTTGTTTCGTTTACCAATCACTCGATAGTTTTGTTCATCAAACTCATAAAAATCATCTGTGAGATCCGACATTCTTACCATGCCCTCACATTTGGTTTCGGTGATTTCCACAAAAATACCCCATTCTGTAACACCACTAACAATCCCCGCAAAAACTTTGTCTTCGGCCATGGCCATAAATTCAACTTGTTTGAATTTAATAGAAGCACGCTCCGCATCGGCAGCACGTTTTTCTCGTTCCGAAGCGTGAACACAAAGTTCTTCTGTTTCTTCTTTGTCTACCGATTTACCCCCATCCAAATAATGCTGAAGCAGACGATGCACCATCATGTCGGGGTAACGCCTAATGGGCGAAGTGAAATGTGTATAATGATCGAAAGCCAAACCAAAGTGACCATTTTCAGCCGTGGTATATTTTGCTTTCGCCATGGTACGGATGGCCAATTGTTGCAAAACGTTCTGCTCAGGCTTTCCTTCAATTTCACTAATTAATGCATTGAGTGATTTAGAAATTCCTTGACGTTCTACATCCATTTTATGCCCAAAACGTACGGCAAAGTTTGAAAACGTATTCAACTTTTCAGGATCTGGGTTGTCGTGGGTTCTGTAAACGAAAGTTTTTGGTTTGTCTCTAGTGCCTTTTTTAAATACAAATTCAGCCACACGCTTATTTGCCATGAGCATAAACTCTTCAATCAGCTTATGCGCATCTTTTCTTTCCTTTGGGGTAATTCCGAGCGGCTTCCCGTTTTCATCGAGTACAAACTTAACCTCCACGGTTTCAAAATTGACAGCACCATTTTTGAAACGCCTGTCTTTCAATTGATGAGCCAGCTTGTTTAAATGATTGATATCCTCTGCAAAGTCGCCTTCGCCAGATTCAATTCTTTCTTGGGCTTCTTCATAAGTAAACCTTCGGTCGGAATGGATGATGGTTCGGCCAAACCATTCGTTTTTGATATTGGCGTTTTCATCCAATTCAAACACAGCCGAAAACGTAAGTTTATCTTCATTAGGTCGAAGTGAACAAAGTCCGTTCGAGAGCCTTTCTGGCAACATCGGAATGGTACGATCTACCAAATACACCGAAGTAGCCCTGTTTACGGCTTCCTTTTCGAGTTCCGAATTTGGCGTTACATAATGCGTTACATCGGCAATATGAATCCCAACTTCCGTATTTCCATTCGGTAGTTTTTGAACCGACAAAGCATCATCAAAATCCTTTGCATCGAAAGGATCAATCGTTACGGTAGTCACATTTCTGAAATCCCTACGTTTGGCTATTTCTGCTTTGGTAATTTTATCTGAAATGTTTTCGGCAGCGGTTTCTAGCCCTTCTGGAAATTCCAAAGGCAAGCCAAATTCGGCAATAATAGAGTGAATTTCAGCATTGTGTTCACCTGCTTTTCCAAGCACTCTGGTAACCACTCCCTCAGGCTTTTTATTCCTTTCGGGCCACTGGGTAATTTTCACAATAACTTTATCATTGTGTTTCGCACCGTTTAGGTCTTTTAAATTGATAAAGATGTCGTAAAACATTTTTCTGAAATCGGAGATCACGAAAGCGTATCGGCTCGACATTTCCAGTCGCCCCACAAACTCATCGCGGTTTCTTTCCAGTACCTCAACAATTTTACCTTCGGCATGCTTTCCATGCTTTTTGTTCTTCAAAACCACTTTGACTTTATCGTCATCCATGGCGCCATTGGTATCGTCTATCGACACCCAAATATCAGCGGTATCCTCATCACCGCCATCGGGGGTTACGTAGGCAAACCTCGCGTTCACAAAATCGACTGTTCCTGTAATGGTTTCCTTTTCACTCTTATCGAGGGCAAAAGAGCCATTACGCAGTTTTTTTATTGCGCCTATATCTTCCAATCGGAAAATGGCTTCAGTTACAATTTTCTTCGAGTTTTTATCTCTGACCCCAAGGGCCGTTAATATCTGCTTGATCTGATATCCTCTACCCGGATGTTCACCGAGGAAATCGAGGATGAGGGGCTGTACTTGTTTAGCTCCGCGATCGGAGCCATTTGTATTTGTTTGTTTTTTTCTTCTATTACCCATAAAGGGGTTATTTAATAATGTTTAAAAATATGCTAGAAATTAAGCAAAGGTGGGGAGAACACGAATCTTTCTAGATGATGAAAATGTCATCATTTTTTATTGCAGGAAATTGATTGAGCTTTAAAAATACCTGCGCGAGCACAATAACGTCCTTTTTACAGTATTTCGCAATTCTCTCCAAATCGTTTTCTTCGTAATACACTCTATTTACCTGACTTCCATCAATATCGTCTTTACTGGTGGGAATGTTTAAAATGGCGGCCAACAAATCCAGTGAAGTAAAGTGTTTATAGTCACCAAACTTCCACATTTCCATGGTATCTAAATGCGGAATTTCCCATGGCTTTTTACCCGAAATTTGAAGTGTTTTAGGCACCTCAATGCCGTTTATAATCATTCTTCGGGCGATATATGGAAAATCGAACTCCTTACCATTGTGTGCACAAAGCCTTAATTTCTTCGATTTAAATTTTTCTTCTACCAAGGTTTTAAACTCGGTTAAAATTTCAATTTCATCGTGGCTCGATATATCCTTCACCCTAAGCGAAAAGCCTTTTTCTTCCTCTTTAAAATAGCCCACCGCAATGGAAATAATTTTTCCAAATTCTGAATAAATTCCTGCTTGGCCATACAACTCTGCTGGCGACAGCTCATTCGGATTTCGTAAGAACGCAGCTTTTTTAGTCCAAAGCTTCTGCATTCTTTCGGATAATTCATCAAAGCTTTTATGGGCTGCGGCTGTTTCTATATCCAGAAACAAAAGGTCGGAAAACTGTTTCATCCTTTTAAGATAATAAGTATTCTAACAATTATAATACTGCATACCAGATAAAAAGGGCACAAAAAAAGCAACTACCACCTGTAGTTGCTCTCTTAACCTTAGTTTTTCAAATAAAGTTTAGTTTCTGTTCATACAGTTCAAATCGCTGAATGCTTCTTCTAATCTTTTCACAATGCTTTCCTCTCCTTTTCTCAACCAAACACGTGGGTCGTAGAATTTTTTGTTTGGAGAATCATCACCAGTTGGGTTACCAATTTGCCCTTGAAGGAAGTCCTTCTTGTCGTTGTAATAATTATGAACGCCATCCCAGAAAGCCCATTGAATATCAGTGTCAATGTTCATTTTAATTGAGCCATAAGAAGTAGCTTCTTTGATTTGAGCAGGCTCAGAACCTGAACCTCCGTGGAATACGAAAAATACCGGCTTGTCTTCAGTATTGAATTTAGCTTTGATATAATCCTGCGAATTTTTCAAGATCTCTGGTTTTAAAGAAACGTTTCCTGGCTTATATACACCGTGTACGTTTCCGAAAGAAGCAGCAATCGTAAAGATATCTCCTACTTGTCTTAAAGCATCCCAAGCTTGGGCTACTTCTTCTGGTTGAGTATATAATCTTGAAGCGTCCACATCCGTGTTATCTACACCGTCTTCTTCGCCACCCGTAATTCCCAACTCTATTTCAATACCCATTTCAAGGGCATGCATTTTTTTATAATAATCAACACTGATAGAAATGTTATCCTCAAGTGTTTCTTCAGAAAGGTCGAGCATGTGCGTGCTGTACAATGGCTGACCGTGTTGCTTGTAAAATTTTTCACCGGCCACTAAAAGTCCGTCAATCCAAGGTAAAAGTTTTTTTGCAGCGTGGTCGGTATGAAGAATTACCGGAACACCATAATGTTCAGCCATTTGATGAACATGCATAGCGCCAGAAATAGCGCCTTGAATAGATGCGTTGTAGTCGTCATTTGCGAGCGACTTGCCAGCATAAAAAGCGGCACCGCTCACTGAAAACTGGATCATTACTGGTGAATTCACTTTGGCTGCTATCTCTAAAACTGAATTGATTGTGTTTGTACCAGTAACATTTACTGCTGGTAAAGCAAACTCATTCGCCTTGGCATAAGCTAAACAATCCTTAAGCTCTTGGCCATAAAGTACACCACTTCTGAATCTTGACATTTCTTTAAATTTATGCTGGTTAATTTTGGGGCAAAGAAACGAAATTTTCCTATCTAAAGGAACTCAAAGAGAAAGGAATAAAGGATTTGAGCACTAGCCAGTTATGTATTGCATCATTTAATTCTGAACGATCATGTAAAAGTGGCTACACTGCTCCATTTTCTTTTTTAACTTCCGCCATCAAATTTTTATGACTATGAAAAAAACACTCTGCATACTCTTTAGCACCGCACTTGTCTTTACAGGCTGCTCACCAAAAGCCGATGACCAAGCCACGGTTTTCAAAAAAATCAATGAAGAAGTTTTGGCTAACTCTAAAGCCTACGAAACTTTAGGTGAAGCTATTTCTACCATTGGGCACAGACTTACAGGTTCTGAAAATGGCGCTCAGGCCGAACAATACACTTATGACCTACTGAAAGGCTACGGCATGACTGATGTTCAGTTCCAACCTTTCGAAGTAGAATCATGGTCGAGAGGAGATATTGATGTGCAGATTGGCGCAAAGGGTAAATTGGAAACTGTCCCTGCTGTTACTTTGGCGCACTCTCCTGTTTCGGCAGATGTGACTGCTGAAATCGTGGACATGGGCAATGGCGTTGATGCTGACTATGAAGCCAGACCTGATGCCGTAATGGGGAAAATCGCTTTGGTGTATATCGGTACTTTGCCAGATAGCCCAAAAGGAACTCCAGGGTTACACCGTTCTGAAAAAACTGCTTTGGCCACTAAATACGGTGCTATTGGTATCATCATCATTAACCAAGTAGATGGAGGCGTTTTACTAACTGGAACGGCTTCGGTTACGGGTAGCCTTATTCCAATCCCTGCGGTTTGTATTGGAAAAGAAGATGGAATGGCCTTGAAAGAAACTTTGGCTGCAAAAAGCCAATTTGCTTCTATTAAAATGACCAACCAATCGGGGTTAATTAAAGCGAGAAACGTGATTGCCACAATTAAGGGTTCAGAGTTTCCTGATGAGAAAATTATTGTAGGCGGACATTTAGATTCATGGGATTTGTCTACAGGTGCTATTGACAATGGCATTGGTTCATTTGCTGTATTAGACATGGCCAGAACTTTCCAAGCCTTGAATTTGAAACCAAAAAGAACTGTTCAGTTTGTAATGTTTATGGGCGAAGAGGAAGGTTTACTGGGGTCTAGATATATGGTAGACGAAGCCATTAAAAACGGCACGATTGACCAAATTAAGTATGTAATGAACCAAGACATGTCGGGTAATCCTGCTGGATTTGGAACAGGCGGAAGACCAGAAGCCGAAGCTTTCTTTAAGGCTGTTGGAAAAGAAATCATGGCGATTGATTCTACTACCTACACCAACGCAGTTAGCAATGGTGCTGGACTGCACAGTGATCATCAGCCGTTTATGTTGCAAGGAATTCCTTACACTGCACCAAGCTCAAGATTAGACCGCGCCATTTATGGTTGCTATCATGCCGATTGTGATTCCTTCGATTTAGTAAACAAAGAGCACATGGTAAACAATGTGCGTTTTAGCTCTATGATGCTTTACGCATTGGCCAATGCCGAAACGCTTCCTGCCAAAAAACTAAACGATGCCGAAACCAAAGCGTTCCTAGAAGGTCATGACCTTAAGCTAAAGCTACAAATTGGTGGTGATTGGAGATGGGATAACTAACATTGGACTATCAAATTATCTTGGTATTACTCGCAGTCGGCTTAATAGCCGGCTGCCTGAATACCCTAGCTGGTGGTGGTTCTTTGCTTGCTTTGCCCGTACTCATGATTTTTTTAGGGCTACCGCATAACGTAGCAAACGCCACCAATAGAGTAGCTATAGTTTTACAAAACATATTTGCCGTACTCGGCTTTAAAAGCAAGGGAGTTTCAGCTTACCCATTCAATGTTTGGCTGGGTATTTCTGCATTTTTCGGAGCTATTGTAGGTGCCTTTTTAGCGGTAGACATTGACAGAGAAGTATTTAATAAAATACTCGCCTTCGTAATTGTAGGGGTTGTGATTTACATGGCCATCAATCCTCTCAAATATTTCAAAAAGGAAGAAAACACGAGTAAAAAGGCAACACTCACTTCCATTATCATCTTCTTCTTTATAGGTATTTACGGAGGCTTTATTCAAGCTGGGGTAGGTTACCTAATGATTATGGCGCTCACACTAGTGAATGGCTTTAGTTTAGTAAAAACCAACAGCATTAAAGTATTTGTGGCCCTTACCTATACTTCGGTTGCCTTGGCCATCTTCATTTATTATGGCATCATCAACTGGGAGTTTGGAATTCCGCTGGCCATTGGGCAAGCATGTGGCGGCTGGTTAGCAAGCCGTTGGAGTGTGAAATTGGGCGACAATTGGATTCGCTATTTTGTGATGGTCACAGCTTCGGCCTTTGCGATTAAGCTATTCTTCTTTTAACTTTTTCGCATAGTAGGCTTCGGCTTCTTCTAATTTTGAAAGATCATCTAAGTCTTTATATCGCTTCGATCGGGATTTTTCATTTTTCAAGTCTTGGAAAGAAATGACTTTTATTTCAGTTTCTTCAATTATTCGGGTTTCGGCTTTTTCTAGCGCTTCATAAAAGCTTATTTCCTTACTGATATTGATTCTTGTAAGTAATTCCACGGTGCAATTTCCTTCAGAAAAACTTACAATGTTATTTTGTAGGAGCTCATTTTTAGCTTCTTCTGAAAATACATAACCCATTTTATCAAAAGCATTCTCTAGATTAATCAAATTGCTTTCATCATTCGAAACCCATAAATCTAAATCTCCGGTGGAACGGTTGTAGCCATAAAAGTTCACGGCAAACCCTCCAATGACCATGTACCGCACGCCACTCACATTAAAGGCTTTGATTACATTGAGGTAAAAATCATCCATTTCTCTTCTTCAATTGAAACCCCCTAGGTTCCTTCTTATTAGGCTGAAATTTATTCATGATTTTGATTTGGTTCAACAACCAAAGAATACGCTCTTCTGGAGTTCTATTTAAAGACTGTTCCAACATAAACCGTTCGGATTCTTCGTGAGACTTAAAAATACGGATTGACTTACCCATACCTAAAGCTATCAAAAATGACTCCGATTTAAAACGCTTGTGCTATTTTAGATTCATGGAAGAAGTTTTGCAGCAATTAGAAAAGAAAGTCCGAAGCCTTGTCCAGCCCAATGATCAAGAATGGCAAGCCTTCACTCAAAAATGGAGACCCTTTTCCTTCGATAAAAACCATCGAGTAAGCAACCTGGGCGAGGTTGAACCTTACTTTTATTTTATCTCAGAGGGAGTCATTCGTGGCTACTTTATAAAAAATGGAGAAGAATTTAACATCGGCTTCTCTTACCATGACGAATACAGTGGTGTTTACGACTCTTTCATGCTACAAAAACCATCTCAATATGCGCTTGAAACACTCACAGAAACTTCTGGAATACGAATTAAATATCGTGACTTAATGCCCTTATTCGATCAGTATAAAGTATTTGAGCGCTGGGGGCGTCTTTTCAATCAAAGTATTTTAGTAGGTTTTGGTGTTTTCATTCAGTCCATTTTGGCTGATTCGGCCGAAGAACGTTTTAATCGATTAATGGATCAAAGCCCACACATTTTTCAGTTAGTACCACAAAAGCACTTGGCTTCCTACTTGGGCATGTCGGCAGAAACTTTTAGCCGTATGAGAAAAAAGACGATGTAGTCCTTTCTTGATATAAATCAAGTTTCCACTCAAGAACCACATTTAGCTTTGTAAAAAATTAAAGGCATGGCAATAAGCACTCAAAAATATCTAGATGGGGTTGTAAACGAACTTGAACAGGCAATAAGTCGAGTAGAAAACCTCGCACAAAATTTAGATGAGAAAACCCTAAACCAACCTGAAGCAGAAGATAAATGGAGCATGCTACAATGCATTGAGCACATTACTTTGGCCACAGCGGTTTATGTAAAAAACTTCAGTGAGAAGCTAAATGGTCAACAGCTTCCTGCAGCAACAGATAATTATAAAGGTCATTGGAAGGGTAAAATGTTTGCCAAAATGAACGCTCCAAAACCCGAGGGAGAAATTCCTATGAAGTTGAAAACCTTCAAATTTCTAGAGCCCAAAAGTCAACTTAATTCAAATACTGTAATGGCCGAATTCAAACAAGTTCATGAACAGATGATTGCTTTGGTAGAGAAAAGCCGTGCGGTGAATATTGACCGCATAAAAGTACCTACGGCTTTGGGCTCAATGGTGAAACTGAGATTAGGGGAAGCGCTACGCTTTATCGTGGCTCATACGCAGCGACATTTGGTACAATTGGAGCGAATAAAAAATGTAGTCCAATAGGATGGCGCAACTTAATATTTTTAACTTGAGTTCATCTTATAGAACAGTGATGACTCGATTTTTGACTTTCATTTTAATTACTTCCCTTGTTTTTGGTTGTACACAGCCAGAAGAGAATAATATTGAGGAAGCACGATTGGCAATTTCCAATGCCGCTAAAGCCTTCTCACAAGCTTATATTGATGGTGATCTTGAAGCCCAAATGGAGTTTTACACCGAGGATGCCGTTATTCTGCCGGGAACGAGAAATATGGTAGAAGGAATAGAAAAAATCACCAATTACTGGGACATTCCAGAATCCATCAAAGTACTCAAACATAAGAGTACCCCGGTAAAGCTTGAAGTTTCGGGTAGTATGGCTTCGGATTACGGATATTATGAAGGTGTCAGCGTTAATAATGGCGATACTGTCAATTTCCGTGGTCAATATGTGATTGTCTGGAAAAAGGGGGAAGACGGAAAATGGCGAATGGCTATTGATATGTGGGCAGCATTAAATAACTAACTAGGGGCATCCTAAAAAAGAAAGAGGCTTTTCAGTTTACTGAGAAGCCTCTTTCTGTTTAAGTCTTAGCAAAATCACTCATCCCTCAATCGTTCCGAAGGATTTGAAACCGCAGCTTTAAAAGTTTGAATACTTATAGTTAAGAAAGCAATTGCTCCAGCGATTGCCGCGGCCAATAGAAATGGAGATGCCCCCAAACCGATACGATAAGCATAGCCTTCGAGCCAATCACTCATAAAATACCAGGCTACTGGAAAAGCAAGCAGCATGGCAATTACAATAAGAATAATGAATTCTTTGGAAAGAATACCCACAATCTGCTGTACGGAAGCACCCAATACTTTTCTAATACTGATTTCCTTACTACGCTGCGCTACTGTAAAAGAAGCCAAACCAAACAGGCCTAAGCAAGCTAAGAAAATGGCCAAGCCTGAAAAAAGAGTAAACAACTGACTGCGCTGTGTCTCAGATGTGTAAAGGTTCGCAAACCGATCGTTTAAAAAGTTATAATTCAACGGAGCATCGGGGGAAAACCTGGCATACAATGCTTCAATCTGCTGGATAGAGTTCTTAATATCTGTTCCTTCAATTTTAATGGAAAGGTTACGCATTTGGTTTGGGCGATTTACCAAAATGATAGGTGAAATTTCACTTTGTAACGACTCAAAGTGAAAGTCCTTCACTACCCCTATTACTTTACCGCGCACACCAGCATAAATCATATTTTGTCCAATAGCATCTTCAGCGCTTCCCCAGCCAATCACTTCAACAGATTTCTCATTCAATACAAACGAGGCCGAATCGGTTGCAAAATTCTTTGAGTAGTTGCGGCCGCTGGCCATTTCCATTTGGTAAGTAGGAATAAAATCAGGGTCAACGGACAAGCTTTTAATAACAACAGGCGTGGGTGACATTTCTCCATTTACCTCGGCTTGTGCACCTTGAGAATCTAGCAGTTGCCCTGAAGGAACTCGGCTTGATCCGCCCGCCATTTTTACTCCCTGAATTGTCAGTAGTTCATTTTTAAAAGCTTCATATTGATCTGCTACAGGCTGACTTACACCCATAATCATCATTTGTTCACGGTCGTAACCCAATTTCTTATTCTGAATAAAGTCGAGTTGCTTAAATACCACAATGGTAGAAACAATTAGAATTACCGAAATAGTAAACTGAACCACCACCAAGAACCTTCTTAATCCGCCACTTTTTGCACCACTAGTGAGCTTTCCTTTTAAGACCTTTAATGGCTGAAAAGAAGACAGGTAAAAAGCAGGATAACTACCTGAAAGCACCCCTACCAATATGGCACTTGATAAAATAACTGCTATTAGCGGCAGGTTGGTGAACAGATCAAACTCCAATTCCAAACCAGTAAAAGACCTGAAATACGGTAAGATTAAAGAGGTGGCACCAACGGCCAAAACCAAGGCAAAGAACACAAGTACAATGGATTCGACTAAAAACTGATTGATCAACTTACCTTTTCCTGCACCAAACACTTTGCGCATTCCCACTTCTTTGGCACGAGTGGCAGAGCGAGCAGTAGCCAAATTCATATAGTTAATGCAGGCTATTGCCAAAATCAAGAAAGCAATGGATGCGAAAATGTATACATACACAATGTCACTATTTTGCCCCTGTTCATCGTCTAGGTTAGAGTGAAGGTGAACATCTGATAATTTCTGAACGTGCAAATTAGTCCAACTAGTTGCGTCTTCATCCACATGTTTGTTGAGGAAATCGCCTATTCTGCGTTCAATTTCATCGATTCTACCTTCGGGCTTAAGGGTAAAGAAAGTAGCAAAATTGTTACTTCCCCAGTTTCGCATCATGGCTTCTCTACCTCCAAAGAAGGCTTCCAGCGGAGTCATTTCTGCTAAAAAATCGATTTGATAAGAAGAGTTATCAGGTAACTTCTTGAATACGCCTTTCACAATTAAATCGGCTTGAGAAAGAAAGTTAATTGACTTACCAATCGGATCTTCATTACCAAAATACTTGAATGCCATTTCATCGGAAATCACCACCGAACCAGGTTGCGACAACGCCTCTATCAGATTGCCTTCAATTACATCAAAGGTGAGAATCTCTGCTATTTCTGAATCTGCAAAATAGAAGTTGTTTTCATCATACAGCCTATTATTGTACTTAACTGGCCCTCCAACTGGCATCATACGGCCAATTTTTTCTATCTCTCCTGAAAAATCTTCTCTGGCTAAAGGGCCAAAAGGAGGTGCTACTCGCGACAGGTGCAATGAAGTAGAACCATCTGGACTCTTGAATTCACGTGTAAAGCGGTAGATATTGTCAATATTGGTGTGAAACTTGTCATAACTAGTTTCTTCAGAAATATAAAGACCAATGAGCATACAGCAGGTGAGCCCTACTGACAAGCCTAGAATATTGATGATAGAAAAAGCTTTGTGGCGCTTTAAGCTGCGTAGAGCAATTTTGAGATAACTTTTGAACATGGTGTTGTTGTTTTGAGGTTTGAAATGGTTTTCTAATCCATTAAGCCGCTTTCATTGACCAGAAACGACATAACTAGCTAAAGATAAGGATTATGTAGGAAAGTTGCATGGGAGGGGGAGTTGAAGATAAGAATGAGCAGCGACAAACAAAGTGATGTCGAGTTAACCTGTAATTTTATATATTTTTTTCCAATCCTTTACCTCCTGCTTTATTCGCCTATAAACCCAGTCATCAATACTCCTTGATCTGTCATTGGCCCCTCGTAGAGTGGTCAAATAATTTAGACCTTCAATTATATCCTGAATTACCCTGTCCGTGCAAAGGGTTGTAATAGTACAAATTGTAAGATTGTGCTTATCTTTAATTTGAGCCTCTGGATGTAACCAAAGGCGATACAAGAAGCCGAAAGCCACTAATAATGATGAATTCTGGGAGCTGATTTTCCCCGTTAAAAACCTCAAACATGAAGAGAAAACGAATTCGTACTTAAAATTGGCCTTCTCTGCTGCCAACATCAGAACATTATCATCAATCGCGGTATGGATATATCTCATATTCGTGAGCTTAAGAACCTTTTCATTATAGAAACCTCTGTCAATTTTTTTATTATCTATCAGATATCGTAAAATTGATTGAGTCCAAACTCCTTCAACTCCATATTCCTGATATATTAGTCCTCTAAAAGCTAGATCATCGCTCAAAAGAGTTGTGTTTGTCTCCTTTGCCAAAAGAGCTGTATCAAAGAAAGATCGTCCTATTAACTCGTCCAACCTTTCCTTCTCATTACTATTCATATCAATAGCCAATTGAGGCGGCAAGACTTCACAGTTCTCCCTTACAAACTCGAAGAACAATTCCAGCCTACTCTTATCAGTAGTTTGTGCCCTGGTCGAAAATATCTTGTTTTCTTCTATGTAATCAAAGATCAGATCATAAGTTGAAGAGACTATTTTAACCTTTCCAAAAAACTCAGCAATGACATTTCCAAGGTCAAGTTCAAAAAGTGTCAAGAGCCCTACGACATCAGAACAAAAGCCGTTCTTTTCCTCAATTGCATCTATGGCCAGTTTTAACTCATCGTTATTCCCCAAAGAGGATTGAATGCCAACATTTTCAATATGGATAAACTGATTCCAAATATCAATGGGGTTCCTGCCAAACATCTCAGCTATAGTTCCTAATGGAGCTTTTCGGTCTCTGTATTGTTGTTTTGCTAAGTCAAAGTTCTCTTGCCAGCCTGCCCCCTCCTTCTCTATTTGATTTAAAAAGTCAGGTAAATCATCTACATGGAAAGACTTAAAGGGTGCATCTTTCACATACAGTGTTTCGCATTTCTTTTGACTTTCATGAAAAGCATGAAGGAGTTTGTTTGCTATAGAGTCTATTTCCCAAGTGACGTTTGAATTTGGAAGACTTATTTTTTCACCTACTGATTTACCTTTGATTATCTCAAACCTTTCATCAGTGGTATCTATTTCATTTTCCTTAAGTTCTTCTTTTGGACGATCTTCAATTACTAGCGTAAAACTCTGACCCCTCTCACCTTTAAAAGATACTACAGTATCGACATCGACTTTGGTAGGGGGATTACACTCAAATTCATTGAGAGGGAATTGAAGGAGAATTTGAGTAAAGAGAATATGTCCTTCACCATCATTATGATTTCGCCTGTAGTCATAGCAAATCTTGAAGAGTTTCTCTCTATGATTCCTGGCCATAAGCTGAGCTAGGTAAGAGTGAAATTCATCTGACATCAGTTCGTCAACTTCAATATCTTCCCTTAAAAAGGTATCTACGAGATCTGTAAAACCAAGCCGAAGATTTACTCCAGCTAGCCTTATTTTCATTGATATACTCGCTGAAAAGCTTTGGAGATATTCCTCTGCCAACAGTTTGGCCCTCTCATAATCTCCGTATTCCTGATAAATTGAAACCTCCAAAGAACTGGCATAATCATGCACACCTCTTTTTTCCCTTAGTCCTTGAAGCAATTTCAAGCATTCTCCCTTTCGACCTACCGTATAGTAAAGCCTGGCTAGTCTAATTGTAATCGGTGAATATAAAGTCTTATCATCAATTGACTCAAAAAGCTCTATTGCCAAATTCAAACAATTCGACTTAACTAATTGCTCAGCCAATAGGAATCTCTCTCTTGCAGTTGTGCGATCTGTAACATGTGATATTGCGTCTATAAGAATCTCTGAAGCAATTATATCACTTTTTTGAAATCGAGCAATATGGGCTCGGCTAACAAAGTCAAATATTTGATTTGACTTGAATTCTTTCTTTGAGAGCTCATCAACTTTTTCAAATTGTTTGGTCTTAATGAAGAGCTCTAATAGAAATCCTAAAGATTGATTTCTAAAATATTGATCTAAATCACTACTTAAATACTCTTCAAGAATTTTAATAGCTTTGTCAAACTCCCCTCTCTTACTGTAAACTTCAGATAGGAGGCTTGGTACATCTGGAGTTTCTGAGAAATTCGTTATCTCTTCCAATACTTGAACTGCCTCTTCGGTATCTCCTTCAAATACATATATGAGTCCTTTTTGCTTGAGAACTTTAGGGTTAGAAGGCTCGATAGCTAAAGCCTTATTGACCTCTTTAAGTGACTCATCAAAATGTCCTAAAAGATTTAGGACAACACTCTTATTCATATATAACTGGGTTGTTACACTATTTAATTCTGTTTTATCATATTTCGACAAGAGTTCATCAGTTAGCAACAAAGCTTCATTTAGCTCACTCTCCGTTTCTTCATCAATTAATCGAAGGTTTGCAACCCTGAAGTTGACAGCGTATTTTTCTAGTATACAGGCAAGTAAATGCTCTTTTACCAATGGCAACTCCGAACCTGATTCCAAAGCAGTTTTCAGATATTTAATTGAAAGGTTAAAGTCCTTTAATCTTTTCGCCTTTAACCCTAGAGACAATAAGACTTCGTAATTTTCTCTTAGGTCTTCGGGGATTGCACTCTCAATTTCCTGAACAGACATCGTTTCAGGTTTTAGACGAATGGAGGCCGCATGAGCTTTCGGGGAGGTTGGGAATTTTTGAAAAAACACTACCAAGTAATCTTTTGCCTTTTTGTGATCATCAATAGCTATAAATGCATTGACCATATTACTCAACCCAACTTCCGTCTCTGAACCAAAACCATAAGCCTCTTGAAGGGAGTTACTCGCAAATTCAATCTCTCCCAATTGGTAGTAACAGACACCAATATTGGTAAGAATCTTAAACTTCAAGTCGTCATTCACCTTATCCCAGATGGCCTCTTTTAATTCCTTAAACTGATTCAGTGCACTTCTTGCCTGTCCATTTTCCAGCACTTTTATGATCGACTTTACTTGCCGATCATATTCTATTTGTAGACTGGAGCTTTGATCAGTTCTCGAAATTGAAAAGTCTTGAAGAATTTGAGTCATTGAGACAATCTTCTGTCTCAGTTCATCTTGGTTTTGATCAATTTTGCCAGAAATAGTTTCTTGATTAGTTAAAAGCTGTGATTGCACAGGAGTAGCAACACTTTTTACTAACTCTCGGTAGATTTTGAAAAACTCCTTAAAATACTCCTTCGGAATTTCATTCCAGTACTTTAACTCTCTAACGAGAGGATTTGTATGCAGACTAGAATTTAGTGATAGGGCGAAAGCACCGTCATGATTTTGATATATTTCTTGTTTAAAAGCCTTTTGACTATCATCAAGTAATATCAACTCAATAAGCTCTTTTGGTTTCGTTGTGGATGAGAATAGAAGTGTGGTATGTAAATAAATTGAGTTAAATTCATCCTTTGGGTACTCAATACCAAACTCTGACAGAATACTAAAAAACGAGTAGCTATTTGAAAGTTGTTTGTAGGTGTATTTTGCACATACATTCATTAGCTTAAGCGCTAAGGGTATACCAAATTTTTCGGCTAAAATCATTCTATTTTCTTATCTGATTCCAGTATCACCAAGGGTGATTTAAGAAACACATTAATTTAGTAATTTCAATAAATTAACAGGGAAGAATGATAAATACAACATATTTACAGTAAACCAAAAAAGCCTCGCATTTCTGCAAGGCTTTTACTTCTGGTGGAGAATACCGGAGTCGAACCGGTGACCTCTACACTGCCAGTGTAGCGCTCTAGCCAGCTGAGCTAATCCCCCAAAAGGTCGGCAAATATACGTGGCCAAGTATATAAATCAAAGCACTCTTCTGGCTCGTTTGAATCTTTCTATATAATAAGGCGAAAACAAGTTGCTCTCGGTTACCCCCAGCGAGGTAGAAGCATGAATAAACCTAATGTCAGACCTACTTCTTACCGCAGTAACAATACCCGCGTGTGTGATTTGGTTTCTTCTTTCGCCCGTAGCAAAGAAAACCATATCGCCTGGCTTTAAATCTTTCAGTTTAATTTTATCACCTATTTTGGCTTGATCTTCAGACACACGTGGCAGCTGAATTCGAACACTATAGTAGGCATGGTATAAAAGTGCAGAGCAGTCTAACCCTACCCTTGTTGTTCCTCCGTATTTATAAGGAGTACCCACATATGACCGTGCGGTCTGTATTACTGTATTTACTTTTTGGTCTCTTCCTCTTTTGGCTCCTGCACAATCGGTCAGAAAAAACAGGGAGAAAGCCAGAAGGGCAAATAAGGTTAAGGCTTTGTTATACTTCACTTAAGGGTTTTCTGTTTGAGTAAAACTAACATAAATTCATTTTAAAGCAGAACCACTTTTCTGTAGAAACTTCATATATCGTAAATTAACATACATATATTCGCTTATGAAATCTTTTAAGTCCCTCATTTTATTCACGTTGCTTCTGTTCGGTTGCTTATCGTTAAGTGCACAACGGAAATGGGATGACAAGTACTATAACGAGTTAAATGACAATAATTTTCGTTCGTTCAAGCTTTTTAAAGCACCGATTGATTTAAACAAAGTTGATTACAAGGTTTTAAACGCTGCCCTCTTTTTTGTTTCCAACGAAGCAAGAATTGAAAAGGGAATAGCCCCATTGGCCTACCAGCCCAACTTAGAAATTATGGCATGGAATCACTCTGTGGAAATGGGCAAAGAAGATTTTTTCGACCACATTAATAAAAAGGATAAAAAAAGAAAAACACCTGAACAAAGGGCTGCTCTTGCTGGCATAGTTAACCCCAACATTTCAGAAAACATATCGGCCGTAGGTGGAGTATATTTTGGTTCATATCTAGAATTAGCCGATCATGTTGTAGACAAATGGGTTAAATCTCCATCTCACGCCAAAACGCTTTACAGTGAAAATGTACTTCAAATGGGGTGTGGAGCATATTATTATAAGGGTGTTTGGCAGGGGAACAAAGCCATTTGGAAACAAGGTGATGGCTTCTGGATTTCCACTCAGAACTTTCAATCTTCTACCAAAGTTGTAAGCGAAAAGGCTAAGGATAACATGCCATCTAAATAACTATGTAAAATCAACTCATAATTTCTGCAACATTTACCGTTATTCGACAGTCTTTTGTTTTCAACCTAGGTTCTAAAAAAGATAAAGGCCTGAAAGTTGTTAAGAAGAAAGAAAAAGAAATAAACATGAGAAAATATATTATTCTATTCGCCATTGGAATGCTCTCTTCGGGGCTAATGGCGCAATCGTTAAGCAAGGCAGATTCAGAGGAAATCAACGCAAGGTTCAATAAATTTCTAGAACATACTTCCAAACAAGAGTTTGAAAAGGGTCTAGGCTTTCTGCACCCAAAACAATTTGAGTCAAACTCGTCTGTTAGTTTGCAAGAAATGGCTTCATTACTCCAGCTTTTGAGAATAAAACTTGAAATAGAGAATGTTAAAGTGGGAAACTTGAGTGGTCTAACTCCTCAAAATTCGGATAAGTATGCACTTGCAGACTATAAGATGGATTTGAAACTTACCCTGAACGACCAAAACAAAAGTATGGCAAGCCAAATTGTAGGTGGGTTAAAAAGTCAATTTGGTTCAGAAAACGTGACTTATGATACTGCCAAAAATATAATTACCGCCAAAGGTGATAAGAGTGTGATTTGGGTAAAGGAGAAGAAGCTGGGGGATGATTGGTATTTAGTGGACTTTGACCCGAAAAGACCTCAAGCTTGGAAGAGCATTATACCAGAAAAAGTACTTACAGAAGCGGCAAGCAAAACAAAATAAGCTTAAGAAAAACCCTCCAAAAGTTGATTCAATTATGCCGTGAGAAGTAAATAACCTCATGATAAAATTGAAATGAGAACTTTTGGAGGGTTCTTACTTTATTCCCTTTTATTTTCCTCCGTTAGCCTTTAGGTCTGCCAAACACTGAGCATCTAAAGCAGGCGGGGCATTCATCCCCAATAAATCACTCAAGCCGGCTGTAGACTCTACAGCAAAATACATTAAGCAATCATCTACATTACAATGATGTCCATTCGCCACATCTTGATGATCGCTTTGCAATGGAGATCCCGTATTTACCAAACCTAAAATATGCCCAAACTCATGGGCCATTACACTTGAAGTAAGCAGCGAGGTAGATGACTGGCCCACTCCACCTGATAACTCTTCTATTCTACTTTGAAAAAGCACCATAGATGTGTTTTTATAAGCTACACCCAAAACATTTTCATTTGGTGCATAACTACCATCGGCAAAGAACAAATAAGCAGCAATGGTCGATTCATTGTTGAATTTCATCCGATTGGCAGTTTCAATATCTATCAATTCCTGAAGGCTATATTGAGATTTTCCTGGAGTAGAAATTTGGCGTGTTGTTACCGAAATACCTCCCGACTTATTCAGTCGAGCAGCTAAAAAATTTCTTAGGTAATCTACACTAGCAGAGGGTGGCTCAAAACCTGCTGCGTAAAGTAATTCCACTTCCAGTCTAGTATAATTAGATGACGCCAAAAGATCGTTTGCCGATTCACCAACAGGCCTGTTATTTAGGTTTCCATTCCCTCCACCGCTTGGCTCAGAATCTCCTCCACAAGCCACTAAAAGCAAACAACATGCAACCCAGTATATTCCTAGTTTAATCTTCTTCATAGTCTATAAACTTGTAATCACTTACGATGTTCAAACACTATTTGGTTTAACTTATTCGCTTCTTAGTTAACGAAAAGTGCCTTGGCTTTTTTGTTGATCACGGTCATTCCAACTAAGCCAGTTAACATTGTAGCAAGCATTACTACCCACCAAAAATACTGCATATCGAAAAAGCGAACACCCACCTCGGCCCAAAAAGCACAATAAAGACCCACTACTGACCAACTCATAAAATAGAAGTGCTTTTTATACCAGTCTTTACTTCTTTTTATGGCCGGAATAATACCCAAAAGCAGTGTGAATAAACTTATAAAAGCAAAAGCATGAAAGAGAGAAAGTCCTCCAAAATTATAAATCCCAAAACCGCTAAGGTTCATCAAAAGCATTGAAGTTACATAGGCATAGCCGATTTTTCTATGCAGGTTCGTTCCCTTGGTTTTGAATACCACCACGGCTCCGAAAATCATGGCCAACACAGCACAACAGGTATGAAAAAGCCCCAAATAGGAACTAAACACCTTTAAGGTTTCTAAAAAATTCATACCTATTTTATCTTGGTCAAGTTCATTTCTAAAATGGTAAAAGCTTGGCCACTCGCCATAACAAACTCACCTTTTTCATGCCAAGCATCCGTACCCAGTGTGATGGTGTAACGAATACTTCCTCCGGGTACATCAAAACCCCAAATGAATTGCCCTTGCTCATTAATTTTACCCGATGATGAAGCTTGATTTCCATCAGCAGTAAGGGATTTCATTTCGTATTGCTTCTTTTCATTGTTAAAGTATAATACGCCCAGAGACTCAAAACCTATCTTTCCATCAGATTTATTGCGCCCAATGCCCTCAGCCAGAATTGCGTTACCTCCTACTTTAAGTTGAATATGCTCTTCTACAGTAAACTCTGTTTTCTGCTGTGTTTGATCTATAGACCAACCCTTGCCTTTCCATTTACCAACCCAAGTAGAGAGTTTTTCCATGGCCGCTACACTTGTTGTACTCATTTCTTGTGCCTTTGCTACATGATTTAAAAGTGCTCCATATAGCACCACGATAAAAACAAAAATTGCCTTTACTGTCTTCATTTTAATTGATTCCGTTTCCATGATCATTTGTTTAAATTTTTCAAACTAGTTTATATTATAAACCATAATTGCAAAAAAATTATGGTTTCAAGTATTGTTGAATTTCCTTCACATAATTGTCAAAAGCATCTACTCCCTTCTGGGTTACTTTACATGTAGTTTTAGGCTTTTTACCCTCAAACTGCTTGGTAATTTCTATATAACCTGCTGTTGAAAGCTTATCCAGCTGTACACTCAAGTTGCCCGCGGTAGATTCGGTTTGCTCCTTTATATATACAAAATCCGCTGTTTCCACACTGATCAGTAACGACATTACTGCCAACCTAAGCTGAGAATGTAAAAGCGGGTCGAGTTGATTAAACCCCATGTTTTCTGAAATTTGCTTTCATAATGTACCCGGGCATTAAATAGCCTATTGCAATACCAACAGCCATAATAAGCATTTGATAGTTTTCTGGCTGCCTAAAAGCAACAAAGGCCAAAATCCAAAACACCAGAGCTCCAATTTTTAAAGGTTTAAAGCCCATCATTGCACCAGATACTGCCGTGCCAACGCCTGCCAAAAGTAATATGAAAGGCACAGTATTCCAGCCAATTTGCTGACCATTAAAAACAATGGTAAACATGGCCATACCTAAACTGAACCAAAGCCAGCCGTACATTTCATCTGTATAGTTTTTTACTTGGCTCTTCTTACCTCGCTTTGCACCCACTACCCCAGAAATAATAGCTCCTACTATGGTTAGCGACCAACCAATAAATGGGTACTCAAAGTCTGTGAAAGTAGACAGGTAGAAATGACCTAAGCTGGCAATGATGACAATCCAGCCCCATAACAGAAAAAAGAAACTGTTGTCTGAGTAGCGTCTTCGAGCCTTCCCAATCATCGACTGAATCAGCTCCATACTTTCTTGGGGGGTTAATTCTTTCTCTTCCATATTAAATTATTTTTCCAAATGTAAAGTAGTTTATTTTATAAACCAAATACATACACGCAATCATTACCCACAGGGTTTCGATCGAATTGTTATTTTTGACTTTCGATAACGTAGTATGAACAAAATTTTAATAGCAGATAGTGGCTTTACCAAAACCGATTGGCGATTGATTGGTGCCGATGGAAGTATTGAGCAGGCTCGTACTATGGGCATTAACCCCTATTACCAAACCAAAGAAGAAATTCTTTTGGTTATTCAAGATTTACATAGCCAGTTGCCAGACAGGGTGGATGAAATCTATTTTTATGGAACAGGCTGTTCTTCGGGTACTAATCGCGACAAAATAGCAAAACTCCTTCAGCGCTATTACAAGGATGCTAAAATTGACGTGAACCATGATTTATTGGCTGCTGCTCGTTCGCTATGTGGTGACGAAAAAGGGATTGCTTGTATTATAGGTACAGGCACAAACTCTTGTCTTTATGACGGAAACAAAATTGTTAGCAATGTGCCTTCTCTGGGTTGGGCCATAGCCGATGAGGGGGGAGGAACTTACTTAGGAAAAACCTTAGTAACGGATTATTACAGAAAAGATATGCCCGAACATTTGAGGGTTATTTTTAAAGATCGTTTTGGGCTAAATAAGGATGCTTTTCTTACCGCCATTTATCAAGAGCCAATGCCAGGGCGCTTTTTGGCCAGCTTTGCAAAGTTTATCAATGAACATATCAGTGACCCGTACATGTATAAATTAGTGTACGATGCCTTTACCATCTTCATTACCAAAAATGTTTCGAAGTATGAAGGATTCAAGGAAGTACCTGTTCACTTTACTGGCTCCGTGGCTTATTATTTCAATAATATTTTAAGAAAAGTGGCGGTAGACCAAGGCATTTATATTAAACATATTACCGAACATCCTATTGCTGGTCTTACCCTTTTTCACCAATAAACCAGCAATCCTCTTATTCAAATTGAGAATTGAGTATGGCCAAAACGCTCTTTATTCCGTTTTTAAAATGACCTAACCGAAGGTTCTCATTCGGGCTGTGCTGATTGTTATCTGGGTTTACTGGGGGAACCAAAACTGCAGGTATTCCCAATTCTTGAACAAAAAACGCAATTGGAACACTTCCTCCTGCCAGTCTAATTCTCGCAACTTCTGAGTTATGGGCTTTGCTCAATACCTCATACAGCCACAAACCTGTAGGCGAGGTTACAGGTGTATAAAAAGCTTTCCACATTGCACCCGGATCATGATCAAACCTAATAATTTTTCCGTGCTTCATTCTTTCATCTTCGGTTGGATCTCTATTTTCAATAATATAGTAGCCATCGGCTTTAATATGTTCCCTTACCAAGCCTACCAATCGAGCTCCATCAGATTCGGGTACCAAACGAATATCTAAAGTTGCAGTAGCTTTGTCAGGTACAATGGTTCTGGCTTCATCGCCCACCCATCCTGAACTAAAGCCACGAATGTTCAATGACGGATACTGCATGGCCTCTTGATAGTTACTGCCAACCTTATCGGTTTCGGCTATTCCCACACGCTTCATTATTTGGGCTTGATCGTCTGGAACATTTTTAAGGATTGCTCTAATCTCTGGGGTCAGTTCAATTCCATCATAGAAACCAGGAATGGTAGTTACACCGCCATCATCTTTCATTGACGCCAACAATTTTGCAAGCCTAAAAGCTGGATTGGGCGCATAATTTCCAAAATGCCCACTGTGTTGAGGAGTTCTTGGCCCGTAAACAGTCAGCTCAATATCGGCTATTCCGCGCGTACCAAAGATTAATGTTGGTTGATTTGAATCATGAATTGGGCCATCTAAAATCACCATTCTATCGGCTGCCAACTCCTTTTTATACTTTTTTACTGCTCCTGGTAAACCAATCGATCCTTGTTCTTCTTCTGGGTCTAGAATAACCTTAATGTTAAAGCCAGGATTCTGATTTCTATCAATCATAATATCCATAGCGGCCAAAAACATAATAATTGGAGATTTATCATCTGAGGCCGACCGTGCAAAAATTCTCCAGTCTTCATCAAAATCTTTCTCAGCCTCTTGCCAGTTTATAATTTCCCACTGCCCATTTGAAGTTCTTTTTTTCAGTACAGGCTTATACCCGCTTTCTTGCTCCCATTTACTTTCATCTACTGGCTGTCCATCAAAGTGCATATAAAACAAAACCGTACTCTTTGCCCCCTCCACTTTCTTTTCAGCCAACAGCGCAGTTCTACTAATGGTGGGTAATTCGGTAGTTTTGAATCCTCTTTTCTCAAAAGCAGTAGTCAAAAAATTGAGATTGTTCCTAACATTACTCTCCACCAAAGCATTATTGGGAATACTTAAAAAATCTCTCAAATCACCATTCAAAGAAGCTATTGCCTGTTTTTTACTAAGCCTCTCTAACTCATCTATTCTTATTTCTTGTGCAGCGCTACCTCGGCCCATTGATATAATAACCAAAGGAATTAACAGGCAACGAAAGGCATAATTATAATTCATAAAGCGTAAGTTTGAGTCGATTTAAATGCTTTCCAATATACACAAAATGAACATCACCGAATCTGAATCTAATTACAACTCGCTTGAGAAAATGTCGGTAGCCGATTTGCTGACTAATATTAATAAGGAAGATCAAACGGTTTCTTTGGCTGTGCAAAAAGTCATTCCTCAAATCGAAACTTTGGTCAATCAGATTGTTCCTCGTATGCAAATGGGCGGAAGGATTTTTTACATTGGCGCAGGCACCAGTGGACGCTTGGGTGTGGTGGATGCCTCGGAGTGCCCTCCTACGTATGGGGTTGAACATGGTGTAGTAGTGGGTATTATTGCTGGTGGAGATACTGCCATTCGTAAAGCAGTAGAGAATGCCGAAGATGATGCCAATCAAGCTTGGGAAGACTTGCAAGAACACATCATCAACCACAAAGACACGGTAATTGGCATTGCCGCTTCGGGCAGAACACCTTATGTAATTGGTGGGCTCAAAGAAGCTAGAAAAAACGGAGTACTTACGGGCTGCATTGTTTGTAATCCAGATAGCCCCATAGCTTGGGAAGCTGAGTTTCCGATAGAGCCAATTGTTGGACCTGAATTTATTACTGGCAGCACCCGCATGAAGGCTGGAACAGCCCAAAAGCTTGTACTGAACATGATTTCTACTTCGGTAATGATTCAATTGGGAAAAGTGCAAGGCAACAGAATGGTCGATATGCAGCTTTCGAATAACAAGCTAGTAGACCGTGGTACAAGAATGATTATGGAGATGTTACAGATTGACAGCCCCACTGCAGAAAAGCTACTTAAAACACATGGCTCTGTAAGAAAGGTGATCGACTTTGTGATGAATCAAGGATAAATTTGTTTCAATTTGTTAGCCTGTTAGGATCAATTCGAATACAAATCTGATTGCTTATTTTTCTATCTTAATCCCCCATGCAAGTAGAATCTAATGGCATTACAAAAGGGCTTTTTGAAGGCATCAAAGTTTGAACTGAACAGACACTTACTTTTCACGTGGTTTATCTACTTGTTAGCCATCTCTGTTTCTCTTTATTTCGTTTTTGTCTATGTGGGTGAGATTATCCTTATAACAACTACACACCCGCTCTTTGCACTGCCAATCGAAGACTCAGAAATCAGGTTTTACAGTCTATTTCTTGCTGGTTTATCAGTAGTAGCAGGTTTCGGACTTAGCTCACAGCTGGTGTTAAGGACGTCAGAACGTAGTACTAACCGCTCAGTAAAATTCAACCACAGATTAATTCAAAACGTGATTGGTTTCAATACATGGTCAACACTTTCGATTATATCAAGGGTATTTGGAGTCTATGCCCTTATTGGCACTACTTTACATTTAGGATACTTTCTTAGACTAGACGGAGGACATCAATTCGTGTTTTACGGAATCTTGGTGGTTATTTTCCTAAATAACTGGCTCGAATCACACCGCCTACTCAAACAAAATTACTTCAAGTACTTAGGTTGGTCAGCACTCATTGTTACTCTACTCACTTTCACTTTGGCAAAAGTATTTCCATTAAACCACGGCCTACTTAATGAATACATAAAAAAACACTCCATCTATACACAATACAACTTCGATTTACCAGAGGTCAAATCTTATCAAAGGTTGAGGTCCGAATACAGAACTCCTAGATTCTTCATTACCCACTCGTCAGAATTAGGCTTGCCAAAAATCCTCAGTTATACTAGAGGGGGGCTTTTTGAGACACCCCATGGCAGTCTAGCCAACTATATTGAAAAGGTAAACCCATACTCTTCAAACGAACTTGAACTTTTCATTGACAAAAAAGTCAGCCTCACTCAGGTAATGAGTATCAAAACACTAATTGACAAACAATTAAATCATCCAAAAATCAGCGTGAGGGTTAGCGGCTTAGATGACGAGCTTCCCGAACCTGCAACCATCCTGTATAACAGAGCTATTACTGGAATATTCCCCTCTCAAACAGATTGTTCTGCCGAAAAAAAGTTTTTAAGCTCCCTCGTTAAAGAGCAAATCAAACCGACTCAAGTAAGATGGCCCGAGGCAAACTCATGTTATGCAGTTGCTAATTACGCTAAATACAATCGTATTCTTTTGGAAGTGTCTGAAGATCAGCTCAAGCTTAACGGGACGATCATTAGCAAAGCTTTGCTCCGTGAAACTGTAATTTCTCTTTTCCAGAAATATGAAGACAAAGCTTTAGTCTTTATAAAGCCAAATACTGACATTAGTTTTGGTAGTTACTTATCTGCAATAGATGAAGTAAGAAGTGCTATTATTGAATTAAGAGTAGCTTCTGGACTATTAGATCACGGCATTGAATATGACTTTTTCAACGCTTCAGTAGATTATGAAGAAAACCGTTCAGTTGAAAATAAGTATCCGCTTAATATCATGATACTTACTGGCTGGAATTTGGAATTGTATGAGTACTTAAAAAAATAAAGCCCAAAGCCGTCTGCTCTGGGCCAATGAAGATTAGAATTGTGTTGTTTTGAACTAATTGTTATTTCACGGCATATCTGAGAATGGTTTTAAGTTTTTCTTCTGCTGTTTTTCTTGGGTCGGAAATGTAAATTTCGTGGTGCTGACCATTGACCTCCAGTCCATTTTCCTTCATAAAGACAAACATTTTCTCCAACGTTCCGCGCTCATCATAGTAAGAGCCTGTATGTAATGCTTGAACTGATTTTCCTTCGTGAATGGACTCAAATTTTAATTGATGGTCGCTGTCCAGTTTTCGTTCCTTTATCAGTTTATCTACAGTCATATTAAACTCTCCTTCACCAACAAAATCAGGCATACGGAACATGATTTTCCAAAACCATTCTTCTTGTGGAGTTTCTTCAAAAGGTAATTCGCCTTCTACCCACCAAAAAGCTTCCATTTTCGGGATTTTAAAATCCATGCCTTCATTTTTATGATAGAATTTTATACCGTAAACAAGCTTGTATAAATCATTAATGGCAGCTAAAAAAACTGGAGCATTTGGCTCGGAATTGCCCTGAATAGTAATGTACTGATAGGGTTCAAGCTCTACCAATTCGGGGCTCGGCTTTGCCTTATAATATTCTGGATAGGCTTCGATTAGGTTTAGTTTTGACATGATCATAGGGTTCTGCTTTAGGCTTAAAAAGTATTTACGCTTCGAAATAAATAGTCACTAGTGACAACCCTATGTCAGTAGATTTTAAAAAAGGTTGATTTTTTTCTGGGTACCTGCTTAGCTCGCCAAAATTTTGTAAGCGAAATGGGTAAGGAACTCTTTAAATGAGAAGTATACATGACTCAGAAGGATAGGAGCTTTTTACCCTGAGTTTACCAAGGGTTTAGAGTTTAATCATAGTTCCTTCTCCCGAAACTTCGAGATCAGGACAGAAAACTACAAAGCAGTTTTTTGTTGTTAAACAATCAGTTGAGACTTAAGTGAGTAACTCTACTTTTCTTCAACTAAATCGAATAACGCTTCCGCAACTCTTCAATTCTGTCTCTCACCATGTCTTTAAGCTTAGGTGGAGAAATAATTTGTACGGCATCTGTCAAAGTGAGCAGCCAGCGCGAGGTGTAATTGAGACTTGGGGTTAAAAATTTCATTTTAATGTGCGTTTCGCCTACTTCTTCGCTCACAAAACCCTGACTGTACTTTTGTTCCGAAATGTAGCGCGCCACCGTTTTATCAATGCTGATTTCCACTTCCTGTAAATCAGTGCTGTGGGCAATTTCTTCTAAAAACTCACTAAAGCTTGGTTGGTGGTCGGTACCGTAGGTTTCATCTAGCTTTTCCAGTTTCACCAACCTATCAACCCGAAAATCTCTTGGGGCTTGCCTTAATCTGCAATAGGCCAACAAATGCCATCTGCCTGCATAAAATACCAAGCCAATTGGTTCGATATCACGGGTAGAAAAATCACCAGAAAAATTAGAGAAGTACCTAAAGCGTAACACCGATTTATCGATTAGGGCTTGCTGAATTGTAGCCAAAAAATTATTCGGGAAGCCTTCTTTTTCAATCTGCGGTAAGTGCTTAACTACTATTTGTGATTCAAGCTTTTCTATTTCATCCTTCTCGTTACTTTTTAGTACAGATTTGATTTTCAGCATTGCCTCAGTAAAGTTCTTTTTAATAGATACATCGGTTTGCCCTTCTATCAATTTTGCCCCCAGTACCAATGCATTAGCCTCTTCTTGAGTAAACATTACTGGCGGTAAGTGATAACCATCCATGATAAAGTAGCCCTTTCCCGCTTCGGCACCAATGGGCACTCCTGCATCTTCTAAAGCACGTACATCGCGGTAAACCGTTCTCAAGCTTATATCGAAACGGTTGGCAACCTCCTGAGCTGTAACCACTTTTTTAGATTGAAGTTGGACAAGAATTGCAGTAAGTCGGTCAATACGGTTCATAAGATATATTGCACTATCAAAAAATTAGTTAAACGAAGATAATCAATGGCATGCATAAGATGCTTTTTAGAAAATGTAATACAATTCATGCAAGGTTTTAAACGGTAATTAAGAGCAGAAAATAATGATTATCATTGCCTAGCATGTTACTTAACCATTTGATTTTTTTTAGCTGTTGGGTATTGTTTTATACAATCCATAGTCTTTTGGCATCGGACAGTGTTAAGAGTAAAGTTCCACTAAAGCAAAGCACTTATCGCCTGATATACAGTGGTTTTTCAATACTTAGTTTTGCCTTTGTTTTGTTATTGGGCGCCAGTATCTATAGTGGTTTTGTTTTGCCCCCTAGTCCCGCCACCACTTATGTTGGCTTAATGATAGCAACTTTTGGTCTTTTTGTCATTAAAAGATCATTCCGAAATTATAGTATTCGTGTGTTTTTAGGGTTACGAAAAGAAACTCAATCGGACCGAATATTAAAAAAAGATAAGCTTCAATCTAAAATACGACATCCTTTATACACTGGCACCATTCTGCTTTTTCTTGGCTATTTTATCTACAACCCACTTTTGGTCAACCTTATCAGCTTGGTGGCATTAATCACTTACCTTCCTTTTGGTATTCGATTGGAAGAAAAAAAACTCATTCAACAATTTGGCGAAGAATACCTCAAATATAAGAGGGATATCCCCGCTCTTTTTCCAAAGATAAAACTCTAATGAAACGACAAACAATTGTAAAATTGGCTTCAACCATTGCTATTTTAGGCGTTCTACTGGTCATAGGTACGCTACTTTCTCGCTTGATTTTTCAGATTGAAACCTCAGAGAAAAATACGCTTCTGATTATTGGTTTCACAATGATGCTCTTAGGCACGCTCTGGAAAGTAGTAATGGAAATGAACAATAAGGAAGACTAAAATTTGTTCATGGAACAAAATGAACCAAGTGTTGTTCTGCATTTATGCATACCATTGAACCTCATTATGGCTGGCTGAAATACTACAATGTAGCGGAAGACGAAAACTCCCCCTACGATGGGAAAAGCTATAATTTTGATTTGTATTCAGAAACCATATACGGCTATTATATAGACCCTCACTGGGACTTTATGGGTTCTGAAACGCTTTATATAAAAGTGCTCTATGCAGATTACGACTTGGGCTTTATTATAATCGAGTTTATTGGGGAATGGAATGATGCCTTGAACAATGACATCATGCATTTAAAACGAAACATTGTTGATCATTTTAATCTGCTAGGTATTAACAAGTACATTTTAATAGGAGAAAACGTACTCAATTTTCATGGGTCTGATGACAGCTATTACGAGGAATGGTTTGATGATGTAGAAGAAGGTTGGATTTGCGGCATCAACTTCAGAGACTTTGTAACTGATGAAATGAAGGTTTTTAATGTGGACAGTTATTTGAATTTTGGTGGAGATCTAGATATTGAAAACTGGCGAACACTAAAGCCCCAAACTCTATTCGAAAAGATTGATTTGATTATTGGGCGTAGAATTGGCCTTACCTAGTTTCTTAACAAGAACTATTTTTTTGGCCCTTGGTGCATCTTCCTTATGGATTGGGCTTATTTCAGCAATTTGAGAAATTAAATATCTTCTGTTATTGGTCAAATCCAAACATAAAGCTCGTGTTCTCTTCACCTCTAGCTTTCTAAACTTTCTTTTTCTTAAATAGAATTCTTCACCAATAATTACCGACTCCAAAGTAGGTAACTGCATGGTGTTGGAATCGTATTGCGCCAACACTTTCACCAGTTTTGGGTCGGCAGCTGTGCTGGCCTTAGGGTTTTTCATGTGTTTGGCCAACACTCTTAATATATCGTCTGGAAAAATGCTAGGATTGAGCATGGGTAAAATCAACTCCTGAAATTTACTCTTCCACTGCGCGCCATGTGGCAGCTGTCGCGACCTAGGTTTGTGAACTACCCTGTGAGCCACTTCATGAATGTAGGTAATCAAAAACTGATAAGGATTAAGGTCAGAGTTTACCGTTACTGTATGTGATTGATCACGCGGATCATAGCGGTAATCGCCAAGTTTACTCAAACGCTTCTTGCTCAACACAAATCTAAAAGGGTGTTCTTTCCAAAGGTTAAGGCAGTATTCCACCGCCCCTTCTGGCACTTTTATTGATAAAATTTTTCTCAAACCATCTTCCATGAAAAAACTTCTCCCCGTAGCTTTTTTAATGCTTTCTAGCGCTTGTGCTTTCAACCCAGGCTATCACAAACTTACTGTTTCTACAGATACTTATGCCATAGATGAAGTGAGCAAAATTAAAATTGATTCAATTTTTTTAGACAATACACCTACTGAATCAGACCTATCGCTTTTGCTCATTTCTAAATCAATCACATTACGATTAGTAAGCCTAGATTACACTATGGCCACATCTGAAAAATCAAATTACAAGCTTATTTATGAATTTAGCCTAAGCGAGCCGATTTCTCGAATCAATTCCTCCACCTCAGAATCAAAATCTTCTTCTACAATAACAAAAGCAGGAAAGGATGAGGAATACACAGTTGAAAGCAAAGTGAGTTACCCTACTTACTCACAGTATGATGAGTATCGTCACAAATTAAAGGTCAAATTATATAGATCAGTTGATAAGAAATTGATGTGGCAAAGTGAGTCTGAAATAATCAGTGAAAAAAATAATTCAGCCACGTATTCAGAGCTTTTGGTTTATACAGCACTACAGAACTTCTTGCAAACCAGCGAAAAACATCCCGTTCGTAAAAAGTATACTAAAAAGAAACAGAAGATTATTGCCAAATCACTTCGGTAGTAAAATCAATAGCCCCCAACTATCAACACATTAGTATAAAACCAGACAAGTCGTTATTATTTATTCCTTTTTGTTTTTTAAAACAAAATATATACTTTTAAAGCATACCAAAACTAAATAAAATGAAAAATAATCTTTTTAAAGCAGGAGTTATTATAGCCTTATTGATAGCGCCATCATTCTTTATTTTAGCCAACGACTGTCGAGATGTAAAACTGGAATGTAAGGAAATTAATAAGGCTGATGGTGATTATACTGCTCTTGAAAGAAGTATGTGTCGAAATCAAAAGCTAGTATGTAAACTATTAGAGGAAATGGAGCTATAAGCTATTGATCTTTCAAGTGGATATCGAGTTTGTTAAATGAACTATGGGATATTGATTGAATCATATATACAATAAGGATAGAGCAAATTTATAAAGTAATTCGAACGTTCCTCCCAAACTATCCTATCAACCGTGTTCTCTACTGAATTTTAACATCAGACTTACTGTACAAGGTCATTTTTATATGAATTACAAAAGTGTTTTTGTTTTATGCGCTATTATATGCCTGTTTGCCTGTACATCTAGGACTCCGCAGGGTGTTCAGTTTGAAACTCAAAAAATAGATTCAGTAAGTACTGATAAATTAGTACCAGAAAGTTTTATAATATCTTCTAAATTAAAAGGACTTGATGGAGGGTTAGTATACTGGGATAGCTCCGTAGGTAAATTGATTGTTCTAGACCAAAATGGAATACTTAAGAAACGCTTAGTTAATAAGCTGGGAGAAGGTCCAGAAGAAATTGAGTTCTTCGCAGGTTTCGATATCACCAAAGACTACATATTTGTTTTCGGTTCCAAGTGCCTTGTATACAACACGAGCACTCTAGATTTTATTGGCAAATACAAACTACCCAATGCCGACATTAACTGGATTAAAGAGTTCAATGGAGCTTTGGTAATTGGAGGGCTTAAATATGAAGAAAACAGATATGCAGTTTTCTCATCGAGGTTTAGTCCAGAAGATGGTTTTAACCAAATTCATGAGGAGGTTACGGTTACTTTTCCAGAAAAGCTAGATGAACTAAGTAAGGTTACCGAGGCGGAGGTGATAAACGGAAATCTTTATATTCTAAAATTACATATTGGAGAACTCATGAAGGTGAATAGCTCGTATAGACAAGTATTTGACAAGCCCCTGCCTTACAGATTCAACCAAAAAGAAAACGTGGTAACTTACCCTGATGGGGAAATAGATATTGAAAGACTGGAGTCATGGTCTTTCGGAGCTTACAACGATAAACTTATAATACTAAGGGATTTAGACATGTCATCACCTGATCAAACAAAGGCAGAAACACACAGGAACACCATCCACTTGCTCGACCAAGAAGGCCAGTTTTTAGGTAGACTCAGAATTGATAATAAAGCGGTATATATTAGTGTGATTGGCAATAGTTTGTACGCTATTGATCCAGTATCTGAAAAGTATATTGTTTATGAGGTATTGGATTAGTTTTTACTTTCTACTTGCCGCAAACCTATTGGTTGGGCAAAAAAATGAACGTCTGGATTTCTTAGACAGTATCAGTGAGGTTTATCCTGGTTATGACTTTGTTTATCTAAACGACAATTACCAAATCAGCCAATTTACAGTTTACAAGGAACACATCACGCTATTACTGTCTTCTTGGAGTAAGGGTGGTAAAAACATTTCTGATATCCACTTTTTACTCTTAGCTCCCAACTCTCAGCTTACTTTAGATACCCTAACATTTCAAAAGACTTTATTACAAAATAATAGCAAACATTTTTATTATAACGAGAGCAGAGACAGCCTCTTATTTCGGCCAATGGGGGGATATTTATCTGAAACGGGGAAGCCTTTTTTTGATAGACTCAGCATCTCAATCCCAATAAATCAACAACAGTTTTTGCCTTACAGATACGTTCTTGATTCTGAAAACATCAGTCCAAATCTCTTTGTTCATTTTATGAATCCTGAAAACCTTAGGGTTAAGACCGATAAAAAGACATCTATACTATACATTAATAAACAACAACAAGAGATTTATCACATTAGAAAAATCGCACCACAGCTAAAACTAGATGAGCCTATTTTTTATGAGAATTATTTTCCCTACATACTCACTGAGAAGCAGTTGATTGTGTTGGATCTACTGGGCGACCAATTGATATTTGCAAATAAAAAGGATATAAAAAAGCAGCAGGTTAAAAACCTAGACGATCTAAAAAACAGCAAGTACAGGTACGAACTTTTATTCGATGAAATATATCAAAACCTCTATCTAAAAATAGGAAGAGGCACTAAAGCTGAATTGTATAAACTGATGGGCGATGAGTTCAAACTTTTAAACGTAAAACTTCCTAGATTTTGGGACTACGATGGACTGGGATCGAATCATGCTACACCAACTTTCATCAACAATGGTAAGCTTTATACCGTTCTGAGTATTAACCAAAACGGTCGCCAGCTGGATGGGATTTTCATGTTAGTGCTTTAGTATCACTTATTTCTGCCTAAAAACGAGTTTCATTGGTACACCATCAAACTCGAAATGCTCTCTAAGTTTATTCTCTAAAAAGCGTTCATAAGGCTCTTTTATATACTGTGGAAGATTGCAGAAAAACGCAATGGTTGGCGATTTTGTAGGCAATTGAGTAATGTATTTGATCTTGATATGTTTTCCTTTTAAAGCTGGTGGCTGATAATGATCAATTTCGCGAAGCATTACATCATTGAGCTTTGAAGTTGTGATTTTACGCTCACGGTTTTCATTTACTTTTACGGCCAATTCGATGGCTTGAAAGATTCTTTGTTTTTCGGTAACCGAAGTGAAAATCTTAGGAATCCATGTTAGCTGACCCAATTTATCATCTAAATCCTGAGTAAATTTCTTCATGGTATTTGAATCCTTTTCGATCAAATCCCACTTATTAATCATTAGCATAACACCCTTACGGTACTTTATCGCCAAACTGATTATGTTCATGTCTTGAGCTTCTAAACCACGTTCGGCATCAATCATAATCACACAAACGTCTGAATCTTGCAAGGCCTGCAGAGCACGCATTACAGAATAGAATTCAATGTCTTCGTGAACTTTAGATTTCTTCCGAATTCCTGCTGTATCGGTTAGAATGAAATCCTGACCAAACAGGTTGTATCGTGTATTGATAGAATCGCGAGTAGTTCCCGCTACATCGGTTACAATGGTTCTTTCTTTTCCTAATAAGGCGTTGATGAATGAAGATTTCCCTGCATTTGGACGACCCAAAATCGCAATTCTTGGAATACCGTCATCTGGACCCTCAATGCCATCTTCTTCAAAGTGCTTTACCACTTCGTCCAGTAGTTCTCCTGTTCCAGCACCACTAGCAGCTGCAATAGGAAAGATTTCACCCAAACCTAATGCATAAAAATCATTGGCCATATAATGGTAGTCGGTGTTATCTGCCTTATTGGCCACCACCAAAACTGGCTTATCTAAACCTCTAACAATTCTGGCAAATTCTTTATCTAACGGATTTAAACCTGAATGGCAGTCCGTCATAAAAAGAATTACAGAGGCTTCGCTCATAGCCTCAGCTACCTGAGTTCTAATGGCACCTTCAAACACATCTTCGGAACCAGTAACATAGCCACCTGTATCAATCACGGTAAAAAATTTACCTACCCATTCTGCATAACCGTAGTGTCTGTCGCGTGTTACGCCACTTTCGTTATCCATTATCGCCTGCCTTCTTTCTACCAAACGATTGAATAAAGTCGATTTGCCTACGTTAGGCCTCCCTACAATTGCAACTATATTTGCCATTTTAATTTCAAATTTTTAATGTACGATCTACGATTGATCTTGAGTTTACGCATTTACTGGCAGCAAACTTAAATCGTAATTCTAACCTTGTAACTCGTCAATTTAAGTAACCGAAGCGCTTGAGTTTCGCTTCCTTCTTTCTCCAATCCTTTTCTACTTTCACATGGGTTTCGAGAAAAATCTTCTTGCCAAAGAAAACCTCCAAGTCCTCTCTGGCTGCTGTACCTACTTTCTTAAGCGATTCACCTTTATGGCCAATCACGATTCCCTTTTGGCTATCGCGCTCTACATAAATATCGGCTGAAATACGGATAATGTTTTCGTCTTCTTTAAAAGAGGTTGTTACCACCTCACAGCTATACGGAATTTCTTTTTTGTATTGTTTGAATATTTTTTCTCGAATCATTTCATCCACGAAAAAACGTTCTGGTTTATCGGTTAAAGTGTCTTTAGGAAAATAAGCTGGGTGCTCGGGTAAATGCTCAATAATTTTCTCGAATACGCCCTCAATTCCAGTATTCTCCAAAGCAGAAACCATTACAGTATCATGAAAATTCATGATTTCTTTCCAATAATCTACCTTATCCTCCGCCTGAGATCCTTTTGCTAAGTCGATTTTATTCATTACCAAAATAACGGGCACATTAACTTCCTTCAGGTAATCAATTACCTTTTCTCCTTCATACTTCTCGTACAGGTCGGTAACAAATAAAATCAGGTCTGAATCTTCAAAAGAACTTGTTACAAAACGCATCATGGTTTCGTGCAGTTCGTATTCAGGTTTAATAATTCCCGGAGTGTCGGAATAGATGATTTGAAAATCATCTCCGCTCAAAATTCCCATAATACGATGGCGGGTAGTTTGAGCCTTTGAGGTAATTATTGAGAGTCTTTCACCTACCATTGCATTCATCAAGGTAGATTTCCCAACATTGGGCTTACCTATAATACTCACAAAACCAGCCTTATGCGGACGACTCTCCATTTATTTTCAAATTAGTTCGCAAAGGTACTTGTTTCGAATGGATTTATCACCTACTTTTGTCACCCACTTCAGAATAGCTGAAGGATATATCGCGGGATGGAGCAGTTGGTAGCTCGTTGGGCTCATAACCCAAAGGTCACAGGTTCGAGTCCTGTTCCCGCTACAAGAAAAGCCTTTTGAAGAGATTCAAGAGGTTTTTTCATTCGTGAGTTTTGTCCCGTCCTGAAATAGCGTTACGCCAAGATCAATACTATATAATCTTTGCCCTCCATTAGAACATCTTGTGATTGTTCAAATTAGTCATTCAAGCTTCTATCTTTTCTAGGCTGCCTCTTTGTAACTAAATTTTCAAACAGCTTCTTCAATGAAATCAAAGCTGGGTTAGAGTTTTTTTTTCCATTATTCAAATCATCAACTTTGATAAGGTACATAGAGAAATTATCCTTAGTATTTCCTTTTGCTTTGAAAAATATTGAGTCTCTAATATCTTCCACACGCCTATCTCTCGTGAATAACGTTGAGAATTCCTCTTCTCTTAAGGTTTCCAAAATGCCATCCGTACACAGTAGAAAATAATCATTCTCCCGAATGTCTTTAATAATTGACTGATCTATTCTAGCAGGCTTTTCTCCGTTTACTGCACGAGTAATAACATTCCTTCTAGGGTGTGTAAGCGCCTCTTCTTCTGTAATTTCACCCATATCAATTAAACCTTGAACCTCGGAGTGATCCTTTGATTTAAACTTGATGTGACCATCTCTGATATGGTAAATCCTGCTGTCACCAACCCACCCCACCAAAGCCTCATTTGTTTCAGAAAGATGTAAAAGAGTCAAAGTACTAGCCATTCCCCTTGTTTCTGGCCTTGACTTAATATGATCTATCATATGGAACTCGACATACTTCAAGCCATCTTCAAGAAACACCTTAGAACTGACATTATGCTCAGCAAATGAAAAGTATCTCGGCATAAAACTACAGATCAAAGATGAAGCAACTTCGCCCTTTTCACTCCCACCCACACCATCACATACAACAAAAAGCCTGTCATTTGTATCTGCCTGTCCTTTTGACGGATAAATAGAATCTTCATTGTTGCTCCGGCCTCCAATTTCATTGAGATATGTTGGTTCAAATATTTCCATTTTCAATACATTGAGTAATAAAATAGGTTTGAGTTATCGAGCAACGAATAAACCATAATGGGCAGCCGTATAACCTGTGAAAAATTCATAAACCGAAATCTCAATTCTATAAAGTTGACTCTCAGAAGGTCTGATTTTAACAGACGCACTACTTCTTTCGTCATTATCTTTATCAACTTGTACCCACTCCTCATTTTTTAAATGAAATAGCTTTATATCCAAGTCCTTTACTCTAAAATCCCCAAAGGCAAATACAATATAGTCTATATCTTTATATAAGGTTCGATAGGTGATAGAGCTGGAGCTGCTCACAATATCAAACTCCATTCTCACTATCTCCATTTTTTCTTCAAAAACCTCTCTAACCGTTTCAGATAGTGCTAATATCGGCTTCATAGAAGTACCTTTAGCATTATCTAGCTTGGAATAGTCGGTTGATTGAGCCTGCGCAAAAAGGCCAAAAAACATCCATACTAATATTATAATCTGTTTCATCATTTTTACCTAATTAAAACCACTGCTTTATTGTATTACAGGCCTGTTCTTCTCCGTTGTTACATGATTTATCTAGCCATACCTTCGCCTGTGATTTACTCTTTGAAAGCCCTCCAGAACCGTAATATTGAAAAACACCTAGCTTGTATTGCGACCATGAGTCATTCTTATCTGCCGCCTTACGATACCAAAAAATCGCTGATTTATAATCATTGTTAAGATCATTGCTAGAGTACACATCACCTAGGCGTGCCATAGCTAGGGCCTCTCCTTTATTAGCAGCCTTGGTTAACCAATATTTAGCAGTAGTCATATTTTTAACCTTTCCCGATCCATAAAAGTACATTGCACCCAACAAGTATTCCGAACCACTTATTCCTTGTTCAGCAGGTTTGACAATAAGGTTACCTGCCTTATTTAAATTTTGGGACACGCCCGTACCAAAATAATAAAATCTCGCAACCCTGTACTGTGCCGCCATAAGACCTTGTAAATAGGCCTTTTCATACCATTGAAAAGCGGCATTATAATCCTTATCGACACCAGTACCAAACTCGTGTAAAACACCCATCATATATTGAGCATTAGAAAAACCTTGAGCAGCAGACTTTTTATACCAGCGAGCAGCTTCTTCATAATTCTCAGCAACACCAACAGCATTGAAGTAGGCATCACCTAAATTGTATTGTCCATAGTAACTCCCCCCCTCTGCCGATTTTTTAAACCAATCAAAAGCAGATTTAGCATTAACTTCTACACCTTTACCTTGTTTATACAGCAATCCCAAGTTGTTTTGGGCTGTCGAACTTCCAAGGTCAGATGCCTTTTTATACCAAAAAACAGCACTATCATAGTTGATTTCGTAACCTATCCCCTCCGCAAAATTGTAAGCCAGTTTGAATTGTGCACTGATATATTCTTTTTCCGCTGCTTTGTGATACCAATAGTATGCACTATCATAATTATCCAGATGATTCTGATAAACTAAAGCGGCACTATACATCGCATTTGAATATTTATTATTTGCTGATTTAACATACCATTTTACAGCTTCTTTAAAGTTTTTGTCTCCCTCATAAACAGTACCTACATTGTATTGCGCCACTACTCCACCGCTTTCCGCTGCTTTTCTATACCACCATACTGCATCGGATTTGCTTTTTGTTACATGATGTCCAAGGTTATACATATAGCCAACTTGAGATTGGGCACTCACAAAATTATTATCAGCAGCAGTCTTATAGTTATTAAAAGCGGTCTCATAGTTCTGCTCTACTCCATATCCATTATAATAAATGTTACCTAAATAATAATAAGACCTATAAGAATTAACAGCGGCCCCTTTCTCAAACCACTCTTTAGCCTTAGCATAATCCTGCTCTACACCTTCTCCAGAATAGTAGGTTACACCTAAATTTGTTAGGGCACTCGGATGACCTTGAAGAGCAGATTTTTGATTATAATCAAATGATTTTTCTAAATCCTTTTCAACTGCGTAACCATAATAGTACAGTAATCCCATCAAGTTTTGCGCCTCTGGATCATTTCTTTCTGCAAGCCGCATGATCTGAGGAAGTGCTTCATCAAAATAACCAACAGCCTTCAAACTATCTACTTCAATTCCCAAGCCATCCTTAAATGCCCAGCCCCTTAAGAATGAGGCCATAGTATAGCCTTGGTCTATTGATTTCTGTATATATACCTCAGAAAGTTTAAAATCCTTAGAGGCTCCTATTCCTAACTGAGTCATTGAGGCCAGATGATAAAATGCTTCACCAGAATTGTATTCTGAGGCTTCTAAATAGGTACTATATGCCTTTTCGTGTTCACCAGAACTGTAATAGCTCCATGCATCCTCCAATAATCCATTTACTTTCGAGTTGATATATAGCATATATCCCGAATACCCAGCGACCAATGCCGCTAAGATCAAAGAGGCAATAATGATCACCTTTTTGGTTGGGGTCTTCTTTTGATTCTCTTCAAGAATAGGCCACTTCGTCACACTCTCTTTTTTCTCAAACTGCGTATCGCTTAAAGAATAAGATTCTTTCCTCTCTGCCGGACTGTTATTATCTAACTTTTGCTCTACAACCTCTTGGTTTGGCAACTGTGAGAAGAGTGTTTTTGCAGAACTGTATCTATCCATGGCATTCTTCTGAAGGCATGTCAAAACAATATCAACAAATGCACTAGGCACTTTAGACAAATCAGGTTCTTCATTTACAATTGCCTCCCGAATGAGCTCATAATCTTTACTGTTATTTCCAAAAGGCAACTCTCCTGTCAACATCCAGAACATAACTATACCAATTCCCCAAATATCCGTTCGCTCACTGATCTCTTCATTTAAACCAAACTTCCTCTTAAAGAACTGTTCAGGTGCCATATAGTGAGGTGTACCAATCCCTTCAGTCATAGATTGCTCTATCGTTTTTTCAGTAAGCAAATCCCTACTTATTCCAAAATCCGTTATCTTCGCTACAGGTTCTCCTTTCCGATTGCGAGATACTAATATGTTTGCAGGTTTTAGGTCACGATGTATTACTCCCTCACTATGCAAGTAACATAACCCTTCAATAACATCCTTTAAGAGCTTAAATACCACATCACTAGATGGTTTCGTGCGCATAAAATCGACAAAAGTACCTTCTGCTGCGTACTCCATTATTATTACCGGGTAACTTGAACTTCTCCCCATCATGTCGTTATGATGAATATAGTTCAATCCATAGTACGAGATTACATTGCTATGAGACAAAGAGTCAATCTGTTCAAACTCCCTTTCCAAAGTATACTTCTTTTGAATGGAATCGCCCGAAGTTGTTCCTTTTGCTACAGACTCTCTGTATATCTTAAGTGCAACTACTCTGTTGTTTGCATTTGTGTCTACGGCCTTAAATACTTCTGCAAAAGCTCCTTCTGCAATAAGGTCGGATTCTGGATCCCATTTGTATTGTCCTAATTCCATTATTTTTGGTTTTTACGATATTTTCAGATTGACGAAAGGGTTTTAAACTCCCATTCAAGTATGAATACCAAAGACAAAGAAATCGTCACTTATTTTAATGATCTTTTTATGCCCAATAAATTAGAAAAGCATAGATCTAAGCTCCTTTTGATTCCTTATAATTATTTAAAAAATACCTGTATCTATTTTACAATAAAATAATAAGGTGAAAGAACAATCACTAATTCTTGTTTGAATATATTGAATCTCTATATAATCTACAAATATTTTTAATCAAAATAGTGCAATCCAGCTATGGAATAAGATTTTTAATAGTATTAAACGCTTCAAGCTGTAATTACTATAATTTCTGGGCTTTTACGGAACGCATTACTGGCCTTGATATGTGATTATTCGCAGCATTCTATACCTTCACAAAAGGGACAGGCATTTAGTTTTCCATTTGTATCAAGGTAGGCAAGAGATATGCCTCCTAGACAGCCAAACCTCCTTCTGTTAAAGTCGGGATATTGTATAATAGGAAAATCATCGTATGATGAGTCTGAGTTGTATAATTGATAAACCGATTCCAACACTTGTTGATCCTCAGTTGTCAATTCCATATCTTTCTTATCATACCTGCCTTTATTCCTTGGTTCAATTATTTGAACAAACTGTACTCTAAGAGATTTAGCAAACTCCAAATATTTCTGAACAAATTCCTCTGTTACCTTCCCCTTTTGAGGGCAAACAGAAACAGTTGTCACCAAATTTAATTGCCTAGCAAGGCGGATAGCTTCAAGTGCCTCTGCAAAGCTCCTGTAACTTCCTCTAAATTGATTGTGAAATGCAGGCAAATAGTGGTCAATACTTATAATAAGCCCAATGAGTCCTTGTTTTTTTAGATGTACCAACCTCTCCAAGGTAGCACCCTTTCCAGAGCTAATAATCCAAAAGTCTACTCCCTTCTGAGAATGTTCTGCAATGAGTTGCAGCATCAAATTATAACGATTAAAGGGCTCACCCCCACTAAGGAGTACCTGTGAGGGTGAAGCGTCCGTTATATATTTTCTGAGTATTAATTGCACATCACTATCACTAAGAGCTTCTTTCTTGTTTATCTCATTCCATTCGAAACAATGCGCACAGTTTAACCCACATTTTTTTGTCAAAGCAAATATCAATGTGTTCACAGTCCCAGTCTTCAAACTCAAAATGCTATTGATTTCATTTTTAATAACACTCGGAAGCCTCTTTGCGGGGTATCCCGGTATATTTAAATTCCAGTAAACTCTTCCATCTACTTTCTTAAGCTTTATAGGGTACAATACTGACCTACGCTGAGCTATGTCTTCTTTCAACGCGAATAAGGCTTTGAATTTAATGCCTCTCTTGATCGACAGAGTAGTGAGATGTTTCAAAACCACGAGTCCTAATTTTAAAATCATCCATTTTTTATAATACTTCGACACATCTCTTCTCATAACCAATATTACCAAACCCACCAAGGAGTAACGCCATCACCATAAACGATAATATCAAATACGACATGGAAAAATATACAAGGCCAGATGCTTTGGCTTCGTATTTTTAAACAGCCCAAAAACAATCCAACTATGAAGGTTATGAAACCCAACATAAAAAGATTATTATCTGTAGTATTTAGAAATAGAGCAATTTTATATGAGGCATGTGTAAATGCGGTCAAAACAATTATTATATAATACTTGTGCCTTCGAAGAACCCACATCAGGTAGCCTCTAAAAACAACTTCCTCAGAAAGCCCTATTAATGTAGCTGTAAATACAAAGGTTGAGAAAGCTGATGGAAATATTTCGGTTTGAACATAACTTCTATAAAAAACACCTAATCCAAAACCAGATAGAATGGAAACAATTATGAATAAAGCCAGATGCTTTTCAGTTCTCATTCCAATTAAGCCAGCGATTTCCATTAGACTATATGCTCCTAGTTTTTTTAATGAATGAAACAGGAAGATCACAAGAGGTATAATAGCCAAATATTTATTCTCCGTAATTAAGAATGAGAAAAAAAATAAAGAGAAAAGGACAATTAGAAAGTCTCCCCATAGGTTTATATAGACGTCTAATTTACCTTTGCTCTTCATTTCCATACAGTTTTAATCTATAAAAATAATAAAGTAGGAGAAACGCTGGAAATACTAATGTTAACCAACCTGATCCTAGGCACATTCCATAACTTACAGCATGTACGATGCATGTTGGACATGCATCAATAAGGTTCTGTACTTCTTGTTCGTCCGTTGAGATTATTCCAATTCTTTTCAAGTTTTCAAGAGATTTCAGTGGACTGAAATCTATATAGTTATCAAACTCATCAAAATCTAATACTTCTAGCTTTACTAAGTTTTTCAAAGAAGACATATTATATATTTTCTTCATATCAGGTAAACCTAAATGCTTCAGATTCGGGTTGTTTCTAACTATTACTTTCAATTTCTCTTCATTAACCCCTGAGATCACCAACTCTTCTAAGTTTTTAATTGGAGATAAATCACCAAGAAAAACGTCTTTATTTATATATGTAAACGATTCTAATTCGGGGACTTCATTTAAGAAATTAAAACTCAACCCACTCTCATCGAAGATTGTTAACCCCTTTAAGTTTCGTTGAGAATTCAACATTGATTCATTAAAGGTTCCATTTTTAAAAATCAAATTTTCCGCTTGATTCAACCCAAAATAATGGCTAGTGCCTTCTTCAAACAATATCGTTTTTAGTCTTGGAAAATCCTTACTAATTAAATCATCATCAGAGCCGTTACTTCCAGTGGACAGAAATCTAATCTCACTTTTACTTACCCAATTTAATACGCTAGGGTCTAAACATATTTTTGGACTTGTTTTACTTAAAAGCTCCGAATACCTAGTAATATTTTCTTCTGGAATTATTGTAACAAAAGGGTTTACAGATATAACTTTTTCAATAAAATCTATTTCATTTGCCCGTCCTTCTTCACTTGTATAAATGATATCAATTGACTCATATTGAGAAGAATTAATATAGGAATTAATCTTCCTGATATTTGACGATCTTAATATATCATTGACCGATAAGCGCTCAGGTGAAATATCAATCTTTAGGTTTCTACCATGTGAAGGTTCATAGTAGTAAAAAAAATAAACTTCGTTTTTCAGGTCATAAATGTTTAGTAGGCTCTCATCCTCTAATCTCATGATAGCATAGCCACTAGAATCAGGTAATACCAATTCTCCTGTTGCAACATTCTCTACCGCCACTTCTTCATCAAGCTGAAAGACCAGAAAATCATCAGGAAGATTCTTTATAGAGTTATAAGGCCAAAGTAGATAAGCACGAATTGAGACGGCTGTAACAGCAATAATTACTAAAGCAGCTTTTAATGACTTAGGCAATTTACGATTTGGTGTGTCCTTTCTTAATTTTTTAAGTTTATCTACCTTTTCAATCTTTGGCTTAGAAGGTGGAGTATCAACCTGCGCCTTATCTTCATTAGTAGGGCTAGAAGGTTCTTGCTCTGCCTTAGAGTCCGGCTTTTTCTGCTTTGAAGTCGGTATGGATTTGAAACTGATATTATGGATTTCCGAACTTCCTTTACTAAAAAGAGCTAATAATGACATTGAATCTGGTCGCTTTGCTGCATCCTTTTCCAAGCAGCTCGCAATTAGTTCTTGAATAAAACTTGGAAGAGACTCTAGTTCAGGAGTTCGACAGATTATTTCTTCTCTAGTCAGCTCATACTCCTTGCTCCCCTCCCCAAATGGATATCGATTGGCAAAACATTGATAGACGATCACTCCTATTGCCCAAATATCTGTCCGTTCAGAAATTTCTCCATTGAGCCCAAACTTCTTTTTATAGAATTGCTCGGGTGCCATATAATGCGGAGTGCCCACCCCTGCTGTTAAGGACTGCTCAATAGTTTGTTCTGAAAGAATATCCCTGCTAATGCCGAAGTCCGTAATCTTGGCAACTAGCTCACCTCTTCTATTTTTGGTAATTAGAATATTTCCTGGTTTTAGGTCTCTATGAATGATGCCTTCGCTATGGAGATAACCTACCCCTTGAATAATGTCTTTAATCAGTTTTTCCTTAATAGCTATTGAAGGGGTAGTCTTGAGTAAATCTGCCAAGGTTCCATATGGGGCATATTCCATGATAATTACTGGGTAGCTTGCTGAGCGCCCCATGGCATCTTGGTGTTTGATGTAACTTATTCCATAGTAGGTGACTAAATTGGTGTGGGAGAGCCCATCAATCTTATTGAATTCTTCCTCAAGGGAATACTTTTTTTGTTTTGAACTGCCGGAAGTTCCTTTGGCTGCTGCCTCTTTGTAAATTTTAAGCGCAACTACCCGGCCTTGTGTATTGGTATCGTATGCTTTGAATACCTCCGCAAAGGCTCCTTCTGCTATCAAGTCCTTTTCAGGATCCCATGTGTATTGGTTGAGTTGCATTAATAAATGTTCAACTGAAATATAGTATTAACAGCATAAAAATTACAATTAAAATTTTAAAATGTCATGCTTCTAAATTTGGTAGTATTTTTAGTTTTTTAATTTCTATTGTTTTAGTAGCATGTAAAGCCATTCCCAAACTCAGTTGGTTTGATGTATAGGCATTAGTAAGTTGCCCCATTGTTCAGGAAGTGCATCTCTACCTAAAATGTGATATTCACCCATAAGTATTTGGGAATCACGATGAATTTCTATCCAAACGTCAATATTTGAAAAGGTATCTTCAGGCCAGCCTGATATGTTGCTGCAATCAAAAGTGCCAGAGAAGGTAATTAGAGTGGTCGCTTCTCCTTGTGTTATACTTTTACTGGTTAGAAAGGCATCTCCAAATAGAGTTTGGTTGTCCCAACTAATGGTAGCTTGATACCCTTTCTTTGTTTTTATTAAAAGGATTTCTATACCACTCTGTTTAGCCACTGTGGTATTAATGGCCAATCCCCTGCCGATGTATTTTTCCTGAAGGCTATTGGTTAACTTTTGAGTTGGACTACAAGAGGTGATTTTGATAAATAAAAGTAACAGGGCTAAGGTATTGAAGAATGGTCGCATCTGGTTTTATTATGAATACCAGATGCTTCAAAAGGTCACTTAATCAATTCAAACATTTCTTCATGATTGAGATAAACAGTTGAATAGGGCTTTTAGAGCCAACTTTTTGTTTGGAAATGAATGGTTTAGTCAGCCGATAAATACTTGTTAATCCAATATTGAATGTCATAGACTTGTATGCCTCCAACTTCTGAAGGTGATGAAATTATTGCTTTCCCCTCTGAGGATATGCTTATTGAATATACACTATTCGTTATATGTTGGTTGAATTCCTTAACCAAATCACCGGTTTCAATATGCCATAACTTCAGTGTATTATCAATGGAGCCGCTAAGCAAAAACTTGCCATCAGTTGTGAAGCACATGGATGAAATATTTTTAGAATGCCCTTCTAATTCTGTAATTAACCTATGTTCAGCACCAACATATATCCCAGCTAGGCCATTGAATTCCCATATATGAATTTTGTTGTCACTTCTTGAAAATGCCAAAATATTCCTAGAATGTGACACCATTAATTCATTCGCATTTTGCTTAGGGAACAAGTTGGACGACTGTTTTGTAGTTTTTACATGGTTAGTCCAAACGATAACCTGACCATTTTTCGAGAATGTCACAAAATCACCGGTCTCGAAAAGGCCAATACTCAAGGGTTCATCAGAATGGATTCCTATTTCTTTTTCTTTCAGTTTCTTTAATTGTGGACTATCCCAAAACCTTAGTGTTTTATCAAGTGAAGTTGTTGCAATTGTACCACCCAAACTAAAGGAAATGCTTGTGATTTCCGAATCATGCGCTTTTCTTCGTTTTATTACTTCTCCTGTTTTTGCATCCCATAATATTAACTCTCCTTCTACTGTGCCAGAAGCAATATATTTTGTGTCTTCAGGGTAGTTCCATCTACTGTCAGGATAAGCGGCAATTGTGGATACCCTCGATTTATGGCCTTCATATGTTAACTCTTTCTTTCTTGTGTCTATATTCCAAGTTTCTAGCACATTCCCTTTCCCAAGAACGAAACGATTTTTTTCATTAAGAAAAGTTAGGCTATTTGTCGAATATGGTTCGGCTAGAACTGTTTCAAAAGTGGACTTTTTCTCATCAAGCTTAGATACTTTATTACTTATTGTACTTTCATCTCTTGTATTAAGACTATTAGAAGGCTCTAAAGGATCTTCAGTATCCGTTGAATTAGAACTATTAAGCTTAAAAACAATTCTAAATTGCATTTTCGAATTCACTGGCTTCCCGCCCTTTTTTGCAGGATTCCATTTTGGGGAAGTACGTAATAGCCTTATTACTTCTTCATTGCAACCACCATCAATACCCCTTATTATAGATATATCTGATATGCTTCCTTTCTTATCTACTACAAAAGAGGCTAAGACTGCACCTTCTATTCCTTTTGTCCTCGCCTCCTGCGGATAATTAAGGTTCATTTTTAAGTAGTCATTCCACGCTGTGTTACCACCTGGAAAATCGGCTTGTTCATCTACAATGGTAAAGACTTGTTCCGTTTCTTCGGGTTCTTTTTTTTCAATTTGTCCTGATGTACTTTCTCTATTCTCTAAATTGTTTCGTGTGGTATTTTTGACAGTTGATTCTTCACTTAAATCAGGGTTTTGTGAATCTCTGATTGGAATGGATTTCTCTTCCTCAACAGGTTCTTGGCTTGATATCTCAGAGTTCAATACTGCACCAGAAGCCGTGGTTGTGTCAACATTGTTGTTTAATGGGTTTGTATTTGTAGTAAGCTCTTGCTTTTGAGAATTGTTGGCATCTTTTGATTTGGATAGGAAGCCCCATACAGCAGCAGCAAGAACTACAATAGTAGCAGCTACCCAGTATATTCTTTTGATGTTTCTTTCGGGTTTCTTTTCTTCTATATTTATCCCAGTACCTTCCACATAAGGATCTGGTATCTTAATTGTTTTTCCCTTGGTTTCTGGATTTATAGTTGGTGAATCATGCTTGTCAATGGATTGCTGTGTAATGCTAATATCAGCTACCTTTTCTTTAGCCTGTTTGATCCACTCTTTTTCAATCGCTTCAGTTATTTTTCCCGTGTGGTAAATATTCCAAAGCTCAAGGCCTGACTCAGGTCTAAAGGCAGCATTTTTAAGTAAGCTGTTTTTTACAAGAGCTATTCCATTATTACTTAAACCAGTTAAGTCTGGGTTGGAATGGACTATCTCATCCCGAATCAATTCCATATCCCTCAGGTTATGGCCAAAAGGAAGTTTGTTTGTTAGTATCCTGAAAACAATGACTCCAATGGCCCAAAGGTCTGTTCTGCTGGTGACCTCTTTGTTCAAACCAAAGTTCTTTTTAAAGAATTGCTCTGGTGCCATATAGTGAGCGGTTCCTATACCTGCAGTGAGCGATTGCTCAATGGTTTGCTCCTCGAATAAATCTCTACTGATTCCAAAATCGGTTATTTTGGCCACCAGCTTCCCTTTTCGGTTTTCCGTGATTAACACATTGCCAGGCTTAAGGTCCCGGTGGAGTATTCCCTCGCTGTGTAAATAATCTACTCCTTTGATTATGTCGTGGATTAGCTTTTCTTTTACCTCTAAGGAAGGGTTGGTCTTTAAGAAATCGGCTAAAGTGCCTAAAGAAGCATATTCCATCACAATGACCGGATAGCTTGATGAGCGTCCCATGGCGTCTTTATGCTGAATATAGCTTTGGCCATAGTAGGAGATAAGGTTAGTATGGGAGAGGCCATCAATCTTTCTGAACTCTTCCTCTAGGCTATATTTCTTTTGGTTAGAACTGCCCAAAGTACCTTTAGCAACTGCCTCTTTGTAAATTTTAAGGGCCACGACTCTCCCATGTGTATTGGTGTCCAAGGCTTTGAAGACTTCAGCAAAAGCTCCTTCTGCTATCAGGTCTTTTTCGGGATCCCATGTATATTGATTGAGTTGCATTTATTTAAGACTGTTCACCAACAATTAAACTTAGTTAAGTTTGGATAAAGTTACAACAAGTCCATAATCTGCTGAATCATAACCCTCACTATATTGATATACTGATATTTCAATCTTGTACTCCTCACTTTCTAGGGGTGTTACAGAAGCAATGGCCCAAGTTTCTGCCTTAGAATCTTTTACAACTTCGACCCATTTTCCATCTTTATACTTTGAAATTTTAATGTCTATGTCTTTTACTCTATGGTCGGAAAAGGCTACAAATCCATACTTAAACCCCTTTGTTAGATTCCTCCATGATACTCTTGACGAAACTATTCCGTCCATTTCAAACCTCACCACACTCAGCCCTTCCTTTTCCAGTGCTTCAATCATAGGAACTCCTGTCTTTTGAATAAAAGTAGAGGTCAAAACGTTACTACTTTTATTTGCGGTTCCGGTAGAAGTTTGTGCAAAAGAGAAATTCTGAAAGCATATTGCTGTTACAATAAATATCAATACTGCAACTGTTCTTGCCTCATTTTGAATTGTTTTAGTGCTGCTAGCCGATTCAGCCAAATTTTGATCTTCAATGGAAAAATTGCCAATTCTACAGCTATGATCTGCCTTATTAACTTGTTTGATTTTCTGGCTACTGACTGCGTGTTGGTTTAATAATGGTTGTGGTTTAATGCTGCTACTTTTCATCGGTTGAATATTTAATGGTTCAATAATAATCGCCTAGTGCTACATTATTTGATACCCGTTTTTACAGAACGTCATCTTCTTTTGAAAAAATATTCTCTTATAATCTACAAACCTAAACTTGGTTTGGAATGTGGCTTAACCACTTCAAGGATGGGAGTTTCAATTAGAGGTAAGAACCATTCCTGCCAAGAATTAGCATATATGGGTATAACCACCAAACTTCTAGAGGCCATTAAAAAGGCAGTTTACATTGGTTATGGAAGTTATTTTACCTTGTTCACCTTGACTTTCAAAGGCTCCCTTTCACGGAACAATCTAGTAGTATTGTTGCTCAGCACACTAATAGGCTCTAACTCCTGCTGCCCCTCAGCTTCTTTGTTCAGGAGGTATAATTTACTTCCAGATAAAAGAAATATTGATGTCCCTACATCCTGTCTTACTCTTATAATCTCTAACCTATTAGGGTCAAATGCACCATTTATCACTAGTTGAGCTTTCCCACCTTGTTCTTCAAAAATATAGGTCGGGTTAACGGATTCGTTTCCCGTTACCTTAACTACCAATCCGTCATATAAAGAGGCAACAGCTCGAATGTCACTTACCTGCACACTCACTTCTTCTCCTAATGTCTCACCGCCCTTGTACACTCCTTTATCAAGAGTTAAGGGCACTCTTGTAAGGCTGTTTGAGATTTTGAAGCTTTCCCCTTTTAATTGAAGTAGATATTGATCATTAGCCTTCAGTATTCTTATTTGAAGTGGGGCGATAAGGGGATCACCAAAGAGTATCAACATCTTGCCATCAAATGTATAGTAAAGAGCCTGAGGATACTCTACTGATTTGATCGCTGAGGCAGGAACCGACTGAAGCCCTCCAAGAGCCATTTGTGGGACATATTTTGGTTCACCAGGGACACCGTTAGAATCATTTAGTTCTAGCCTCTCATTTTCTTTGGCAAAATTATCATCGGACTCATCGATAGGTTTAATGATATCGACAGTGTCGGAATTTGTTTTCTCTGATTCACTATCATTCCCAAGCACACTATCCGGTGTGTTGGAACGGTTGGTAACAAGAAAAAAACCTAAGACCAAACATGCCGCTAAGCTTGTGGCCAAAATCAGAAATCGCTGTAAACCCCTATTCTTATTAGGTACTTGTTCCTTCTGATAGTCATCATAGTATACATTCAGTCTGGCTTTTAACTCCTCATCACCCTTCTTTTCAATATCTAAATAAAGTTTTTCATAAAGCTTAACTTCCTGTTGAAAATCAGGAGATTTAGCCATCAAGCTATCAAATTTGCTCCGCTCGTCAATAGTCAATTCTTCATTGATATATTTATCTATTAAATCGATATGTTCTAATTCCTCATCCATTTTTCTACCTCGCTATATCAATTGCAAAACCACTTCATAAGAAACGTGGTCTCGCAAACGTTTAATACATCTTAATTTTTGCTGCCTTGCCGATTGAGCACTGGAATAACCAAATTCCTTGGCCACAGCTTCCATCTTTTTTTTAAAACATACTGTCGCTTCTATTAAGGATTTACAAGGCTCTCCCAGCTTGGCCAAAGCTACGTCTAAGTATTTTTTGAGCGAATTTTCATTGTTCTCCTCTACTTTCAATTCATATTTCCTTTTGTCAAAATCATTTATGTTGCCTTTTGGGATTTCAACATTTGCCTTACGATTGAGGTGGTTAAGCCATTGCCTACGGCAAATTTCAAACAGGTAAGTGCTGATTTTACTTCGGTGTTCATATTTATCCTGCATCAGGTTTTTATAAAAGACAATAATCGCTTCTTGGAAAAGATCCTTGGCTTCATCTTCTCCACCATTATTTCTCATTACCCAACGCTTCACCAGATTAAGGTGGACATATAAATATTTAAGGCAATATTCATTGCCCTTTTTCAATTCCGATATGATTTCTTTGTCGCTCATTACCTGTTCATTCCTACTAAATCACTTAAATCTATAAATTGAGAATCTTCAATGGGAACTGTGAATTTGTACCCTCCCATTTCAATTTCCATTTGGCCTTCCATTATAAAATCTACTTTTCGTAAGAATAACCACTTTAAATTAAGCCCACTCATCAGATTGAAGTTATTTGTAGTAACATCAGCTGTCAACTCTTGGAGCTCCATACTATTCATCACAATGAGTTCATCCAACTTCCAATTGGCAATTGGCTTTGATTTCTCCTTAATATAAAATGTCAGTTGCATATCGTCCAACCTATAACTGAAAGGCAAATCATTATATACTTGAATAACAGTCTTGAAATGCGTAACACCTAATCTAGGTGATATGCTCATTTTCACCTTCCTTAATTTAAAGTTGTCCCTGTTTTGTAAGTGCTTAGAAACTTGAGATTCAATAATTTCTCTAGTGTCAAGTTCGATTTGATCCTCAAATTTCATTTTGACATTACTCATAGCAAAACTCACTTCATTTTTACCTTTAATATTAAATTTGGCTTTCTCATATCTTAGCAATTCAGGATAGTACTTAGCCAATTTTGGAATATTCACTTCAAAATGTACTGGGATTCTCAGGGTATCCCTAGGGCTAAGTTGAGTGGAATTCTCTAGCCAACCTTTACCCACAAGTGTATCTTTGTAGTAAATTAGCATTTCTGAATCCTTCAATTCAGTCTTAGACCTATTAGGGTTATATATGATATAATCTAACCTAAGCATTAACAATGTATCTGTTACACCTTGAATTTCTACATTTTCAATAGCAACAAACTTTGGCTTTTTAGCACAAGAGTATACCCCCATCAATAGGGCTATTAAAAACAAGGGGACATAAAATAATCTATTTTTCATATGCTGTCCTTTCGCTTCAATGAATAATAAATCATTAGATATACCACAAGATTCATCACCATTACTACTGATATGTTAGCTTGAAGAGTATCAAATATTCCTCCGATCAAATCACCATTTTTCAATAATTCTTCATTATAATAATCAAGTCTGGTAAGTGCCGAGCCTGGTTGCATAGGGTTTATGCCAATAAAAAAAACACTCTGCACTTCTCCTTTTTCAGCAATTTGACTTGCTCCATCTTGAATTCTTGCAAGACCCTCAGTACCCCACCTTCCCAACATAAAAAAACTAAAGAATTCTATTAGAACATTGTCAATTTTGGTGATTACTCCAGACAGCATTATTTGGGGCATAAGTGCAATTGGAACAACAGTCATAACCTTTTCTGTTGTATCGAAATAGGAAGAAAGCCAAAGACCAATAAGTATAGCAGAAAACGATATAAAAAACATGTAAGCGATACTACCACTAAAAGATTGAAGGTATATATTGTCATATCCCTCAACAGTTAGAGCCCTAAACTTCACATAAAGAATAGCAACGAAAATGAGTGTCTGAACAAACGAAATTATAGCTAAAACACTCCATTTTGAAAAAATATAAGTATTGAGGTTGAGGTTGAACATCCGTTCTCTCCTATAAATTGCCAGTTCGCTTACTATTTCCTTTGAAGCATTGCTAACCCCAAACCAAATGGCGGAAACAGACATTAAAAAAAGGACTCCAACAGTCATTTCATCAAAAATGAGACATATTAAACTAGCAATTATTACAGGTTGTGACACTAATAACAATACACTGTTGTTGTCTGTGGTTTTGATTTTAAGGTATCTTGAAAACAGCCAAAAAAATTGCACCATGAGTGAGTCAGGCTTATCTCTTTCGATCTCCACGTTATTGGCAGAACGATGAGCTCGTTCTATGGGTCTTACATAATATTGTTCAATGTGTTTCTGAAGCTTGCCCTTATCACTTAATTTGGCATACACCTTTACAATGTCGTCAACTTGAAAGTGTGCATTCAAATTACCAGCTTTACCAAAATAGGTCAAATAGCCTTTTACCATTAAAAATATCACGTTGTCTACATAATTGAGATCTTCTGGTTTATGAGTGACCATGATAATGGTTGTTCCCTCTTTTGCTAGTTTCTGTAAGCTCTTGAGGAAACTATCGATAGACTCTGGGTCAAGAGGTGAAGTAGGCTCATCTAAAAAAAGAATAGTTGGTTCTACCAAAAGTTCAACAGCAATAGAAACTCGTTTTCGTTGCCCACCAGACAAATCCCTCACTCTGACTTTCCTTACATCAGTATCTTTGTCCTGATCTAGATTCAGACTTTCAATTACCTTATTAATTCTTACATCGATCTCTTTATTGCTTGTATCGTCCGGCAATCTCAGTTTAGCCGCATAAAAAAGCGTTTTGTAAACTGTTAATTCTGTATGAATTATATCATCTTGTGGTACATAACCTATTTTTCTCTTTAGGAGATTGAAGTTCTTTTTCAATGCCAAACCATGAATAAGAACCTCTCCTTGCGTTGCTGGATTATCACCGTTCAAACATTTTAGCAGAGTAGACTTACCGCAACCTGAAGGCCCCATTAGGGCCACAAAATTAGAGTAGGGAATGTCTACCGATAAAGGCTGGAGTCCGACTTTATTATTCGGATATTCTTTAAAGATGTTTTTCGCTGAAATAGCATACTTCTGTTTTCTCAGGTCAACCCTTCCTTCTAATAAATTGAAAGTATTCAGGGCAATGACAACATTGTCAGTATCAGTTAATAAGGTTTTTCCTTTAACTCGCTCATTCCCGTTGAGATAAGTTCCATTCAATGAATCCAAATCGACAAGCCAAAATTGACCCTCCTCATATATAACCTCAGCGTGATATCTTCCTACAGTGGGGTCATCTATCACAATATCATTATCAGGTTTTCTCCCAATACGTAATTTACCTTGGGACATAATCCTATCCTTAACCCCTGCAAACACTTGTTTAGGTTCAGGTTTTGAGTGTATGCTAGCCAAAGGATATTCTGTGTCTTCTTTAGATTTGTCGTCTGTAGGAGATGGTTCAGTATTCTCTGTGACGAGTGATAGATAAGAGCTAACTATCTTTACTTTATCATAGTTGCCAACCAAAACCCATTCATTCTCAGCAATCCTTCGCTCATTGAGATAGACGCCATTCAGACTTTTAGTATCTTGAATGAAAAGTTGCTGACCTCTCAATTCGATTGCAGCATGTCTTCTGGATGCCAAACGGTCATCTATTTCCAAATCAGCCCCAAAGCCTTTTCTTCCAATGCTCATCACTTGACCATCAGCTATCTCTATTTTATTATTATCAAAGTTGAAGTAAATATGATCCATCAGCATTATTTAGTTTTGATGTACCCATCGATACATGCTTTCCTATCTGCAGCGAAGGGATGCGTTGAAAGAAGTTTATTCAGTATATTTCTATCCTGATATTTCGATAGCTTTTCAAAAAAGGAATCGAATTTTTTAGCATCATACCCAGCCCTTTTTGCGAGCGAAACCCCGTATTCATCTGCCTCGTATTCGTCTATCTGATCAAATGGAGCATTTAACATAAGTTCTATATTTACTGCAATCTCAGTTAGATGTTGCATATCCATAAAGTCCGCAAACGCTGAAGCTAAAAGCAATTTCTTTTGTTTGCGAACGGTGTGTTCCTTGTCTATATGGGATACCTCATGACCAATTATAAAAGCTAACTCATCAAAGGAATCTACAAAATCGATAATTGAGGAGGTGAGAAAAATATTCCCCCCTACAGTTGCAAAAGCATTAATTTCCTCGGAATCGATAATATGAATTTGATATTTAATACCTTTTCGATCCACATATCTAACCATATTATTCAAAATACTCTGTACTTGATCTTTAGCCCAGTGGCTTGTCAATATCTTTTCCCTCTTTTGAATTTCCTTGAAAGCATCATTCCCCATCTCCATTTCATCACTTTCACTCATAAATAAAAGTGCATCTAAAGTAGTATTTTGCCCAATCTTCATTATGAAGGCTGGGCCATCTAGAATATTTCCACAACCTTGAAGATTCATAAATTGATCGCTATGAGCCTCGTAACTTTTCAGGATTTGATCAAATTCGTCTGAACCTTTGTTTTGAGCAAGCCCCTGCAAAGGCAGAATGATCAAAAGGGGGACTAAGTATCTTATTTTCATAGTAGAAAATTATTGGTTTCAGGGATGTATAACAGAAGTAGGCAAAACGTCATCGTCCAATAGATATATTTTTTTCTACTCAGCAGCAACAAATATAAATCTTGAAATAAATTAGGCGATTTTTTTACTCTTTTAAAAGTATAAAGCTTTCACCGAAACTGACTTGATTAAAAGGAACCCTCCTATAAGTATAAGATAGTAAAACCTTTAACCTTCTTAAATTATAAATAATGTAATATCGTTAATCTGTCCCGCCCTGAAATAGCGTTACAGTTTTACAAGGATAAGTATTAATGAGGCCGTCTGAAAAGTAATTTCAGACGGCCTCTTCATTGACTGTCATATTAATTACCTCAACCAATATAATCCGTCATCTTTGATTTCTTGCTTTTAGGAATCGAATCGCTAAAAACTATTTTCTACTTAATGATGGTCAGTTCCACTCTTCTGTTTTGAGCCCTGCCCTCCTTTGTTGTATTATCAGCTCTTGGATTATCAATCCCGAAACCTTTGGCTGTAAGTCTATTTTCTGAAACTCCCTTTTCAATGAGGTAAGCTTTTACCGCTTCAGCCCTACGTTTTGATAGCTCTAGATTAGAGGCTGCATCTCCGCTATTATCGGTATATCCGCTCATTGCTAGTTTTAGTTGTGAGTTATCTATCAGCAATTTGGCCACCTCATCCAATGATACTATTGAGCTTTCGACAAGTGTACTGCTACCGCTGGTAAAAGAGATTTCTTCGGTAGCCATCATCAGTATTTCATTGATTTTGGCTTCGGCTTTTTGGCGAGCGGCTTCTTTGGCTAGCCTCTCTAATTCTTGCAACCTCAAACGTTCCATTTCAGCGGCTTCCCTTTGCTTTTCTAGGCGCTCCGCTTCTGCTTGCTCAGCTTGTAACTTGGCTAACCTTTCGCTTTCTAGCTTGGCTAATTCAGCAGCCTTCACTTTGGCGAAAAGGGCTTGATATGCTGCTTCTGCATTCAAGTTCTTTTCCCTGCGATTACCTTCTTCCAAGCTTCTGAAGTAACAAAGGGCTTTCTCTTTGTCTTCCATGTTCACCAAGTCTTCATCAAAAATCCCTTGGTCAACAATGTAGTTTACTACTTTCTCTCCTGTCAAAGCACAGTCTTCTACTACTTTTGTATCCAACTTAAGGTGAAGCCCAAACTCATTAAAGCCATCGGCTAAGAATGGCGCATTCTTTTGCCCAAAATCATAATTATAGGTAAATAGTATTTTGGAAAATATCTGAACACCAAGGCCAGCGCTTACTCCAAAATTGTCGCGATAACCTAAGGTTGCCCTAAACTTATCTTTAAAATTCAGTTCGCCCATTACATCTAGTTCTGCTCCTATTGTCTTTCTCATTCTAACGCCTCCATAAGGGGTGAAATTCAGGTCTGGATTGATGGAAAAGTTATAGCGCACTCCACCTATAAAGTCGGGAAGATTGTCATCATTAATGCGCGTATAGGCGTCATCGGAAAGACTCTCGTTTATTACTGTGGGCAATGCCACATCTGCTCCAAAGTTGCCTTTACGATAACTGGCTGAGAAGTCAAAACTGAGTGCTGTACCACTTTGCCCTAGAAGGTCTGCTAGCACATTGTCTACTGGGTTTTCTGGATTCACTCTGTCTTCATTCAAACTGAAAAATGAAAGACTCATTTGGCTACCTACTGAAAAGCCATCTTTTCCTTCTCCAAAAAGTTTATAACCTATTCCTCCTGATACTTTTACCTGGCTTGTGAAACCAATGTCGGCCGTGGTAATATTGCTACTGAAAGCGACTCTATTTTTTACAGACGAATTGTAAGCCAAGGCAAAGTTTTTAGGAGAACCTACCAAACCCCCAAACTGGTCTCTGTAAACAAAGCTTACATAACGGTTCTCCTGAAAAACAGTGCCTGACGGATAGGCCAAACTGCCTGAATAATAGTATTGATTAAACAGTGGTACTTGCTGTGCTTTTGCGCTATTGGCTATCAAAGCCAAGGTAAACGCAAGGATGAATATGTTTCTTAAGTTTTTCATTTGCTTTTGCATGACTTTGATGTTTATCGGTTTCTAATGATGGTCAAGAAGCCTTTAATAGTTCTGGCTGGCGTGGTGGACTGAGCATCTGCGTAGATGACAATCTCATAGTAATAGGTCCCATCTGGCACCGGATTGTCCTTGAATGTTCCTGCCCAATCGTTAGAGTAGTTCACCTTACTATAGATGAGTTTTCCTCCCTGTGCAAAGATTTTCACTTGGTTGAACGGGTTGTCCAGCAAGTCTTCAATTACCCAGGTTTCATTGACTCCATCACCGTTTGGCGAGAACACGTTTTTCACATCGGCACCTGGTTGGTTCTGAGTGTATTCCCTCACCGGTTCGGCCACCACATCTTCAATAGTTATGCTGAAGGTTTGCTCGAAAGTAAGCCCTCCTGCATCAGCTACCTGCACGCGAATGCTTCGGGTTGCTCCATCTTCAAAATCGATGGCTCCAGCACTGCTTAATGTGTTTCCGCTGATGGCGAATTGCGCATTGTCCGTGTCGCCATCACCGGCCACTAGGCTATAGATGAAGGCGTCTCCATTGTCTGGGTCGAGCGACATGAACTGTCCTACTTCCTGAGCATCATCGGCTTCTTCAATGGTGGCATTCGTAAGGCTCAGCGTAAATGGTGTTTCGTTTACATTGGTTACCGTAATTTCAAAGGCCTTGGCAAAGGTTCCACCTTCTCCATCGTTGGTTTCAATACGAACCGAATAGCTGGTTTTATCCTCAAAGTTGAACGAAGTGTTGTTCGCCTTTAAGGTTGACCCATCCACCGTGAAGCTTGCATTGTCGGTATCTCCTGCCCCACTTACTAATGCATAAGTGTGGGTGTTACCAGCATCAGCATCGGTTGTAGCCAGTGTTCCAATAGCTGCATCCAACGCATTGTTTTCGGCTATCGAAGTAGCACTTATAGCGATGTCGGTTGGAGCGTTGTTGAAGTCATCGTTAACGATGGTTACCGTGGCTCCATCCGTGATATCAACCCCCAAGGCAGTGCTTAGCTTGCTCATTGAAACGATCAGTGTTTCATTGGCCTCAATAACCAGATCGTTGGTTGGAGTTACGGTAAAGGTTTGTGTTTCTCCGGCTGTTCCGGCAAAGGTCAGCGTTTTACCCGCAACGGCTGTGTAGTCGCTATCGGCTAGTGTTGCTGTTCCATCAGCAGTATTCACTTCTACCGTAAATCCTCCCTGAACCGCATTGTCCAGAGTGGCTGTGATTGTAATCGCTCCGCCTCCTTCATTTCCGCTGGCATCTGCAAGGGTTACAGCCGCGGCATCGTCATTCTTGATTGTCAATACAGCCTGATCTGTGATTACTACATTGGCTGTGGTTCCGACCAGGTTGCTCAAGGAAACGATAAAGGTCTCATCGGCTTCGAGTTTACTATCTACACCTGGAGCAATATCCAGCTTTTGAACTTCACCATCAGTTCCATTAAAGGTTAATGTAGTTCCACTTACAGCAGTGTAGTCTCCATCAGCCACCGTAGCCGTGCCATCGGCAGTCGATAAATCAACCGTAAATCCGCCTTCAATAGTCCCTTCAAGTGTAGCGGTAACTAAGAAAGACTCTCCGTCTTCAAACTGGCTCACATCTACAATGGTTACCTGTGCATCGTTGTTCACAATGGTATAAGTGTACACCGTATTGGTACCCAAGCTAGCACCAGAGGCGTTGGATAGGGTAATCACTACCGTCTCATTTTCCTCAATCATGGCATCGTCAACAATTGTCAGGCCTATCGTTTTGCTTAGCTCTCCTGTTGCAAAGCTGAGCGTACCATTAGCAAGCGTGTAATCAACACCTCCACCTGTGGCAGTTCCGGTTACTGTATAGTCAACAGTTGCCGCAGAAAGACCGGCCTGATCCAAGTTCACCACAATGCTACTGCTGGTCACTGATTCTGCATTACTCTGGGCCGTTGTGTTGAATGAGACTACTGGCACATCATCGTTTAGGATGGTTATTGTGGCCTCATCGGTAAGCGTCACCGTATTATTGGCGCCTGTTACCAGGTTGTCCATGCTTACTGTCAGGGTCTCATTGACTTCTACATCGGTATCAGCAGTTGGAGTGATCGTAAAAGTTTGCGTCTCTCCAACTGTTCCTGCAAAGGTGATGGTCTGAGAAGTCACTGCTGTGTAGTCTGTTCCCGCTTCAGCAGTTCCATCAGTCGTGCTTACATCTACTGTGAAGCCGCCTACTACAAATGTGTCAGAAGTTAAGGTTACCGTGATGGCACCATCATCTTCATTGGCCGATACATCGGCAATGGTTACCGTAGCTGAACATCCTTGGGTATCATTCTCGATAGTCCAGTTTAAATTATCAATCAATGATTGTCGGGCGGCTGTGCCTGCGCAGTATTGTAAGCCTTCGACATCAAATTGAACATCGGTTATTAGTTCTTGCTCAGAGAGCGAAATCAAGAATGCGTCATAGTTTTCAACTGAGAGCCCTGAGTTCTTGAGCATGGAACCAAAACTGGTCACACTGGTCAACTGCCAGCTACTGATATCCTGATCGAAGCTGGTCGCGTTTTCGAACATATAAGCGACATCGGTTGCCTTGCTCATGTTCCAATTGCTGAGGTCTTGATTGAAATTAGGTGAGTCTTCGAACATTCTGCCGAAGTCCTTAGCATTACTCACATTCCATCCACTGATATCTTGATTGAAAGGTGTTTCATTCATGAACTCGTCAAAGTCTTCCACATTGCTTACATCCCAATTGGAAATATTTCCATTGAAAGATTCTGCCTCCTCAAAGGTGCTAGCCATGTTGGTGATGTTAGAGACATCCCAGTCGTTCAGGTCTTGGTTGAATACCAGAGCTCCCCAGAACATCTGCTCTAAACTCTCGAGGTTAGGGAAGCGCCAGTCGTTAATAGGCTGATTAAATACCTCAGCATCCCTAAACATTCTTCTTACTCGTGTGGCACTAGCCAGGTTCCAATTACCAATAGGCTGATTGAAAGATTCTGATTCTTGGAACATTTCTTCAAAATCCTGTCCGCTGGACACATCCCAGCCTGTTATATCACCATTGAAGAGGGCCGTCTGCTTGAACATTTCGTCAAACTTCTCCACTTTACTCACGTCCCATGAATTCAAATCTTGATTAAAGGCATCTGCATTTCTGAACATGATTTCCATAGTAGTAACATTGCTAACATCCCAGGCATCCAATGGCTGATTAAATGCTTTTGTACCTGAGAACATAGCCGCCATATCTACTACATTCGAAACATCCCATGAAGAAATATCCTGATTAAATAGGTCTGCTTCGGAGAACATACCAGTCATATCAGTTACACTGCTTACATCCCAAGAAGAAATGTCACCATTAAAGGCATCCGCATTGTTAAACACGGATTCCATATTGGTTACGTTGGTTACATCCCAGTTTGATAGGTCACCATTGAAGTCCGTAGCCTGAATGAACATGCTCCTCATGGTAGTGACGTTCCCCACATTCCAAGTGCTGATGTCACCATTAAATGGTGTGCCACCAAATGCGCCACTCATATCTATGACATTGCTTACATTCCAGGTACTGACATCACCGTTAAAGTCAGAGCCATTGAATATATCAGACATGTTCGTAACCATTGAAACATCCCAAGCCGTTAGGTCTGGTGAGCCTATTTTGGCAGAGGCAAACATACTAGCCATAGAAGGTCCTTGCGTTAAATCTGGCACATCCGTTGCGTTGATTGTCAAATCCCTATTTTGAAAGGCATTTTCAAGACTCTCCCATTCTTGGCTACCCCACTGTTCAATGGACTTTATGTTGAAGTATTTCAATTGAAGCCCCGGGTAGTTTCCTGTTACTTTAACAGTAAATGGCCCCGCAGAAGTATAAGTATGCTTAGCTGCTTCCATCAGGTTCGTATCTATGTTTCCGTCTCCCCAGTCTACGGTATAATCATACGTTAGCCCTTCAATTATACCTAGCACCTCAATCTCTCTACCTATTGAATATTGTGCATCAACGGTAATTACGAATGGTTTTTGCTCTACAGTCAGTTGGCCATTAACTAAGTTGAGGTTATAGTTAGCTGCGGCACCACCGGAAAGGGTGATATCATACGTTCCAACTGGACTCGACTCGGTTGCCGTGGTGGCTATGGTCGGTTCTGTGATATCTGCCTTGGTATCTCCGTTCGCAAAGCCTGAATAGCTAATGGTAAGCTCAGGGTTGGCCTCTCCCAAGTATTTGGTTTGATCGTCTGCCGTGGCAGTCAAATCGGCCTTTTCAATGGTCAGGTCAGCACTCTCAAAACTTATGTCGTAGTTGGGGTTGAACAGACTACTCTGCAAGGCATAGCTACCTACATCTTCGCCTGCACCCCTGGTAATTGCACCGCTCAGTTCATCACCAGTATTCAATGAACCACTGGTAATTGAATAAGCAAAATCAGGGTCATTATCGCCATAGGTCTTGGTTGCTGCCTGGGCTGTTATGGTCAGGCTTCTTTGTGAAATAGTGAATAGTCCCGGAACAGTCGTTATTTCATAGTTGGCGGCATCGGCACCATCTGTCAAGTTGATGGCATAGGTACCCGGTGCTTCACCAGCATCTCTGCTTACGGTCGCCACTTCATCGTCTCCTACTATGGAACCGCTGATTACGGTAAATTCTAAGGTCGGATCGGTATCGTCAACTAACTTTTCGGCATCGGTTGCTTTCAATGCTATGGCCTTTTTAGCCACTGTTATGGTGCCTTGTACCTGACGAGCTGTATACTCGGCATCTTCGGCAAGGCTTACATTAACGGTAATCTCACCCGCATTGCCCAAAGTCACAGTAGAACCATTGATAGCCGCTCCAGTTTGGTCATTATCGAGGGTGTAGGTGATTGCACCAGAAGAGTTGGTCGTAGCCAATAAATCAAAGTCGGCATCGCCATAGGTTTTGGAAATGGCACTAAGTGAAAGGCTCGGTGTTTTCTTAATCACCGGACCGAAAGCAGCACTTTCTGCTAAAGTCCCATTCACTTTACCATCGTTTGGAGTTACTTCAAAACTGATGAATTTACCAGCATCTGCCGCCACCAATGTATAAGTTGTAGATGTAGTTCCGTTGATCTCTGTTTTACCAGTTCCCACATTATCATCAGATCTATACCATTTGAAGCTCGAGTTATCGGCATCTGATTCAGCATCTATAAAGTTGTAGCTAGCCGTCAGTTGGTCATCGATTGTAGTAGTTCCCGTAATTTCCAGACCATTAACAATTGGTGCCGTGTTGCTTGCCACAACGGTTAAGGTAAACTCCTGATAGGCCTTATCATCGAACTGATCTACCAGCTCAAGTATAATTTTATGATCTCCTACATCTGCCGAAGAAGGATTGCCAGAAATAACCATTCCGTTTACTGTAAGCCAAATAGGCCCAACTTCTTTGGATAGTATTGGTACATCATTGTTCAGGTCTTCATAGGTGATGCTGTAAGTATACGTCTCGTTGTCCTTCACACTGGTGACGGCATCGGAGGTAAAGGCAGGAGCAATATTGGTGAATCCATCGTTAATTACTATTGGGCCAAAGAATGCTCCTTGTTTTGCAGTTCCGGTCAATACACCATCGTTTGGAGTCACTTCAAAGCTTACATATTTTCCGTTATCATCGTTGACCACCGTATAGGTTTGAGATGAAGCCCCAGAGATGGCAGCTCTATTCGTTCCGTTGGCGTCATCGGCACGGTACCATTGGAAGGCTGTACCCGATTCAGGATCGTCATTTGCGTCTGAATACGTGTACGAACCTTCCAGTACCCCGTCAACAACCAAAGATTTCTTGATACTCACCCCTTGCGCTACAGGAGCTACATTGGCTTCTTTTACTGTGAAGTTCCAGACGGTTTGGCTGGTGAGTCCTGCCGAATTGTTGCCATCGGCATCTACAAAAGCAGCAGCATCGAAGGTAATCGTGTAGAATTGTCCTTCAATTAAATCCGTGCTTGGGTCGATGGAAACATTGGTGCCTGAAACGGTTACTTCTGCTGAAGTCACATCGATTACCGTGGCACTTCCTGTAACTGGGGTCAAGGTAATATTGCCCGTTCCTTTGGTAACTGATTCGCTTAAAACAAAACTGAGGTTTGCGTCTTTGGCCACATCAACCGTCCCATCGGCAGGCACCGTGCTTTCTATGGTTGGTATAACAGCAGCCACTACTGGCCCTGCATAAGTGGCAAAAGCCTGTGATCCTTCATCTGATCCATCGTTTGGAATCACTCTAAAGGTGATGAACTTACCTACTTCAGAAGAAGTCAAAGTAAAGTTGCTCGATGTTGCTCCGGAAATGGCCGCTCTGTTAGCACCTGAAGCATCATCTGCCACATACCACTGAAGTGTTGAACCAGATTCTGCATCGGTATCTACATCTGAATAGTCGTAGTTCCCGGTCAGTTGCTGATTGGCTTCCAAGGAGCCAGTGAAGGCAACATTTGAAGCTGCAGGAGCAGTGTTTGGCTGGCTTTCAGTAGTGAAGCGAATCAGAGCTGAATTAGTAATCGCTTCAGTCTTCACTCCGTTATTACTGATAAAAGCTTCATCTTCTGCTAACACGTAATAGGTAGTGCTGTACGCTAAATCATTGGTTGGATTGATAGTGACTTTAACCCCACTATAGCTCAATGTGTTGGAAGCAAAAGTCTCTACCACATTGTTATCAGCATCATATAGCACCACATTATTTACAGCATCAGGGTTGGCCTGAACGTTTTCGCTATAGTTCAATGCTATGTTTGCCGAAACTGGAACATCAGTAGCATTAGGGCCAGGGTTGATGCTAAACAAGGTTGGAGTAGTTGGCTCTTCAAGTGTAGTGAACCTCCATGTGGTTGGATCGGAAATTCCTACATGATAAAGCCCTTCTTCATAAGATATAATGAAACCGTCATTTACCAATACATAATACTCTGTGCCTGGTTCCAATTCATCATCATCGAACTCAAACTTGATGAAATTGTCTTCATCTCCATAGTCTAGGTCTCTATCATTCTCACCATCATATTCTATGGTCTTCACCAGCTCGTCATTGGCAGCCTTGTATATTCTAAACGACCCCAATGGATCTCTTTCCAAGCCAACACTCACACTTGTATAAATCACCAATTCATCTTCGGAATCGGCCTCATAAGTGGTACTTCCTGTCGCTGGGAAGAAGTTTGTAATAATGTTTTCGTTGAAACGCTCTGCTTTGAATGCGAAGCTGGTTTTATCATTGATTTCCTCAATCTCCTTACTTCCATCAAGACTTGTAATTAATCCAGCAGGATACTGAATGTAATAAGCCGTACCAACTTCCCATCCATTGGTAAGAGGCACTTGCACACGCTTAGGTGTTCCACCATTTGAAAATGTGAATTCAGAGACATCAATGGTCTCAAACACACTATTATCGTCTGCTCGGTAAATGGTTATGGCACCACTACCGGCTGCAGTTGTTTCTCCAAAAGTTAGATTTACATAAGGAAAATCTAATAATGCATCTCTTGTGGCACCAGGGAAAGTTGAAGTTACTTCCAGTGGTTCAGCGTCTAATGCTTTGGTAGTAAAATTCCATGCAGTTTTGTCCGAAATACCAGAGAACTCTTCGTCTGTGGCAACTGATTTATACATACCTGCATCCATCAAAATATAATAAGATGTTCCAGGTTCAAGCGTATAGTTATAAAAACCAAAGCCTGCCGTGGTATTTCCAATAGGTGGGCCAGCTAACGTGGATATAAGCGTTTGACTCGCCACAAGCTGGTCGTCTGCCGCGGTGTATAGTCTATACTCTGCAGATGTATTGCCGTATTTCGCACCTTCACTAAATGTGATCCAAAATTTGTTGAAGTTAGGAATAGTGGTGTTTAAATCTTCCGCACTTAAGTCAACCGCATCATCTGTTGGCGAAAGCGAGGCAATTGCCAGTTGAGCACCAGATGCTGCAGTTGTAAAACTCCAGGTGGTTTTGTCTGTAATTCCAGCAAAGGCCACCCCTTCCAAACTTTCAATAACCCCTTCGGCTATTTCAACATAATACTCCGTGTTGTTCTCCAACGCTTCCAAATCTAGCTGGAAGCTAATAATATTGTCATCAAAGCTTACATCAGATGTAACACCGATTAAATCTGCCAATTGGTCATTATCCACCCTCTTAATTAAAATAGAACCAGAGCCCTCTTGTACAGGAATATTGAATTCTGCGCTCAAAGCCGGGCTAATGGATACATCCGTTGCATCATCTGTTGGGGTAACAGACACAAGCGTTGGTGCAACTAAAACATCGCTAAAGCTAGAATAACCATAGGTTCCCAAATATTCCATTATGGCAAAATAGTGACCACTCTCTTCTATGTCGGATAGACTCAAGTTGGCAGTAGTCGAACCCTCAATAATATCTGCAAACTTCACCTTCACTAAGCTTCTGGAGCTATTATCTACGAGGTATAAATAGTTTTTATAGGCAGATTTTCCTTCATTAACCACGGCCTTTGTGCCAAAGGTGCTTTCCAGACTTAATTTATTTACGAATTCGGTCTTGGTTGTCAGGTCTTCTCTAATCAGTCCAAAATTTGATTGGTTATATGGAAACATTAATTGGTCTCCTACCAACAATGGTTCATAGACTGTTTTAGTTGAAGAAATAATCTTTGTTCTGGCCAACAGATTGGTAGGATCGGGTACATGATAGGCCACTCTTGGTGCCAAGGTGACATAAAGCTCATTGCCAATAAAATCAGCAGATTGAAACTTGGTTGAGTTCCTTGTGAAATCCTGACCACTATTCAATGAGTAAATGGCCGAAGCGTTAACTACAAAAACCTGCTCTTCATTTTGGCTAACTGCTACTGAAGTGAAACTAGAAAAACTTTGACCATCTGCAACATCGGTCAGGTCTATAAATTCAAAGGTCCCTCCAAAATCTACCGATTTAAATAAGCCAAAAGCATTGGGATTTATATAATCGCTTGGCATTCTTACAAACGTGTAGAATGTGCCGGAATCAGTGATAACAAAGTCGCTAGGTCTAAACTGATTAATTTCTGGGTATTGTTTTTCCTTGAAGGTTTTCCCTCCGTCCGTTGATATGTATAGATAGTTGACTCCAGAATTGGAGGCATCCGTACGATAAACAATCACTAGCTTACCTTTGACCTTTACTGCATTGAGGTAAGACCTTCCACCATAATCTATAGTTGTTGATTCAATACTCTCGCTTTCAAGATCGTAGATGAAGAGCCTGTTTTGATTTTCTGTGGTACCGTCTAAGTAATAGAATTTACCATCTTCAAAATCATTACCCTGAATACTTGCACCATTGAGGTTTACTTGCTCAACATTCAAGGTTTCATCTTCACTCTTCATTTGATACCATTGCAGAGTACCCTGAACGCCAGTGCTCAGTTCCAAGCCAGCATCATCTCCCAAACTGATCACCTGATCTTCAGCAGCGGCAGTAAAAAAATCAATTTTAGTAGTAAAGCTATAAGTGTCTTTAGTGTCAACCGCAAGGTTGGCAACCTCACTACCATCCAAAACCACTCCTTCATCTATTTTGAGATAATACTTTGTAGACAAGCTTAAACTCGCAGTTGGTAACACCACAGTATTACCATTGATTATCGAAGCATCATTTACATTTATATCCAATACTTCTTCATCCGTAACATAATTTAAAACAGAAATGCTGCCGGCCCCCAAAGTAACTGCGCGATTAAAGCTTAGGGTAATGTTTACATCCTTTTCTAGGTCGGAAGAGCCTTTAACGGGGGTGACGCGGGTAATAATCGGGACATCTACAATGGAAAGTGTCACCAAATCAGAAGTTTCCTCACACTCGGCTTTGGTTACAGACACAAAGTATTCCGTCTGGTCAAAATCTTCGGTAAGATTGCTAATTGTGAGTTCATGGGTGTTTGAACCAATTATATAGTTGTCAGCTGCCGAGTCTGTTCCATCGGAAAGACCTGACTCTAAAACATAAATAAATCCATTTGAGCCGTCAAATGCACTGAAGTAGAGATTGCCTTCAAACTCATCTACACCATATACCGCATTGCTCGCAAGCTCGGTAGGTGACTTACTGTTTGAAAATGAATTTCCACCATCTGTTGAAATAGAGAGGCCTCCAGCTGTGCCTACATATAACATTCCACTGGAACCATAAACAGTCAATACCCGATCATTTTCTAAACCATCAGTTGTTGACTTATTGACAAAGGAATCTCCATTATCTGATGAAATGGATAGCCCGTTTTCTGTGGCCACATACAGTTTGCCACTGAGTGCGAACACATCATTAATGGCATTGCTCCCTAATCCATCAGCAACCGTTTTTCTTTCAAATGTGGCGCCATTATCGGTAGAAATAGCCAAACCATCAGACTGAGTACCTAAATAGATACTACCATTATAGAATTCTAAAGAAGTTATTTTTTGCGCATTGAATGAAGCGTCTTGAGATGTTTTACTAAAGTTGTCCCCTTGATCTGTAGAGACATATAGCCCGTAATTGGTACCGAAGTAGATGTTTCCGTTGTGTTCTCGAACAGACGAAACCACAACCCCATTGTGTTCACTTTGAAAGGTTTTAGTCGACAACACCTGACTTTGGGTTTCTAATTTAACCGCGCTATTAAAAGCAGTAGCAGAGCTTGTGGCTATATAAATGGTGCTATTTGATTCAGCAACGCCTGTAAAACTGGATATAGGAAAGCCATTGACTACATTCTTAATTGAGAAAGTTTCTCCTCCATCAGACGATACTCCTAAACCATTTTCTGATGCCACATACAACAAGTCACCACTCTTAAATACCTGATAAGGTATATTTATAGATAATCCATTGTCTGAATTGATTGTCCTAGCTTCTGCCCCATTTTTTCTCCATTGGTAAGTAGCCCCCTCCACTTCTGGCACCGAGAAAGTAGCACTTTGTCCGATAAAACCTGTTTGATCTTCTGGCTGAGTAAGCACCAAAGGTTCGCAGACAGTTTTGAATGTCCAGAAATCTTTGTCGGTAATGGCCAAGCTTGGGTTATCGTCATCATCTAACACTACTCCTTCGTCCACCAAAACATAGTATTGAGTGTTATATTCTAGATTCATTGCTATAGAACGTATCTCCCCCCTACTATTCAAACCCAGTTCATGATCGCCAGCCCCAACACTTACCTCCGTACTAAAAGTTCTTATCAATTCATCTGTCGCATAGTCATACACCCTCATGGTTCCGGTTCCCAATTCTATACGATCGTTGTATTCTATTTCTAAATTTTCATCTATTTCAACATCTGTTGATCCACTTGCCGGTGACAATTCTTCGATTATTGGTGCTTCTACTACGGTTAGCGTAGCATCATCAGAGGTTTGGGTACAACCGTCCTTGCTTACTTCTACAAAATATTCTAAACCGCTTTGATCTAGACTTAGGTTGTTAATGGTAAGACGATGTGTGCTCGCCCCTTGGATTTGATTGGCAGCCGTATTGTCCGGTTCATCAGTTAATTCACTGGCTACATCTAATTTGAAAAGCTTACCTTGGCTATTCCCTGTGTAGATTACTTCATCTGTTGCATACAAGGCATAAATGGGATCTGACCCTAAAAGTACTGTCCAGGTATTTCCAAAATCTGTTGATTGAAATAAACCATCACCTGTACCTGCATAGATATTATTATCTTCAATGAATAAAACATTTACACGATTCGTATTTGGATATCCCTCCTTCAATATCGTCTTGATAGCCCAAGTTTGTCCTCCATCACTTGATATTGCCAAACCTGAAGTCTTGGTGCCAACAAAAATATTGTCTCCCAATGCCGCTACCGCCAGTTGATCGTCAGAAGTAGGGAAACCATTTTCTCCTGGTGCTGTCGTAGTCCAAGTGGAGCCTCCGTCTTCTGAAATCGAAATACCTCCGGGCCCAACTCCACTTCTCCATTCAGAAGTAAGATAAATGCTGTTTCCAGCAATAAAAACATCTGTAAGACTTCCAGAAACAGAAAATCCGGTTTTCTCTCGATCCACAACAGACCAAGTCTGACCATCATCAGAGGAGATTGCCAATCCGCTTTCGGTGGCGACATAGAGAGTTTCACCTACCTTTTTTACTTCTTTGGGGTTAAGTGAAGCGGGGAAACCATTTTCACGAGGCACGGTTGTTGTCCATGTTTGCCCAGCATCTATTGAGATGGAGAGTCCTCCATTCTGTGTTACCAAATAATATTTATCCCCATCAACTTCAATTTCACCAATATTACTGTTAGGAATTCCAGATGATTCCGTAATGATTGACCATGAGAATCCATCGTCATCAGAAATGGCTAACCCTTTTCTAGTAGCTACATATAAATTTGCACCATCAACTTTTATATCCTCTAATAAGCCTGGATTTTCGGGGAATCCAGTTTCTTCAGTCACCAACTCTTCAACGGGTTCTTTTTTAAACCATCTGTAGGTTGCCCCTGCAATCTCATCCACCTCAAAAATCACACTACCTAAGGCCCCAGCCGTCTTATCAGTAGGTTCAGTAGGTATAAGGTTGGTATAACTTAAGTTAAATTCATCGGTCTTTTGGAAAAGCGGTGTTCCGTAGGTTACACTATAATTTGTGGTTCCTTCATCAATGGTAATGTTTCCAACAGCATCGGTATCAAACTCTGTTCCTTCCTTTTTCCATGAGAAAATATAGTTGGCAGTAGCATTGTAATCTGTTAGTTCCGCTTCTTCTGTGGTAACAATAATCGAATTATGAGAAACTAAACCATCATTCCCGTTGGCAGTTAGGTCTAGTAAGCGGTTGTCAGCAATAGTCTTGAATGTACCGTAATAACTCACAAGGTTAGCAGCATTGTGAGCTGGGGCCGTAGCCATCAAAGCAGCAACCTGTTCTTCAGTGAGCGACTCATTCCATATGGTGATTTCGGTCATTTTTCCATCGAAATAATCTGAAGGCCCATTATCATCAAGCTCCATTCCCAGATACGCAGTGTTTCCGGAGGCAACTGGCATTTCTTCCGTAAAAGTCTCAATCACTGCACCATTGAGATACACCTTTGTTTCGAACGAAGCCGCATCATAAGTATATCCAACAAAATACCAAGTGTCATTGGCCAAGGCGCTACCGCCATCGACAGCATCGGCACCATCATAAATGGCCAGTTTCTCATTGTCTCTTATGTAAAAGTTAGTAACAGACTCAGTCCCATTGTCTGCATGAATGGAGAACAGAATATCATTATCTCCGCTGGCTACATTCGATTCTTTGTTAACCCACATGAAGATGGATCTGCTAGTTCCTACCAAGTCATTGACCACTCCTGATACATCGATATAGTTATTATCGGATTCTTCAAAATCCAGGTAATTAACAGCACTGGCACTCACCGTTCTGGTAATAGGATCATCTGAACAGAGTGTCTCGTCAGCAATTTGGTCTACTGTTGTCGCATTGGTGCTAGTAGTCAGCGTCCATGAATCTGAGCTTTGAATAAAGTTTCTGGTTGCAATGAATTCATAACTTCCTGTGGCTACATCAAATGTATAAGCTGGTGCGGTTGAAACTTCGGAACCGTCTTTTTTCCATGAGATATTTTCGTACCAGTCGATAGCGTTGAAGCCAGGAATGGACTGAACATTTTTAAAGTCAACGGTGAAGTTATTCACCATTACTCCATCATTACCTTTACCCGAATGGTCTTTCAATACATCAGTTGCATCATTGCAATCTCCAAATACCGAGTAATAACCTACCAGATTGGCATATTTAGGGTGGCCATCGTTAATTTTAGACCGCATGGCTTCTCTGATTTCGGCACCGGTTAACACCTCAGCCCAAACGGAAATCTCCGCCATATCTCCGTTCATGTGGTCAGAATCATTGGCATTGTCAAACTCTTGACCGAGTGAGTACTGACTGTCATTGGCTGTAGATTGATTGTCGTTGAATCTGTCGTTTTCAATTCCATCGACATAAATCACTGTCTCAGTAGTGGCTGCATCATAAGTATAACCTACATAATGCCATTGCTCATCACCCATATCAAAGGAGGCCGACTGGTTATCGCTACCATCGAATAATTCGAGATTTTCACCATCATTGTCTATTTTTAATAGGGCTACATTACCTCCTGAACCTGTATTAATGGCAAATAAGATTTGATCATCAGAAACCACATCGGCTTCAGACTTTACCCACATAAATACTGAGCGGTTAGTGCCATTCAAATCATCTTGCAAAGCATTGAGGTTTACCCAGAAGTCTTGTGCTTTATTGAAAGAAAGTACTCCTGTGGCATTGGTATTGGCCTGGTAGGTTACTAAGCCAGTTTCTGCAATAAGGCCATCCTGATAAATATCGGAGTTAACCTCAGTACGGTCGAAAGTGACATTATAAACTGTTCTAGTTTGGGCATTCACATCTTCATCTAAGATTGAGCCTGTTTCAGAAATAGTATTTCCGAAAGGTGTGGTGTACGTAGGACTTGAGCACTCTATAACATCTACGACATTACAGGTATAACCATCAGGGCAACAGTTAATAGATCCATCTACAGTGATATTATAAGTAGTGATGATCGTACCAATGGTCTCTTGAACAGAAGATGTTTCTGTAATCACCTGTCCATTTTGCGTGGTGAAGCTCTCTGAGCTACATATGGTTTCGGTTACCTGATTACAAGTGAAACCATCTGGGCAGGGATCGTACTCCACAAAATCTATCACTAATGTAAACCCTCCTAACCGGTCTGGCCCATTGATAGTCGTTTGCTGATTTGTATTGAATGCATAAATCCAATAAGTAGCTGGCTCTAAATAATGGGTGCCTGATTCAAGTTCCACATCTGCTCTAAAACCCTCATCAGGGTAACTATTAATATCAGTGGGTATGTGAAAAGGTGCTGAACCAGGATAATAAGTACTATTCCAGTCTAGACTATAATCATTACCTAATGCTTCCTTATGAGCGTCAGTAAAATACTTTTCACCCCAATTGTAACCCATATCTCCAGCAACAGCGGATTTATATCCACAAAAATTCATTGGAGAACTTACATAGGTTAATTCTGAAGTTTCGGTGATATTTTGGCTCTCTGCTTTATATAAAATCAAACTCGTAGCTAAAGGTTGATAATTGTCAAACGTAGCAAACAAAGACCCCTGTTTATCTATAGTTATCTTATACCATACCCCAGCACAACAGGAAATTTCAGAGCATGAACCTTGCATACCTGTGGGTGTACCACTGGCAATGGCATCAGAGTCAAAGCCCTCTTCAATATAAGGGAAGGAATTAACTTCAATTGGCTGAGGCAATATTGTATATGGAGTGCGACTTGCTTGACCCCAAGAGGTATTGGACATAGCCAACATGGTTACAAACAATAATACTTTCAGTAGTTGAAAAGACTTCATATTTCTGGTGTTAGGGTATAGCATATTTCAGACGAATAAAGTCATCGTTTTTTGCGCCTGAAAAATTATGTTCTGAACTAGGGCTGTCTTGTTCTGAAAGAGTGGATGGCTGTTAAAACCTCTTTGCCCAATTGATGTAGGAAGAGGAGAATCTCTTCTTCGCCTAGAAAGGGAAGGAAATCTTCTAAAGAAATCTATTTGGTGAATATTAGCTCACGTACCCAATAAATAGGCACATGTGCGGTATATCAATGTTGAGGTTCCCTGATGGGAATGTGATGTTAGTGAAGTGCAGGCTTAGAAACCTAAAATTGTTCTGAAGGGGTGGTTTTTTGTTCTGAAACCTTCCAGTGTCAGTCATGCTAAACTTGTTTCAGCATCTCAATGTAGAGACCCTGAAACAAGTCCAGGGTGGCGTGCTAAATAGGTGTTACTCTACTCAGGTTTTCTTTAGCGCGCGGTCATGGTAGTTCATTGGTTTGGCCACTTAGAATAGTCAAAGAGCGTTACTTTGGTTTACCTCAGAATATTCAGTTAAGGGATTACACTGATGACATCCAGCTCAGGTATCCTCAAAAATTGTTGATCAGCCGTTAGCAATCGGCAATTGAGGTAAACGGCTGTGGCAGCTATGATGGAATCAGGCAACTTCAAACCATAAAGCTTTCTGATTCTTTTAGTTTCTCTTTTAACGTCATCGTTTAGACCAATAACATTCATATCACTAATGAAGGAGTTAATCACAAACTCTTCTTTGGGAGTAATTTTGGGGAAACTCAATAGTTCAAGTTCAGATATTACAGACAGAAATGTATAGCGGCCATGCACATTCTCTGCCAATTCACGATTTCCATTTAGAATATAGATGATGACATTGGTATCGACTAAAACACGGTCTTCATAATTTACCATTCACCCCTCCATTTTCTTTGAAGCTCAAGACCATCTTTCTTTATGCCTAGTAAGCCACAGTATTGAAACGCATCTAATTTTTTCAATGGTTTTGGGGGGGCTGAAACTTCTCCATAAACAGATTCAGGTTCATTAATAGTCAAAGACTTCATTTGTACTGAATAAAAAATAGATGATTCAGCCAAATCAAGCGAATCGGCAATTCTCTGCTTAACGGAAGATTCAAGTATGTCTTTACCTAGCCAAAGGGTGATAGTGTTTGGGTGAACCGCCAACCTTTCAGCCAGTTCCTTTTTCTTGATGCCCAACTCTTTCAACTTCTGCTCTAATTGTTTTCCGTGACTCATTCTTCTAAAGTTGAGAATAAAACCAACGCAATCACAGTGATTTCACAATGATTTAAAAGAAATATTTGAAATTTTGTTGGTCTGACCAATGGCTATTCAACCCGAATTTTCTTCAGTAGGTCGTCTCGGTAGTTTTTGCCTATGGGTATTTGTTCTCCATCAATCATCACATAAGCTGAATTAATAGCATCCATGTGATCTACATTGATGGTAAAACTACGATGGGTGCGATAAAAGTTTTTCGGAAGTCTTTCTGAAAAATCTGTTAGACTACCTCGTATCAAGTGTTTTTGACCATCCGTTGTGTATACTTCTATATACACATGGTCACTCTTTAGGTAGCGAATATTTTCAAGCTTAATTTTATGAAACAGATTCTTCTCTTTCACAAAAATGGCATCCTTAATCAGTAAATCTTCATCAATACTTTTCTTGCTTCCCTTACTCTCTGCGTAATTATGAAGTGCTATTTCTACAGAAGTATAGAGGTCATCTTTTTTAAAGGGCTTGACCAAATAAGCAGGCGGGCTTAATTTTTTCACCCTTTCAATGGTTCCCGCATCGGCATTGGAAGTGAGAAAGATAAAAGGAAAATCGTACTGCTCTTTGATAGTCCATGCTAAATCTACCCCATCCTTTTTACCGCCCAACTGAATATCTAAAATGGCCATGTCTGGGCGCTCAGCCTCAATGGTCTCCAAAGCCTCTTCATAATTGATAGCAGGCTCTAAAACTTCATAGCCTAGATCTTCTAGTATCAAGCAGATGTTATCCGCTATCACCATTTCATCTTCTACTACGAGTATTTTTACTTTGCTCATTTTTAGATTGCCTTGCGCTGTAAGGTGTCGGTGAAGTTAATAACAAATTTTGCCCCCCCAATATTCGAATACTCTACATTTCCATAAAGCTGCTTTGCCAATCTTCTTACCAATCGCAAACCAAGGCTTTTGGCTTTCTGAAAATCAAACGAATCGGGCAAACCACCACCATTATCTTCAACTATCAATTGGTGTTTACCTTCACCCAATGAATGAATGGAAACGGAAAGGGCTCCTTGTTCTTCGCCACGGAAGGCATATTTATAAGCATTTGAGATCAATTCGTTCAAAATTAAGCCAAGCGGAATTGCCGTATCGATATCAAAATCGGATGCTCCTTTCCCATTCACTACAGTTTTCACATCAGACTGCTTATTATAAATAGTGCTCAATTCTCCAATCAACACATTTGCATAATCTTCAAAATTGATCGTGGCCAAATTCTCATTTTGATAAAGTTTTTGGTGAATCAGGGCCATGGCCTTCACCCTATTTTGACCTTCCATAAAAGTAGAAAGCGTTCCTTCATCTTCTATACCTCTCGACTGCAAATCGAGGAGACTGGAAACTACTTGCAGGTTATTCTTTACTCTGTGGTGAATTTCCTTGAGCAATAACTCCTTTTCCCTTAGCGACTTTTGCACGATGGCATTGGCCTTTTTGAGCTTCAATCTATTGCGTTGAATAATCAGCGAAATGGAAACAATCAAGATTAACACCAGCAAAGCACCAGCAATTAAGTATCGTTGCTGTTTGAGTTGGGCGGTTTGTCTCTTCTGAGTTTCCTGAAGCAGCGTATTCTCACCTTCAATTCTTTCCGTCTCAAACTCAGTGGTCATTCTTGCAATGGCATCTGCTTTGGCCTGATCATTAATTTCTTCTGAAAGTCGTTTAGCAATTTGGCTATACTTGAAAGCTTCTTCAAACCTTCCAATTTTTGAGTTAACCGTTGCCAACAATTCGGCTATGCCCAATTTCACATTTCCGGCATTAACGCTATCAGCTAAATGCCAGCCTCTTTCAGCATAGGGAAGTGCTTCTCTGTAAAGCTTGTTTTTTTCATTTGTTAAATCGAAATAGACGGAATCAGCTAACAGTAGCTTTGCTTCAACCAAAGTGCCCAATACATCTCCTGTTGACGAAGGGGCATAACCTTCTGGAATCGTCTTCACTGCTTCTAATGCATACTCATGATACTTCCTGTAATTACCTCTTTGCTTTTCAATCCACGCCACATTATTGTAATAGTCAACCTTAGAGAAGCCTAGCTTTTCCTGATAACTCCAGGCATCCGTAAACGATTGGAAAGCACCATCAAGACTGTCTTGCTTTATGAGCACTTGGCCAATATTAGTGTAAGTGAGTGCTATACCCCGCGTATGATCTATGAGCTTAAGCTTAGCCTGCGAGGCTCTCATATATTCTTTAGCCTTCTCGTACTCGCCTTGCTCCTTGAGTACGAGGCCATAATTAAGATAAGGAGCGTAGATTTTGGCGGTATCCCCCGTTGACTTACTATATCTTATGGCTCCTAAAAGACGCTCTGCAGCTTTATCTAAATGTCTGAGATAGAAACTATTTAAGCCTGAAGAACTATAACTCGTGGCCATATGATAGTCGGTTCCATTTGCCAGATTTCTTTCAATGATTTGATCGAAATGGTACACAGCACTATCGTACATAGAGAAATTACTGTAATGGGTTGCTAAGTTATTTTCTGCATTGGCTAGGTCTTCTAACAAGCCCTCCTCTTGATAAATAAACATCGCCATTTTTAGATTCTTGATCAGTTGATCTCTATCTCTTTTAGCCAAGTAATAGGCAAAACCCATATTTTCTAGAACAAGCCCTTCAAACCTTGGAAATTCTTTTAAACTTGAAGAGCGAGATAATTGTAGTGCCCTTTGATAATAAAATAGTGCGGAATCGAAGTCAGTATTTTCAAAAGCCATCCCCAACCCAATATCAATTCTTACGGAAGTTGTATCATGGTTTGCGACAAGCCTAGCTTCTATAAGTGAGTCTATCTTTGTCTGAGCGCTAACAACTGGACACATCAACAAAATGCTTATACAAAAAATGAATCTAATATAAGCCAAGGTGAAATTTCGCATTGATCTAGCGGACTAATTAAGGTTTGTTGAGCAGACTAAAATACAACTCATTTCTGAAAATGAAGCCTTTTCTTTTATAACCCACTACTAAAGCCTAATCGTCAAACATACACTAACACACGCTCACTTTTGGATTTTCTCTCAGGTATCTTTACTACTCTGCCGAGCAAACATAAACATTGTAATTATTCAGCTATCTAAAATAAAAATAGACATAAGGCACACCAGAAATAGGTTACCAATCTTTTCCCATTTTATCAATCTAGCTCTCAATCATTCATGATAAATGGTATTAGCAAGATTGATATTTACCATAAACATCAAACTCATTTTTCCATAATGTATCAATCGCTATTTTAGAATCTAAAACTATATTCTGATGCATAAATTGGCCTTACTATTTCTTATTTTTGCTGTTCTCGGCTGTACTAACAAAGCCAAAAAATTCACCCCCGAAGAGCTTCCTATTATAATTCTTACCAAAGGAAACACTTGGATTGAAGGAATGGATTCAAAGCAAGATCGTAATCTATTGGACAACGGAGTAAAGGATTGGACCCCAAATGAAGCAACCGCTAAAACCTACTTTTATACTGCCGAAATAGGCGAAATCAAAATCGGTATGTTAGCAAAAGCTGATAAGCCCAGTACACTAAAGGTAAATTTTAATGGTAAATCTCAAAGTGTAAAAATCTCCAATACTGAACTCGAACTGGTCTCAATTGGCAGTTTTAATATCGAAAACTCAGGTTATCATACGCTCGAAATCACTGGAGAAGACAATGCTGCATCTGTAGATATTTCAGAAATAATGATTGGAGGGGCTGCCACCGAAGGTAAGGTCTATTTCGCCAAAGATGATTTCTATTGGGGCAGAAGGGGGCCATCTGTTCATCTGACTTATCAATTGCCAGAAGAAGCTTCAGATGTTCTTTATTTCTATAATGAAATTAATGTACCCGAAGGCGAAGATGTATTGGGCAGTTATTTTATGGCCAACGGATTTGCAGAAGGCTATTTTGGAATACAGGTAAATGGTGCTGATGAAAGAAGAATTCTCTTCTCAGTTTGGAGTCCGTTCAAAACTGATAACCCGAAAGACATTCCTGAAGACCAACAGATCAAAATGCTGAAAAAAGGCGAAGGTGTTTATACAGGTGAGTTTGGTAATGAAGGTTCTGGCGGACAGAGTTACCGCAAATACATGTGGAAGACTGGAACGAGCTATCGCTTTCTTTTAAAAGCAGAACCAGCAGGAAATAACAATACGGACTACACTGCCTATTTCTTTGCTCCTGAAATTGCTAAGTGGGAATTGATTGCTTCTTTCAGAAGGCCCAAAACCAATACTTATGTAAAAAGGCCTCATTCATTCTTAGAGAACTTCCACACCGAAACGGGCAATCAAACGCGCAAAGGACTCTACTCAAACCAATGGGTGTGCGACACCAAAGGCAATTGGTATGAAATGACAACGGCAAAATTTACCGCTGATGCTACGGCCAGAAAAGAATCCAGAATGGACTATGCTGGTGGAGCGGAAGGTACTTCCTTCTTTATGCAAAACTGTGGTTTCTTTACGGGCTGGACAACCGTTGACAGCATGATTGACCGTGAACCATTGGGCCTTGCTCCTAATATTGATTTTAGCTTACTGCCTTAAAAATTAAGGTATAAAAAAAGGGCTTAATAAGCCCTTCCCTCTTTTCCTTCGTAGAAATTCATAAATGATTTATTCACAACCCGATGACCACCTGGCGTTGGGTAATTACCAGTGAAATACCAGTCGCCAGCATTATTAGGGCAAGCCTTATGTAAGTTTTCAACGGTTTGATAGACCACTTCCAATTCAGCCTTCATGCCTTTAGGGCGAACAATCTCAGTGATCTTAGCTGAAATTTCATCATCAGTAAATTGATCGTATAAGCTCTGAGCGTAGTTAATCTGATCTGCCGTATTGATATTTTTGGAAGCTAATTCATATGCCTTTTGAAGTTCCTTATGGTCTTTACCATACTTTTCCTCCAACAAAAGAAGCATGGCTCTAAAAGCCACAAACTCCTTCATTTTCGACATATCTATTCCGTAGCAGTCTGGGTAACGAATTTGAGGTGCTGACGAAACAATAACAATCTTTTTAGGCTCAAGTAAATCGAGCATTTTTAATATGCTTTTCTCCAACGTAGTTCCCCTAACAATCGAATCATCTACCACAACAATCGTATCGACATTCTTCCTAATTACCTCATAGGTAGTATCATAAACGCTGGCTACCAACTGATCTCGGCTTTCATCACTCGCGATAAAAGTTCTCAGTTTAGCATCCTTAATCACCAATTTTTCTACTCTCGGCTGAAAGCTTAAAAGTTCTTCAACATCGTCAATATGCGGTTTTCCGTCAATAATAATGTCCTTCCTTTTACGAAGAAGATATTGATCTACTCCTTGCATCATACCTAGGAAAGAAATTTCGGCAGTATTAGGGATGTATGAGAAAACTGTATTTTTCAGGTCGAAGTTAACGGCCTTTAATATTTGAGGAATTAATAACTTGCCAAGTTCCTTTCTTTCGCGATAAATATCTGGATCGGTACCTTTTGAGAAATATATCCTTTCAAATGAACAAGCCTTAAGTTCACGCTTCTTCATAATCGGCACTTCATCCCATTCACCATCCTTGTGCACAATCAGTGCATGGCCCGGTTCCACTTCAGAAATGTCGGAATAGTTTACGTTGAAAGCCGCTTTAATTGCCTGCTTTTCAGAGGCCACCACGATCACTTCATCATCAATGTACTTGAAGGCTGGACGAATTCCATTTGGATCACGTACCACAAAAGATGCTCCGTGCCCCAACAAACCAACCATGGCGTAACCACCATCAAAATCTTTGAACGAACGTTTCAGCACGCGCTGAATATTCAATTCATTTTCTATAATCTCGGTAATTTCAGCGTTGCTCTTTTTCTTTTTGTACTTATCGAAAATGCGCTGATTTTCCTCGTCCATAAAGTGACCGATTTTTTCCATTACAGTAACGGTATCGGTTTTTTCTTTGGGGTGCTGGCCGAGGCTGACAAGTAGGTCGAAGAGCTCGTCTACGTTTGTCATATTGAAGTTACCTGCCATTACAAGGTTACGGCTTCTCCAATTATTCTGTCTTAAAAACGGATGGCAACTTTCAATGCTGTTTTTGCCATGCGTTCCGTACCTAAGATGCCCCAACCAAAGCTCTCCTGTAAAGCCCATGTTGTTTTTTAGCCACTGTGCATCTTTAGGGTTATAGCCTTCCTTTTTCTGCGCCTTTTCGAATTTCTTGGTGATTTTTCCGAAAATGTTCGTGATCGGTTGCTGACCAATGGTTCGGTAACGGCTTATATATCGAATTCCTGGATCTACCCCAAGCTTGATGTTAGCAACTCCAACCCCGTCTTGACCACGGTTGGCTTGTTTTTGCATCATGATGTAAAGCTTGCTTATGGCGTAGGTGGCTGAGCCATACTTATCGATATAGTATTGGAGGGGTTTTCTGAGACGGATTTTAGCAATCCCGCACTCGTGTTTAATCTGTTCGCTCATTTAGTCGATTCAAAGGGCAAAGTTAATACTATTCAAAACGTTCAACAACCAATCTGATTTAAAGAATAACAATAACAGGGGCAAAACTAAAATAGTGCCCAAAATTTTGTCGGTCAAATTGCCAGTTCGCTCGCCCAAAACTTCTTTACCACTTTTGAAAAACATATAATAAGGTATTTTCAGGTAGAAGAATAACGAAACCACGGTATTCAACAAGCCGAAAATAAAAACCCAAAGTAAAATATTAGAACCTTCAATTTGCCATGCTTCCCAAAGGCTAGAAAAAACATAAAGCTTCGCATTAAAACCTGCCATAGGCGGAAGTCCTGTCAGCGAAATCATGACTATAAGAAGTAAAGCGCCTAAATACGGCACGGTCAACCCCATTCCTTTAAATACATCAAAAGAAGTTTTACCCTCATTGTTTTCGAATAATTGTACCAAGTAGAAAGCCCCGAAATTCATCAACAAATAAATACTTCCATAGAATAAAGCTGAAGTTGCTCCACTTTCAGAAAAAGCTAAAATCCCCACCAAGAGAAAGCCTGCGTGGGCAATGGAAGAATAAGCCAACATTCGTTTTACATCTTTTTGCCAGAGGGCTGAAAAATTACCCACCGTCATGCTGGCAATGGCAATAATACCTAACCATAACTGCCAATCGATTATGGCTACATCAAGGTTTGCCACAAAGCGGAACAAAATGGCCAAAGCCGCAAGTTTTGGTAACGAAGAGAAAATAGCCACAATAGGTGTTGGGCTGGCCTCATATACATCGGGTGACCAAATATGAAAAGGAAAAGCGCCTAATTTGAAAACGAAACCTCCAATGGTCATGATCAAAGCCAAGGAAAGCGGAAATACTGCCACTTGAGAAATACCTTCTGCAAAGGTATTTGAAGTAAAATCTAATGTACCAGTAAAACCATAGAGCCAGCTCATTCCGTAAATCATTACGGCAGAAGCCACAGCGCCAAACAGCAAATATTTCATGGCTGCTTCAGAATTTCTTTTGCTTTTAAAAAGCCCCGTAAGCACGTAAGAACAAATAGACACCAGTTCAATGGCCACATACACCATTAAAAAGTTAATGGACATGGTCATCAAGAAAGTGCCCAAAACCAAACCGAAGAACAACAATAGCGTTTCGCTTGATTTAAAAAACTTCTCTTTCTGCTTAGAGCGAAGCATCATCACTAAACCGATCAATCCACCAATACTGAAAAGTGCTTTTAGGTAAATGGCTGCTCCATCCAAACGGATCATTCCTCCCATAAGGGTTCTATCTCCTCCGACATTTCCCCAATCAGCAATAAGTAAAGCCAAGGAGAAAGCCAGACCCGCAAAAGCAATGGCAGCCAAGCCAACAGACTTATTTTCTTTGAAAATTAGATCGTAAATCAACAAAAGCACTGCTGTGATGACCAAAGTAATTTCTGGCGCTAACCAAGCAATATCAGCCGAAATGCCTTGAATTTGCTCCTTCAGCCCGAGTGCCATATTGGATTGAAGCAACATCATTCAACCGAAAGGATTAAAAGTTGTGTAAAGCCTTCCACTGAATTATTGATGAGATCGAGCAAAGTGGCTGGGTAAATGCCGAACCAAATGATCAGTATTACCAATGGAACCAACATCACATACTCTCTGGCGTTTAAGTCCACCAAAGCCTCTCTCCAAGCCTTGTCTTTCACCCAAAACTTGCCAAAAAACATACGCTGAAGTGTCCACAAATAATAGCCTGCGCCTAATACTAAACCTAAAGTAGCCACTACTGGCATCCAATATGGAATGGCGCCAATTACAGTTGAAGATTTAAACGCTCCGATAAACACCATCAGTTCGGCAATAAAGCCTGAGAAGCCCGGCAAGCCCAATGAGGCAAAGAAAGCGATGGTAATCAGAATAGTGAATTTCGGCATTTTAGAAGCCAAGCCGCCATAGTTTTCGATTCCACGGTCATGGGTTCTGTCGTATAAAACGCCCACCAAAAGGAAGAGCATACTTGAAATTAATCCATGACTGAACATTTGATAAATCGCGCCAGTGACACCCTCCACTGTCATGGCGGCTAAACCTAGTAGCACAAAGCCCATGTGAGAAACGGAACTGTAAGCGATCAATCGCTTTAAATCTTTTTGTGCAAGAGCGTTCATCGCGCCATACAATATGGAGAACAAGCCAAAGAAGCCGATCAGCCACGAATAATGAAATGCACTATCAGGGAAAAAACTAAAGGCCGTTCGGATGATTCCGTAACCGCCAATTTTCAATAGAATTCCCGCCAGCACTACAGAAACTGCGGTTGGTGCTTCTACGTGTGCATCGGGTAGCCAAGTGTGGAATGGAAAAGCCGGAAGCTTAATCGCAAAACCAATCAACAAGGCTAAAAATGCCATCCATCGGGCAGATTGGCCGAAAATTTCACCATAACTGTTCTTACCTAAAAAGGAATCAGGCAGGTAGTTAGCGTCATCCGCCATAGAAATCATGTTGAATGACTTCACAATATTTCCACTTTCCATTTGCCCCGATTGCACCGCAAACTGGATACTGCTGATCATGTCCAGAGAAGCCTCAGAAACATGCTCAATCACTCCCGCTTCCATACCGGTTTTTACTGGATCGTAAACCGAATTGTACAGCCCAATCATAACGATCAGGATTAAGATGGAACCGACTAGCGTATAAAGGAAAAATTTAATGGCAGCGTATTCTCTTTTTGACCCACCCCAAATTCCGATAAGGAAATACATGGGCAAAAGCATAAATTCGAAAAAGAGGTAGAAGAGGAAGAAATCGAGGGCAACAAAACAACCTAAAACCGAAGTAGAAAGTAGCAAGTACAACCCAAAATAACCCTTCTGTTTTTGCTTAATTCCGAAGGAAGAAATAGCTCCTATAAAAAGCACAATGGCTGCCAGAAGCAGTAAAGAAAGGTTCAATCCATCTACCCCTACAAAATAATCGACAGAGAATTTGCCAAGCGAACCCAGTTCGACTGAAAACCATTCGGCTTTATCCACCAGCTGAAGCTGGCTTTCTGAATTGGTAAGTCCTTCTACAGAAGCATCGAAACTAGTAACTGCCAATACGGATAGTACAAGCGTAACGCCCAATGCGCCAAGAGCGACCCATTTGAAACTACTGGTTTTAGACTGTGGTAAAAATAAGACCACAAGTGCGCCAAGCAGCGGGGTAAATATGATATAGGTTAAAAGATTTTCTATCATTTCACTAAAATAGAAGCCAGATTAACATGAGAATTAAAAAGGCCAAAGCAGCCATAATATATGCTTGTAGATTGCCCGACTGCACCGAACGCGTCAGTTGCCCAACGCGCCCTGTTGTATAAGTCGTCAAATGTACGAATCCATCAATGATATTCCTGTCGAACCAAGCAATGAGGTGAGCGAACACCACCTGAAACTTGGCGATAAAGTTGATGAAACCGTCCAAAATCACGCGGTCGAACCAAGCAATTCGATTCGCCTTCCACAATATAAATTTCAATATAATTTTTTCGTAAAGTGCATTCTGGTACCAGTGGTAAAATGAAACCTGACCGACTAGCCCAATTGGTTCGCGCTTTTCTGCGAACGAAGCTGAAAATTTTGCTCCTGGTTTGAATAAAAAATAGGCGATGACCAGCCCTGACAATGCCAAACCAATTGAAATGGCCGCCACACGGAAATGCAAATTCTCGAACCATTCATGAGGCAAATCCATAAGGTTAAATGCCGCATAACTTTCGGGCACCAAGAAAATTGGATCTTGAATTAATTGATAGAACCAAGTGTTTTCGGCCTTCATTGTAAAGCCAAAAATCATGCTGATAGAGCCAATGGCCAATAACACCATCGGCAACTTCAAGAACACATTCCCGTCCTTTAAAGGCTTTAGTGTAGCACTCGCTGGAATAAGTTTAGGTAACCTAAAATCACCCGTAAACACTAAGAAGATCATTCTGAAAGTATAGAATGCAGTAATCAACACTGTAGCAAAAGCCAGTACTTCTATAAAATAGAAGCCTCCACCCTTTTCATCAATCCACACTGCGGTGTTCAATAAAATGGCATCTTTTGAAAGGAAACCAGAAAAACCAGGTAAGCCCGCCAATGCCAATGCGCAAATCAAAAAGCAAATGAAGGTCACTGGCATGTACTTCCGAAGCCCACCCATCACGCGCATGTCTTGTGGATCGAAATTGACATCCTTGCCCTCAAGCTGATGCAGTTGGTGAATGATAGTTCCTGCACTTAAGAAAAGTCCAGCCTTAAACATGGCATGTGTTACCAAATGAAAAAGCCCAGCGGTATAAGCGCCCACTCCCATAGCCAAAACCATATAGCCCAATTGTGAAATGGTGCTATAGGCCAAAACTTTTTTAATGTCGAATTGTGAAAAGGCCGCAACTGCAGCCATGAAAGCAGTAATGGCACCTACAACAGCCACAACTTCCAAGGCCTGAGCATCTAAAATCACAAAGATTCGTGCGATCATAAACACACCAGCCGCCACCATGGTAGCCGCGTGAATCAATGCCGAAACTGGTGTTGGGCCTTCCATCGCATCGGGAAGCCAGACTTGTAAGGGGAATTGAGCCGATTTACCTACAGCCCCACAAAACAACGCAATTCCTGCTGCACTGAGCCATCGGCCATCGAGGCTATTTCTGACCAATTCTCCATTTTTAAAGTATTCTGCTACCCAATTTCCATCTTCAATACTGCTGAGTACCGTCAATGATTTTATGCCTTCTAAATCGAAAGTTTGAAACTGGGAATAGAGAATCATCAAACCAGTGATGAAACCTAAATCACCAATGCGGTTCATGATAAAGGCTTTGTTGGCAGCAAGAGAAGCTGATTTCTTTTCGAACCAAAAACCAATAAGCAGGAAAGAAGACAAACCCACCAGTTCCCAAAAAATGAAAATGAAGAGCAAATCGTAAAACAGAATAATGCCCAACATGGAGAAGGTAAACAGGCCAAGCAAACCAAAATAACGGGACTTGTTCTCATCATGGCGCATATATTCCATGGAAAAGAAATGCACCAATACCGAAATGAAATTAACCACCACCAGCATAATCAGCGCCAGTTGGTCGATCAGAAAAGAGTAAGTGAGTTGCGTATCGCCAATACTGAACCAGTTACCGCGAATGGACACTCCCGTAGTGTCCCAATATTGCGAAGCCAGATAAATGGAAATCAAAAGGTTAATTCCCAATAACAGTGTGGCCCAAGCAGGCGCTATTTTCTTTAGGAAAGTAGTAGTGAAAAACGACAGTAACGGAATCGCCATCAAAGCGATGATCCAATAAATCAAAGGGTTAAATTCCGTGGCCGATATGATGTCATTCAAATCAATCATCCTTTCAGCTCATTGATTTTATCCAAATTGGCGGTTTGGAAATGTTGATAGACTTTGATTACGATTGCCAAGGCAACAGCGGCTTCGGCAGCGGCTACGGTAATGACGAAAAGCGCAAAGATCTGGCCTTGCAATTCTATTGCATCAAAACGGCTAAAAGCAACTAAGTTTAAGTTGGCAGCATTCAACATGAGTTCGATGCCAATCAAAACGGCAATGGCATTTTTGCGAGTCACCACAACGGCCAAACCAATACAGAACAAGGCAGCGCCCAACAACAGAATAGTATTAAGTGGCATCGATTCCCTCCTCTCTTGTATTACCTGCAATGCGTACTGCGCCAATTAAAGCCAGCAAAAGCAAAATGCCAATGACTTCGAAAACCAGTACATAATCCGTCATAATTTTCATTCCTAAATCTCGCACACTTGAAGGTGCTGAAGGAGTATTTTTCATCCAGCCCATATTGGCAAAATCTGCCATTTCAATGGCTTTGGCCAAAATATAAAACAGCCCTGCCGAGATTAATATACCAAAGAATTTATTGTACACCTCTGTCTCCACTTTGGCTTGCGACAAGCGATTGGTGAGCATAATGCCAAAAACCATCAATATGAGGACACCACCGACATAGACTAAAATTTGGGTGATAGCCACAAATTCAGCACCGAGTAAAACGAAAATACCCGCCATTCCAATAAAGGTTGCGATCAGCGCAAATGCCGAATACAGAATATTCTTCGACATAAGAATAAACAATGCCGACAGACCCGTAAGTCCTAAAAACGCATAGAATATGATGTTCTCTATTGGCATCCGTTAATCGTTTGTCTCATTTTCATCTTCATCATCCTTTTTCTTCGGCTGGATTTTTGGCCGCATTATCGGACGAGGTTTTGGCTTGGCTTCTTCCGAAGAACCTTCCTCCTCTTTCTTCCTCACATGAATTTTAGGTCGAATGACCACACGCTGCACAGGCTTTTCTTCTGAAGGCTCAGCTTTAGGCCCAGCAGGAATTTTCGGCTTCATCGGGATTTTCGGCCTTGCAGCTTTTGGAGCCTCACCTGCTTTAGCCTCTTCCTTTGAATCCTCTGTTTTCTTGGCCTGAATTTTTGGTTTCATCACCACTTTTGGCCTTACTGGCTTAGGTGCATCATCCTTTTTTTCTTCGGTAGAAGTTGTAGCCGCCTTTGGCTTCATTGGCTTAGGCCTGAAAGCTGGTTTTGCACCTGCGGGTTTTGCGGCCGTTGCTGAAGCTGGCTTACTTTTAGCCAAAGCTGCCATCTTCTCTTTCTCTTCTTCCTTCTTTTTGTTGAACTCTTCTAAAGCCTGCTTTTTCTCCAGAATTTCCAGCGGTGTCATTTCGCCAAAAGCAAAATTATGGTCCGCAAAATCGAAAGCACTGAAATCGTATTCCTTCGTCATGGTGAGACATTCCGTAGGGCAAACGGTAGTACACAAACCACAGAAGCAGCATTTCGCCATATCGATATCGAATTTGGCGGCATGAATCCGTTTTGGTGTGCCATCGGAAGTTTTTCCGATTTCTTCTACCGCCCTTACCGGCTCAATGTCAATACAGTCTACAGGACAAATCTTAGCGCACTTATCGCAGACAATGCAATCTTCAATTTCATTGTGAAGCTTATAGCGCCCATTGTCGGGCACCGGAATAATTTCTTTAGGGTATTGTGTGGCGAAAATTCCGTTCTGTTTCTCGAAGTAATTTTCATCGTCCACATACAATGGATCGCGCTGAGTAGTCGCATCCTTCATGTGCTCAAAAGTAACCTTGAGCCCTTCTTTCAGGGTTTTTGTAGCAATGGCGATATTTTTCCAGTACTTACTCATATCATCAGCAATCTCCACAAAGCACTCACCAAAACCAAAACTATAGCGCCCGGAGTCAGGTATTTCCAGCTTAAATTCATGAGCTGATCTAGCCTTAATCTAGGGTAGGTCCAGCGGATCCAAATCTGCAAACCAACAGTAAACAAAGCCTTCGACACCAACCAAAATGCGCCCCATAAATGTCCTGCAATCGTGCCGGGCTCGCCACTGGTCCAATCGGCCAAGGCCACAGAACCAATATTGGGCAGAGGGGTATTCCAACCACCCCAAAACAGAATTGCTCCTAAAAATGAAATCAAGAGCATCATGCCATATTCTGAAAGCATGATCATGGCCCACCTAAAGCCAGAATATTCTACATGGAAACCAGCAACCAATTCCGACTCTGCAATCGGAATATCAAATGGAGCACGGTTAGCTTCGGCCAAAGAGGCAATGAAAAAGATTAGGTAAGCCAAGAAAAAAAATGGAATTCTGAAAATGTTCCAAGTCAGGAAACCGCCAATGTGAGTGGTTTCAATCCCTAAAGCTTTAATACCGAAAAGGAAGTTCTGAGCATTCGGGTCGATGGCATTGATGAATATTCCTTGCTGATAAACGATCTCTTGTAAGTTGAGGGACTGAGAAACCATGATGACGCAAACCACGGACAGCCCTAAAGGGATTTCATAAGAAATAATTTGGGCCACAGAACGCATGGTGCTTAGCAAGGCATATTTACTGTTGGAACCCCAACCTGCCATCAAAATACCAATCACATCTAACGACACGATGGCCAGCAGATAGAATATTCCCGTTTCAATTTGAGAACCCCCAAAATCTGAAGTGAGCGGGAGCACGGCAAAACCAGCAAATACCGAAGTAAAAATGATGAGTGGCGCTACTTTGAAGATTCTTTTATCAGCCGCTAAGGGAACGATATCTTCCTTTTGGAGCAGTTTAAGCAAATCGGCTACGGTTTGGAGTAAACCATAAGGGCCCGTTTCCATTGGGCCATACCTGTCTTGAATGAATGCAGAGATTTTTCTTTCCGCATACACCGCAAAAATGGTATAGATGAGCACAAAATTTAAAAAGAATAAAAACGCGTACACGATCCGAATTTCCCTTGTTCACTGCAAAGAAAGTATATAATTCGTTAAGTCGAAGTGTAAAGTCTACAAGATGTGTAGGATAAAGTCAGAAAAGGAGAAGGTCGTATTTCACTTATTGAAAATCGGTACTAAATAGAAGTAGTTAAACTTCTTCTTCCTATCAAGCGCTATCTCCTTCTTTATTAAAATCTGGCCATTGACAATTGCATCGTAAAAACCCTGTTGTGTACTTACCAAGGTCTTCTTGTTGGTCTTTAAGTCGATGTGGAATTAGTTGAGCTTACTGACCAATCGGGTTTGGCAGTGTATATTTCATCAAGTAGAATCCCTCAATATCATTAAATCTTTTTTCTACTACCATTCTTTTTTTATCCAGAAAAATGCCTGTTAAATATTCAGGTGGCAGCTTAATCAACTCTTCTTTTCCATTTTTTAGATTGTAAATCAACCAGTATTGATCACGCTTTTGACTAAAACCACCCACCTTACCTTGATTAACTTGATTTCTGGTGGGAAACTTGGGCAAGAAATCCTTCCCCTTTAAAGGCTTCGAAAACTGTACGATAACTAAATCACCCAAGACTTGGAGATTATTGATGTATAAATTGCTCAAAAAATTCTTATACTGATAATATGTCATGTCATAAAATTGATAAGGGGTTTTAAGGAGAAAATTCGATCCATCTTTAATTTTATTCACTTCGGAAAGCACCTTAGGCTTTATCATTTCCTCAATCTCCAAATCCTCATTCAAAACATAAATACCGTCTGAAAACGAAAGCATAAAATAGGTTTTATTCCCAATTATCTGGAACAATGGGTTTGGGTTGAACCAGTACGTTTTACCTTCTTTTAAACTCTCTTTTATTTCAGGTAAACCTTTATTAGGCATAAATGTCTCTGCAGAAACAATTTTCTGTTGATATTCATTGATTTCAAAGCGAGCTAGGACATCGGTGTTTTCATAATAAGATTTGGTAAATGGACTATATATTGTGCTACCTACCGCAAGAGTTAAGTAAAATTTACCCACTTCATTCTTTTCCGTAAAATGAAATGAGGTGAGCGGGAAACGATAGTAATCGGGCAAGGCTTGGAAAAGCTTCAAAGAGTAACGAAAGTTCGCATATTTATCGTAAACAAATAGCATATAAGCGTTTCCACCTGTAAGCACGTATATTCCCCCATCGATGCTCTGCCATCCTGATGCATTGTTGCCAACTGGAATTTCACCCGGACCATTCCCCTTTCGGGTAATATGCCTAGTGAACCTTCCTGTGGTGTCTATAACACCCACATTTAAGCCATTGTATCCCATCAAAAACAATTGATTGTTTAAATATTGTTCTCGATCGAGTTTTGGAATAGAGTTATAAAACAAATCGCCATGAGTATCTATTAAGATACTGTCTTTAGCAATAGGCGACAAGAAATCGGCTTCAAGATTAACTGAATATTCTTCGCTTAAAGATTGTTCCTTTGACCTTTTAGAACAAGAAAAAAAGGGCAGGAAAAATAAAAGTCCTGCCCCAACTAAAATAATACTTTTCACTCTTGCTCTTCTCGACAACCTATTACAAATACGTCAGTACAGTTTGTAAATGCACCCATACACTCGTAAATCCAAGGATCATTCGGGTTTATGGTCATTTTGGTACCGGAAACCGCAACAACTTCTCCCTCACAAGGCGGAGGCGGAGGCGGATCTTGAGACTTAACTTTAAAGGTTAATGCTACTATAAAGAAAGCAACTAACCCTAAAACTGACAATAGACTTTTTAGATTTTTTTTCATAAAATTAACCATTGATTAAAATTTTTTGTTTACTCATTTATATCTCAACAAACCAAATTAAAAATCAACTTACTTAAGTTAAGATTGATGCCATCTTCACTTATGCATTGTATCTGTTAAACACTAGCCTGTCTGAGTAAAATTCAGTAACACTAATTACTTTGAGAAAACCCCTAGGGACAACCACCTTTCAAGAAGATAGAACGAGTGCGCATACCATTTGCAAATGAATAAGGTAATACTGATCAGTTATTACATAATTATATAAAATTAAATCAACAAATATAAAGGGAGCTTTTTTTTCAATTTAATACATACAGCATTTTTATGTATATACAATTCATATACCGCCAATGTTATTAGAACATCTCATGCTATTCTGTGCATAGAATTAGATGCAAAGAAAATGTTTAGTGAAAATAAGAGCAAGAGTATTGTATTCACTCCCACAAAACATGTTTCTCTAATTTAATTTCTTCTTGAAAAAAGAGTTCGGCAGCGGCCTGAAAAGAAGGGGTAAAGTCAGAAACCAAGAACCTGTTCTTTCCTGAACGCTCAGTGGCAAGTAAATCGCTTTCTTGGAGCATACTCCGCAAAGCTCGAGCTACTATGGTGGAAGAGTCAATCACTTCGATTTTATCTTGAAAAAATGCCGACACCTGCTTTTTGATCAAAGGGTAATGTGTACAACCTAAAATCAAGGCTTCTATCCCTTCAAGTTCTTCTCGTCCCAAATACTGATTTATGATTTGTTCCGAAATATCATTCTTGTAGAAGCCTTCTTCTATCATCGGTACTAAAAGCGGTGTTGCTAAAGCTCCAAAGTTAATTTCTGGGTTTTCACTTTTAAGTTTTCGTTCATAAACGCCAGAACCAACGGTTTGCTTTGTTCCTATCAGACCAATGTTAGCGTCATCATTATACTTCTCCGTCACATAAGCTACCACAGGATCAATAACATTCAGTACTTGTGCCTTGCTGCCCACATAAGCTTTAACAAGCTCATAAGCAGCCGCAGAAGCCGAGTTACAAGCGATTAAAATCACCTTACACCCTTGCTGTAATAGTACATCACAAATTTTGACAGAATAAGCTTGAATGGTAGCTGCAGATTTATCGCCATAAGGCAAATGCGCGCTATCACCAAAATAGATGATTTGTTCATTTGGAAGCAGGTTCTTTACGGCATGGGCTACGGTAAGCCCCCCCATTCCACTATCAAAAATTCCTATGGGTTGATTTCTTGTCATGTATAACTACGAAGGTATTTGTTTCGAATAAAAACTTAACGCGGCTGTGCTAAATTATTATTGGCCTTTCTGGTTCAATAAATAACTGCAATTATTCTTCCACTAGTCGTTAAATAATGTGAAAGGCAAGTAGACTGCCAATTGACCTTACTATCTTCGTGAATGCTAGATCGCAGAAAAAACACGAGTATTGAGCAAAAAGTGGGGACACAAAAAAAGTCTCAACTTTCGCTGAGACTTTTAGAAGTGATCTGGCTGGGGCTCGAACCCAGGACCCTCTCCTTAAAAGGGAGATGCTCTACCAACT
>NZ_CAXBBV010000011.1:0-120811 GCF_963973945.1 uncultured Roseivirga sp.
CCTGATCCCTGATCCCTGATCCCTGATCCCTGATCCCTGATCCCTGATCCCTGATTAACCGATCAACTGCTTCCTCAGTTTTGCCAGCTCCTTATCCACCTTCACCAAACCTTTAAGTTGCTCTAGCTTTTCAATGGTTTTTTGAAGGAACTTCTGATGTGCATCAGATTCGGGGTGAAATGCTTTGTGCTTCATGGCGCTACGTATTTCGCTCCAGTTTTTAATAAAGGCTTTCGTTTCTTTGTCGAAGTAAACGTCCATAAATTTTCCCCAAATGTATTCTTGGGCCAATTGATTCGGATGCAGCATATCCTTTTCATAAAAGCGATAATCTCTCAAGTCGTCCATTAAGAGCTCATAGGCAGGGAAATAGTCTACATCATCGGCATAAGTGCTAATCTGATGACAAGCCAGCCTTAGAATGCTTTTGCTCACCATATTCAATTCCAGCGTGTCTTTTACGTGCCGAATAGGACTGACCGTAAGAATGAATTTCAAATCAGGATTTTCGGCATGAAGCTGTTCTTTCAACAGCATAAAAGCACTTGAAACCTCTTCGGAACTTAACAGCCTTTTATTGAATTGTTTCGAGGGTATTTTGTGGCAATTGGCCACGAGCATCTGCGTCTTTTTTTCTTCATACACCCAAGCTGTTCCCAAAGTAATGATGATTGTGGTTGGTTTACGAAGTGCTTTGGATAGCAGGTTTCGCTTATGATTAATTTGTAACTCAAGCTTTTCTTGAGATTTTCCGTGAAGCTCTGAATGTACCTTATAGTTGAAGTGAATGCCATCTCGAACTAAGTAACTGTCTTCTGATAAACGCTCTTCATTAAAGGCCGTTTCAACCAATTCAAAAATGGATAGGGGATTGAAAATAACACCAAATGGGTTCTTCTCAACTTTGAATTTATGTTGAGAAAGCTTCTTTCCAATATTGTCTGCAAAGCAGGAGCCAATCGAAATCAATGGATTTGATAACTGTATTTTATGAGAAGAGGTTTTGGGGTTTAATTCGGTTCGGAACATGGCCAAAGATAACCAATGTAAGAATGGCTAAAAATAAAAAAATGGAAACCAATATTATCGGCTTCCATTTAGCTGACCAAGTGTTTTGACCTTGACCATTCACTCTTCTGACAGAAAGAGGTGTTGTTTTAAATCGCAGGAGTTGAAACAATTACTTGGGCTCCATCATCTTGCACTTGAGTAACATTTCCTGATAGACTGAAAGCAACGCGTAAACTCATTCTGGCATTTACCAGTCTGCCGCGTTGTTTACCAGGTATCCAATCAGGAGAGGTAAGTAGCATGCGTACCGCTTCGGTATCGCAACCTCCTCCAATACCTCTTGTCACTTGAATATTTTCCAATTTCCCCTCTTTGTTCACCACAAAGGACACAAATACATTTCCTTCAATACCGTCTTTTTTAGCTTGTTCTGGATATTTAAGGTTGGTTAAAAGGTGTTTCTTATAGGCGTCCACTCCACCAGGGAAGGTAGGTGGCTCTTCTACAATAATGAACACTTTATCGGAGTTTTGTACACCAGCAACACGCTCTACTCGACCAACTTCATCAATTGATTCAAGGCGCATATCTTCATCGGAACATGAGAACGCTACAAATAGCAGCGCAGCAAATAATATGGTTGATTTTTTCATAGTAACTAAGTTTTATCCGAATTAAACTATTTTAATAGTTGATCGCAAATAAATTTAGTTACAATTTGAATTATAAGGGGGGTAAAACCACATGTACCAAAACACAAGAAAGAAAGATGTGCAAAAGCTGTGTTTTTGGCGTTCTTTCGGGGATTTTGGGAAATGGAGTTAAAAACAACTTGTACCAATTGATTGAGTTTGCTTGAATTTGACCTTAATTTTTTAACAATACCTTTTAAGACCTGCTTAAAACGGTTTAAGAATGCTTTTAAATAGGTAGCTAGAAGGTACCATTTGTTTGATACGGGCGCATAGCCCTATTTTTTTTCCTTAGCTTGGCTATTTGCTAGTAATAGCTGTATTGTTTGCTTTTGTGCCTCCAATGCCTCGCGCTGCGTGCTGATTACCCTGTCTTTTTCGGTTAATAATTCCTCAATATAATGGGTTGGTCGGGGTAATTCTGCTGTTTTTGGTCGGGGTGAAGCCGTTTTATAGCTTGGGGTATATGTTCCAGACGGTTCATTTACGCTATCCAATTCGCTAGTTGTGCTTGGGGTATTGCGATAAATTTCGTCTGATAAGCTGAAAATATAGGATGGATTGACAGGCCAAGAAATCAAGAAATTCTGTACATGATCTGCGCTTAAATTGATTCGTTTCTTCATTAATTCTGTAAAATAAGAAGACGAAAGGCTCAAGGTTTCGGCTATTTCCTTTTGAGAATTAGCAATCTTGTCCTCTAGTAGACGTCTAATTGCGTTTATAAAACGCTCAATTACAGGTTCTTGCATATCTATAATAAAGAATTAAAGCTTTTAAAGACTAGTTAAGTAACAGACTGGATTTTAAGACTTTTACCACCTAAATGCTCACAATCAATCAATTTTTCCATGCTTATAAAGTCCACGGGTACTTTTTCATAGTTGTAAATCTGACGTAGGGTAGTAGTGTAATTATTATCACCCATACTCATGTCTACATCAGTCATTTCCATTTGACAGGGGTGTTCATAACCGCAAGCATGGGTAATCTCAAGAATTTCTTTCCTTAGGCTTTTTGCATAATTATAGAATCGCTCCGATTTAAGGGTGGGGTCAATTCCTGCTTGTAACCATTTGTTTTGGGTGGCTACTCCAGCAGGGCAGGTATTGGTGTGACATGAAAGGGCTTGAATACAACCAATAGAAAGCATCGCTTCTCTGGCCACATTGATTAAATCTGCCCCCATACTAAAGGCCATCAAAGCGCTGGAAGGAAACCCCAATTTACCAGAAGCAATAAATACCACTCGGTCTGTTAGGTTCTTTCTTTTAAACATTTGATACACCTGAGAAAAGCCAAATACAAATGGTAGTGAAACGTGATTTGCAAATGCAGGAGGAGCGGCACCCGTTCCACCTTCACCACCATCTATGCTAATAAAGTCAGGGCCAATATTCCTTTCTACCATAAGGTCGGTCAGTTCTTCCCACATGTCTAATTTTCCGACAGCAGATTTAAAACCAACAGGTAAACCTGTGTTGTTGGCAATGTCTTCAATAAAATCTAAGAGTTCTGGTATATTAGAAAAAGCGGTATGGCTTGATGGGGAGATTACATCTTTTCCCATTGGTACATGTCTGATTTCCGAAATCTCTTTAGTGATTTTGGATGCAGGCAGAACACCACCTTTTCCGGGTTTTGCGCCTTGAGAAAGTTTAACTTCTATGGCCCGAATGTAATCAAAGTCGTTCACCAATTTCACCATTTTGTCCATGTCGAAATTGCCTTCAGGGGTTCTAACTCCGAAGTAACCCGTGCCAAACTGGAAGACGATATCTGCTCCATGTTGGTGATGATAGGACAAAGAACCTTCGCCAGTATTGTGATAGCAGTCTGCCTTTTTTGCGCCTTTGTTTAATGATTCTATGGCCTTGGCGGATAAAGAACCAAAACTCATGGCCGAAATGTTGACGATGGATTTAGGTCGAAAAGGCCTTTTTCTTTTGTTGTACTGCCCCATTACCTTAGCGCAGGGAATTAAGTCTACATGGATAACATTAGGGTGATTTGGCGCAGGCTTGTAAGGCAACATGGTTGGATTAATAAATACAAAGCCCGGAGACGCCTGATCTTGATCTGAGCCAAAACCCGAATAGTTGTTTTGCTTTTTTGAAGAAGCATACACCCACGAACGCTGACTTCTGTTAAATGGAAGTTCCTCTCGATTATTGGCTACTATATATTGCCTAAGCTCTGGGCCAATTTTTTCTAGCATATACCGGAAGTGGCCAACTATTGGGAAGTTGTGCGTAATGGTATGTTTTCGCTGAATAATATCTCTTAGAAAAAGGACAAAGAAGAAGAAAAGCACCCAGCCCCACCAAGGAACGGCTGCAACGAACGATTGAAATGATTCCATGAACGTAATTAAATTGATTTTCTTCAAAGTAGTATTTCTTTGTCAGCATTTAAATGTATCGCTCATTTATTGTTAGGTAAAAGGGAGTAAGGGGGGGGAGCCAGATAAGGGAGGTAATACCACGTAGCATTACCTCCAGTAGTAATTTAGTAGGTGCGGATTAACCTACCTGAACCTGTGATTTTTGAATCTATTTCAGGTTGGCCTTTGTAATAAACATCCCCCGAACCTGAAATCTTAATGGTTAGGTTTTCTTCGGCTGTCACTTTAATATTTCCTGAACCAGAAAGGCTAGCCTCAACTGCTTTTGCGTTTAAGCCATAAGTGTTAATGTCTCCTGAACCCGAAATAGAAGCATTGAGTGAATTTACCGAACCACAAAAAATGATTTTCCCCGAACCGCTAATTTTTAAGTTAAGGTTATCCAAATCCATGCAGTTCTCACTTTCAACATCTCCCGATCCTGTAAGTGTTATGTTCTTGAAATCAGGAGCTGAAATATAGATTCTCAATCTTTTGGCTCTCCGTATGTTATGGTTGCTTTTAATCATAAGTTCACCATTGCTCACATAAGTATCTATAACGGAGATCAAGTTTTCGTTGGTTTCAATCCTAAGCGTTTGTTCGCTATCCTGCAATAAATACACGTCCGCTTCAATTTGTAGTCTTACAGAGTGAAAGTAATCAACCACACGTGATTCTGAGGTAATTGGGCCGCTTCCAGTAATGTCATCTAAGGAACAACCAGAAAGTGCTAAAATGGCAAAAGGCATTAAGAGTAAATGTTGTTGTTTCATTTTTTGAGTTTGTTGTTGTACCCTTATGACGGTTCATGCAGATATCGCACGTATGGAGAACAATAGATTTTTTCATCGATAAGAAATGGAGAACATGAGGCTTGATTTAGCAGCAAATAATTCCCGAAATGCTATCTTCGCGCAGTGAACTATCAGCAGACCCTTGATTATTTGTTTTCCGCTTTGCCCATGTACCAAAGGGTAGGGAATGTGGCTTTTAAGAAAGACCTCACCAACACTATAAAACTTTGCGAAGCGGTGAATAATCCTCAACATAAGTTCAAATCCGTTCATGTGGCGGGTACCAATGGCAAGGGAAGCTCTTCTCATATGTTAGCTTCTGTTTTTCAATCGGCAGGTTATAAGGTGGGACTCTATACCAGTCCGCATTTAAAGAGCTTTACCGAAAGAATACGAATCAATGGCCAACCGATTCCCGAACAATATGTGGTTGATTTTGTGGCAAGAATTCAACCTACCATTGATGAAATTCATCCCTCGTTTTTTGAAATGACGGTGGCCATGGCTTTCGATTACTTTGCCGAGGAGCAAGTAGACATAGCTATTATTGAAGTAGGTTTAGGCGGAAGGTTAGACTCCACAAATATCATCACTCCTGAGCTTTCACTGATCACCAATATTGGTTTCGATCATATGGATATGCTCGGCAATACCTTGCAAGAAATTGCCTTTGAGAAGGCTGGAGTGATAAAACGAAATATTCCTGTGGTTATCGGGGAGTCCCAAAACGAAACAACCTCTGTTTTTACGAAGAAGGCAAAAGAGATGAATTCGGAGTTGGTATTTGCAGATCAGGAACCCTTGAATACGAGCGAATATTCACTTGATTTGCCCGGTGCTTATCAGGCTAAAAACATCAAAGGCGTATTGGCCTCGGTCAATGTGTTAAGAAATAAAGGTTGGAAGATTTCCGAAGAAGCCTTAGCGCATGGACTCGCTAATGTGAGAACTCAAACGGGCCTAAAAGGCAGGTGGCAAATTCTTTCAGAAGCACCATTGACCGTTTGTGACACGGGGCATAACAAAGAAGCTTTTGATTATATCATTCCACAAATAGAGTCTTGTTCTTTCGAAAAGCTCTACATGGTTTTGGGCTTCGTTAATGATAAGAAGTTAGACACTTTGATTCCCCGTTTGCCAGCCCAAGCTGAATTCATTTTCTGTGAAGCCAAAGTGCCACGAGCCATGAAGTTGGAACGCATTGAAGAGTTGGTTTCACCTTATGGGTTGAAGGCGGATTTTGTTCAGGATGTAAATGAAGCAATTGCTTTGGCCAAGTCAAAAGCCACGAAAAATGACATGATTTATATTGGAGGTAGTACCTTTGTGGTGGCCGAAATAGAAGCGTTATAAATGTCGAGACAGAAGCAGAAAAGGTTTGAAGAGTTAAAAGAACGCGATAATGTTCTGGAAGATTACAAAGCACTCTACACACAATTAAAAGGAAACTGGAACAAATTATACTTCAAGAATGACCATCCGATTACGGTCGAAATGGGTTGTGGCAGAGGTGAATACACTACGGGTTTGGCTAGGGTTTATCCCAATAGAAATTTTGTGGGCGTTGATGTAAAGGGCGATCGATTGTGGGTGGGCAGCACACAAGCCATTGAAGAAAATCTTGCCAACGTGGCTTTTCTGAGGGCTCAAATTCAGAGTATAGAAAGCTTTTTTGCTCCAAACGAAGTAGAAACCATCTGGATTACTTTTCCCGATCCTTTCAGAAGAGATGGCGATGCCAAAAGAAGACTTACCTCACCAAGATACCTTGAGTACTACAAATCATTACTCACCGAAAACGGCCAAGTGTTCTTTAAAACCGACAATACACCGCTTTTCGATTATACGCTGGAAATCTTAGGGGAACGAAATGATATTGTTGATTTGGAATACACTCGTAACCTGTATCATTCAGAATATATGAATGATCATTATGGAATTAAAACCAAGTTTGAAGAGAAATTCTATAACCTTGGTGAAGATATCAAATACATGAAATTTAGATTCGACCATGGGAAATAAACCATTTGTAGACAAAGGAATGCAGTGGCTAGTGCTCGTTTATGTATTGGCTTTTGGCATTTTGATGCTTTTAACCAACCATGGCGATTTTGTGCTTTGGCTTAACGACAAACACACCAGCTTTGGAGACTTCTTCTTCAAATACTGGACACATTTAGGCGATGGGGTTTTATTGGCCATAGTAGCCCTGTATTTTCTATTCACGAATCTATATAGGTTCTATTATATGCTGATTGCCATTGCACTGCAAACGGTCTTTGTTCACATTTTTAAACAGTGGCTTTTTGATGGAGAACCAAGACCCAAAACTTTCTTTGCTGATCAGGTGGACAGCCTCAATTTTGTGGAAGGAGTTACCACCCGCGGTTTCGATAGTTTTCCTTCGGGCCATACCGCTTCGGCCTTTACTTTGGCTTTTGTACTGATCAGTTTATGCAAGAATAGAGCTTTAAATGTATGCTTATTTGTTGCTGCTGTATTGGTCGGAATATCAAGGGTTTATATCCTTCAGCATTTCTTGAGAGACATCTACATTGGAAGTGTTTTTGGAATCCTCGCTGCGCTTATCGCTTGGTACATTATGAAGCCTCATGTCGATAGACCTAAGCTTCAAAGTGGTCTATCATTTAGAAAAGCCTCCAAAAGCTGAGGTTGTTTTTTAGCAGAGTGAATCACTTCATTTGAAATCGAAATGAGAGCTTTTGGAGGATTGATTATACATTAATCCATTCCCCACTTCATCACTAAAGTGGTAGGGTTTTCGAACAAGTCTCTGGCTTTATCCTGAAACTCTAAACCGGGAATGGCTTCTAGTTCTTCTTGAAATTCGGTACGAGAAATCAAATAACCGCTGGGCTGACTCCCCATAATTTGCTTGATGGTCTCCACATCATTGTACATTGGTATTTCACGTTTCAGGGCAAAAACGAATGCAGGGTTAAGTCGTTTGAAAGCAATAATTGTTTTGCTTGTGTCCATTTCTGGTAAAGTCTGCCGAACTGGGTTCTGCCCATCTACCTGTGGGAAAATCAAATGGAAGAAAAGCATTATCGTTACACACCAAACGCTGATGTTCATCCACAATACGCTTTCAATGTTCTTTCTGGCAATGCCCTGTTTCAAAATAAAAATTCCTACCACAGATAGCGGAATGAAATAAAAGGCAAGATTCGTCAGCTCGCTTAATGATTTGTCACCCTTTAGTCCGAAATAAATGCCTACAGGGAAACCTATTAGCAGAATAGCATAGAAAAACAGACCAATTCGATTTCCCAGATTAGCAAACCACTGGTTATCGATTTTAGCTATGTAAGCCCCAATTAAAATAGCAATGAGGGGATAAGACGGAACCGTGTAGTTGGGCAGCTTGGTGCTACTAATCGCGAAAAACACTACGATCACGGAAGCTGAAATTAGCACATACATCATTGCGCTGTCCTTTCTTTCTTTCCAAGTATTTTTGAAAGACTGCACTGAGAACGGAATAAAGGCCAACATGCCCAAACCAAAAACAAAGGCAAAGGTCAATAACGGGCTGCCGCTATGGCCTTCCATTGAGTCGGAAAAACGAGAGAAATTATGTTTAAAGAAAAACTCCTGAGTCCAAGCGCCATCCGTTTGAACATGCACCGCATAAAACCAAGGCACTGAAATCAGTAAGGCCAGTAACAAACCTCCAAAGGGTTGCAAGCGCCAAACCGTTTTCCATTTAAAATCCCTTTGTGTGAAAAGGAAGATAAGAGCCGCCAAGCCTGGTAATCCTATTGCTACAGGGCCTTTGGTGAGCACTCCACAGCCAATGGCGAAATAGAAAGACAGCAACTGCCATTTGTTATTGGTTTTATAAGCTTCGTAAAACGAATAAAATGCCCATGTTAAAAAGAAGACCAAATAGGGGTCGGGCACCGACATATGGAATTGCAATGCCAAATGGATGGACGAGATAAGCACCAATGCCGCGTTCAATCCAGCTTTTTCGCCAAAGTGTTTCCTAGCAAACAAAAAGGTAATCATAATGGTGAAAACGCCCATTAAGGAAGAAAAGAAGCGTGCACCAAATTCGTTTACTCCAAAAATGGAGTAGCCCGCAGCCATAAAATAATAATGAAGTGGAGGCTTGTCTGTACGGAGTTGGTAGTTGTAATACGGAACTACATAATCGCCACTTTCAAACATTTCTCTGGCTGCTTCTGCATTTTTGGCTTCATCTAATGCGTAAACATCCAAACCGCTAATATTAGCATAGCATACTGCAACGGCTAAAATGACAATGAGGAGTAGTGATTTTTGCTTGTTCATGAGCTGGCTGCAAAGCTAATTGATAATGGTCAAGAATGGGAATGAAATCTGAAAAGGTCTGAAAAGGAATATTCGATGGTAGAATTGGAGATGAAGTCGTTAGTTCGACATTTCTTTCTAAAATCGAAAAACTTATGCTCCATTAACAGAATTGCCACTCGGATAATCGATAGAACCTGATAACTTAGAAGCCGTTACAAGCCTGAATACTCATTAAAATCAAATGAAACACCTTTCTAAACTAATGCTTTTCTGCATTCTGCTTACTACCATTTCAACAGTAGGCAAGGCGCAAGCACCCAAAAAACTGGATGCCGCTGAAATAAAACAAGCCTTAAATAAACTGGAAGTACTAGGTTCGGTGCTTTACTTGGCAGCTCACCCCGATGACGAAAACACCCGCTTGATTGCCTACATGGCCAATGAAAAGAACATGCGCACCGCCTATTTGGCCATGACGCGTGGTGATGGGGGACAAAACTTAATCGGTACCGAGATTCGAGAGTATCTAGGGATTATCAGAACCCAAGAGCTTTTGGCTGCCAGAAGAAAGGATGGTGGGGAGCAATTTTTTACCAGAGCCAATGATTTCGGTTTTTCGAAAGACCCTAATGAGACCTTAAATGTTTGGGATAAGGATGATGCCTTGGCCGATGTGGTTTGGAACATCAGACGTTTCCGCCCAGATATTATCATTACCCGTTTCGATACTACTTTGGTGCCGAGCGGAACCATGCACGGCCATCATACCGCTTCGGCCCGTTTGGCCATGCAGGCCTTTGATTTGGCCAACGACCCTACCAAATACCCTGAGCAGTTAAAGTATGTAGAGCCATGGCAACCTAAAACCCTCTATTGGAACGGCTATAATTTTGGCGGTAGAAATGATGGAGAAGAGTTTGACGGTACTCCTGGTTATTTCACCGTTGATTTTGGAGCTTATAATCCGCTTTTAGGGCTTTCCTATGACGAAATATCTTCCTTAGGCCGTAGCGAACATAAATCTCAGGGCTTTGGTAGCACAGGCCGAAGAGGTGAAAGCAAGGAAGTATTGATGTATTGGAAAGGGGAGAAACCAAAGTCCGATCTGTTTGAGGATGTCAACACCACTTGGTCGAGAGTAAAAGGAGGAGCAGAGATTGGCGCTCTTTTGACTAAAGCCAATAAGAATTATAACCTCAGTAATCCTTCCGTAATTATTGACGACTTAATGCAAGCCCGTGAAAAACTGGTGAAGCTTGAAAATGAGTATTGGAAAAAGGTAAAACTAGAAGAGCTTGATTTGGTGATTAAATCTGTACTGGGCCTTTATTTAGAAGTGGTTGCTGACGAAGAAACCAAGGTAAGCGGAGAGAAGCTTAGAATTAGTGTGGAAGCCATTAACCGTTCAGATGTTAAGGTTGCACTCAATTCAATTGATTTTCCTGAACTCAATGAGAAAGCGACCATTACACAACCGCTGGCCAATAATCAGTCTTTCAGAAAGAATTTAGAGTTTACTCTGCCAGAACTTACCAATTCACAGCCTTATTGGCTTCGCGAAGAAGGAACTGTAGGGATGTATAGGGTAGATGATCAAGCATTGATTGGGCTTGCTCAAAATCCAGACATTTTGAATGCTACGTTTAATTTGACCATCAACGGAAAGCCTTATTCTTATGCAACTTCTGTAGTCTATAAAGAGAATGATAGGGTAGACGGAGAAGTGTATAGGCCATTTGTAGTTACGCCACCAGTATTTGTGAATATTGCCGAAAGCGTTTTGGTATTTGCCGATAATTCTGCCAAAGAAGTAAATGTGGTGGTAAAAGCGGGTACCGATAATGTTTCAGGAAAAGTGAGTTTAGATCTGCCGTCAGGCTGGAAATCTAGTCCAGAAAATTTTGATTTTACCTTAAAAGGAAAGCAGGAAGAAGCGCGATTCAAGTTTCAGGTATTGCCTCCAACTACGCAGCAAGAAGGTCAGGTAACAGCCAAAGTGACTTATAATGGTAAGTCATATCACCAAGGTTTGAAAGTGATTGATTACAAGCACATTCCTAGACAAACGATTTTCCCTGAAAGTACAGCCAAAGTGGTGCGCCTTAATTTGGAAAGAAAGGGACAGTATGTTGGCTACATTATGGGCTCAGGCGATGCCGTACCAGAAAGCTTAACGCAAATTGGATATACAGTGTCTATTCTTGATCCGAATACAGTGACAGCTGAAAGTTTAGCTGATTTTGATGCCGTGATTATTGGGGTGCGTGCTTATAACACCGTGGATAGAATGCCATTTATTCAACCTGATTTAATGGAATATGTAAAGCAAGGCGGTACCGTAATTGCCCAGTATAACACCAGTATGAGAGATCAGCCAGAGATTGGGCCTTATCCTTTTCAAATTTCAAGAGATAGAGTAACGGTTGAAGACGCTGAAGTGCGAATACTAGCACCTGACCACCCATTGATTAATGGGCCAAATAAGATTACCGAAAAAGATTTTGAAGGCTGGGTGCAGGAGCGTGGGCTTTACTTCCCCAACCAATGGGACGAAAAATATACAGCAATCCTTTCTAGTAACGACCCAGGCGATAAACCAAATGATGGCGGTTTGATTGTAGGGCAGTATGGCGAAGGCTATTTTGTTTACACAGGCTATTCATGGTTTAGAGAATTACCCGCAGGTGTAGCTGGGGCTTACCGAATTTTTAGTAATATGATTTCACTTGGAAATGAGAAGCCAAAGAACACTAGTCTGAACCGAATCGAAAACAAACGCTAATGAGTGCGCAAACAGAACAAGAAGCGAGGGATGCCAAACCTCCATTTTTTAAGAAGTGGTCTGGAATGTACTGGTTACTGATCGGTACTTTGACTGTATTAATTCTATTGTTTTACTGGTTTACAATCGCATACGCATGAGTTGGATTGACTGGGTAGTGCTTTTCGGCACCCTTATTTTTATTGTAGCCTACGGAGTTTATAAAACCCGAGGTAAGAAAGATATCGATAACTATTTAAGAGGGGGAGACGACTCTAAATGGTGGGCCATTGGTCTTTCAATTATGGCGACTCAAGCCAGTGCCATTACTTTTCTTTCTACGCCTGGGCAAGCCTATACCGATGGAATGCGCTTTGTGCAATACTACTTCGGTTTGCCAATTGCCATGATTATCATTTCGGTGTTCTTTCTCCCAATTTATTATAGGGCGAAAGTTTATACAGCTTACGAGTATTTAGAATCTCGATTTGATTTAAAAACTAGAATGTTGGCTGCGTTTATCTTCTTAATTCAGAGAGGATTAGCAGCTGGTATTACAATCTATGCTCCATCTATAATTTTAAGCTCACTACTGGGTTGGCCTTTACAAGCCACAACCATCGTTATCGGTATTTTGGTTATCATTTATACCGTGTCTGGAGGAACTGCTGCGGTAACTCAAACTCAGAAGCAGCAAATGGCTGTAATGATGGGTGGAATGATCATCGCGGGTATTTTGGTGATTTATTCATTACCTTCTGGCGTTGGTTTTGGTGACGCTTTGGATGTAGCGGGTAAAATGGAGAAACTGAATGTGATTACTTTCGATTTTAACCTTGAAGATCGCTATAATATTTGGTCAGGATTGACTGGGGCTGTGTTTCTCTTTATGTCCTATTTTGGCACAGACCAATCTCAAGTGCAACGCTATTTATCTGGAAAAACCCTTTCTGAGAGCCGTTTAGGGCTTATGATGAATGGCTTGCTAAAAGTACCGATGCAGTTTATCATTCTGCTTATTGGGGTATTGGTCTTTGTTTATTATCAATATAATCAGCCACCTGTTTTCTTTAACGATAACCTTACCGAACAGGTAATGAGTACCGATTACGCTGATGACTTTAGGGATTTGGAAGCAGATTATATGGACATATTTAACGCTAAACGTGAAACTGTACTTCAGTTAAATGAAGCGATTGAAGCAGGTGACGAAACTATAATTACGGATGTCCAGACCCAATTGAATGCCTTACAAAAAGATTCGGATAACATTAGGGCAGAGGCCAAGGCATTAGTGTCAACCGCATTGCCAGGAGCAGAAACCAACGATAAGGATTACATCTTTATGACTTACGTAATGACTGTTCTTCCCAAGGGTATAATAGGATTGCTCTTTGCCGTGATTTTCTCTGCGGCCATGTCTTCCACCAGTTCAGAATTAAGTGCCTTAGGCTCGACTACTACAATTGATTTCTACAAAAGAAGAATCAATCAAGGCCAAACAGATACACATTACCTAAAGTCCTCAAAATTGTTTACGCTTTCTTGGGGTATAATCGCTATAATTTTTGCGTCCACATTGTCGCTGTTCGAAAATCTAATTCAAGCGGTGAACTTGATTGGCTCTTTATTCTACCCAACCGTTTTGGGTATTTTCGTAGTGGCTTTCTTCTTTAAGAAAATTAGAAGCAATGCGGTATTTATGGGTGCTATACTAAGCCAAGCTGTGATCATTCTAGTGCATTACCTCAATACGATTGGTGAAGCTGGCGCATTTACCATGGGCTTTTTATGGTATAATGCACTGGGCTGTATTTTGGTAGTTCTATTCAGTTATATTTTCAATTTGGTGAAGCCTGAGAAACCATTGGCAGCGTAAGTTCTCTACATTCTTGCTGAACTTTTTTATGCTTTCTTTTATCAATGAAGTTGAGTGCTTCTTGAGAATCCAAAAGCTGTTTGCAGAGTACTATGTCTTTTTTTAGAAGCACCTGTTTTTCTGCTTTTGTAAGTGAAACCAAGCAACTGATGGGGTATAGGCCAGAAATTTCAATGCGATCCTTCAAACTTCCTTTCGAAGGGTAATTCCAAGCCATGATTTTAAGACCGTTGCATTCCGCATAGCGTATGGCATCACTGGTGAAATTGGTATTGTCGACAATCCAACCTGTAAACTTTTTATCAGGGAATTTAGGTTGGTAATTGGCAATAAGGTCATTCACCCTAGAGTGTACATAGAGCGCAATTTTCACATCCGATTTGTAACCCGGGTTACTATGGTACTTACATTCCATAAAATGAATTTCAGTGTCATTTTCGGCCCTCACATCTACCTCGTGAGTTACACACTTCCCATTTAGAGTTATTCCTGATTCTACCTTATAGCCTTGATATTCAAACAAATGAGCAATAAAAGCTTCGAAAGGATAACCCGATGGCCCCAGTTCGAGAATGGCTTTTTTAAGTTTGTATCGGCCAGCCAAGGCATTAGAAGACTTTCTTAGAATGCTATAAGCCCTTTTATAAATTTCCTTGGTAGAAATTCCTTCAAATAAACAACCTATTACCTCTTTAACGATCTTATTTATAAGGTCGGGACTTGCTCCAGATTTGAATAATGAGTTTTCTAGTTTCTCAATTTCAAATGGAACCAGATCGCCAGAGTATTTCTTAACAAGGATAGTATTCATTGAGTTAATGCTACGTATTGAAAATAAAACTTATGTAATTTGAAGCTGTGTACGCCATAGTCGATATAGAAACCACAGGCAGTTCTGCCAATTACGGAAAAATCACCGAAGTAGCCATTTTAATTCATGATGGAAAACGCGTGGTGGACGAATATCAAACGCTTTTGAATCCAGAGCGGGTAATTCCAATGAACATTACTGCGCTAACGGGCATCTCTAACGAAATGGTAAGGGATGAACCAAGGTTTTTCGAAGTAGCCAAAGAAATTTATCAAATGTTAGAGGGGAACATCTTTGTGGCTCACAATGTCAATTTTGATTATTCATTCCTTAAAAATGAGTTTCAGCAGCTTGGTGGTACTTTAAACCTAAAGAAACTCTGCACGGTCCGCCTTTCTCGTAAGGCATTCCCAGGCCTTAAATCTTACAGTTTAGGCAATCTCTGCGATCATTTTGGAATAGCAAACCATGCGCGCCACAGGGCAATGGGCGATGCCAAAGCAACTGTTGAACTGCTCGACCTAATTATTCAAAATGGTGAAGAGCATATTGAAAACTTTTTAAAGAGAGATTCTAAAGAAGCATTTTTACCACCACATTTACCCAAAGCTACTTTCGATGCCTTACCTGAGTTTACTGGGGTGTATTATTTTCACGATGCGCATGGCGAAATCATTTATGTAGGAAAGGCGAATGACATTAAGAAAAGGGTTAAAGGCCATTTCTCAAATACTGATGTAGTGTACAAACAAGGGTTGAAGGATAAGTTGTACGATATTTCCTATGAAGAATGCGGAGATGAAATGATTGCTTTCTTGTTTGAGTCTTCTGAAATCAAAAAGCATTTTCCGATTTATAATAAGGCCCAAAAATTCACCAATGTCAAATACGGTCTCTATCATTATCAAGATGGCAAAGGCTTCGATCGCTTGTCGATTGGTAAAAGAATGAAGGGCACCTTGCCTTTAGTTGGCTTTACTTCTTTCGATCGTGCGCGTGATTATTTAATCGAACTGGTGAAGAAGTTTGAACTTGACCCTCAGCTTTGCAGCCTTCCCGCATCTATGATGATGTATTTTGGATATTCAATAAAAACAGGAGGAGAAGGAGCTGCGGAACAGCGCGAAAGATTCAAAAATGCCATTCAGAGTATTAAAGAAAATTCTCAGTCGTTTTGTTTGTTAGGGCAGGGAAGAAGACCTTCTGAAAAGTCTGTTGTTTTGGTTGAAAACGGGAAGTATTTAGGTTTTGGATTCTATGAAAGCGACATGGCTTTTGATACAATTGATGATGTTAAGAATATCATTACGCTTTACCCCGACACTCCTGATATTCAACGTATTATTAATCAGTATTACTCTAAGCGTAAGGTGATTGAATTCACAACCAAAGTTGAAGAGCCCAATTATGGCCTCTTTGCCTAATTGTCTGGCCTGTCTCTTTTAGTTTCATAATTTGGCAATCATTTGGTAATCAAAATACCTTTCTCTGGGTATATACAGAAATTTTTAAAAGCCTACCTTGATAAGGTTAAACCGTTAAAATAATTGTTTTATCTATTGCATTGTTTTTGAAACAAATTGATGGGATAATCGCTTAAACAGATATAGAATTCGCAAAAAGTAGTACAATGACAAAGACTAAAGAAATACGAGGAAAATTATTGAAGTATGCTGAAGGCAAATTGCAAGAGTCTCAAGAAAAATCTGAACGTATTATCAAGTATGTTAACGATGTGAGCACTGTTGGCAAAGAGCTTTTTTATTCAAGCATTCTTTTAGCTGGACATAAGCATATTAAGGTTGAACAAGAAGGTAAAGCTTAAAAGTCTCCTTTAGTGTTAAACCCTATACGCTATTATCAAGGTATTTTATTGAACAAAATTCCCAAATAGGGAATTTTTTTTTACTAAAATGTTTAAAGGACTAATTTTAATGATCTGGTAGGGCATTTGCATACGTTAGTGTATTAAATTCAAGTGCGGTGAAAGAAAGAATAGATATGGAAGGATTAATGGTTTGTCCATTTACAAAGAAGCCTTTAAGGCAAATGAAAGAAAAAGAGCTGGTATCCCTTAATGCTCAAATCAAACAAGGAGATCTGTTTTTTTACCCAGGAGCTCCAGTAAATATCGAAATATCTGCAGCTTTAGTTACGGCAAATCAAACCTACGTTTATCCTATAATTGATAATATTAGCTATTTACAACGTCAAACAGCCATTGTAGCTAAAAACAGAACCGCCAATCACTTAAGAAGAGTCTCCAAAGAAGAGATCGATCAGTTTTATAAAACATATGGATTTGGAGAAGGCAACACTATCCAAAAACCGTCAAAAGAGCTTAAAAGTAACCCAATCAGTGAAGAGAAAATCACCCAGTTGGCCAGATTACTGCCGAAGGGTGGAGAGTATTTTATGAGTGTTGTTACCCACGATGTTGACTCAATCCATAATCTTACTTACGGAAGAAGCTTTAAGTACTACTTCCATATGGACTTTTCATTGCCGAGACTTTTGGCAATGAAAAATGAATTGCCAGGCGAAACAATTTTAGTCTTGGGCGATGTTGATCATTTGCCTTTTGATGATGATTCAGTTGAAGCCTTGTTCTCATTTGATTACATCAACAATTATAACAAAGAAGTTCAAGGACTGGCGTATGAAGAATTGAAAAGGTGTTTAAAGCCAGATGGTGTTTCCATTATGCTTTATGACAACTCAAAACCAATGCATGCCAGTAACCAGTTAAAGGCCGATCAACGCTCGAAGAAAGCACTAGGTGTTTTAGCACCATGGAAAAAAGTAAAACTTCCAAATATCTTTTTCTACCCCATAAAAGAGGATGGAGAACACCAAAGTATGGGTTTCTTTAGTCAAAGTATCGCTTGGTAGACCTTTCATATAATTTAGACCAATCCGTTCAAACCTTTATTACGTTTATTAGGTTGGACAAAAAAAGAACGAGGATATGAAAACCAGAATAATGTTATTTAGTGGTTTGGTTATTTTGCTTGTGGCGAGTGTAATCACTTTGAAAAGCCAAGAAGATCATCCGTCTGATATAAATATTGAGCAAGACAAACCCAAATATGAAATTCAGTTGTCGGAAAAAGAATGGAAGGAAAGGCTAAGCCCTTTGCAGTATGCGGTATTGAGAGAGCAGGCAACAGAAACCATGTTTTCTGGCAAATACAATAAGTTTTATGAAAAAGGAACTTACTATTCTGCGGCCAGTTTACAGCCAATCTTTAGTTCAGAAACTAAGTACGATTCGAAATCAGGATGGCCAAGTTTTTGGAAACCAATTTCTGATGATGCCATTAAGCTGGTAAAAGATACAAGTGAAGGAATGGTAAGATGGGAGGTTGTAGACAGTAAAAGTGGATCTCATTTAGGCCATGTATTTGAGGATGGCCCGGCCCCAACTGGCTTGCGCTATTGCTTAAATTCAGCAGCTTTAATTTTTGTTCCTGAAGGAGGAGCACCGCCAAAGTTTAAAAAAGACAATAACTAGTTTATCAAGCGCGAATAATTATTTAACATTGGCCTGTATTAACAGGCCTTTTTATTTATATCATGAAAGAACCACAATCACTTAATTCAGTTGCTGAATTTCACAAAACATTTAAACACCCAATTTTAGAAACACCTCAAATTCCATCTGCTGATAGATGTAAGCTTAGGGTTTCGCTTATTGCCGAAGAACTGAAAGAACTAGAAGAAGCCATTCAAGCCAACGACTTGGTTGAAGTAGCTGATGCCTTGTGTGATATCCAGTATGTATTATCAGGAGCGATTTTGGAGTTTGGTATGGCCAATAGCTTTAAAACTTTGTTTGACGAAGTTCAGCGTTCTAACATGAGCAAAACTTGCAAAACAATGGAGGAGGCAGAAGCCACCCAGAAGCATTACATGGACAAAGACGGTACGGAAAGCTACATTGAAAAATCAGATGGGCATTTCTTAGTTTATAGAAAAGCAGATAATAAAACGCTAAAATCAATTAATTACTCACCAGCTGACCTTAAGAGTATTCTGGATGACATAGTGTAAAAACTAATGGTTATTGAGGACGTTAGGACGGTAGATAAAATAAAAGTCAAATGCATATAGCTTATTCAATTATTACTAGTATAATCCTCAATTTTGGAGTTTCCTCTTGCGTTGGAACAGGCGCTACAGAGCTAGTTAACCTGTCGGCAGAACTTGAAAAAGGAAATGAAATAGCCACTTTCGCAGGAGGTTGTTTCTGGTGTACAGAGGCAGTTTTCGAAAGGGTGAATGGCGTTAAAAATGTAGTCTCGGGCTATACGGGTGGTAAGGAGAACAACCCAAGTTACGAAGATGTGAGCTATGGCCGAACTACCCATGCCGAAGCCATTCAAATCTATTACGACCCAGAAGTAATTACTTATCAGCAATTACTAGAGATTTTCTTTTATACCCATGACCCAACTGAAGTGAACAGACAAGGTCCAGATGTAGGGGCTCAATATCGGACTGAAGTATTTTATCATGATGAAAACCAGAAAAAACTCGTAACCGAGTATATTTCTAAACTGAATAAATCTGGAAAATACAATAAGGCCATTGCTACTAAAGTAACTGAGTATACTAAGTTTTGGCTAGCAGAAGATTACCACCAAAATTATTATGAGTTAAACCCGGGCAACCCTTACATTATCAATATAGCAGTACCCAAGGTGAATAAACTTAAAGAGCATTTTCCTAAACTAGTAAAGAAGAAATACGCTTCTGAGAAATAGAAAATACTTCTTTAGCCTTACAATAATATTGAATAGCACTTCTTTACAGGAGTGCTATTTTTCTAATATGTTCCTAAACTCAGCCAAGGCAGCGTGGCTACCAATTACAGTCATGATATCACCCAAAAGTAAATGTGTATTTCCATGAGGGATGAAAACTTCTCCATCTCTTTTTTGAATAACCAATGAGCCAGAAGGAGGGAAAGGCACTTCCTTTACCAATTTTCTATTGATATCAGTTCGGCTAATCATAATTTCTTCTAAACGATAACCCCCAAAGCTTTGTGAAAGTGAAGCCACTGAATCGGGGCTGGCAATCATATTTTCAATATGGTTGGCCAAAATTTCATCATGATCTACAAATTTAATTTCACCATGAGGGTCTATTAAATCATGAGTTGCAGACTGTTTTCTTGTAATGATTTTGCTGTGTTGTAAATCGTTTTTAATGTAATGGGTTAGTTCATTATTCAGGTTATTCGATTCTGTAAGAACAATTACTAAATCGGCTGTCCGCAATTTAATTTTACTTATTACCTCTACATTTAAACATTCCACATGCTTATAATTCAAGCTCTTTCTATCAAACTCGGGCAATATGTCTCTCTTCTGAAGTATAGTAATGAACGACATATCATGCATTTTAAGTCGTTCAGCTAAATACAGGCTGGCCTTACTACCTCCAAGAATATAGATGTTATGATGCTGTTCTTTAATATTGTTGAACATCTTGTATAACAAGGGGGAAATAAGACTGATGAGGATTGCAACCGTTACAATTCCAGCATTATCGGCCGTACTAATTACACCTAGCGATAAACCAATTTGTGCTGCTGCAATCATTAATCCCATGCGAGCGGTAAGGAGAATACCTCCGGCCAATGCTTTTCGAAAACCAAATACCTTAATTAAAATAAAGGAAGGAATAAGCTGTGTAATGAATACGCCAGCAATAAGCAATAAAATGAATGGTATTGACTCTTGAAACTGTGTTAAGGCTGAAATGTCTAAGTTCACACCAACCATGATAAAGAAGATAGGGATGAAGAAACCGTAACTCATACCATCTAGTTTAAAGAGCAATGCCGACCTTTCTTTAACCACAAATAGGCTCAGTAGCGTTCCCGCAAAAAATGCCCCCATGGCTAGCTCTGTACCAATTAAGTGAGCAATAACCACAAAGAAAAACAACAATGCTACAGCGCCTCTTACTCTAATTTGGCTTGCGGCATGTTCGAGTCTATAAAGCAATTGTTGAAAACTTCGCACCTTCATCAATCGCTTTCCTAGCCAATAAACGACTATGAACACAATGAAAATCACTGCAAAAAGAAGAAGCTCTACTTGAAATCCCTTTTTTAGAATCCCAGAATAAACAGAAATAAGTATTATGCTCATTACAGTAGCAATAGCGCCTTCCATCAATAAAATCTGCCCGAACTTTCTTTTAAACTCGCCCTCTGCTTTAAGAATAGGAACTGTAATACTAAGGGCTACTGTAGGAAGTAGGAAGGTGTAGAACATTAAGTCTACCTCAATAAACTGCCCCATTAACCAAGCAAAGGGGAGTGATAACAGAAGTGAACCAAAGTAAATAAACAAGGCCACCAGTAGAGAATTGCTTAATAAGTCTACTGATTTGATTTTTCCTCGAGGGAAGGAAGAAATGATTTTGTTGACATCGATTTCCATTCCTGCTAAGAAAATAAGGAATAGGAAGCCCGTTTGAGCTAGAAAGCTAGTAATAGGTGTTTCTTCGATCCAGCCTAGAACGAAAGGACCAACCAAAACACCCATTAAAATTTCGACTATAACAGAAGGTACTTTGGATATTTCTAGTCTAGAAAGTACCAGGGGTACTAACCATGCAATGGACATAATGATAAATATTGGCCAGTATTCGAGGTTGTTCATGGAGGTCAAGATAGTTCGTAATTCTTCTAAAGTAGGTAAAAATGAACTTCTACCCGACTTTAAGTTTCAAAGATCGCCTAACGCTTGGCTATCTACAGACTTAAAATGATCAACTATAAAACCTCAAAGGCAAGCCTAGACTTATTTCATATTGAATCTAAAATACTTGAACTCAACCTCTTCTGGCTCTCCTTCATCGCTGATGACCACATACATATGAATTTCATTTTCTGAAATTCGCTTGATAGTGAAGTCATCAAAATAAACTGCATCTTTTTCTACTTTTACCAGCGGGAACTCTTCTCGTTCATTTTTTTCTTCCCAACCTGTGAGGTCACCATTGAAATGTTTCAACCTAAAAGAAAGGCTCCCATTTTCTTCAACTAATTGACAGATTTCGTAAAAGGCAGTTTTACCTTCAGAAACTAGTTTGAAGGAACCCATCATAGAATCGCCCAAAGGAGGAGACCAAATTTCTTCTATAATGCCTCCAAAGGCTTCACCACGCCAATGGCCACTTAGCCAAGCTATATCGGCCAAAGTAGCTTTGGGAGATTTGTTATCACCAAGTTTTAATGTGTTTTGGCCGAAGCTGCTAAAACAGATAAAAACGAATAGGAGAGATAGACTTAACTTTTTCATGTTTTATCGATTTGACGATTAAGGATGAAAGTAGGGGACAGCTATTATCTAAATTTCCGTTATTCTTACCTTTTTATTCTTCAGTTTGGTGTTGTTCAAGCTTTTGATCAGGCGTTTGGCTTCTATGGCAGCTACTGCAACAAAAGCACAGTCGTTTTTAATTTCTATCATGCCCAGCTGATCTTTCTGCAGTTGGCCTTGTTTGAAGAAGAGCCCAGCAATATCGCCTTTCGATATTTTGTCCTTTCTTCCTCCCGAAATGAAAAGGGTTTTCATGAGTGGTTTTGGTGCTGTAATTCCTTCCAGTACATCGCGAACCCTACCACTTTTAGGTTTAAGATCGGAAATGAAATCAGGCAATTCTTCTTTTTCCCATTGTAGCACGTAAGCCGTACCTTCTGAGTTCATTCTGGCGGTTCTACCGTTTCTGTGGGTGAATTCTGGCCCAGAGTTAGGCAAATGATAATGGATAATAAATTTCAATTCTGGAATATCAATTCCCCTAGCAGCCAAATCTGTTGCCAATAGCAACTGATAAGTGCCATTTCGGAACTGAATAAGTGCTCTTTCACGGTCTATTTGTTCCATTCCACCATAAAACACACCATGGTTAATTTCATGATCGAAAAGGTATTGGCTAATTCGCTCGATGGAATCTTTAAAGTTGCAGAACACAATGCCCGGCTGGTCTCCAAGTCGGTTGAGGGTATCAACGAGCGTTTCTAATTTATCTCTATCGGGTGAAAGCACTAGTTGGATTTCGAGTGCCGAGTCACCTTTATCTGAAAAATCAAGGATTTGGGGTGATTTGAGCTTTACAAAGCCCGGTATTTCGGTTTCGTTAGTGGCCGAAGTCAAAATCTTCTTCTGCACATGGCTAAGTAAAGCGATGATCTCCATCATTTCTAGTTCAAAACCCACTTCTAAAGACTTATCGAATTCATCTAACACCAAAGTCTTGATGTCTTTCACAGGGAAAACTTCACGCCTTAAATGGTCTGCCACACGGCCGGGAGTACCCACAAGGATTGCAGGCCTGTGTTTCAACTCCATTCTGTCTTTTGATGCTGGGCGACCGCCATACACAGCATTGGCTTTAAAGCCTGTTCCCATTTCTCTGATCACTTGTTCAATCTGAATGGCCAATTCTCTTGAGGGCACCAAGATCAAAGCTTGTACTTCTGTGCAATTGAGATCAAGTGACTGAATAATTGGAAGCAAAAAGGCCAAGGTTTTTCCTGTGCCCGTAGGGGAAAGCAATACAACACCTGGATGCTGATGAATGGCTTCTTGGGCCGCTTCTTGCATCGGGTTGAGTTTTTCTATCCGAAGCTTAGCGAGGATTTCTTCTTGGTTTTTATGGGCAGTTTGCATGATACAAAACTACTTGTATTTCAGGTATAAATAGAAAAGTAATACGCTTTTGCGTTTTTATATTTTTCTAAATTGCCGAAATGAAAAAAGAATGTCCATCATGCGCCATGGAAATAGATTCAGCAGCCAAAGTTTGGCCTATTTGTGCTTATGAATTTCCTTCGCAGTCAAAGGCTTTGAGCTGGGTAGCTATCCTTTTAATTGTGGCCTTGCTTTTATGGTTGGCGTTGTAGATTAACTGGCTTCCTCTACTTTCTTGTGGTCTTTTCTGGTCAAGAATTGTTCTAACAGAATTAGGCCTGTACCTATCATTACCGATACATCGGCAGCATTAAAAATGCCTGTTCTAAAAACCCCACCTAAATCTATATGTACCATGTCGGTTACCGAACCATAAAGAATGCGGTCATATAAGTTGCCAATTCCACCGCCTACGATAAAGGATAGGCCCACAATGGCTAATTTGGTAAGATCTTTCTTAATGAGAAGGAAGACGAAAAGACCAATCATCACCAAGGCAGGTAAACCAAGCAATAGAATGTTTTTGAAAATAGGAGACAAGTCGGAGCCCATGCCTAAGAAAGCACCTGAGTTTTCAACTTTGGTAAGAATAAGATTATCATCAATCACTTCAATGCGCTCATTGTATTCAATTTGCTCGCGAGCCATGTCTTTGGTGATTTGATCGCAGCCTATATTGACAATGATAATGGCGAGAATAGCGATGATACGATTAACGTTTGACTTCATGGGATTCTTTTCAGGCTGCTAAACTAATCAATAGCTTATAAAATGAAGGATGGTATTGGTGAAAATTATTGGGTTAGGTGATTTTGGCGAGAAGGAGGGTTCTACTACGTTACAGGTTTTTTGAATATTGATACACTCAAAACCTTGATAATGGGTCTTACCCTAATTTCTACTTGAAGCTTGTCCAGAAGACTGACAGGGGATTGAATCAAGCAATAAGTCTTACTTAGCCGCAGGCATAATTCGCCCCTGTCAGCATCCTAATTAATAATACCAAAGCTCTACTTTTTTAAATAAAGGCTTCTTAGAATATTAACATGACGTAAACCTAAAGGCCGCAGGCAGGGTAACGAAAGGTCTATTCTGTTTCCACTACTTCACTTCGTAATTTTCTTTTAAGAATAAAAAGGAAAAGTATAGATAGCGCTGCCATTCCAGCAGTGAAATACCAAGTATTGTCAAAACCAAATCGATCAACAAGTTGCATTCCTGTATTATGACCAAAAATATGAGACACGGAAAAAGCAATACTATAAAGTGCCATGTATTCTCCTTGGTTCCCTCGTTTAGCTCTTTTCAGCGCAAATGCATTAGAAAACGGGAAGGCCAACATTTCTCCAAAAGTCATTAGTATCATTCCAATAATTAAGATGCCTACCCAACTGGATATAATGAGAAATACAAAACTCAAACAAGTAAGCACTGCACCAATAACAATATTCTCGATCATACTGAAACTGCGAGTTTCAAAATACTTAATCAATGGCATTTCAAAGGCGAAAATCAAGAACCCATTAAGGGCCATAAGAAGCTCGATTTGAGATTCAGACAGGTGATGGATTTCTTTATAGAATAAAGGAACCGTTGAAAAGTATTGCACAAAGGTAAAACCAAACAATACCAATCCGACAAAAAAAATCCAGTAAGGAATATCAGTATAAGCCGACTTAGGGTGGGTGTTTTTAACCTCATCCAAAGTTTTAGCCTTTTTGGGGTTAAGTACCCACAATAGTAAAATAGAAGCCAAAATACAGGTGGTACCATCTACCCAAAAAAGTGCGCCATAACTCAGGCCGGTAATAATTAATCCTCCAATAGCGGGTCCCATTGAAAAGCCAAGATTTATGGCCAAACGTATAAGTGTCACTGAACGAGTTTTGTTCTGTGGTTTGCTATAGGCACTTAATGCTACAAATACAGCCGGTCGAAACATGTCGGCAACAGCCATTAATATGAAAATACCAGCGCAAATAAGATAGAAGCCATGTAAGAATTGAATTGTAACAAACATAACCCCGGCAACAGACAAGCTAAAAGCCATGACTTTATAATAGCCTATTGCATCGGTTAGTTTACCGCCAATCCATGTGCCAAGTAAGGAGCCTAAACCAAAGGCAGTCATAATCCAACCCACTTGAGATAAGGAAAACCCTTCGTTTTGAGTAAGATAAAGAGAAAGAAATGGAATGACCATTGTTCCCGCTCTGTTGATCAATGTAATCAGCGCGAGCCACCAAACTTCTTTAGAAAGACCAGTAAAAGCCCCATAATAAGGCTTTATGATTTTATTGAATACGAAATTATTAACGACCATGAGCGTTTTATCCAGACCTCAAATACGTAATTCAGTTAAAAAATCGACTCTCACTTTTAAGATAAAAACCAAAAATAGTCAGCAACAATTGGTCAAACTGATACAACCAAAACCCTCTGCGATATTGCTTAAAATACTAGAAATATGCTAAAGGTTATTTCGCGATTTTGGAAATTTTTATAGTCCTGTTAATAAAGAGTAAGGAGCCCTGTTTTGAGTAATTGCTCTCATTAAAAGGTGATATTCAGTATATCCCGTCTATTTGTCTAATTAAATTGAAGAACCTTTTATACATTCAAACAGTGTGGTTGCTTCTACCAATATTGTGGAATCCACTCTACTGTATGTTTACAGTTTTTTCATAAAAGGCCTGATCAAGTCCATGAAAGCCCCTTTTTATACTGGCATAGTTCTTTCAAATATGTCTCTAATTATTCACTTTAAAATTAGAGACATGAGTTATACCGAAAAGTTAATTGACAAGTTAAATGATGTTTTAAGACGTTCTTATGATGCCATGGAGGGTTATGAAAACGCCATTGAAGATATGAGTGATGCACAGTTAGAAAACTTCTTCAAAAATCAGGTAATGGAAAGAAGAAGATTTGCTCAAGAGCTAGCTACAGAAGTTACAGCCTTGGGTGGAGAGCCTGTAACTCAGAGTAGTTTTAAAGCTTCGCTGCACAGAGCATGGATGGACTTGAAGTCTTCTGTAGCATCAAACAACGTGGAGAAAGTGCTTCAAGAATGTATTCGAGGTGAAGAAACAGCTCGTGACGATTATCAGGATATTTTGGAAAGCGACTTATCCCTTCCACCAAGTGTAACTAACATGCTGAAAAATCACAAATTCAGTATTGAAGAAGCCATTGTTAAATTGAAAATGATGGAAAAAGTAGCTTAGAGACTGGAGTAGTTGATTTGTTTAAAACACCGCATTTAGCCTTAGGGTTAAATGCGGTGTTTTTTATAACTAGATATTAGATAAAAAAGCACCAAGATTACATAAGGCCATTCGTAGCGATTAGCTTAGAAGAATCCTCATTGAATTGAAAAGATCACATTACAAGAAAGACTAAATCAGCTAAGGTAAGAGCCTGCATAATGAAGATTAACGCACTCATTTTTCTTCCATGCCGATAAGCGAATCCCATAACCAAGAGCACAAGCAATGGAAGTATAAGGCCAGAATACCGCCTCAAAGAATGCGTGCGTGTACTTTCATCTTCGGTTAGTTGATAGCGATTAACTTCCTTGAATATGCGGGAAATACGGTAGTTCACAGTATCACCTTCATTAACTGTTTTTGCAAAATCTTCCGACACAGAAAAATCGTGTTGCCCAGTAGTTAGCTTGTATGAATAATGGTAGTTCTGGGCGGCATTGTAATACTGTTGTCGTTCTGCTTGGACTTTTATCACCTGATCTGTAAAGGATTTTCCGGGTAGCGCAAAGTCCATAATAATCACCAAGGCAATCAATATGAATAGACTGTATAAAATGGGGCGGAGCTTAAAGGTAGACTTGTTCATTGGCAAGCCCTAAATTAACAAAGCTTTTGGCCTTTGTGGCATAATAAGAGAATTGGTTTCTTCACCGCAAAGAACGCGGTGTACAATTTACCGTCACTCTGAGGTTGAAGTTTGAAAAACGAAACCGCGAGAGTCTGCCTGTTCGGAGGGATAGTGCAAAGAGCAGACAGATTCTCGCGGTCATTCACATTGTGTATCCACAAGTGAATTCCCTCAGAATGACGGGAAGAATTAGCAGCTATCACCAATTCAGCACTTCATTTGCTAAATCTTCCCAATTAGGGTTGACCGAATTGATGAGCTTTTCCTTATTAATTCTGGTCTTTGCTTTAATCGCTTTTTCCATTTGAATGGCTTCCTCTATTGAGGAAAAGTGTTCCATGTAAACCAGCACTGTCAAATTATATTTAGCCGTAAAGCTCTTTGGGAAAGCCTTATCACGATGTTGTCTAAGTCTGGCGCCTAAATCCGAAGTAACACCAGTATACAGGGTAGTTCTATTTTTATTCGTCAAAATGTAAACTGAGCCACCATAAGCCATAATTGAATTTATCAAAATTGAAGAAGATTTGCTGAGAAAGGAACTAAAATTTACCGTCACTCTGAGGTTGAAGTTTGAAAAACGAAACCGTGAGAGTCTGTTTGTTTGGAGAGAGGGTGCCAAGAACCAACAGATTCTCGCGGTCGTGTATTTCTCTATCGTGAAATACTCTCCCTCAGAATGACGCTCCGAATTGGTCTTATTGAAAAGAAAACGGACATAGTCCTTGACTAATAGTTGTTAACAGGTTTGGAGAACCCGCGACAGTGGGACTATAAATAACCGTCACTCTGAGGTTGAAGTTTGAAAAACGAAACCGTGAGAGTCTGTCTGTTCGGAGAAAGGGTGCCAAGAACCAACAGATTCTCGCGGTTGTGTATTTCTCTATCGCGAAATGCTCTCCCTCAGAATGACACTTCGAATGGGTCTTGTCTTGTAGTCATCTTGATCCCGAAGTATCGCGGAGACTCAGGATCTGCCCGTAGAAGCATACCAAATTAAAGAATGGATAGGGGGCTTGATTAACACTTGGTCACAGTTTCTGAGAACCTGAGGCAGTGGTTTATTCTGTTTCACTCCCCTTAATTTCTTGGGCTACTTGTTCTTGTTTCAAATACTTCACACTTCTACCATCAAAATTGACTATCCCGTCCCTGTGAAATGAATATATTATTTCTCTGATTTCAGTCTTATTATAACCCTTTGATTCATTACATAAATTATCGAAAGACGTTTCAACTTTGTCTGACAAATAGCCTAAAATATAAAACTTTAAAGTGTTAGGCTCACTCGTATTGGTTTCTCCTACAGAAGAGGTGAAAATGTGTTTCTGCATCAAGTCCATCTGACCTTTTAGTGCTCCAAACGTGTCAGTATATGTTCTATCAGAGAGTTTCTCTAGTTTTTCTATAGCATTTTTTATATCGACATATATAAATCCTGTTTCTTTATTCTGCTTACTACTTTCTCTATAAAACCAAAAGGATAGCATAATAGCACCTACCGACAGAATTGTAGAGATTACGATAGAAATAATATTTAATAAAATTTGCGAATCCATATTCTAGAAATTTCGTGCTCGTAGCCAGTTGTATTCTTCTTCTTTATGCCCTATTGCCGACCAGTTACCTTGAACTCTGATTACAATAAGCTTGTCATTTGCAGATGTGAAGTTTCTTAAGTTATCAATAACTTGTCTAGATGTATGTTTTGTTTCAATAAACCAAGTAGATTCGGATTGATGCCACCAGAGTCCGTAGCTTTGAATAGCTTCTATTAAAGATTCATAGTTTTTACTTTTTAGATCATATGATATGCAATACACCGCCATATTTAATACTTATTTCCTTTATAATCTTGATGTTAACGTGTCGGAAAGTTGCCTAAAACTTTTCGAAAAACCAATAGCCGTTTTCAACCACAAAAAAGCCCAACTCTCTCGAATCGGGCTTTCAGTACTTTAGGTTTTGAAGGGAAATTACTTTCTCTTCATTACTCTTTTAACGGCTTTCACGATGTTTTCAGCATCGATACCGTATTTCTTCATCAGTTGCTCTGGCGTTCCACTTTCACCGAAAGAATCATTCACCGCTACCATTTCTAATGGGGTAGGGAGGTTAAGTGCTAAAGTCTGTGCTACGCTATCGCCCAAACCACCATTCATTTGGTGTTCTTCGGCAGTCACTACACAACCTGTTTTCTTAGCAGATTCAATAATCGCTTGAACGTCTAATGGCTTAATAGTGTGAATGTTAATCACTTCTACGCTAATGCCTTCTTTGGCCAAAACGGCTTCTGCTTCAATGGCTTCCCATACCAAATGACCTGTAGCAAAGATGGTTACATCATTTCCTTCAATCATTTTAATGGCTTTACCAATTTCGAATTTTTGGTCAGCAGGCGTGAATACAGGCACTTTTGGTCTCCCAAAACGCAAGTACACTGGGCCTTCAAATTCAGCAATGGCAATGGTAGCCGCTTTAGTTTGGTTGTAGTCACATGGGTTGATCACCGTCATGTGCGGTAACATTTTCATCAAACCTATGTCTTCCAAAATCTGGTGTGTTGCACCATCTTCACCCAAAGTTAACCCTGCGTGAGAAGCACAAATCTTTACGTTTTTACCAGAGTAAGCAATCGACTGGCGGATTTGATCGTAAACACGACCTGTAGAGAAATTGGCGAAAGTACCTGTGAAAGGAATTTTACCGCCAATGGTCAAACCAGCTGCCACACCCATCATGTTGGCTTCAGCAATACCCACTTGGAAAAATCTTTCAGGAAATTCATCGATGAAATCCTGCATTTTTAAAGAGCCCACAAGGTCGGCACAAAGCGCCACTACTTCAGGGTTGGTACGTCCTAATTCCAATAAACCAGCACCGAAGCCAGAACGCGTATCTTTTTGATCTGTATATGTAAATTTCGTCATTGCTGCTTATTAATAGTCTCCAAGGGTTTCTTCTAACTGGGCCAAAGCGGTAGCCAATTGTTCATCGTTTGGCGCTACGCCATGCCATTTGTGCGACCCCATCATAAAGTCTACACCGGCACCCATTTCAGTTTTCATAAGGTTAACTACTGGTTTTCCTTTACCAGAAAGTGATTTCGCTAAGCTCATGGCGTTGATTACAGACTTCATGTCGTTACCATCGCTTTCAATCACGTCCCAACCAAAGGCTTGCCATTTGGCTTTCAAGTCCTTAAGATCCATTACATCAGATGTAGGGCCGTCAATTTGCTGACCGTTATAGTCTACCGTAGCAATAAGGTTATCAATTTTATGGTGAGCTGCATACATGGCTGCTTCCCAAACCTGACCTTCGTCAAGTTCTCCATCGCCCATCAAAACATACACGCGTTTGTCGTCCTTGTTCAGTTTTTTAGCTTGAGCTGCTCCACAGGCTACAGAAAGGCCTTGGCCTAATGAACCTGATGCTACACGAATTCCGGGTAAACCTTCTTCAGTAGCAGGGTGGCCCTGAAGCCTAGAGTCTAATTTTCTGAAAGTGGCAAGTTCGGATACAGGAAAGTAACCGCTACGGGCCAAAATGCTGTACCAAACCGGAGAAATGTGCCCGTTCGATAAAAAGAACATGTCTTCGTCTCTTCCATCTGGATCAAATGGCTTTTTGATGTCCATAATGTTGAAGTACAAAGCAGTAAGGAAATCGGTGCATCCTAAAGAACCACCTGGGTGACCAGAGTTCACGGCATGTACCATTCGTACAATATCACGCCTTACCTGAGAAGCTGTTTTCTCTAGGGTTTCAATACTAGGTTTATTCACGCTGTATTTATGATTGGTTAAAAATTATTTCAATATCTGAGCGGTGTGGTCTTTGGTTTTTACTTTCGCAATCACTTCTTCAATCACTCCGTTTTCATCAATTATAAATGTTGTGCGGGCAGTTCCCATATAAGTTCTGCCATACATCGATTTTTCTACCCAAGTTCCAAACTGCTCATGAATGCTTTTGTCTTCATCGGCAATTAGCGGAAATGGAAGTGCGAATTTATTAATAAAATTTTGATGCTTCTTTGCCGAATCCGAACTAATCCCAACAATTGCGTATCCGGCCTCTAAAAGGGCATTATAATTATCTCTAAGGTTGCATGCTTCAGCGGTACAGCCGGGGGTATTGTCTTTTGGGTAGAAGAACAGAACTAATTTCTTTCCAGCAAAATCAGAAAGTTTGATTGGGTTACTGTCTTGATCGATTCCTTCAAAGTTTGGGGCTTTATCGCCTGCTTGTAATGCCATAATTAAAGTTTTAACGTTAGGGTTTTCTTGTTTCCAGCGTAATCTGTTACTGTTAAAGCAAAATCTCCCTTCAATGGTTTGCTCTTATCTAAAGTTTCTGACCAAATTAATTTTCTTTTGGAGTCGTAGTTCATTAAAAGCCATTCTCCGTTAATCGTAGCCTCGTATTCTTTAATGCCCGAAAGTTCATCGTCAATATTGAAATAGAGAATTCCGTTGCTTGATGCACGTTGATTGATTGTAGGAGGGGTTAAATCTCTGATCAGTGTGAAACTACCAAAGGAGGAAATGGCAAACCTGATTTTTCCTTCACTCCAATTGCCACCTACAAAGCTTGCATTGCCCGAATTACTCAGGGCATAGGCCTGAAATTGTTCTAATGTATCATATTGCATCAGCGGAACAAGCTCTATTTCCACAATTCCCCTTAAAGCGGAAACTTCATTACCAATTTGTAATACTTCAATCTTTTTGTCTTCATCTACATAATGCCTCGCTTTTAAATAAAGCGTGTCAAACAAAGTGTTTTTACCAAAAGCAGCCGAAAAGGAATTGGAGAGATAGGAGTGTTCCTTTTCAGAAGGAATCATATCAATAAAGTCAATTTCCTCTTGGTCGTCTCCGAAATCAATGGTTTTTGGTAGGCCTTTATTCAAATCTACTAAGTAAACGTTTTCCTCACCATCAGAATAAGCGGGTTCTAGAATGTGCGAGCCTTGCTGGGTGTACACGGTAATGTTGTTAAGCTCGTCTTTGCGTTTTCTGTTAATTTGTAATGTGTTATCCAATAAATAGGAATGATTTCTACGGTCTACTTGAGCCAGTTCAGTAGGACTTGCCTTTTCTCCTTTTGCATTGAATGAAACCCTGCGTTGGTTGCCATAAGCATCGGCCATTATAATCTGGAAAAGGTAGATAGAGTCTTGCTGTGGATAAAAGAATCCACGGTTTTTCATGTCGTTGTAAAAGCCCAAACTGTTTCCATCATCGATATAGAGCTTATTATAGCGTCTTCTGGTTTCTTGCTCAGCTTGGTAATTGGTGAGTGACTTAATATTGTATTGTAAAGAAAAGTTGACAGAATCAATTCTTTGACTGAACAGCAATTCTTGATTTTGATATACATCTATTTCTGGTACACCATTTTTATTGGCAGCACCATCTAGTTTGTCATGTGCCCAAATTTCGAAACCAATTTTGCCCGCGGTGCGAATGGTGTCGGTAATCACATATTCATTTCCTCGCTTTTCTAGGTTGAATTCGAACCTACCAAATTGCCCATTTACTCTTGAATTGATGTTCATGGTTTTCAAGGCAATTCTTTCGGCAATAGGAGCGATTTTATCTTTGATTTCGGTAAAGCCAATTCTTAACGGATCGAGTACTTCTTGATTGGCATCTCTAATTTCAAAATGAAGGTGTGGTCCGGTAGATGAACCCGAGTTACCTGAGTAACCCAATACTTCACCTTTCTTCAGTTTAAATCTTCCGCGATCAGGAAATAGGTTTACCGTAAATGATTTTTGCTTGTACTGGCTTTCTAATACGTATTTGGCTAGTTCATCATTAAAGCGTTGTAAATGGGCATACACTGTTGTGGTGCCATTTGGGTGAACCACGTATACAGCATTGCCATAGCCTCCGGTAGATACCGCAATTCGACTTACATAGCCCTCGGCAGCAGCATATACATTGAGCCCTTCCACGCCATTGGTTTTAATGTCGAGCCCAGCATGGAAATGCGAGGCGCGCAACTCACCCATATTTCCAGCCAAATAATTGGTGCGTTCTGGCTGTATGGGGAATTGATAATAGCCTTTTTCGATCTTGCTGTATTGTGCAAAGGTCGAAACGGTAATAAATAAAAGGGGTAATAATAAGAGTCTACTTAATCTCAACTTCCAACATTTTTTCATTCTCTATATAAGCAGTAAGTGTGTCGCCAATCACCGTTTTACCAACACCAGCTGGTGTACCCGTAAAAATGATGTCTCCCTTCTTCAACGTAAAGTATTTTGAAATATGCTCAATGATGTCGTCAAAACTGAAAAGCATCATATTGGTATTTCCGTTTTGTTTTACTTCGCCATTTTGTTGTAAACTGAAATTCAAGTTGTTTAAATCAAACTTGTTTTTGCTCACAAATTCAGAAATGGGGGCAGAGCCATTAAAAGCCTTGGCTTTTTCCCAAGGTAAGCCTTTTTCTTTGCAGCGTTGCTGAACATCTCTGGCAGTGAAGTCAATTCCCACTCCAATTTCATCATAGTATTTGTGGGCGAATTTCTTCTCGATGTGTTTTCCTTCTCTACTTATTTTTAAAAGTATTTCTACTTCGAAATGAATATCATTTGAGAAATCAGGGTGATAGAAAGGTGCATTATTTCTCAATACAGCTGTATCGGGCTTTAGAAATACCACAGGTTCTGTAGGGCGTTCATTGTTTAATTCAGCAATATGCTCTGCATAATTACGGCCAATAGCAACAATCTTCATTCGGATAAGTTTAGTAAGGGTTGGATAACAAAATGGTAACCAGAGGACAAAATTAAAACTTCGATCTGATTTGACAACCTGTCATTTATGATCAATTTTGTGAAACAAAGGAATATGCCAGTATACCTTGTTGTTCAGGAAGATAGATTTTTAATAAAAGAGAATTTTTAGTGATGAGAAAATTAATAGCACTGAGTTTTATAGTGGCCTTGGTGATTGGCTGCACAACTGTGCCGATTACAGGCAGAAAACAACTTACTGGAGTTGTTGGGAGCGAACAAGTGATAGCAATGAGTGCCGATGCTTACAAACAGGTAATTGATTCTGTGCAGTTATCGAATAACCAAGAGCAAGTGGCCATGATCAGACGAGTAGGCACAAGAATTCAAAAAGCAGTTGAGCAATACATGAATAACAACGGTTATGATGGGCTTTTGGACGGTTTTGATTGGGAGTTTAACCTGATTGAAAGTGAGCAAGTAAATGCTTGGGCCATGCCGGGCGGAAAAGTGGCTTTCTATACTGGAATTCTTCCAGTTTGTAAGGACGATTTGGGTGTAGCTGTAGTAATGGGACACGAAGTAGCCCATGCGGTAGCTAAACATGGACAGGAGCGAATGAACCAGAATTATGCTAAGCAAGTGGGCTTAAGTATAGGTGCGGTGGCATTGGGGCAAGATCCGACAATGGCGCAGCAAATGGTTTTTCAGGCTGTGGGTTTAGGAACTGATCTAACACTTTTGAAATTTTCAAGAACACATGAGTCGGAAGCTGATGAGTTGGGCTTAACCTTTATGGCTATTGCTGGATATAACCCGAGTGAAGCGCCTAAATTTTGGGAAAGAATGTCGGCTGGAAGTGAAGGACAAGCACCACCAGAGTTTCTTTCAACACACCCTAGCCACGAAACCAGGATTGATAGATTGAACGCGGCATTGCCAAAGGCAATGGAGTACTATAATAAGAGTACATTGAAGTAATTAATATTCGCTCTTCGGAGCTTTTGAATATGTCAGGTAGTTATTCGGAGGGCTTTTGTCCTCCGTTTTTTTTGCAAGGTTGTCTCGTCCCTACAGGACTTTATAAGAATAGGGGCTTAAAAGGGTTACCCTTGGTTATGTTATTTAGCCCTTTCAGGGCTAAGGGGAGCCGAATGCTTTCCTGCCAACACCAAGAAACAAGCTTTTAACAAAGCCCGTTTCCTGATAACTGATAACTGATAACTGATAACTGATAACCAATAGCTAATCTCTCTTAACCAATAACTACCTCCCCCCAGTCTTCTCAATTGTTAAGGTTCTATTCTTCTTCTCAAGGGCTTTGTTGAATTTCTCGATATCGTTTTCCTTGATTTGCTCGAACTGTTTTACCGCGTTTTGTAGGCGTTCATTCAAAATTTCGGAAACTTCTCCTTGTTGATCAGTAGGGCGGAAGTCAATACCACTGCCATTGATGTCGCTGGCCAAGGCACTTAATCGACCGTAGAGTTTCATCGGAGAACGGAAGGCATCTTCACGTGCTCCTGTCAAATGGATGTCGTAGAGCTTGCTGGCAATATCTTCAGCAATGGCTTTTAAGCGAATCGCCTCTTTCTGAATTTTCTTGTCGCTTTCTTCGGCAATTATGGCCTCCAATTCGCTACGTAAAACTTCCACTGCATTAATGCTACTGACAGCTATGTTCATGGCATCGCGCAATTGTAAAGAAAAGTCCACTTGCGCTTGAATATCGGCAATGGTGCCTTCAGAGAAGGGATCTTTCAGTACATTGAATTCTTGTGTGACTTCCTTCTGAACTTTATCGTTACTGTCCATTATTTTCAGCACAGCTTTGTATTTGCCCGGCACCACTCGTGGTCCCAGCTGGCCAGCATTCAAATCCAAATCCCAAGTAGTGAGCGGGCGCCAGCCCTCACCATTCAATTGTACCCAAGGACGGCCAGGAGGTTGCGTTCTCAATTGTGGTCGGTATGTAGATTCATACCTGAGATTCCAAACGGTACGGTTTACACCAGCATCTTTAGACGGTTCCATGGTTCGGATCACATCACCATCCATCGACTGAATCTCTAATAGCAATTTGCCATTATGTTTCTGTGGTAGATAGTAATTGATGATGGCACCATTGGGAGGGTTTTGCCCCGAGTTATTACTTGGCCCATCGGTTTTAATACTTTCTCTTGAATTGAAGCGATAAGTGTCGCGCATTTCAAAAACTTGAGGTTCACTACCCAGTTTGTCTGCGTTACGGATAGCCCCTAAATCATCTAAAATGTAATAACCACGGCCATAAGTACCTACTACCAAGTCGTCAAAACGTTCCTGTACTTCCATCCAATACACTGGAGCAGGGGGTAAGTTGTTTCTCAATCTAGCCCAAGTTTTTCCATCGTTATGACTGATGTAAATTCCCTTGTCGATACCTGCGTAAAGCATTCCTCCTCTTTTTGGATCTTCCTTTACTACATGCACAAAACTTGATTCCGACTTTGGAATTCCATCCGATATTTTCGTCCAGGTCTTTCCGTAATCAGCTGTTTTATAAATGTATGGATCGAAATCTCCCATTTGGTGAAGATCAACCGAAATGTAAGCTGTAGCCGCATTGTATTTAGAAGGATGAATATTGGCAATTGTGCCCCAAGCGGGCAAGCCTTTGATATTGGCTGTAAGGTTCGTCCAGTTTTTTCCAGCATCACGGGTCAATTGTACTTGGCCGTCATTCGTTCCCACCCAAATTAAACCTGCCTCTAAAGGCGATTCTTCAATGGCGAAAAGAGTAGCGCCATCAAAAGTCATCAAGTTGTCAATGGCCACTCCACCAGAACTTTCTTGGTGGCTTTTATCATTCAATGTCAAATCCGGACTGATGATTTGCCAGCTTTGGCCGCCATCGTCAGATTGGTGTACGAATTGACTTCCTACATACACTCTGTGTTTCACATGGGTTGAAAAGCTCAAAGGGAAGTTCCAATGCCAGCGGTATTTCATGTCTTTTGGTGCCCAGCCGTAACCAGCTTCTGGCCAAACCCGCACTTCTCTAGAATAGCCAGTGCGTAAATCATGTCTTTCTAATCCACCGTCATAACAACCTGACCAAACAATATTATTATCGTTCGGGTCTGGCTTCGCGAAGCCACTTTCGCAGCCTCCAACCCCTTTCCATAAGCCTAAAGGAATGTAGCCTTGCAGCGAATTGCTTGGCCCCATATATGACCAACCGTCTTGTCTGTTTCCGAATACATTGTATGGAACTTGATCATCTACCGAAACGTGGTACATCTGAGCAATTGGTAGCACTACACGCTGAAAAGAACGGCCATGATCTAAAGTGATACTTGCGCCTCCATCGTGGGCTACCATCATTCGATCAGGGTTGGTAGGGTCAATCCACATATCGTGATTGTCGCCACCACCGCTCGGAGGCCTTCTTTCTCTTGTCTTTCCACCATCAAGTGATTGCACAAAACGTACGCTAAGCGAATACACTTCATCTGGGTTTCCTGTGCCCACTGCGATTCTGGTATAATAAGGTGCGCGCTCGTTCCAATCATGGTCTTGACTCATCAAAGTCCATGTTTCGCCTTTGTTATCCGATCTCCAAAGCTCTGGGCTGTTAATCTCAAATAGCGCATAAACCACATTTGGATTGCTGTAAGAAACGGCCACTGCGGTTTTTCCCACAGGTCTTTTTTCTCCTCCGGGAAGGCCTTTTAAGTTCATCGGCTTCCAAGTATCACCACCGTCCATAGAGCGGTAAATGCCGCCACCGTTACCACCACTATTCAAACCCCACGAATTGATGTGCACAGACCACATGGCAGCATAGAGAATGTTTGGGTTTTTAGGATCAATGGCTAAATCGGAAGCGCCTGTGTTTTCGTCAATGAAAAGAATCCGTTCCCAAGTGTCACCACCGTTTTTACTACGGTAGATGCCTCTTTCTTGCTGTGGGCCGTAAGTGTGACCTAACGATGCAGCATAAATTACCTTGGCATTGGTAGGATGAACAATTACGCGACCGATTCGGCCCGTTTTTTCTAAGCCTTTGTGTTCCCAAGTTCTACCAGCATCGGGTGAAAAGTAGATGCCATTGCCCATGGCATGGGCAGGACGAATGACAAATGTCTCTCCTGTTCCTACCCAAACTTGCTTAGGGTCGGTAGGGGCTAAGGCTACTGAGCCTATGGAGGAAATGTCTTGGTCATCGAAGATTGGACGCCAGCTTAGACCTCCGTTTTCGGTTTTCCATAGTCCGCCAGAAGCGGCACCAATGTAATTGACCATGGGGTTACTAGGTTCGCCAGCAATGGCAATGGCGCGGTTGCCCTCAGGTCCAATAAAACGGAAGCGTTGCGATCCGAATTGGTCATCGAGGCTAGTTTGAGCTGCAACGAATAACGGAGCAATAAAAAGTAGAGCTAAGAGAATGAATTTGTTGGTGCGCATAGTTGTGGTTGTTTCTTGAGCAAAAGATAGAAAATATTATTAGTATGAACCGCTTCAAATTTATTTGTGGGGAAATATGGATTCCACCTTAAGCATGAAATAATTAACATGTGTATATATTTAAATAGCAATAAATTAAAATATGATAATTATTGATTATTGACTTCAAAGCGCTGTTCCATTGTTTTTCCATTGACAGTGAATAGAAGGTTGTATTTTCCTCTAGGAATGAACTCATCAAAATTAACGAAATAGGGTTGGTCGCTTTCTACGGATTGTAGAATCAAATCCCAACGGTACTGGTTAATTCCTTTTTCACCTGCCAACTCTTTTGTCCAGATAATGTTTTCTTTTCCATCCTTAATCATTAAACTGACTTTTGCCGCAGTGGGCAAATAATAGCTGATTGCAGTTCTGGTTAAGGTTTCATAATCAGGGTTTCGATGCGTGTCGCCATAAGCGGGTCTTTTAAATTCAGGTAAGTTGAAAAGAAAAGGTGCTTGGCTGTTTTCAGGCATTTTATGCACAGGCTTTAAATTTACCTTGTACAGTCCACGGCCATGTGTGGCCACCACTAAATCCATACTTTTTCTATTGATTTCCAAATCTCCCACGGCTACTGCTGGTAGGTTTTTGCCTAAAATGGACCATGAATTTCCTCTGTTGGTTGAAATATAGACGCCTCGATAAAGCCCGGCATAGAGGATGTTTTCATTGATCGGATCTTCTAAAATTACGTTGGCAATTTCGTTGGGTAGGTTATTCATAATAGGTTTCCAGTTGGCACCATAATCCTCCGAAACATAGAGATAGGTATTCAGATCATCATAATTTAAACCCGTAAGCGCTACATAAACCCTAGAGGCTTTGAACTGCGAAGGCATAATGCTGCGGATGTAATTATTGGGTAAACCCGTGGAATGTTCCTCCCAGTTTTTGCCATCATCTTTGCTCACCCAAAACGCACCTTTGTCAGTACCCATGTAAAGCAATCCTTCCTGGAATTTCGATTCCACCAAAGCTCCCGCAGCAACAGATTTCTTTTGTGGATCGCTCGAAACGGCTAAATCTTGACTGATAACTTCCCAGCTATCACCTCGGTCAACACTCTTGAAAACGAAGTTCCCAGCATGATAAAGTGCTTTATTGTCGTGGGGTGAAATGAAATAGGGAGCTACAAAGTTGAACTCAAGATTCCCTGCATGTTCTTTGGGTAGCCGTGGTCTGATGGAAACCGAAGTCCCAGCTGTCATATCCTTCCTTCTGGCTGCGCCATTTTGCATGCTGAAATAAACCGTATTGGGGTCTGTGGGATCGACACATGTCACGCAGCCATCTCCACCACTCCAAGCGTCTACCCAAATGTATTTCCAGTCTTTATGGTAGCGTGGGTCATATTCTGAAGAAGGGCCGTAAACGCTGGCATCATCTTGCACACCACCATAAATCATATATGGCTCTTGTTCATCCAATGAAATGTCATAGAATTCGCCTGTTGGAATATTGTTGTGATGAAGCCAGTTTTTGCCTTTGTCCATGGTGGTGTATAGCCCACCATCATTCACTAAAGCCATATGATTTGGGTTGGCTGGGTTGATCCATAATTCGCAATGATCTAAATGCAAAGGGTCGGCAGCACTGGGGAAGAGGTGATAGACATCTCCACCGACATAATCGAAGGTTTTTCCACCGTTGACGCTGTGTGCCATGCGCGGGCCGAGGCCGTAAATTTCATCATCGTTTTGTGGATTCACGTACATGTCAGCAAAATACCAGCCGATAGTTGAGAAGAAAGGGAGTCCTTTTTCATGTGTCATTTGCCAGTTTTTCCCACCATCTATACTTTGAAAAAACTTGGCTGCTCCTTCATTTTGGTCTCGATTTCTATGGTCCATTAAAGCATAAACTTTATTAGGGTTGGTGTAAGAAACCGCTAAACCAATTCGACCTACATTAGCATCCTGAATCATTCCGTTGGTTACTTTCTTCCATGTTTTCCCAGCATCTTCGCTTTTATAAACCCCGCTACCTAATCCGTTTACTTCAGGGCTGTGTTGCCACATAGAAGCATACATAATGTTGGGGTTGGAGGGCGAAATCACAATGTCATTTCCACCAGTTTGGTCATTTACAAAGAGTACATGCTGCCATGTTTTTCCACCGTCTTCAGTTCTGTAAATTCCCCTTTCCGCATTATCAGACCAAAATTTACCCAGAACCGCAACCAAAGCAATATCTGGATTGGTAGGGTGAATAGCGATTTCTCCAATGTGCCAAGAGTCGGTGAGGCCAAGGTGTTTCCAGCTTTCTCCGGCATCATCAGAGCGATAAACACCTGTACCCGGCATGGTGAAGTTTCGAGGCTTTTTCAGGCTTTCTCCAGTTCCTAAATAGAGAATATTGGGGTTAGAAGGAGCGAGTGCTACATCTCCAATCCCTAAGGCCGCTTGATTTTCAAAAATGGGTTTCCATGTAAGCCCGTTATTGATGGTTTTCCAAAGATTCCCCGAACCAAAAGCTACATACATTGTTCCCGGATTTGTAGGATCAACTTGAATGGCATCTGCCCTTGCTGAATTGATGGTGGGGCCGATTTGAATCCATTCCAGACCAAATTCAGTATTGGCTTTCATGTTTTGGTAATCCTTAAATGAAGCCATTAATGGATTTTGACTTTGCTGTGCGCTTAGAGATGAAAGCGAAAAAAATAGCAGCGCAATGGAAAGAATGATAAAGCGAAATATTTTCATATCGAACATTAGTAAGCCTCAAAATACATAAAACATAATTCAGCTTGAATGAAAGATTGATCGATGGTGAAATGATTTTTTATCTTTGAGTTCCAATAAAATCCTTCACCTCGTTCAGGATAAGAAAGAGGAACGTATGGGATTCTTATTTATCAGGCTAAATATCAAAACATGAAACGACTCTATTTTCTTCTCATCCTTTTTTGTATATCATTTTCACTGTCAGCGCAATATGGAAATGGACGATATACTTTCGTTTTTCTAAATACCAACCCGAATAAAACTGAAATCTCTAAGGCTGCCGTAGACTCTTTACAAGCTGGGCATTTGAACAATATCAATCGCTTAGTGAAAGAGAAGAAGATGATCGCTGCTGGGCCGTTCTTTACTGGCGGAGGTGTTTTCTTATTTGATACTGATATGGAAGAGACTCAAGCCATTCTGAATTCTGATCCTGCCATTGCTGCTAATCGATATATTTTGGAAGTTTTCTCTACCGATCCTATTCCACACAATGCTGTAAATAAAACACTCTGTACACTTTGGGATAAAAATGAAGCCGATGTAGAAATGGCGATGAACTATTATTTTGTTCGGTACAAACCTAACAAGGCGGATGAGAATGTTGCCGCTGTTAAAACCAACCGTTTTACTGAGAATTTAATAAAGGCTGTTTCTAAGAAAAGTGGCCAAAGTACCATAATAGGGGCTTTAAATCTCAATGATAATGAAGGCCAACTGATTTTTTACCAGTCTGATATTGAAGGAGGAATGGAAGCTGATTTTGCTGCCCATGAGCTGGTAAAAAAGGGTTTAATGACTTATGAACACAGTCAGATTTATTTTCCTAAAGGAGTGTTTTGTGAGGTGAAATAGATCGAAGGGTTTCATCTACACTTTACTGGTGTAAAGCCTTCTTTTTCAGGGTTGTATTTAAAGCATTCTTCTGAAATCAGTACCATTTCATTATTTTCCACCTTGTATTTTGCTATTGAGTATTCATTGCCCATACAACAGGAATTTCGCTCGTAAATGATCTTGTTTTTGTAATCAAATTCCAAAGACACTCCTTCATAGTTGCTTACGAAATATTCGTTATTTTTTGGATCTCTCAAAATATAGATATGAGAACTGTTTGTCCCAGTATATGATGCTTCAAAAATGGAAACATCGATTACTCCATCAAAGTTGAAATCTCCAAAATTAAGTCGATTAATTACACTGTAGTCACAATTTAGGGGTATTTCTTGTTCTAATGCACCATTTACTTTGTTGTAAACTTTAAGTCCTGTAACCCTTGCTGTGTTTTTCAACTCTTGACTCACGATCAATTTAAAATAATGTTCTTCTGTTGATTCTGGTTGAAGTAATTCCAAATTTTCGAATGCTTGATCATCATAATATTTGAAACTAATTTCCTTGCTCAGGTTGATCGTAATTCTTTTATCTAAATCATTACTTTTCCATTCACCAATAATGGTAGTATCACTGGGGTCAAAATCAGAAAAAACTATTGTGTCACCTAAACTTTTTTCTGAGCCTATTAGCGTGAGTCTTCTCTCATTTAGCTTCCCTATAAATTTTAAGGGAGGCTTTGATAGACCTCCGATTGATAGGGCGCTAGTATAATCACCTGAAAAGTGATAAAAAGTGAACGAAACTGTTTGTTCATCAGCCGAGCCTGAATACACAGATGTCTGAGCTATTGTATTATTGTAAATGGTAGCAAGTAGAAGATAAATAAATAACTTCATAGGATTTGGAGTAGAATAATGGTGGGTTGAATCTACACTTTAAATCATATTTTGTATGACTTACAATCAAACTTTTCTTAGAAATTTAATCTGGTCTGTTTATAAGAAAAATGGCCAAAGCACCGTAATAGGAGCTTTAAATCTCAATGATAATGAAGGATAACTTGTTTTTTATCAGTCTGATATTGAAGGAGGAATAGAAGCTGAATTTGCTGCCCATGAGCTGGAAAAAAGGGTTTAATGACTTATGAACACAGTCAGGTTTATTTTCCTAAAGGAGTGTTCTGCGAAAAATGAATTAAAAAAATGTTTGATTATAAAAACAAACTACTTTCCTTTGAGCCAACAATGAGAACAAATACTATTATTATCACCCAAATTATTACTGTCGTGAAAACGTGATGGGAGGGGATGATATAGTTTAAAATATCAAAAGCCTTTCCCAATCGGAAAGGCTTTTTTTATGTCCGATGAACTTGTTTCAGAACCCGTAGGAATTTAAAGAATTAAGAATACATGTTAAAGTACACAACCATTATTACAGTAGTCATTATTACCACCCGGACGGGGTGAAATAGGATACTATTGTCAATGCATTAGAAGCCTTTTTCACCCAGTGAGAAAGGCTTTTTTAATGTCCAAATGTCAATATCAACAGCAAAATATAGCCAGAAATCAAGATGTTGAAATTGTAAGTGGTGAGAATGTAAAGTGTTGAATTACAGTGGTTATTAAAAATAATTGCCGTTCACTGAGATTGTAGAAGAAGAGAAATTCAAAGCCAGAATGAAAAAGAGTCCAGATAATTTTAAACCATAAAATGATGTATTACGAATCAAATACCACAGTTTTTTTAGATGGCCAATGGCTGAAAGCCTCAGAGGCTAGCGCTAGTTTATACAGTCAAAGTATGCACTACGGAAGTGGAGTCTTTGAAGGGATTCGTGCCTATGATGTACACGGAACGCCCGCTGTATTTAAAGCGGAAACACATTATGAAAGGCTATTGACTTCAGCAGCGTCAATGCATATTCCTTGTAATTACTCGGTAGCGGAATTAACAGAGCTGACTTATGAATTACTAGAGAGAAATCAGTTGACGGATGCTTACATCCGTCCCTTAGTTTACTTGGGAGAAAACATGACTTTGAGTCCTGTAGATGAATCTCATCTGTTTCTTTGTGCTTGGGAATGGGGTAAATATTTAGGTGATAAAAGCCTAAATGTCATGGTTTCTTCCTATGAAAGACCAAACCCTCGCTCGGTGCCTGTTGCCGCTAAAGTTACGGGTCATTATACCAACTCCATTTTGGCCACAACCGAAGCCAAGCGCAAAGGCTTTGATGAGGCTTTACTTTTAGATGAGAATGGATCAGTAGCAGAGGGCAGTGGTGCTAATTTTTTCTTTGAACAAGATAAAGTGCTCTATACACCTCCATTAGGTAATATTCTTCCAGGAATTACTAGAGAAACGGCTATGGACATAGCTAGAGGTTTAGGCTACGAGGTAGTGGAAGCCTATTTCCCCCCTGAAAAGGTAAAAGGAACTGATGGTGCCTTTTTTACAGGAACCGCTGTGGAAGTTGCAGGAATTGGTCTTTTAGATGGCAACCCTTTTCGCTTGCCTTGGGAAGAAACCATTGGTTATCAAGTAGCTAAAGCCTACCAGAAATTGGTTCGTCAACCTTCAACAACAAAACAAGAAACAATTTAATGGAACTGAATAAATATAGTAAGCGACTTACGCAAGATGAAACCCAACCAGCTTCGCAAGCCATGCTTTACGGTGTGGGTTTGTCAGAAGCGGACATGAAAAAGGCTCAGGTTGGAATCGTGAGCATGGGCTATGATGGAAATACCTGCAACATGCATTTGAATAAGCTTGCTGAGCAAATCAAAGTGGGGGTATGGAACAATGATTTGGTTGGGCTAATCTATCATACCATAGGTGTTAGCGATGGCATTGCCAATGGCACCGAAGGCATGCGCTATTCATTGGTGTCCAGAGAAATCATAGCCGATTCTATTGAAGCGGTAGCTGGCGCACATTATTATGATGCCATCATTGCAGTGGCTGGTTGTGATAAGAACATGCCAGGATCAGTGATTGCTATGGCCAGATTGAACCGCCCCTCGATTATGCTTTATGGAGGCACGATTGCCTCGGGCTGCTACAAAGACAAGAAACTCAATATTGTTTCTTCATTTGAAGCATTGGGAGAACGTTTTTCTGGAAATATTTCGGATGAAGACTACAAAGGAGTAATCAAAAATTCATGTCCTGGTGCAGGTGCTTGCGGTGGAATGTATACCGCTAACACCATGTCGTCTGCCATTGAAGCCTTAGGAATGTCTTTGCCCTACAGTGCTTCAAACCCCGCGGTAAGTGCGGTGAAAAATAAGGAGTGTGACGAAATAGGCAAAGCCATAAAGCACCTGCTTGAACTGGATTTGAAGCCCAGAGATATCATGACCAAAAAGTCATTTGAAAATGCCATTCGATTGGTGATTGTTTTAGGAGGCTCCACCAATGCCGTAATGCATTTATTGGCCATAGCTAAGAGCATTGATGTCGATTTAACACTAGCTGATTTCCAACGACTATCCGATTCCACTCCGCTTTTAGGCGACTTAAAACCTAGTGGTAAATATCTGATGGAAGATCTTTTCAATGTTGGAGGAGTGCCCGCGGTAATGAAGTATATGTTAGAAAAGGGTATGATTCACGGTGAATGCCTCACTGTTACTGGAAAGACTGTAGCTGAGAATCTAGCGAATGTGCCTTCACTTACTCCAGAGCAGAAGGTAATTAGACCCACTGAGAACCCAATAAAGCCGCAAGGTCACCTACAAATGCTTTTTGGCAATTTGGCTGAAGAAGGTGCTGTAGCAAAAATCACAGGGAAAGAAGGCGAAAGATTTGAAGGCAAAGCCATTGTTTTCGACAATGAATTTTTGGCGATTCAAGGTATTCAAGAAGGAAAAGTGAGGGCGGGGCACGTGGTAGTAATTCGGTACGAAGGACCAAAAGGCGGCCCAGGAATGCCTGAAATGTTAAAGCCAACTGCTGCCATTATGGGTGCTGGATTAGGCAACTCTGTAGCATTGATTACCGATGGACGATTTTCCGGTGGAAGCCATGGTTTTGTGGTAGGTCACGTCACTCCAGAAGCCCAAGAAGGTGGTACAATTGCCGTGGTTCGTGATGGCGACCCAATTACTATAGACGCCATTGAGAATAGAATTTCATTAGATATTTCTTCCGAAGAAATAGCCCAAAGGAAATCGGAATGGAAAGCCCCAGCCTTAAAAGTGACCCGTGGGGCATTGTACAAATATGCTAAAACAGTAGCCTCTGCATCAGAAGGTTGCATAACCGATAAGTAATATGTATTTACAAGCTACACTTACACCACCAGTAAAGGAAACCATTCGCACTTCTGGCGCGGATGCTGTGCTTAGGTCATTTATTGCAGAAGAGGTTGATTTGATTTTTGGTTACCCAGGTGGGGCAATTATGCCCGTTTACGATGCGCTTTATCATTATCAAGATCAGGTGAGGCATGTATTAACTAGACATGAGCAAGGCGCTATTCACGCTGCCCAAGGCTATGCACGAGTAACGGGAAAAGTAGGGGTGGTAATGGCCACTTCTGGCCCAGGAGCCACCAATTTGATTACCGGAATTGCCGATGCCATGATTGATTCTACCCCATTGGTATGTATTACTGGTCAGGTAGGTTCACATTTATTAGGTACAGATGCTTTCCAAGAAATCGATATCATCAGTATTTCCATGCCTGCCACTAAATGGAATTTTCAAGTAACTAAAGCAGAGCAATTACCAGAAGCACTTTCACGTGCATTTTACATTGCGCGCTCCGGCCGACCTGGTCCTGTGCTTATTGATATTACCAAAGATGCTCAATTTGAAATGTTTGATTTTGCTTATCGCAAATGCAAACAGATTAGAAGCTATACGCCCGTTCCAACTTTGAATTTAAGCCAAGTGGAAGAGGCTGCTGATTTGATCAATTCAGCCAAAAAACCATTGGTAGTTTTTGGGCAGGGCGTCATTTTAGGAAATGCTGAAAAGGAATTTAGACAAATGATTGAGAAAGCTGGTTTACCTGCTGCATCAACACTTTTAGGTCTTTCTGCACTTACTTCTGATCACCCTTTGTATGTAGGCATGTTGGGAATGCACGGTAATTATGCGCCCAATGTGCTGACCAACGAATGCGATGTTTTGATTGCCATAGGAATGCGTTTTGACGACCGCGTTACAGGTGACCTAAGCCGCTATGCTAAGCAAGCAAAAGTGGTTCATTTTGATATAGACCCAGCCGAAATCAATAAGAATGTAGAGGCGGATGTAGCTGTATTGGGCGATTGCAAAGAAAGTTTACAAGCCTTGATTTCACTGGTGTATGAAAGATCACATCAAGGTTGGCTGGAAGAGTTTGAAGCATTAAAAGGAATAGAACAAGCCAAAGTCATAGAACAGGATTTAAGACCTACTTCTGGCCCAATTTCTATGGGGGAAGTAATTCATCAGGTGAATTTACAGACAGAGGGCAATGCTGTTTTAGTCACAGATGTAGGGCAGCATCAAATGGTGGCCAGCAGGTATACACAGTTTAAACAAAGTAAAAGTAATATTACTTCTGGCGGATTGGGTACCATGGGCTTCTGTCTGCCAGCGGCTTTAGGTGCTAAGCTAGGTGCGCCAGAACGAGAAGTGATTGCTGTTATTGGCGATGGCGGTTTTCAAATGACCATTCAAGAATTGGGTGCCATTTTTCAGACCAAAGCGGCAGTTAAGATCATCATTCTCAATAACTCATTCTTGGGCATGGTACGCCAGTGGCAACAGCTCTTCTTCGACAAGCGATATTCTTCTACCGAAATGGAAAACCCTGATTTTGTGACCATAGCCCATGGTTATGGGATTAAAGGAAAGTCCATTTCCGAAAGAGAAGACTTGAAAACAGCGGTCATGGAAATGCTATCACATAATGGCAGCTATTTGTTAGAAGTACATGTGGGCAAAGAAGATAACGTATTCCCTATGGTGCCTACAGGCGCATCGGTGTCAGACATAAGATTAGAATAAAATGGAGCAAGCATATACAATTTCGATTTTCTCTGAAAATAGTGTTGGACTGTTGAACAGGATCACATCAATCCTAACCAGGAGAAACTTAAACATCGATAGCATTAATAGCTCAGAATCTGAGACTTCTGGTATTTACCGCTTCACCATTGTGGTTGCTACTACCGAAGCACAGATCAAGAAGCTGGTTTTACAGATTGAAAAGCAGGTGGAAGTAATGAAGGCAGTTTATCATACAGATGGTGATACCGTTTTTCAGGAGATAGCCCTTTATAAAATTTCAACGCAATCCATAGCCGAAGGCAATTTGGTAGAGAAGCTAATTAGAGACAATAATGCTAGAATACTTTCGGTAGAACAAGACTTTATGATCATTGAAAAGACGGGGCATAAGGAAGAGACTCAAGAGTTGCTAGAGTTTTTAAAGCCCTATGGTGTGTTGGAGTTTGTCCGTTCAGGACGGGTTTCGGTAACCAAACCGATGGGGGAGTTGGAAGGGATTTGAGGGAATCGGAGAGATTGCTTCGTCATCAAGCTTTTAGCAAAGCTTAATTTCTCGCAATGGCGATCATAATTACAAAAGATAACCTTCTCAAAAGAGAATGATTTAAGAAAAATTAGAAACACTAAAAATCAATAATAATGGCAAAAATTAACTTTGGCGGAGTAGAAGAAAACGTAGTAACCCGCGAAGAATTTCCACTAGTAAAAGCGCAAGAGGTACTTTCAAACGAAACCGTAGCTGTAATTGGTTATGGCGTTCAAGGTCCTGGGCAGTCGCTCAACTTGAAAGACAATGGCATTAATGTAATTGTTGGACAAAGACAGAACTCAAAAACTTGGGACAAGGCAATTGCTGATGGTTGGGTACCGGGCGAAACCCTTTTCCCTATTGAAGAAGCATTAGAGCGAGGAACAGTGATCTGTTACCTTCTTTCAGATGCAGCTCAAATTGCAGTTTGGCCTACGGTGAAAAAACACCTTACTGCTGGTAAAATGCTTTATTTCTCTCATGGTTTTGGAGTGGCCTATAGCGAAAAAACGGGTATTGTTCCTCCATCAAATGTAGATGTGGCTTTGGTAGCGCCAAAAGGTTCTGGCACGTCATTACGCTCACTTTTTGTAGAAGGAAAAGGCTTGAATTCTTCCTTTGCCATTCACCAAGATGCTACAGGTAAAGCTCGTGATCGTGTAATCGCTTTGGGAATTGCAGTGGGGTCAGGTTACCTGTTCGAAACCACTTTTTACAAAGAAGTAACCTCTGACCTTACAGGCGAAAGAGGCACATTGATGGGCGCAATTCAAGGTTTATTCCAAGCACAATACGAAGTACTTCGAGCAAATGGACATTCTCCTTCTGAGGCTTTTAACGAAACGGTAGAAGAAGCAACGCAATCCCTTTATCCGCTTATTGCTGATAATGGTATGGACTGGATGTATGCCAATTGTTCTACTACAGCACAGCGTGGCGCTTTAGACTGGAAAGATAAATTCTATGCCGCCACAAAGCCTGTTTTTGAGCAGTTGTACAAGTCCGTTACCGATGGCATAGAAGCCAAAAATTCTATCGATTCTAATTCTCAATCAGATTATCGCGAAAAGCTAGAAGTAGAGCTAGATGCTTTACGCAATTCTGAAATGTGGAGAGCAGGAAGGGCTGTTAGAGGCTTGAGACCTGAGAATGTACCTGTCTCTAAACCAGAAGAAGAATTGGTTTAGTTGGCGAAAATAAGATTGCTTCTTCATGCTTCATTACATTCCGCGTTCACGGCAATGACGGTTCCAAAAGGGCTAAATGCCTAACGTCATTTGAATAGACAAGCAGAGTTGAAACGGAGTTTAGCGAAGAAGCAATCTTGTATCCATAATGGTCTTGAAGTCTTCTCTCTTGAAAAGGGTTAGACAAGAGTCTTTAAACAAATGAAATGAAAAAAGTACACACGGATTATATACCTCAACTTGCCCAAATAGAGCAAGCCGCGAAAGAGCTCAAAAGCGTAGTTACACATACGCCTTTGATGCTGAATCTTACCTATTCAGAAAAGTATGGGGCAAAAATTTTCTTTAAACGAGAAGATCTTCAGGTAGTGCGTTCTTATAAAATTCGTGGAGCTTTTAACAAAATCAGTGGCTTAAGTTTAGAAAAAAATAAACGTGGGGTGGTTTGTGCAAGTGCGGGAAATCATGCCCAAGGTGTAGCTTATTCTTGTCAACTTTTAAAAGTGAAAGCCACCATTTTTATGCCTTCACCAACTCCTCGACAGAAGGTAGAGCAGGTCAGGTTTTTCGGAAAAGAGTTTGTAGAGATTGTTTTGGTAGGAGATACCTTTGATGATGCTCAATTAGAAGCGCTGTCCTATTGTAAAGAAACTGATGGAATTTTTATTCATCCGTTTGATGATGAAAAAGTAATAGAAGGCCAGGGTACTGTTGGGCTTGAAATATTGCAAGACAGTGAAGCAGCTATCGACTACCTTTTTCTACCCGTTGGGGGTGGAGGCTTAGCTTCTGGTGTATCAACAGTTTTTAAAGTACTAAGTCCTAAAACCAAGATTATTGGTGTAGAGCCTGCTGGAGCTCCGGCTATGCAGAACTCTATCGATCAAGGTCAAAACTTAAAACTTAGCAAAATTGACAAGTTTGTGGATGGTGCGGCCGTTCAGCAAATTGGTGACAAAACCTTTGAAATATGCAGAAATAACCTTGATGAAGTAGTAACTGTACCAGAAGGTTTGGTTTGCACCACCATGCTAGAACTTTATAATCGAGATGCCATTGTAGTAGAGCCAGCTGGTGCTCTTGCCGTATCTGCATTGGTACAGTTTGCTGAAGAAATTAAAGGAAAACATGTGGTTTGTGTCCTCTCAGGATCGAATAACGACATTTCACGTACCGAAGAAATTCGTGAGCGTTCATTACTATACGAAGGGTTGAAGCATTATTTTATCGTTCGTTTTCCGCAACGTGCTGGTGCCCTAAAAGAATTTTTAGTAGATGTACTTGGCCCAAACGATGACATCGTACATTTTGAATACACCAAAAAGACCGCACGCGAAAAAGGCCCTGCTTTGATTGGGATAGAACATCGAACGAGGGAAGATTTTGCACCCTTAATAAAACGTATTACGGATAAAAACATTAATGCGGAATACCTCAATGAAAGACCTGACCTCTTCGGGTTTATCATTTAAAATCAAAATAAATTTTCTTAATCACTCAAATTCCTCTTTACTATAAAGTGAAGAGCATCATTTGTAAACAGAATAAAAATGAAGGTTCTGAAATTTGGAGGCACTTCAGTAGGAAGTGTGGCTGCTATAAAAAGTGTAGCAAGCATTATTAACTCAGCATCCACTAACAATAATATAGTGGTAGTTGTATCGGCTATTGGTGGAGTCACCAATCAACTTATCCAACTTTCTACCCGCGCTCAACAAGGAGATACCAGTTATGAAGCACTTATTGACCAACTTAAGCTTCAGCATACAACCATGTATACAGAACTTTTAGGAAAAGAAGAGGAGGGTTTTATCAATGAGCTTTTTTCTCAACTTTCAGAAGTCTGTAAGGGAGTGTTTCTTTTAAAGGAATTAACTTCTAGAACCAGCGATTTCATACAAAGTTGCGGAGAGAGACTTTCATCTTTTATTGTATTCAGTTACCTCAAAAATGAGAAAGTAGATATTACATTATATGATTCGAGAAAATACTTGATCACCGATAAGCAGTTTGGCAATGCCAACATTTTAATAAAAGAAACCAGTGAGTTATTGCTTGGATTAAAGAGTGAAATGGGTTCTGTAAGCCTGTTTCCAGGGTTTATTGCCTCAACTTTAGAAAATGAAACCACCACATTGGGTAGAGGAGGCTCTGATTATACCGCTTCGCTTTTGGCCAATGTTTTTGAAGCCGAAGCACTAGAAATATGGACTGATGTGAATGGTTTGATGACGGCAGATCCAAGGCTTGTCAAGCAAGCACATTTACTTCCACACGTCTCTTATGAAGAAGCATTAGAATTGTCGCATTTTGGCGCTAAAGTGTTGTATCCGCCAAGTATTCAGCCTGCATTAGATAAAGGAATAACCATTTGGGTGAAAAATACCTTTGATGCCGAAGGCGAATGCACAAAAATTACCAAGGAATGGGATGAGAAAAAGAATTTGGTAAGAGGCATTTCTAGTATTAAAGAAATCGCCTTGCTCAACCTTTCAGGCAATAGCATGGTAGGTATTCCGAGTTTTTCATTTCGTTTGTTCAGAGCCCTTTCTGAAGCCCGAGTAAATGTGATTCTAATTACACAAGCTTCTTCTGAGCATTCAATATGTGTGGCAATATCTACGGTTGATGTTGACAAAGCTAAAGAAGCCGTAAGCCAAGAGTTTAAAACTGAGCTAGAACTGCGTAAACTCAATGCAGTGTCAATAGATACAGATATGAGCATTCTGGCGCTTGTTGGCGCAAATATGAAAAATCAGGTCGGTATCTGTGGTAAAATGTTCGACACCCTAGGCAGAAATGGAATAAGTGTTACCGCCATAGCTCAAGGTTCTTCCGAAAGAAACATATCGGCTGTGATTCATAGGTCTGACATGAAAAAGGCAATAAACCTGTTGCACGAAAGCTTTTTCCTTTCAGAAATAAAGAAAGTACACTTGTTTATAGTGGGTGTGGGCAATGTTGGCAGGGCTTTCCTCAATCAAATATCAGAACAACAAGAATACCTTTTAAAAGAACACCATCTTAACATTTTAGTCGCAGGTATCGCCAATTCTAAACAAAGCTATTTTGAAGAAGAAGGAATCGATTTAAAGCGATGGGCCGACTTATTGAATGATGGAGATGCATACCATATAGACTCTTTCGTTTCACGAATTGACGAGCTGAACTTGAGAAATAGTGTTTTTGTGGATATTACAGCTTCGGAAGATATTGCCCAAGTGTATCAAGCAGTCCTTGAAAAAAGTATTTCAGTTGTAACACCAAATAAGATAGCGGCCACACGGTCGATGGAACAATATCGAAAGCTAAAACAGACTGCAAGAAAGTATGGTGCTCAATTTCTTTTTGAAACCAATGTAGCTGCTGGTCTTCCTGTAATTTCTACCTTGAACGACCTGATTAAGTCAGGAGATAAAATTCTATCAATTGAAGCAGTTTTGAGCGGTACACTTAATTACTTGTTCAATGAATACAATGGGCAGAGCACGTTTAAAAGCATAATAGAATCGGCAAAGGCTCTGGGCTTAACCGAACCAGATCCAAGGCTCGACCTCTCTGGTGAAGATGTAATTCGAAAGCTGCTTATTTTAATGAGAGAAAGCGGTTTGGAGGTTGAAATGAAGGATGTTGACCTTGTGTCGTTTCTACCAGAAGGCTGTTTAGAAGCTCCGAGCTTGGATAGTTTTTATCAAAAAGTAGAAGATAATGAGCCATATTTTAAGGCACTTTATAATGAAGCAGAACAGGCCAAAACCAAACTTAGGGTAGTGGCCAGTTATAAAAATGGTAAAGCCACTGTAGGCTTGCAGAAAATAGAAGAGGGGCATCCTTTCTATTTTTTAGAAGGAAAAGACAACATCGTTTTATTCCATACAGAAAGGTATAAAGCACAGCCACTAGTAATTAAAGGCGCTGGTGCTGGAGCAGAAGTAACAGCCTCGGGAATTTTTGCAGATGTACTTAGACTGGTGAATAATTAAGAAGAAAGATGAGGAAGAACATAAATTCGGTGAAAGTATTCTCACCAGCATCAGTAGCCAATGTAGGGCCAGGCTTTGATATTTTGGGCTTTGCCATCAATAATATAGGCGACACTATTACCCTGACCAAAAGAAATGATGAGTCATATGTCATGGAAGCAATAGGAGCAGAATTGCCTTTAAACCCTGAACAGAATGTTGCTACTGTAGCATTAAAATCTTTCTGTATGCATGTAGGGCATAAGGGAGGTTTTGATATAAAAATAGAAAAGAACTTTACCCCAGGTAGTGGGTTAGGCTCATCGGCATCAAGTGCAGTTGGAGCCGTTTATGCCGCAAATGAACTGTTGGAGTCAGGCTTTTCAAGAGAAGAACTAATCACCTTTGCTTTAGATGGAGAAGCTTTGGCTTCTGGAAACAGACATGGAGATAATGTAGTACCGTGTATGCTGGGTGGTTTTGTAGGCGTAAAGAATTGTGATCCATATGAAGGCTTTCAAGTCAGTTTTCCAGATGATTTGAACGTACTTATTGTATTCCCAGATGTACCTATTAAAACAAGTGAAGCGCGGGCGATTTTGCCGCAAACCGTAACACTTAAAGATGGAATTAAGCAGGCAGCAAATATGGCAGGACTAATTAAAGGTTTAATGGATGGTGATTACAGTTTGATAAAAGCCTCTTTACAGGATGTGTTCGCCCAGCCTCACAGAAAAAAAATGATACCACAATATGATAGGGTTGAAGACATTATCATGAAAAACGGTGCGATTGGGTTTAATATTTCTGGTTCTGGGCCAGCTATGTTTGCTTTTTTTAATAAGAATCAAGGTTTGACGGAAGTGAAAAGACAAATAGAAAGTGTTTATAATGCTGAGCAAATTCATGTTCAGTTTTTAGAATCGACCATTAATAAAAATGGTGTAACTGTAGTGCAATGAAATTTTTTAGTACAAATAAACAAGCACCAAAGGTTGGCTTTCAAGAAGCGGTTATGAATAGCCTTCCGCCAGACAATGGGCTGTATTTTCCAGAGCACATTCCTCTTTTGCCAGAAACCGTGTTACGCCATTTTAGGCAAATGAGTCTTCCAGAAATAGGTTATGAAATGGTAAAACCTTTTGTAGGTACTGCCATTGAAAGCAACGAGCTCAAGACAATTATGGAAGAGGTGCTGTGCTTTGAAATTCCTTTGGTTCAGGTAGAAGAGAATATACATTCGCTAGAGCTTTTTCATGGACCAACCTATGCTTTTAAAGATGTAGGAGCTAGATTTTTAGCCCGTTGTTTAGGTCATTTTTCTCAAAGTAAGGGCAAAGAAACAACAATTTTGGTGGCTACTTCTGGAGATACAGGTGGAGCAGTGGCCAATGGCTTTTTAGGAATTGAAGGAGTAAGCGTCATTATATTATACCCATCAGGAAAAGTGAGTGATCTGCAAGAAAAGCAACTTACTACGCTTGGGGAAAATATTACAGCCTTAGAAGTTAACGGGGATTTTGACAATTGCCAAGCTTTAGTAAAGCAAGCTTTTTTGGATAAAGAGCTAAATCAAAAACTAAATCTGACTTCCGCCAACTCCATTAACATTGCCCGTTGGGTACCGCAGTCAATTTATTACGCGTGGTTGCTCACTCAGTTAGAGCAAAAAATCACTTCAGTAATCGCAGTGCCAAGCGGCAATTATGGAAATATAACGGCAGGAATGTTGGCGAAAAAAATGGGTTTCCCTTTAGGTAAATTTTTAGCCTGCTCAAATGCAAACAACATTGTACCTCGGTATTTAGCAACGGAAAAGTATGAGCAAAAACCAACAGTTTCTACTTATGCCAATGCAATGGATGTAAGCTTGCCTAGTAATTTTGGACGAATGCAAGCCTTATATAATAATGACTATAAGGCAATTTGTAACGATGTTACCGGATTTTCTATGTATGACCGAGACATTTTAGAAACCATAAAGCTATGCCAAAACCAAGCAGGCTATTTGCTTGACCCTCACGGGGCCATTGGGTATAAAGGCTTGAAAACTTGCTTAAAAGCAGGAGAGCAAGGCGTGTTTTTAGAAACGGCCCACCCTATAAAATTTGCTCCAACAATGGAAAAGGCACTTGGTTATTCTTTAACCATACCCACTTTTGCAAAAGAGCTTATGGATAAAGAAAAGGTGGCAACTAAAGTTGAAGCAAATTTTAAAGCATTTAAAGAATTATTGATTGATCATTAAAGTTGAGTCGATCTATTTCTTTGCTAATACTGCTACTGCATAATTACGGTTGACCAATTCACCGGCATTGCCTGTTACTGTTTCAGTTTTATCATAAATGTTAAGCAGCTCAAAGCTTGATTTTGCAACTAAATCCGAAACATCTTGATTGCTATAGAGGCTGAATTTGTCCTTTACAAATGGGAGATGCTGCATAAATTCCTTGTGAGCAAAAGAAATTGTGAAAACACCCTTCGGCTTCATTACCCTATATACTTCTTCTAAAAATTGAAGAGGGTGTTTCCAGAAGTATAATGTGTTTACCGTCATGGCTTTCTCAAAGAAATTGCCCGAAAAGGGAATGCTCTCTCCATCATAAAGCTTAAACTCGGCAGTTTGATTTTTTAAGTAGACTTCGTTTTTAAGTTCAGCTTGGGTTTTCATTGTTTCGGAAATTTCCAAACCATAAAAAGTAATACCCTCAGCCTTTTCTAATATTAGCGGAAGATGCTGACAGCTTCCGTGTCCAATTTCCAGAATCTTATTATGGTCAGATATTTCCAGTGCGTTAATAGCCGAAGTGGTCATTCCTATGTTGGTTGAATGCATGTTTTCAGCTACCTCTAATCCAAATTCTCCATTCGGATGGCTCAACTGGCTCTCTAATTCAGTGAGTTGCTCTTGTGTAAGGTTTTTCAATGTTTTAGTTGGTTACGGTAAGTGATTCATTACCGTTACGGAGTAGCGAATAGATGGTTTTGTTTTAACCATTCATTAATAGTTTCAATTTTAATTATTAGACCAAGCCGGTGCTTCGTTTCGAAACTCATTATTCGTCAGTTGCCTCTTTTCACCACTTTCAACATGAATGATGTAAAGGTTATAAATGTTCTTACTTCCAGCGGTATACACTATCCATTTGCCATCAGGCGACCAAGCAGGCGAGTAGCACTCTATAGCATCATCTGTTAGATTTTTAACATTACTTCCGTCAGAATTCATTAAAAAGATGTCCCAAGTTTCGTTGGAAGCGCCATAGAAAGCAATTTGCTTTCCGTTTGGTGAGAATACAGCTCCAGAGTCAAACGCCTTTTTGTTGGTCAGTCTTTTTACATTGGCTCCATCTTTATCCATAATAAAAACTTCACCATTCGCGGCATGACTCGTATCCGATTCATCCTTCAACTGACGGGTAAACAAGATTTGTTTTCCATCAGGAGACCAAGATGGACTTTCTTCATATAAATCGTTGTCAGTTAATGGAATTACGTTTGTCCTATCCACATCCATTAAATAAACACTTCTACTTTTTCCATTTCGGTTGCTCATAAACGCAATTTGCTTTCCGTTAGAAGAAATACTTGGAAGAACATCTTGATCTGGGTGGTCTGTTAGTTGAGTTGAAGTTTGTCCGTCAGCACTAAATAGATAAAGTTCTGTATTTCCACTTCGATTAGAGTAAGCCGCAATCTGTTTGTTATCAGGCGACCACGAGGCACCATAATCTAGAGCAGGGTTGTTTGTAATATTTCTAATGTTACTTCCATCTATGTTCATTAGATAGATGTCGTTGTTTCCTCCTCTATTACTTGTAAATGCAATTTGCCCTGTAGGCTCAGAAATGGAGCTGTCTGTAGTAGATTCTTTCTGGTTGCCACAACTGCAAATCAGAAGACAAAAGAACGGAAGTATTAGCGATTTCATAGGCAGAAAAATTTAATGGAAATCATAGAAATTTAAAGTACGATAATTTAATCATTCATTGAAAGAAACTGTCATGAGAGAATTTTAATTGGGATTGAAATTCAATCCTCTTTATGATTGGGCAACTGGTTTAAAAAACCGTATCATTGAAATGGAATGACAAAATTTTCTGCCATAGTATTAGCCGCAGGACTTTCTTCAAGAATGGAAGGAGGACATAAACTTCTAATGTCCATTGATGAGAAAACCGTTTTTGAACATAGCTTGAAGTCAATTACCGCTGCCGATTTTTTAGAAGTCATTGTTGTGCTAGGCAAAGAAGCCGAAAGGCTTGAAAAGCTGATTCCGAAAGAATATATGGTTCAAACTGTAGTAAACTCAACTTTTGAATTAGGAATGACCCCATCTATTCAAACTGGAATTGCCGAAGCAACTGGCGATGTATATGTCATTTGCTTGGCCGATATGCCATTTTTGACCGCTGCTGATTATAATCAGTTGATGGATTGTTTCAGAGAAGAGAATGGGAAGAATATTCTTGTTCCCCTTTACGAAGGAGTAAAAGGCAATCCCGTTTTGTTTGATAAAGATTATAGAAAAGAAATTCTGGAACATACCCACCCAAACGGCTGTAGCCAAATTGTAAAACAGAACTCCAAAAAGGTGCACTTCTTTGAAACCAACAACCTTCGCTTTACATTAGACATTGATACGAAAGCCGATTTTGATAAATGGACAAATGCTAAGTAGAGAAGAACTTATACGCTATAATAGACAAATCATTTTGCCCAATTTTGGAGTTGAAGGCCAGGAGAAATTGAAGGCTGCAAGCGTGTTGGTGATTGGTGCTGGTGGTTTGGGAATTCCTAACCTTAGCTATTTGGCAGCAGCAGGAGTGGGGCGAATTGGGTTGGTCGAATTTGATGAAATTAGTCTCACCAATCTCCAAAGACAAACCATTTATACCACAAGCCAAACAGGAGAAAGTAAGGGTATGTCTGCTATTGCTTCTATTAAAGAGTTGAACCCGAATGTTAAAACCCAACTTTACGAAACCCAGATAGATGCTAGTAATGCACTAGACATTATTAAAGACTATGATGTAGTTGTTGACGGAAGTGATAATCTACCCACACGATACTTGGTGAATGATGCCTGCGTACTCTTGGGCAAGCCCCTTATTTATGCTGCAATTTTTCGCTACGAAGGCCAAATAAGTGTGTTCAATGCTAAAAGAAAAGACGGTAGTCGAGGGCCAAATTATCGAGACCTTTTCCCTACACCACCACCGCCAGAAATGGTGCCCAGTTGCAACGAAGGAGGCGTATTTGGTGCCTTGGCTGGAATCATCGGTGCCATACAAGCCAATGAAGTAATTAAGCTGTTGGCTGGCTTAGGAGAGTTGTTAGATGGTAGACTATTATTATTTGATAGCCAGAGCTTTACTACTAGATTTTTAAATATAAAGTCGAATAAAAATAACCCTGTATCAGGAGAGCACCCAATTATTACAAGTTTGATTGACTATGAGGTCTTTTGTGGCTTGAATGAAGTCAAAAAGGATGTAAATGACATCACAGTTCATGAGTTGCATCAGATGGTAGAGTCGGGTAAAGTTCCTTTTATTTTGGACGTCCGCGAAGATTATGAATATGCTATTTCAAACTTGAATGGGCTTAATATTCCGCTTTCAAAGCTTGAAAATGAGGTTGGGCAGCTGTCTCAAAATGAGACAGTCATAATTCACTGCAAAAGTGGACAACGAAGCCAAAAAGCTCTTCAAATCCTTAAAAATAAAGGTTTTTCAAAATTGAAAAACTTGAAAGGTGGAATCTTGGCTTGGCAAAAGGAGATAGACCAGAGCATGGAAATCTATTAGAGTATGGACTACGAATTGATCTTCTTCTTTTTTGCAATAGCCTTTCTTTATTCCTCTGTAGGCTTTGGTGGTGGTTCCAGTTATTTGGCCATTCTATCGCTTTATAGCTTTGAGTATCGATTGCTACGCACCATCGCTTTGGTTTGTAATCTGATTGTCGTGAGCGGAGGTACTTACCTTTTCGCGAAGCAAGGTCATATTAATTGGAAGAAAACCTTACCACTGGTTTTAGTCAGTGTGCCCTTGGCATTTATAGGAGCTAGAATTCCCTTTAAGGAAAATGTATTCTTCATTCTTTTAGGGTCAACTTTGATCATTGCTGGTATTATCATGTTGTTGGAAGACTATTTAAGGAAGAAGAGCATTCAGGATGCCTCAGAAGGCAAGAAAGCCATGCCCATAGTTAATGGAGCCATTGGTGGAGGTATTGGCTTATTAGCAGGCTCCGTTGGTATTGGTGGTGGAATTTTCCTTTCACCTTTGCTACACATTATGCATTGGGACAAAGCCAAAACGATAGCTGGTACTGCCAGTTTCTTCATTCTAATCAATTCGGCATCGGGCTTGGCTGGGCAGTTGAGTCAAGGTAATCTAACTTTCGACTTTAAAATGATTTTGTATTTGGGGCTTAGCGTTTTGGTAGGCGGACAGCTTGGTTCTAGGCTTTCGGTGTTTAAGCTTTCGCAGAAGAAAGTCAAAATACTGACAGCATTATTGGTTTTATTTGCTGGAGGACGCTTATTATTGAAGTACCTTGTTTGATCGGAAAAGGAAAAGAATGAAAATTGAAGTAATAGCTTTTGGCATAGCAAAGGATATTCTGAATGGTAATCAGGTGACATTGGAAGTGGAAAGCGAAAGCTCTGTGGCCGATGTTCGTCAAGCCTTGGTTAATCTTTACCCTGCGTTTCAAGGGCTTGCTTCTTTGCAGTTAGCCGTAAATGCCGATTATGTAAATGATGATTATTTGGTCAAAGAAAACGATGAGGTGGTGCTAATTCCACCAGTAAGTGGCGGATGAAAACACTGATTCATATTACTTCTGAAAAACTCGATCCTCAAGCTTGCGTAGAGGCTGTTTCTTACCCTGAATGTGGGGGCATAGTTAGTTTCGTAGGTACGGTACGCAATCAAACCAAGGGCAAGTCAGTCCTTAAATTAGAATTTGAAGCGTATGAGAAAATGGCTTTGAAGGAAATGCAGAAGATTGCTAATTATGCCAAAACCGAGTTTCAAGTAGAAGAGGTGCTCATTCATCATCGTACGGGAGTAGTCGAAATAGGAGAGGAAGCAGTGGTAATTGTGGTGGCTGCTCAGCACCGAAAGGCTGCTTTTCAAGCCTGTGAGTATTGTATTGATACCTTAAAAGAAACGGTACCCATCTGGAAAAAAGAATTTTTTGAAGATGGCGAAGTTTGGGTTTCTGCTCATCCCTGATATTTATCTAACGCTCAATCTGTTTAGAAATACTACTCAGTTTTTTGCTTTAAGAATTTCTTCAAATCTTTATTCGATCCGTAGAGCACAAGAATATCATCCTTTTCAAGCACCAATTCAGGTGTTGCAACACCTTGCACTTTCGATTCAATCTTACTTTTACCCAATGTGCTGTTTACTTCAATTTTCTTAATTGTAGTTAGTATTAGTAAGTTAAAACGCTTTCTGAAGCCCATATCTCGGATGGACTGCCCCACATACTCTTCCGGTACGCTGGCTTCTATAATGCTGTAGTTTTCTCCTAATTCAAAAGAGTCTACCACATTGTTCATACATAGTTTTTTGGCCCAGCGTTCTGCTGTTTCTTGTTCTGGGTGCACAATTTCATCTACACCCAAAGCTTTAAGTACTTTTTCATGTAAAGGGTTTATTGCTCTGCTAATGAGTCTTTTAACCGCTAAATTTTTGAACAGCGCGGTCACCATTACGTTAGAGCCTTGATCTTCACCAATCGCAATAATTACAATGTCGGTGTCTTTTAACGGAAGGCCTGATACAGTAAATTCATCGGTAGCATCCATACATATGGTATGAGAAATCTTTTCTTTGAACGAATCTACTTTCGACATTGAAGTATCTATTCCAATTACCTCATTGCCTTGAGCAGTTAGCTTTTCTGCTAACGATGCTCCAAAATTCCCTAATCCAACTATGATGTATTTCATTGATTCAGATTTTAATTGATTGTAATTTCTTCCGTAGGGTATCGGTAACTTTTGTGCTTTACTTTGTCCATAATGGCAATCATAATGGACAACATGCTTACCCTGCCTACAAACATGATAATAATGAGCATGATTTTGCTTACACTACTTAAGTCGCCAGTAATACCTAAACTTAAGCCCACAGTGCTATAAGCCGAAAAGCACTCAAAAGCGATTTGCATTAGACTCTTTTCTCCATCGAATATTGAAATTACCATTACCCCAAAACCGATGACCAATAGCGAAAGAGATATAATGGCAAAAGACCTTCTTACCGATATGTCGGCTATTTCTCTTCTAAAAATTTCAATTTTAGTTTTTCCTCGTGCCAAGCTCAGAATATTCAGCGTAGCTATGGCAAATGTGCTGGTTTTTATACCACCACCAGTAGAAGAGGGTGATGCGCCAATCCACATTAGCAGAAGTGTCATTACAAGAGTTGGAAATGTTAAAGCAGCCATGTCTACTGAATTAAAACCAGCAGTTCTTGGCGTGGCCGCACCAAACAGAGCCGTTACTATTTTTCCGAAGAACCCGTGCTCGGCCATTGTGTTGTTGTATTCTAGAATAAAGAAAACCACAAAGCCAATGGCGGTTAAAGAGATTGTGGTAATTAAGTTGATTCTGCTGTTTAGGTTGAGTACCCAAGGTCTGTAATTCTTTAGCCTTTCTGAAAAGGTGAAGACCTGAGAAAGACGATATTTCAAATAATTAAGGATGTTGACCACAATAGGAAAGCCCAATCCGCCTAACACAAATGTGAAGATCAATACGATTTGTAAGAAGTAGTTGAACTTAAAACCTACATCATAAACACTATTACTGAGTGTAGAGAAGCCCGCATTACAGAATGCTGAAACTGAATGAAAGACAGCGAAAAATATTTGACTGTATTGAGATTCAAAAGTGCTGGCATCCAAACTAAAGTATATCATCATTGCTGACATCATTTCAATGCCAAAGGTGATGATAAGCACGTATTTTAAGGTGGAGAAAACTTCACTGAGCTTTTTTGAATTACTCATATCTCCTAAGGCCAATTGATTCTCATAAGTGGAACCACCTTTGAAGAAATAGCTGAAGTAGCTGGCAAAAGTCAAAATTCCCAAGCCTCCAATCTGAATAAGACATATGATAATCACCTGCCCGAATTCTGTAAAATAGCTTCCAGTGTCCACCACAATAAGCCCAGTTACGCAGACAGCACTGGTGGAAGTAAAGAAGGCGTCAATAAACGAAATTCCATCATAGGTAGCTTTGGGAAGCATTAGGAGTACCGTGCCTAACAAAATGATCACCAAGAAACTTATTATAAAGAGTTGGGCAGGATTTAATACCGTTCGTTTGTAAATGAGCCTTAATTCTGAAAACTCTCGAATGAACGTAAGAACAACCGCAAATTTAATCAGGTTGTCATTGAATAATATGGGATGAAGTTTATGGTTCTGCCCATTGATAAGGTGGAAATAGAGTACCGTAATGGTAATGAGTACGCTGAGAATATCGAATACAAGTACCTTGGTATTTTTCTGGTTCTTCTTCTCTATATATCGCAGGGCAATTGAGGCTAGCCCAATTCCTAGAACGACAAAATAATAACCGTTAATAATGCTTTGCGATAGGTCGGATTGACTGTAGCCAAAGTCGGCAATGAAAACCACTATTCCGAAAAAACTTATCCAGAAAGCCAGGTGATCAAGCCGCTTTAAATTGAAACGCATTATAAGAACATCTTCTGCAAACCAGCCCAGAGGGCTTTTTTCAAAGCTACAGTGCTTTCTATTTCGCCAAGGTCGTCTGCCTTCATAAAGAACTTCTTTCGATCTTCTTTTACCTCGTAAACAGGGCTTTCTGTATAACCATCAAGTTTTTTAGAATTGAAGATTAAGACATGACGGTGGTTAAACTCATTCAGCACAGCTTCAATCTGTTCTGGAGAAGCCTCTTTTACATTAACCAAAAGAACATCGTCTAAACTACGTTTAACCGAACTTAATATCTTAAGTAAGAAGGCTTTTTTCTCGGCTTTTAATTGAGGTTGTACATCTTCAAAAAAGATGAGACAGTGTTTAAGGTTATTACCTTCAGTAGGAAGAGGCTTGATGTAAATTGGTTCCGCTTCTTGTACAATAGGGGCGGGCTCAGTTTGAGGCCTTTTTTCCTCTAGCGTATCTACCTCTTCAGTTTTGACTGGTTGTGCTGAAACTGCTGCAACATCATCTTGAATGAGATAAATTTCTTCGGTAAGAAAATGAGAAAGAAAGGATATATCCTCAGCCATGACGCCTTTTGTTATTTTGCCCAATCTAACAATTGTCTATTAAAATACAGACTATGATTCGAAGAAAAGACTTTTTAATTCAGTTGCCTCATCTGGCTTCATCCTTTTTGCTAAAACAAGTCTAAGTTGCCTTCTCCTTAATGCGCCTTCGTAATGCTCCTTTTCTTCTGGTGTTTCAGGAACTAGTTCTGGCACATCAATAGGCCTTCCGCTTTGGTCTACAGCCACAAAGGTAAAATAGGCACTGTTGCTCTTGAATTTTCGCCCAGAAGGAATGTTTTCTGCCCAAACTTCACAGTAGACTTCCATAGATGAGTTGAATGAACGAGTTACATTGGCTGTAAGCGTAACCACGTCACCTAAGGCAATAGGCTTTCCAAATGAGATGTTATCAGCAGAAGCAGTTACCACAATACGGTTAGAATGCTTTTGCGCTGCAATGGCGGTATTAATATCCATCCAGTGCATCAGTTTGCCCCCCATAAGGTTGTTAAGCGTGTTGGTATCGTTAGGGAGGACTAGCTCCGTCATGGTTACACGTGAATCCTTGGTGGTTTTTGTTTTAGCTGCCATACTCTGATTTTATGCTGCAAAGCTAATGCGGTTAGTTGAAAGAACGGAAGGGAATTTGATTTTTATAAATTTATAAAACTATATATTTATATAGTTAAAAATATATACATTTAAATATGTTATTTATTTCATGTTTATTTTTTCCAACCATCATTACCAAGTAGGGGTACGAACTTGAAATCATGGAAAACCTCTTTTCGCAATTTGTTTCCTTCAAGTCGGGTAAGTCTAAGCATTTGTTGAGTTTTAGCATTGCCTACAGGAATTACCAAACAACCATTCACTTTTAATTGGTCTATCAGCGCATCGGGAACGGTAGGGGCACCAGCGGTAACAATTATTTTATCATACGGAGCAAACTTAGGCAGTCCTAGCGACCCATCTCCATAAAAGAACTTGGCATTGTAGCCCATTTCTGGGAGGGCAAATCGTGTGCGTTCATAAAGTTTTTTTTGGTACTCAATGGTATATACTTCCGCGCCAAGCTCTAAAAGCACAATGGCCTGATAGCCCGAACCTGTTCCAATTTCTAATACCCTATCACCCGGTTTTACATTAAGCAATTCGCTTTGAAAGGCTACGGTGTAGGGCTGAGAAATGGTTTGGCCTTCACCAATAGGGAAGGCTTTGTCTTGGTAAGCATGTTCTACTAAGGCATTCTCAAAGAAAAAGTGTCGCGGAATTTTACCAATGGCATCTAAAACGCGTTCATCTTTAATTCCCTTAGATCGAACTGTTTTTACGAGTTGCCTTCGCATTCCTTTATGTCTGTAGCTGTCTTCCATAGTGAAGAATCGGCAATGAATTTCCGATATGTGTATTGAGTTAATATGTGTAAAAGAGAGAAAGCGCTAAAAAAATCAATTTCTTAACGCTTTCTTTTTGAATGATTTATGTCAATTTACCCTATTCAGTAATTGAAATCAAGTAGTAATTTTTTCTCCCTTTCTGAACCAAAAAGTACTTATCCTGAAGAAGTCGAATAGCAGGTTTTGCATTCATGTCTTCAATTTTAACCTTGTTAATGCTCACACCGCCATCTTGCAGCATTCTGCGGGCCTCGCCTTTTGATTTGAAGATCACTTCTTGAGTAACCACTGAAAGTAGATCAATTGAGTTTTCGGTTTGGTCTAAGTCTGCTTTTGAAACCTGTACTTGGGGAACACCTTCAAATACAGAAAGCAATGTGTCTTCATCTAAAGATTCAAGGTCTTCAGTGGTAGACTTTCCGAAAAGAATATTTGACGCTTTAATAGCCGTTTTTAGATCTTCTTCAGAGTGAACTCTTACAGTGATATCCTCGGCTAGAGCTTTTTGTAAAACTCTCAAGTGAGGAGCTTCATTATGCTCAGTTTCTAAAGCCTCGATCTTTTCTTTCGTTAGAAGTGTAAATACACGAATGAAGTTTGATGCATCTTCATCAGATGTATTTAACCAAAACTGGTAGAACTTGTAAGGGGAAGTTTTCTTAGGGTCTAACCAAACGTTTCCGCCTTCTGATTTCCCGAATTTAGATCCATCTGCTTTTCTAATCAAAGGAGCAGTCATGGCAAAAGCCTCACCTTGTATTTTCCTTCTAATTAATTCCGTACCCGTAACAATGTTTCCCCACTGATCGGAACCACCCATTTGTAGTTTGCAATCGTAGTTTTGATTCAAGTGAAGGAAATCGTAGCCTTGAACCAATTGGTAAGTAAATTCAGTGAATGACATGCCGCTTTCCAGCCTGTTCTTTACAGAATCTTTGGCCATCATGTAATTCACGGTAATGTGCTTACCCACTTCTCTAATGAAATCAAGGAAGTTAAAGTCTTTGAACCAATCGTAGTTGTTTACAATTTGTGCTGAATTTTCACCACAATCAAAGTCTAGAAATTTACGAAGCTGTTTTTTTTGTGAGTTTAGGTTATGGTTCAAGAGTTCTTCTGAAAGCATTGGTCTTTCAGATGATTTACCTGATGGGTCGCCCACCATACCTGTAGCGCCACCCACTAAAGCGATAGGCTTGTGTCCGGCTTTTTGAAGATGAACCAAAAGCATTACGGGAACCAAGTTGCCAATGTGCAGGGAATCGGCAGTAGGATCGAAGCCAACATAACCTGTGGTTTGCTCTTTATCTAGTTGTTCTTCTGTTCCAGGCATAATATCGTGGATCATGCCTCTCCATTGTAGTTCTTTGATGAGTTCGCTCATTAGGTATATTTTGAATTCGGAGCGCAAATATAGAATTTGAAAGGCGAGGGTGAAAGGCAGAAACAAAAAAAGCCTTAGATTTCTCTAAGGCTTTTTGCGGAACGGACGGGACTCGAACCCGCGACCTCCTGCGTGACAGGCAGGCATTCTAACCAGCTGAACTACCGCTCCAATATCTTTGTTTGTAACCCCTTTCGTTTAAGGTGATGCAAAAGTAGTATACTGTTCTTTATTTACAAACATCAGGAGCTAAAAAAACGAACTAATTTCTCGAAAAATCTTCAACCCTTTGGTCTTGAGTAGGATAAATATTTCGGCAATGTCGATTTATTTTGATGAAGAAGTGATCTATTAACTTTTGGTAGGCAAATCTGAGGCATTTACCATCTTAGACCGTCCTTTGTTGTAGGTAATTTACTTAGTAATAGATTTGCGCTTTTTGCGGAGTGTAATGTATTTGTATTCATTCTCCTTTGTACTTGAAAGTAATTGAAGAGGCTCAGTTACTTTCAAGCCCTCAACCTATAATATATTAAGTCCATGTAGCGTATTGCATGGGCTTATTTTTTTGTCCTGAATACTAGGAGTAACTTATATAATACCTTTCATGTTTGTTAACTTAGGGTTTGTAAAGCTAAAAAGAAGCCATGGAGGTTATAATACAAGAACAGGAAACAGACAGCAAAGGCAGTTTTTATTTTGAGAAACAGGGCGAACGATTAGCGGAAATGACGTTTTCAAAAGCTGGGCCTGATAAAATCATTATAGATCATACCGAAGTGAGCGATACTTTAAGAGGTACTGGTATGGGCGCAAAGCTTGTAGCTTATGCAGTTGAATACGCTCGCAAGAATAAAGTTAAAATCATTCCTCTTTGCCCTTTTGCAAAGGCTACGCTAAAACGCCATGAAGAATGGAGTGATGTACTCTAATCAAAATTAAGTACTCAACTGCGTAATTGATGTAGTAGGGCTTAGGCTGTTGAATTCTTCGATTACTTTATGAACTGAAGAAAAGTCTAGCTCACTTTCGAAATTTTTATTGCATACTTCTATTGAGGCTTTGAAATAGCGGATGATGGAGTCTTTATTATTTCCATACGCATCGGCTTTATACATATTTAGAAGCCCATGAAGTAAGGCCAACATTACCAATGTGTCTGACTTGCCATAAATTCTTATTTGAGTAATGTGGTCATCATAGAGTTTTTCAAAAGTAATTTGCTTAAAAAATAGCCTGTCTTCTCCTTCACTATCTTGAATCACGTACTTTTCATTCATCTGAACTTTCTTGATGTAGAGTAAAGTAAGCAGATGAATTGCCTTGATGGCTGTGCCTGGATCATTAATACCTGGGCTAAGTGCTTTTATAGCTATTTCAGAAATTTGCTTAAAACCAAACACATAGTGATCGCTCACCCATTCTTGCGGGTATAAGATAAAGCAACTCTCGATTTTATCTTTTAACTCATCATCAATCTGCTTATCGATCTGAAAGAGTGGGGCATTCTCAACAAAGAAACAGCCAATGGGCTCGAGTATTTGAACTTTGACTTCGTGATGTTCACATAGCTCAACCAGCTCTTTTACTTTCATCTTTTTAAAGTAGCCTGCCTTGGATGTGTTTAGGGTAAACCAATTTTCTGTATCTGGTTGTTGATTTTCTTTTTCATCTTCATCTAAAGTCAATCGATCCATTTCTCTTTTCGTCTTAGAATAGATGCTGTCTAATATATTATCTACTTGAATATTCTGACTGATTGTGTGGATGAAGTACATGAAAAACGCCAAACAAGTAATGCCAAAAATCATGGCTAGAAGAATGCCGAAATCAGGCGTACTGATGGTTTCTTCTGATTGTACATTGACAATGAGTATGAGACTATAAACAATACTGCCAAGGTAAAAGCCGAGTACTACTTGGTTAGATTTATCGGTGATTAAACCAGGAATAACACGAGGAGAAAGGGTAGAGGATGCCCTATTGAGCACAATCATTACCATAGAAAAACTGAATACCATTAATGAGATGATGCTTCCAACCAAGGTGCCTAATACTAACCTGGCATCTTCTTTACTTTTCACCAAAACAAATGAGATACGCTCCTTTACATCCATCATGAATGGCTCATATTCAATGAGCATTATAACGGTTGAGAAGATAAAAAAGCCTACTGCAATTAGTGTGGGATAAAAGGCAATACTACCTGTTATGGACCTGTAGGTTTTGTGTAGTAAGTTTTGGGTTGATTTCATTTATTGTGGATAATGGAGAGTGCTAAGAGTTCGTTTTTTCTCAATTCCTTTCGATACTTAACCTTTGGCAGCTTCTTCTGTTCATACTGGTGTAGTTTTCCTTCAACCAAAATACTTAAAACTTTAGGGTGGATGTAATATTCACGGCATGTGGCAATTGTGTTACCAAGTACTTTGGCTACTTTTTTCACTATGGTTGTTTCAAGGTTCAGTCTGGGGTTTTCTTCAACAGCTTTTAGGGCAGACGGATAAGAATCAATGGCGACCACAGTGCCACCCCATGTTCTGAAGTCTTTTGCTGTAAAATGACTTCCGCTAATTTGATATAAGTATTCATTTACATCGCTGGAATCTAATTTTTGACTTTTTCCTTGCTCATTAATGTATCTGAAAACTTCATAACCTGGTAGTTCTGAGCTTTTACGAATTAGCTTGGCTAGTTTTTGATTCTTGATGGTAATGTTTCTGTATTTACCACTTTTTGCTTTGTAGCTTAGTTTCAATTTAGAGCCTTCATTTTCAAGGTGCTTTCTTCTTAAGGTGGTTAGCCCATAGGTTTCATTTTCTTTCCTATATATGTGATTGCCAATTCTAATGTAGTGTTGATCCAATAATGAGACTAAGACTGCCAGTATCTTCTCTTTTGGCCAGCCTTTCAATTGAATATCTTTCATGGCTTGTTTTCGGATAATAGGAAGTGCTTGTCCGAATTGAGATAGTTTATTGTACTTCTGCTTTTGCCTAAAATCGATCCAAAGCGGATGATAGATATATTGTTTTCGCTGTTTTAGATCGTAACCGGTTGCCTGTAAATGACCAAATTCATGTTCGCAAATCCATACTTCTTCCCACATTGGGGGAATCACTAAGCTGTCAAACCTTTGTAGCAAAGCTTTCTCTTTTACGGTCTTACCCTTTTTCGTTTGATAGATGAATTTATCACCTTTTTTTACACGCTTAAAGCCATCACATTCATCAGAAATGTATTGAATGTTATGTGGGCAGTTTTCCAAAGGGCTCATGAAGCGATGTGTTTGTGTCTGGGTATTGGAGTTTTTTTAAGTGTAGCTATTCAATTTTTAAACCATACTTATGATTTCTTGAAATTGATGTTTTTGGGATGTTAGGTGTAGTTTTTACTTCCTAATGCATGATTTCATGGTTTGGTATTGGGTAATTATTTCACACTTGTTTGAGTAGACTTTACCGAAATAGGCATAAAAAAAGCAGCTATTTTTTATGCTGCTTTTTTCACTGGTTAAATCTTGATATTACCATGAAGATGTTTTTAAGTCGCGTGTAGCTTGTAGAATATCTCTTCGGCTCACTTGTCCCTTTAACCTTCCATTTACATCTACTACAGGAAATCTTCTGTAGTGAGTTCTTAGAAACTTTTGAGCGCAGTCCAATACGTCCATATCGACAGAAATGGTAGCCACGTTGTTGCTCATGTATTCTGCTACGGTTATTTTTCCGTGATGAAGGTTGTGGTAGGCCTCATCTACCATAATTCTCATACAATCAATCTCTGAAAGTATTCCAATGATTTTCCCTTTTTCATCAATAACAGGTGCGCCTGAAATATGCTTTTCTAAGAAAACATCCATTGCATCTGCAATGCTTTGTTCTGGTGTGAATGAAATTACTTCATGGGTCATGTAATCCGTAACTGGGCGATACTGCTGAACGCCTTTAGGGATGTCTGGTGCTTTTACTCCTTGGAAATTCATATAGCTTCGATTTAGTAATTTTGAATATTTATCAATTTGAAGTATAATATACTGTAAATCAGTTGAATATCAAAACTATAGATTGGTAGTAATTGTTTTGTCAAGTGTATATTTTGATTGCGTTTTATTGGTGTTTGGCTCCTACATCAATAAAAAAGGAGCTTATTTACTGAATAAGCTCCTTTCAAATAATGAGTAAAAACTCAATTATCTTTTATCAATAGCGGTATAAGACCTTTCGTTATAACCAGTATATACTTGCCTTGGTCTTCCGATTGGCTCTTTGTTCTCACGCATTTCTTTCCATTGTGCAATCCATCCTGGAAGTCTACCCATGGCAAACATTACAGTAAACATATCGGTAGGAATACCCAAAGCTCTGTAGATGATACCTGAGTAGAAGTCAACATTTGGATATAGTTTTCTTTCTACGAAGTAAGAATCGTTCAAAGCTTCTTCTTCCAAGCCTTTAGCGATATCTAAAATAGGGTCGTTTACTCCTAATTTTTCTAAAACATCGTCAGCTGCTTTTTTAATAATTCTAGCTCTTGGATCAAAGTTCTTATAAACTCTATGTCCAAAACCCATCAAACGGAATGGATCGTTTTTGTCTTTTGCTTTAGCCATCCACTTTTTAGTGTCTCCACCATCTTTCTTGATGTTTTCAAGCATTTCGATTACCGCTTGGTTAGCACCACCATGTAACGGTCCCCAAAGGGCATTGATTCCACCTGAAATTGAAGCGTATAAACTTGCATGTGATGAACCCACCATTCTCACTGTTGAAGTAGAGCAGTTTTGTTCGTGGTCAGCATGTAAGATTAATAGTTTGTCCAAAGCATTAGCTACTACAGGGTCTACCTCATAAGCTTCAGCTGGAGTAGCAAACATCATTTTAAGGAAGTTGCTACAATAGTCTAAGCTATTGTCTGGGTAGTTTACTGGGTGGCCAATTTGATTCTTGAATGACCAAGCTGCAAAAGTTGGCATTTTAGCCAGTAAACGGATAATGCTCATATCTACTTCTGGAGCTGCTCTGTTAGGATCTAAAGAAGCAGGGTAGAAGGCGGTTTGAGCACAAACCAAAGAAGAAAGTACGCCCATTGGGTGTGCGGTTGAAGGAAATCCTTCAAGAATTTTCTTGATATCCTCATGCACCAATGTATGATTGGTGATGGTTTTTGTAAATTCCTTATACTGTTCTGGGGTAGGAAGTTCTCCGTAGATCAAAAGGTATGATACTTCAAGGAAGGTAGACTTTTCAGCCAACTCTTCAATTGAGTAACCTCTATACCGTAGAATTCCCTTCTCACCATCTAGAAAGGTGATGGCACTTTGGGTTGAACCTGTATTTTTAAATCCTGGGTCGATGGTGATTACGCCACTTTCTCCTCTTAAAGAAGAAATATCTATGGCTTTCTCATTCTCGGTGCCCTCAATTACCGGTAGTTCTAATGTTTTACCGTCAACTTTAATCTCAGCAGTACTTGACATTCTATAAAGTGGTTTACTAGTTTGGGGTGCTTTATTAGGCGAGCGAATTTAATGTATAAAACACTTAAATGAAACTCTTGTTCCCGACTTTGGGTATTTTTAGTTGTTACCCCCTAAAATTAATGGTAAGCCGTCTTCTCCTTGACCAATAACTACCACTTTTGAATTAGGGGATTCAGCTAGTTTCAAAGTTGCTTCAATACCTCGCATCTTTAAAAGGCTTGGTGTTAAACTATTGTTAATAATCTTGTTAGCGGCAGACTCGCCCTCCGCAGCAATCCTTTTTCTTTCCGCTTCACTTTTCTCTTTATCTAAACGGAACTGATAGGCCAAGGCTTCTTGCTCTTGTTGTAATTTACTTTCAATCGCTTGCTTAATTTTATCAGGTAGATTGATTGAACGGATAAGGAGAGCTCTCATTTCTATATTGTTTGCTTCGCTGCCTAAAACTTCGGCAGTTTCTGTTCTAATAGCAGCTTCTACCTCTGGTCTTTTAGTAGAATAAATCTCTTCTGCAGTGTAGCGTCCCATTACTTGACGAACAGTAGAGCGTACTTCTGGTGTAACCAAAGTAGTTACATAGCCTTTTCTGAAGCTTTCATAGATATAGCCTACGCGTTCGAATTTTGGATAAAAACGAACCGACACATCTACTTTAATACTCAAACCGTTTTTGTCGAGCACGTCCATTGTTTCTTCCACTTGGGTTTCGGCTACGTCAAAAACAATCAATTCATTCCAAGGCGCTTTTACATGAAAGCCTTGAGTGATTACATTGTCCTTGTCTAAACCACCAGAGAATTTTTTAAAGAGCACTGCTCTTTCGTTGGCTTGTATGGTGTAAAAAACGCTGCTTGATATTGCAAAAAGAATGATCACCGCAATGGCAGTGATAACTATTGCGGGTAAATATTTTCTGTTGTCCATAATGTTTGTTGTTTATGTTTAAGAGCTAATCTGTTTGAGGTTAGCTTCAATAATGTCTAGAATCTGTTGGGCTACTTTCAGCGCTTTATGACCATCCTCTATAGTTACTATAGGTTCAGTATTATTGCTTATGGCCTGATTAAAAGTGAAGAGCTCTTCACGTATAGCGTTGGTTGGATGAATTTTAGGGTTCTCGAAAATGATCTCCTTTTTACTTTTACCTTCGCCAAGGTCTAGGATCATAGAAAAAGGACCTTCTTCTCCTGTAGCTTCTTGCATTCTTACGATCTCTGATTTCTTTTCAAGGAAATCTACCGATACATAAGCGTCTTTTTGGAAGAAACGTGATTTGCGCATGTTTTTTACGGCTATACGGCTGGTTGTAAGGTTTGCTACACAACCATTTTCGAATTCCAAACGCACATTGGCAATATCAGGAGTGTCGCTTACCACAGCTACTCCGCTTGCTGAAATGTTTTTAACCTCAGAACCTACAGCGTGCAATATCACATCAATATCGTGGATCATTAAATCTAACACTACAGGAACATCCAAACCTCTTGGGTTGAATTGGGCCAAGCGGTGTGTTTCAATAAACATGGGTTGCTTAAGATAATCTTTAGCCGCTACATAGGCAGGATTGAACCTTTCAACATGCCCCACTTGAATTTTTAACCCTTTCGCTCTTGAAAGTGCGATCAGTCCTTCCGCCTCACCAATGGTATTGGTTACGGGTTTTTCAATAAATACATGCTTACCAGCTTCTAGCGCTTGTTTTGCGCAATCGAAATGAGACAAGGTAGGAGTGACGATATCTATTACATCTACTACTTCTAGTAATTCTGCAATAGTAGCATAGGCTTTAATGCCATGTTCTTGTGCTACCGCTTTTGCATTTTCTTCCGAAGCATCATAAAACCCTACAAGTTCATATTCGGGAATGTCTTTAATGCATTTGATGTGAATTTTACCAAGGTGGCCAGCACCCAGAACGCCAATTTTAAGCATGGATATGGTTTTTTTGAACAGGGGCAAAAGTAGCCATAAAAATATCAGGCTCTAAGGAAAGCAGCTGTTTTTGGGTATCTTGTATTTATCATACTCTCGTAACAACAAGTATTTATCTGTTGGCTATTCTTTATTTGAACCTTTTCATCATTTATGCGACTCCTTGATAGATTTTTATGAAGCGGAGTTCAGAACAAATTTTTGATGAGTTGCTCATCTTACGGTGTCAGGAACACGATCAAGTGGCTATTGGTTTGTTATGGAAACGTTGGCAACCGAAAGTATTGAAATGGTCTTATGGTTTTTTGAATGATCAGGATATGGCCCATGAAGTAGCTCAGGAAAGTTGGATTTCGATTTTCAAGAGTATTAATCAGTTGACTGATCCGGCATTGTTTCGATTTTGGGCTTACAGAATTGTACAAAGAAAGTCTGCCGATTGGATAAGAAAAGAGCAACGCCAAAGGCAATGTTTGAAGGAGGTGAAAATCGAAACAGTGCCTATTGAAGATAAATCAGCTGACCAAATTGAGGTGATGCTTGAAGCGATCAAAGAATTATCAGATCATCATCAACGTATTCTTAGGTTATTTTATCTCGAAAAATCATCTATTAAAATGATTGCACAATTGCTGGATAAACCAGAAGGAACTATAAAATCGAGCTTGTTTCATGCTCGAGAACAATTGAAAAAGAAGCTAAAAAATATCAGTCATGAATAAGTCAGAAAAAGAAATCGATCAGCTTATCCAAGAAGCGCTTTCAAAAGAAGAGGCAGCTTATTACGACCAACTAGGAGAGCAGAATGTACCGCAAAGGTTATTGGGGTTATTTAAGGGAAAGAACAGCTGGCTCAATGTAATAATGATGCTCATTAGTCTGGTAGTGTTAAGCTTGTCGGTGTACTGTTTTATCGAAATGCTTAATACCGATGTGCTCTCAGATAAACTGGAATGGGCATTTTATGCACTTATTGGTTTTATGAGCAACATACTGTTTAAAATTTGGAGCTGGAATCAAATGGATAAGAATAGCCTTCTTCGCGAAATAAAGAGATTAGAATTTCAGGTTTCGCTGTTAGGAAAGAAGAAGCAGTAAATAGGTTTTTCCCCAATCTATGTAATTTTATTTTCAGAAACACAGATAGCTAAACTAACCGCAAAGAACGCTGAAGAATGCAAAACGTTAATTTGAGGGTTACCGAAACTCTCCAAGGCTTCAGCAAAACAGGGGGCAGTAGGTGGGGAGCGCATTTTTCTAAAACGTTACAGTCGGAAAGGGTAAAACCGAAAATCTATATTATTTTTAGAATTATGATAAACCGCTTTACCATGATTTCTACCAAAACACCGATACTCCTTCTGATGCTTACGTTCGTGACATTATTCTCTTGCGTACCGAAAGAAGAAAACACCACAGCCATTGACCCAGAGGCATATTGGGGCGAAAGTCCTTGGCCAGAAATCAGGAAACAGCGGATCAATCAATTGCTGCCACAAGCCATGGAAGCTGCCAATGTAGATTGCTGGTTGGTGGTGTGTAGAGAAAACAACAATGACCCAATTGCTGACCATGTTGGCGGTGAAAATGCAGGTGGAACCGCTGCCTTTTTATTTTATAGAGATGCCGATGGTTTTCATTCCAAAGTATTTTCTCCTTCAGGCGAAGCCACTGCTTTGGATGAAATGGACATACATGATGAAGTTGTGAAAGTGTCTGGAAGTTCGGCAATGGGCATGGCTGCCGATTTTATTAAAGAGAAAAATTTCAGCCGCGTAGCAGTTAATTCTTCGAGCAGCAACTCAATGGCCGATGGCCTTACTTATACGCAACGCATGAGCTTAGAAGGTTTACTAGGAGCCGAAAGCAAGAAACTCGTTTCGTCTACTGATTTAATATATGAATGGCTTTCTATAAAACTGCCTGAAGAGGTAGAGGTACTTAAAAAGGCTGCAAAATTAACAGCCGAATGGGAAGTGGAGGCTTACGAACAAATCATTCCAGGAAAATCTACCGATGCCGATATTGCCAGATTTTTAAAGCAAAAAATGGCTGAATATGGAGTTACGGATGGTTGGGCTGCCGACCAAAATCCAAATGTAAATTCGGGGCCAGATCGTGGGCATTCTCATGCTACCGACAAAGTGATTATGCCTGGTGATGTAATACAAATAGATTTCGGCATCAAGGTTTATAACCGCTGGGTAAGCGATATTCAGCGTTTTGCTTATGTATTGAAAGACGGGGAAGAAACGGCTCCAGAAGAAATTCAATTTTACTGGAACAGCAGCAAAGCAGGAAATAGAGCTGCATTTAATGCCATGAAACCCGGAGCTACAGGAGCAGAGGTGGATAGAGCGCAACGCCTGTTAATGCAAGAAGCTAAATCTGAAAATGTGCCATGGAGTACGGGGCATCCGGTGGGTTATGTAGCGCACGATGTTGGGCCAAGCTTAGGCGGTGGTATGTCAACCCGAGTACGGACTGTTTCTACCAAATTATTAAAAGAAGGGATGACCTTTGCCTTCGATGGTTTCCACGCTTGGAAGCGCGAGGATGGAACCGAAAAAACTATCTCTGTGGAAGAAATGGCGGTAATTACGGCCAATGGTGCGGAGTACTTAATCGCCCCACAAGAGGAATTGATTTTGGTGAAAACAAAGAAGTAGGTAATCTAACCGCGAAGAACGCTGAGAAACGCAAAGCGTTAATTTGAGGGATACCGAAACCCCCGAAGCTTCGCGGGCGTCTGCTACTCCGAAAAAACAGCAGAGGCTTGAAACTCGCACGAATGTCCGCCCTCGGGGGCGGTTGGTGGGGGATTTGTACGAAATTACAGCCTATGATGAGGATTACTTAGAATTCTTGTCAAGCCATTCTTTGATTTGATCGAAGTTGAGTTCTCCAGTAGAAATTGAAATTACAAATTGATATTTATCCTCTTGATGTGCATGTATATCGCGTTGTTCATTCATTAACAGAAGCCTGGCAAGCACATAACCAGTTCGTTTATTCCCATCAACAAAAGGATGATTCTTTACTATGCTTTCAATAATTGCCGCTGCTTTGTCGACTGGACTAGGATAAAGCTCTTGTCCATCAAAAGTTTGATAAGGACGGTTCAATGCGGAATCTAACAGTTCTTGGTCTCGAACTCCTTCAGAACCCCCAAACCGTCCAATTAAAATGGAATGTATTTCAAGAACTTCGCGCTCTGAGATCATTGGGCTAGTCTTTCAAGAAGCTCTTTGTCTTCCGTTAAGATGGTTCTTAGGTTTTGAGATAAGCTCACAGATTTGTCAGACTTGCCTTGAACAGACTTTAAATAGTCGTAAACTTCTTGGAGTGCTTTTTCTGGTGTATTGTCCAACAATTGGTTGATTGCTGTTTTTACTTCTTCTCTGCTCATGGTTCAATTTACGAAATTCATGGAAATATGGTTAACCAAATGCCGGGTTCATGGATTAAACCGAGCGCCAAAATTCACCGTCATTTTCTCCGAAGTTTCGGAGCGTCTGTGTAAGGCAAAGCGTTAATTTGAGGGATACCGAAACTAGTTCGGCATGACACTCCGATTAGGCTTTTTTCAGACCGTCATCCTGAGCCTGTCTCAGGATCCGTCTGCTACTCCGAATAAACAGCAGAAGCTTGAAACTCGCACGGATGTCCGCCCTTCTTGCCTTCGTGAAACTTCAGCAAAACAAGGTGGGGCGGTAGGTGGGTGATTTGTACTCAAGCACACAAGGACAGGAGTCCTAGTTTATAATCGTAACAGGTTCTGCAGATTGGCAGATGAATCGGAGAGCCTGCGACAGGGGTTATAATTGTTTTAGGTTGGGTGTTATGGAGATTAGTTTTGAAAGTAAACCATCTCTGTATAATCATTTTTCAAGCTCTCTAAATCTAATTTGTGGGTGTTAATTAACTCTTGAAATTTTTGGTCACTAATTTCATGTAAATGATAATTTTTAAGCTCTTTTAAAAAAGAATGTACATTACTCTTCAGGCTCTTTAGCTTGCCTTTTTTCATTACTTTAATGGTGTGAGTTAAGTTGGCGTGCTTGGAAAGCTTTCTCGTTGGAATTATAAGTATACGCTCAACCTTCTGCGTATTGTACACATCATCGAACCACCCACAATGTGAATTCATTTGGCTTGCTTCATGTTTGTTGATTTCATCTCTGGTGTCTTTTACTTCACTTTTACATTCTAGTATAAAGTAGTGGCTGTCGACCCCACACCAAAGATTATCAGGCCCTTTTTTGTATTCCTTGTCTGGTCTTTGGCTTTTAAAACCAAGAAGCTCACCCAGTTCCTTTATGGCATTTTCAAACTTTTCAGACTGAACTCCGAAATTAAGATTGTCTAACATACCATCAGCAAAAAGCATTAATTCTGAGTAATCAGCGTGCTTACTCAGACTGGTTTTTATTCTCCGGATCCTATCTTCATTTATAAAATCCAATTTTTGATAGCTTATGCCTTCTCTTGAGTTAAGAAGTTGAAGGTTTTTCAAGAAAGCGTCTTTTTGTAGCTGATTTGATTCTGTCTTACTTATTTCATATTTGTAACGTGCTAAGGTTTGTAAACACCAGCCAGTTTCTTCATTATCAGATATATAAGTGTCGATCAGCGTTTGGAGGATTTCACATGCTGTTTCTGCATTACCAATAAAATTTTGCTCTTCTGCTTCTCGTTCAAGGCTAAGCATATTATAAAGATCGTTTGAATCTGATTTGGGCTCAATCTTGTCCATGTTTTCTTTATAGTATTCTTTCCAACCTTCATCTCGATCGAGAGATTGCCGGATTAATGATTCTATTATTTTAAAATCACTATCTCCTTCTTTTAACTCTTCAGATGCCAACTTGGCAATTTCTAATCCTAGTTCTATTTGCTTACGTGTCTGAGGAGAAAAGAACTTGTTAGATCTTGAACTCTTAATGAATTTTACTAGATCACCACCAATAATCAGTATTACACTATAATCTTTTTCCCCCCTTACACTTCTGCCAAGCCCTTGTTCAATTCGTTGTGCTAGCTTGATACTTATGGTCTCGCTGTTTTGCCTGCACGATTCTTCATATCTATCAGACAAGGAATGAAAAAATGGCTTTGAATCAATAATTAGTACACGACATGCATCATCAGGTAAATCAATTCCGTCATATCTATTTACTAGGACTAATGTCTTTTCGAAAGATTTTCTTTCTTTCAGGTTCATTACGTTCTGAAAGATGCTATCAGATTTTGAAACGGTAGACCCGAGAGATTTATAGTATTCTGATTTTATGAAGCTTGAAACAAGAACTACTGTTCCATAACGTTTATTTTTTGGTTTGGCTAGATTCGTAACCATTAATTCTCTATCAAGGTTATCGTGAATCAATGAAGGGATTAGAATCATTTTTTCTCCAGACCATTTTTGAGTTTCGCAAGAGAGGGGAGTTCTTACGGAGTCTGGTTTGAACCCGAGCCCTTTAACAAAAAAGGAATCATCCTGAGTAGTGGCCGACATAAGAATTCGTTGCGAAGCTTTTGAGAATGTTCCGAACTTGCTTACTGGCATATGATAAGGGCTGATCTCTATGCCTTTACCCGAAATATAAGCTTGACAATACTCAATGCTGTTTTTAATTATTGGCCAGACGAATTTGATTTCATTCAGCTCTTTATTCGATGAAATAACATCGATTACCTGATCTTTTTTATCAATCCATGACCAATAGGGTATAGGTAAAAAGGTATTATACTCCTCATTTTCTATCTCCATGAAGCTTCCATGGCCTTGGTTAATCAAATCAGTCTCAAAAAGCGATTTGATCTGCTCATAAGCAGAGCTATTACTTTTTATTCTAATTGTAAACGAATTCTTTATTGCATCGATACATGCATGAGAGTCGTCCAATATTACATTTTCCGCTGGAACATAATTATTATCTAACCCAAAAATAGTGAGTCCATTAAAGACTTTCTGAATATGAGTAATGAGAATTTTATTGCCATCTGAAAAATCATTAGGTATTGAATTGTCAGTTTCAATGACGCAGAATGGTACACCGAATTTCTCAGCTTCAAGGCATGCTTGTTCAGCGAGGTAAATGTTGGGGCAAATAAAAATACATGGGCCATCTCCAGAATTAATTTTTGACTGAAGAATTAGCAGACCAATTAAAGTTTTGCCCTCACCTGTATGTAGCTTAACTATAAGGTCTCGGTCATTCCTTCTACTATTGAACCATGTTGTTAAAACATCTTCTTGTGCTGGTCTAAGAGGACCTGTTACGCTTCTTCTGTCTAGAGAATCATATATTTCAACGGGGTTTATTTTCTTTTCAATTTGTTTTATACCTAGTCTTTTCCTGAAATCTACCATAGTAAGTTAGTAATGCCCATAACTTGTTGTTGGGCGGAAGTTGCCGAAAAACAAAATAATAACCTACTGTTTTGTGATAATGTAATGAAGCGCTTGTGTAATTCTATGTGGAGATGCTGTTAATCGGTTTTTGTATAGATGTGATCCTATTCCCCCAACAAACAAAAAAGCCCAACTCTTTGGAGTTAGGCTTTGCGTATTTTATTTCCTTTTAAAATGGGGCTTATGCGAAATGGTATAAGAAGATCATTTCGCCTGTAAAGGCAGGTTTTGGATTGTCTTTGATTTCAAGTTTTACATTCAGCTGGCATTTGGTAATGCCTCTTAAATCGGCCAAAGAAGTGAGTTTTACCCTCAGTCTTACTTCAGAATCTGCCACTACGGGCTGATTGAATTTAAGTCTTTCGATGCCGTAGTTAATCATCATTTTGATGTTACGGATATCGGCAATTTGCTCCCATAAATGCGGAAGAATAGATAAAGTTAAATAACCATGGGCAATGGTATTTCCAAAACCGCCTTCAGATTTGGCTCTTTCAGGGTCGGTATGAATCCATTGGTGGTCTAGTGTGGCATCGGCAAAAACATTGATTCTCTCTTGGTCGATTTTAAGGTATTCTGAAACGCCCAATTCCTTACCAATGTGTTCTGCAAATTCTGCGTGGCTTGCTATAACTAACTTTTCCATATTGAGTTTCAATAATGCTCAAATTTACTCGATTTAGCGATTAAATTTTATTCTATTTTAACAATTCTAAAAGTCAATTGTCAATTGGTATCCCGTTTTTTTGATATTTTCTTCTGCTTCGTCTTGCTCAAAGTTGGAACAGGTAACGCCCAACAAGCGCACGCCTTCCGGAAAATCTTCCCAATTCACCTGCTCAAGTAAATTGAAAGTCAGTTGTTTAAGTATTTCGCTACTTACAATATTCTCGGTTTGGGTAATGCTGCGGGTAATCTGGCTAAAGTCTTTGAATTTTATTTTAAGGGTAAGCGTCTTGCCAAATTTGTCGGCTTTCTCTAGTCTTTTATGAACGGTTTGAAGAATAGGGTCCAAGGCCATTTTCATGTCTTCAATTTCTACCAAATCTTGATCAAAAGTGTTTTCGGCCCCCAATGATTTTCTGATTCTATTGGGGTTTACTGGGCGTTGGTCTTCCCCCCGAACAATGTCGTAATAGAAAGGGCCTGCTTTGCCAAATTTAAGCCTCAGCGCTTCTTTGGTCCATTGCTTTAAGTCAAGCCCAGTGTGGATGCCCAAGCTGTGCATTTTCTTGGCGGTTACCTTTCCCACTCCAAAGAACTTGTCTACTTCCAATTGCTCTAAAAAAGAGACGGCTTTTTCGGGGCCAATGAGCGTAATGCCGTTGGGCTTTTGGTAATCGCTGGCAATTTTAGCCAAAAACTTGTTGATGGAAATGCCTGCTGAGGCGGTTAAACCAGTTTCCTCAAAAATCTGTTTCCGAATGGCTTTGGCAATCAGGGTGGCCGAAGCAATGCCCATTTTGTTTTCGGTTACGTCTAAAAAGGCTTCGTCTAAAGAGAGCGGTTCTACCAAATCGGTATATTCCAGAAAAATGCTTCGAATGACCGCAGAAACCTCCTTGTACCTTTCGAACCGAGGCGGGGTGAAAATAATATGCGGACATTTTTGATAGGCCGTTTTAGAAGGCATGGCCGAGCGCACTCCGTATTTACGGGCCTCATAGCTGGCCGCAGCCACAACGCCTCGCTCTTTACTGCCGCCTACCGCCACAGGTTTGCCTCTAAATTCAGGGTTGTCCAGCTGTTCTACCGAAGCAAAAAAGGCATCCATATCGATATGAATGATTTTGCGATCAGAATTGGGCAGCTTTTTCTCCATTGGCTCGAAATTAAGCAACGATTTTATGAACTTTACGATCTGAGTTCGATTAATAAAGCGACATTAAGTTGAATAATGTAGGGCGGAACATTTGGACTAACCCTCCAAAAGTTCTTAACGATAGTTCCGCTGGCAAATAAAGCCCCTCTAAAGTAGAAATATCAACTTTTGGAGGGTTGCGTTTAAAGTCGATTTCAGATTTCATTCTTCAAAAGATTGTCACATTCGTTTATGAATCGTCAAAAAAAGATATTCGTCATTGTAGCCATATTGTTCATTCTGGCCACCATTCTTGTGGGCTATGATATTACCACCAGAACGAGTTTTCCGGGCTCTAAAAAACTGTTGAAGGAATCGATTGCACCTTCGGAACCCGATACCCAAGATTCGCTTAAAATCGATAGCCTCAAAGAAAAGTAAAACAGTTTTATTAAACTTGAGTTAATCTTTCAGCATGACAAAAACGGGCAAAAAGATAGACCTAGATCAGATTGATTTAGAAAAAATGAGCGAGATGACGACCGAGAACCCGGGGCTCATCAGTTTTCCGCATACGGTGGGTGGCGCCATGATTAAGCCAGAAGACAAAGGCAGAATTAAGGGCAGGGCAGTGTCGGCCATGCACGAGCAAACCGAAATGCAGGTCAAACAGATTTATGATCAAATGCGACTGTTGGCCGAACAAGTCAAGACCATTCAGCAAAGGGTAGAGGTGTCGGAACGAATTTATATGGCCAAAATGAGTTTTGAGCCTTTGATCGGAAAAACCTACCACCTCTACGAACGAGAAGATGGAACGGATTTACTTTCCCTGATTGGCCCAAAGGAATGGGGGAGGTCTAAACCCTTCAAAAAATTTATCTCCAGCGTAAAACTTTTAGCCGACCATACTTGGGAGGTTTTGGAAGCCTAAGTCTCGGTTTATAGTCTAGTCTTTCTTCCTTATCTTGTTGCTGACTTTTTTAAATTCTTATGAAATTACATCAGCTACGAGTACTCCTTCTTGCTTCCTTTTTCTGCTTTTCTTGCGCTAAAGAAGTTCCACCGCCAGCGCCCATTGGGCCGTTGCCAACTACCCAACAATTGAATTGGCACGAGTTAGAATATTACGCTTTCGTTCATTTCAATATGAACACCTTTACGGATATGGAGTGGGGACTTGGAGGAGAGTCGCCAAGCCTTTTCAACCCTACGGAATTGGACGCCCGCCAATGGGCAAGAGTAGCCAAAGAGGCTGGAATGAAAGGCATTATCCTGACAGCAAAGCACCACGATGGCTTCTCTTTGTGGCCTTCAGCTTATACAGAACATTCTGTAAAAAATAGCCCTTGGAAGAACGGAGAAGGTGATGTGATTAAAGAATTGGCGGCAGCTTGTAAAGAATTTGGGCTTAAAATGGGGCTTTATCTTTCGCCTTGGGACAGGAACCATGCCGACTACGGAAATCCTGAATACATTACTTATTACCGTAATCAGTTGAGAGAATTGCTGACCAATTATGGGGAGGTATTTGAGCTTTGGGTAGATGGAGCCAATGGTGGTGACGGCTATTATGGCGGTGCCAACGAAACCCGAAATGTAGACCGAAAAACCTATTACGATTGGGAGAATACTTTTGCGTTGGCCAAAGAACTTCAGCCCGATATTGTGGTCTTTAGCGATGGCGGCCCAGATGTCCGTTGGGTGGGAAATGAAAACGGTTTTGCTGATGCTACCAACTGGGCACCGCTGAGGCGCAATGAATTTGCTCCAGGTATCGGTCCATACCAGCAATTGACTTCTGGCCATGAAGACGGAACGCATTGGGTGCCTGCCGAATGTGATGTGTCTATCAGACCGGGCTGGTATTACCATGAAAGTCAAGATGATAAAGTGAAATCCTTGTCGGCACTGCTGGATATCTATTATAAGTCAGTAGGGAGAAACGGCAACTTGCTGCTCAACTTACCTGTCGATCGGAGAGGTTTGGTACATGAGAATGATGTGAAAGCCTTGATGGAACTGCGCAAGACCTTAGACGAAACCTTTGCCGTGAATTTGGCCAAAGGCGCAAAAGCAGTGGCCTCGAACACCAGAGGAAATGACTATCTGTCTTCCAATATTTTGGATGAGTATAACGACAGCTATTGGGCGACAGATGATGAAGTGATTGAAAGCGAGCTAGTGATCAACTTTAGTAAAGAAACTACTTTTAATCGTTTGGTACTTCAAGAATACATTCCACTGGGGCAGCGTATTAAAGCGTTTAAAGTAGAAGTGAAGGAAGAGGACGGCTATAAGGAAATCGCCAATGAAACCACCATAGGCTACAAACGCATCCTTCGATTGCCGCAAGTAACCACAAGTCAATTGAAGATTACTTTTACCGATGCCAAGGGAAGCCCAACCATCAGTAATCTTGAAGTTTACTTGGCTACGAGCGAACCGCCAGCCGAGTAAATCATAAGAATTTTGTTTTTGAGACGCAGCCTTTCCAAAAGAAAGGCTGTACTGTTTTATACAGTCCTAGGATTTCAAAATCAACCATGAAGAAAGTAAAACTGATTTCTGCCTTATTTTTTATTTGCCTTGTCTTGTGGCAATGTACTTTCGAAACAGAACCTGTGCCCGATGATTGCACGGGCGCATTAACCATAGCACTTCAAACCAAGAGCGATGCAAGCTGTGGCGCTACGGATGGAACGATTACGGTAATGGCCACAGGCACTTCCACCGATTTAACCTATGCCATTAGCGGAGGCGCTCAACAGTCATCACCGACCTTTACTGGCTTAACTGCCGGTGCATATATCATTACTGTTTTTGAAGGAACCTGCTCAGCGGAAATTACGGTAACCATTGAAAATGAGAATGGGGTGAATGCCACTACCCAAGCCAATATCAGTGAATGTGGATCAAACAATGGCTCAATATCCGTTACCGCAGTGGGAGGGGTTGGCCCATACGAATATAAGATTGGCAGTGGCGCCTTTCAAAGTGCCTCTACTTTTGCTGATTTAGCTCCAAATACTTATCAGGTAACGGTAAAAGATGCGGGAGGCTGCGAAGTCATTCTACAAATCAAGGTGCTTTCAGATGTCGATTTTGGAATTATTAAGTCCATCGTGCAAACCACTTGTGCGGTTTCTGGCTGCCATAATGGAACTCAGTCGCCCAATTTCACCAGCGACAGTAATATCATAAGCAATGCTACTAATATTCGGGCCAGAACGGGAGCGAAAACAATGCCTCCACAGTCGAGCGGAAGATCGCTTTCGAATGACCAGATCAGTCAAATCGCCTGCTGGGTAGCAGATGGTGCTTCAAGTAACTAAGCAAATAATCATGAAAAAACGATTACTCATAGCCTTAACCATCGTGGTGACATTGGCCGCTGGTTATTTTATATACGCCAGCATGACCCAAGGGCCAGCCAAAATGAAGAGTCTAAAAGCCGAACATAGCCTCACTGCGGTCGATTTTTATTCAGAATTTGAAATGGATGAAACGGCCGCAAACACAAAGTATCAGAACAAGATAGTGGAAGTCAAGGGTGTGGTGGAGTCCATCACACTTGATGAAGAAAGTAAGCCCAGCATCAGCTTGAGAACCGAAGGTTTTGGGGTGGTGAAATGCACTTTAGAATCCAGTGAAGATAACTCTTTAGATAAAGTCAAGATCAATTCAACCCTCACTGTTCGTGGGGAATGCATCGGAATGTTGCTAGACGTTTTGATCGAGCGGACCATCATTGTTGAACCCAAATAGTCAAGCCATATGAAAACCTTAAAATTAGCCCTAACCATCGTTTTGCTTTTGAGTGCCGTTGCGCTTCAGGCTCAAGACCGATATTTAACAAGAACTGGGCATATCAAATTCTTTTCTAAAGCGCCTTTAGAAGATATCGAAGCCAACAATAATAAGGTGCTCAGCATTGTAGACCTTTCTAAAGGAGAGGTGGCTGTTGATTTACTGATCAAGGCTTTTGAGTTTGAAAAGAAGCTGATGCAGGAGCATTTCAATGAGAATTATCTAGAGTCAGATAAGTACCCAAAATCTACATTTAAAGGCACTTTTTCAGTACCCGAAGGACTGAAGTCTATGACCGATGGTGTTTATGAATTGGACGTGAAGGGGCAGCTGAACATCCATGGCGTGACCAATGACATTGAAACGAAATCGACCTTAACAGTAAAAGGAGGGAAGCTTTCTGGCGAATTGAAATTTTTTGTAGCAGTGAAAGATTACAAGATCAAAATTCCCAATGTAGTGGTGAAGAATATTGCCGAACAAGTTGAAGTTACTGCCAATTTTGAATACGAACCATACAAGTAATCCCATGAGAAAAGTCTATATATTCCTAGCTGTAATCACCTTAGCCTCTAATTATGTAAAGGCTCAAGAAGACCTTTTGGACATTCTGAATTCAGAACAAACCGAGGAGGTGAATACCACCTTGGCTATTTTTAAAGGCGCTCGATTGATCAACGGCCACACCATCGTCACCAGAAAAATGGGTGAATTGGAATTTGTAATTTCTCATCGTTTTGGAAGAATCAATACGGGGATCGATGAATTTTTTGGTTTGGATGGTGCCAATGTTCGCTTTTCGTTGGAATATGGAATTACCGATAACCTGACCGCAGGTATTGGCCGAAATTCTTTCGAAAAAGTGTATGACGGTTTCCTAAAGTACGGCCTTTTAAAGCAGTCCACAGGAGAGAAAAACATGCCTATTTCGTTAACTGCTTTCAGCAGCATGGCCATTCGCACTTTAAAAGATCCAGATTTTACAGAAGATGATTTTAACTCGAAAGTTTCCTACACGCATCAAGTATTGATTGCCCGTAAGTTCAACGATAAATTCTCTTTCCAACTGGCTCCTACTTATGTGCATCGGAACAAGGTTTTGGAGAATCAAGAAAATGACATTATTGCTTTGGGCATTGGCGGAAGAATGAAATTGAATACCAGAGTTTCTCTGAATGCTGAATATTACTACCGCCTTACCGAAGAATTAGATGCGAGTTATAAAGACTCCCTAGGGGTTGGGGTTGAAATTGAAACTGGAGGCCATGTTTTCCATTTGAACTTCACCAATTCACGGTCAATGGTGGAGCGCGGTTTTATTACCGAAACAGATGGCAACTTTTTCAAAGGAGATATTCATTTTGGCTTTAATATCAGCCGTGTTTTTTAAAGGCTATAGTTAAAGAACCCTCCAAAAGTTCTTATATCTGTTTCAGATGAATCTATTACTACTGATGGAGTAAGGGCATCAACTTTTGGAAGGTTTTTCATTTTTAAAGCTCAATTCAAGTGAATTGAATTGGTGGATTTTTTTGCTCATAATTTTCTGTGTTTAGATTCATTTCTGAATACCTTTAAGCGTAGGAACTCATCAACCAGAATTCATTATGAACTACTTTCGAAGCCTAAGCTTTCTATTCGTCACCCTTCTGCTTGGGAGTCAGCTTTCGGCCCAAGCCCCAGATTCTTCCAGAATTGTAAGGGTATTGACCTACAATATTCTGCACGGTAAAACCCTAAAAGGCGACTTTGATTTAGATCTAATCGCCTCGGTGATTAGCAAGGAAAAGCCTGACTTGGTAGCACTTCAGGAAGTAGATTACAAAACCAACCGCTCTAAAAAATACGATTTGGTAACCGAATTGGGCATCCGCACAGGTCTGTCGCCACTTTTTGCCCGCGCCATGTATTATGATGACGGAGAATACGGAGAAGGCATTCTTTCAAAGTACACTTTCCTGACCACCACAAACCACCCTTTGCCTTATACCGAAGGAAAAGAACCTAGAGCTGCAGCCGAAGTAAATGTGGTGATCAAAAGTGGCGATACCATTCGTTTTGTGGGCACGCACTTAGATCATGAAACGGACGGTCATAACCGTTACATTCAAGCCGAAGAAGTGAATAGGGTGTTGAAAAGGGACAATGTGCCAACCATATTGGTGGGCGACTTAAATGAAACTCCTGAAAACAGAGCCATGCAGCTACTTTTTAAGGATTGGGAGCGGTCGTTTGCCGATAATGTATTCACCTTTCCTTCAGACGAACCCATCAAGAAAATTGATTATGTGCTTTTCAGACCTGCCCATCGGTGGAGGATTCTAGAGAAACGCGTCATTGATGAGCGTGTAGCTTCCGACCATAGACCAGTTTTAGTGGTGTTGGAATTGCTGCCTGATAAGTAACCCTATAATCTAATTAAGGCAGCTCTTTCTTACAGCTAAACCCTCCAAAAGTTCTCCTTTATAGTTGTGATGAATTCATTATGCCCTGATGACATTGAATCCTCAACTTTTGGAGGGTTCACCCATATTTAAATCAATTCCCCAAGTGATTCCAATTGATCAAAACGTTCCAGACCAAAGGCGCATCGTGGTGGTTCAAATAGCGGTGCAGCGGATCAAAAGTAAAGGCGATAATACGACCGTTGCCCTGCGGTACATTGAAGATTCCACCATGACCAATAATCGTTTGCTCGTTGCGCACCATTCCTGAAAGCACATAAGGCGGAGCTTTGGTGTCGTCTTTCTTTGGTGCTTCTACTTTTCTGTCTGGCAGCCCCATTACTGGGCCGGTATAATCAATTTCATCCTTTAGAGGCTTGGTGCCGTATTGCATCACCATCATGTCCCTGTTGTATTTATCTACCTGATATAAAGGGCCATTTCCTCTGAAAACATGAGAGATTTCTGGATAACCATACATGATCGGGCTATCCGTTCTTCTTGTTTTGGTGGTGACTACCGAACCGGGATGGAAAAGACCAGAGGGATTGTAAGGCTTTAACTCTCTGGCGATACCTGTTTCGGCCGCCATGGTGGTAGAGTTATCGAGCGTAACCAATACGCCACCCGCATCTACGAATTTCTTTAGTTCATTCATGCCATCCATGCCAGGCCCACCCGTCATATCAGTAGTGGCGTCTGGTGTTCCATGAGAAGGAAACTCAGCGGTTTTGGTGAAAGGCATAGGGCCTAATTTAGAGTCTACCCCATAAATAAAGTCACTTACTGAACCACGCATTCTCGGAACAAGAATCACATCAAACTTCTCTCTCAATTTACCTGACTTCAAGTCGTCTTTATCAATTGAAGTATAAGGAAGTTTTCGTTGCTCGAAGGTATACCTGGACCAACCCTCATCTTGTGTACTGAACCAGCTGTGGTAGATGGCTACTTTTGGCGGGCTCACTTCGCGTTGTTTTCCATTGGGGGAAGCCGCTTTTAAGTCAAAGCCGAAATCTTTCCCCATTTGGTCTGCTTGTGCTTTGGTGATGTCTTTAAAAATAACAGAACCAACCTGAAGTGTATCTCCATTCATTATTTGTTGTTCGTCCAGTACACTGATTTTGGCTTTTTTATTCTCAGATTTAATCCAGTACATGGCCGATAAAACGGTGTTTTGGGCTTTGTAATTCAGTACATAACTGTTTCCACTTCCTTCAACATTGCCAACGTATTTCACATCGCTAGTTACTAAGCTCATGTTCCGTTTCTCAAACTTGACGGTGTCTTCCTTCTTTACATCCACTCCATAGACATAATCCAAGCTCCAAGCAATGTCATCGTAAGGAGGGAATTTGGCATCTTTTGGGTAGTTCTGCTGCGCCAACAAAGTAACTGCTAGGTTTCGGTACGGCTGATCAAGAAACACCACATAATCGCCTGCATTCGATCCTGAATTTGCTTGATGCACTTCGATGCCCTGTACCCGTAATTGATTCACCAGATAAGCTGCCATCGCTGGGTCTCTTTGTTCCTTAGGAATCACGAAGGCTTTAGGGTTTTCTTCCACGCCTCTTTTAATGCTATTCACTCCTTTTTGGTAGAAGTTGCGCAACAGTAGCTTCTGATTGTCGGCAGTATAGGTAAGGGAAGCCAATACACCCGCCTGCATGTAGTTGGTGTTGTTTCTTGAAGACCAATTGATCAATTCGGTAGGAGGGGCTGGGCGGTACCATTCACGGCTTGTGGCGGGGTCGCCAGCGTAGCTCTGTCTAGATAAGTCGCGGAGGTAAGTATTTGCTCCAGCATTCCCGAAAGTTTCGTAAAAACGCCCGATGCTGTTGTGGTTATTCGCTACCCACATGGCATAACCCGGCCACCAACCGTCAAAGAAAGCCCAAGTAAAAGTGCCTGGCAATCCTTGCGAAGCCAAGGTGGTAATGTCATGATTGGCCATGACCTGCCATTCCCCAATGGCAATCGGATCCATGTTATCGTTGTAAGGGCCTGTTCCCGTGGAGATATAAAGCAATGGCACAGATTCATGTAAATCCAACATGACGGTCGGGTGCCAATCGAAATAGGCTTTGAAAATCGCTTTGGAAAGTTCTTGAGACACTTGAAGTCCATCTCTGTTATTGTCGTGGAAAACGTATTTCCCCCAATAAGGCGTGCTTCTCGGGAAACCATCGTCATATTCTGTTCTGGCTTTGGTATAGCGGTAATACCAATCCACTTGCTTGTCTCGCCCATCGGGTTCCGAAGTAGGGTTAATCAAAACAATCACATTTTCTCGAATGTTCTTAATGTCTTCAGATTGATCCGTAATTAGGCGGTAGGCCAGTTCCATCAACATTTCTGGAGAGCCCATTTCGGTAGAATGCAGTCCCCCATTGAGGTAAAAGATGGGCTTAGAATCGGTGATGATTTTATCCGCTTCATCGCTAGATACTTTTCTAGGGTCAGAAAGTTTGGCAAGCTGCTGTTTGTAATGATCGATTCGATTCATGGATTCGTCATTACCAATCACCACCAAATTAATGGCACGACCTTCTTCCGTAGTGCCAATTTGTTCCACCTTAATGAAAGGGGAAGCTTTGGCCAATTCTTGGTAGTAAGCGTAAATTTCGGAAGTACGGTGCATTACGCCCGGTGCACCTATAATTTGGCCAAAATATTTTCTGGGGGAAGGTACATTAGGGTCGTCTACTAGATTAAGTACCGAAGCGGGTAGAAAGCGCGGATCAGTAGTGTATTCCTTTATTTTCTTGTTGTATTCTTCATCAATCTTCTGGGCAAACAGCGTGGAGCTGCTCATAAAAAAAAGGCAGATCAGTAAGTAATGGTGTTTTCGCATGATAGTCAATGGTTTAAGGAAACCTAATATAACACTATCTTAGAAAGTACGCTTGGTTAGACATGAAAGTGGCCAGATTTAAACGGGTTTAGGTGAAATAGATGAGAATCGCACCAATGGCGGTCATCACCAAAATGAATTGCCTGAAAAGCTTATCGTTGACTTTTTTAAGAAGTTTGATCCCAATAAAAAGACCGAGGAGAATGGCAGGAATAACGACTAGATTTATTTTCAGCGTTTCCCAAGTAATGGTACCCCAACTGAAAACATGAAAGGGCACTTTGAAAAGGTTGATGATCAGAAAGAGCCAAGCGGTTGTACCTATAAAAACGTCTTTGGGGAGGCGCATGGCCAAGAAAAAGATGTTGGAGAATGAACCCGCTAAATTCCCCACCATGGTGGTGAAACCCGCGGTGAGTCCCATTAAACCGGCAAAGCCAATGTGTTTCGGTACTGCTTTGGATTTTCGTCTGTCCCACCAAAACATAATGACCACAGAAATGAAGATAACAATGGCCATGCTTTTCCTGAACAGCTCTTCGTCCATTTTCTTGCCAACGAAAGTACCGAGAACAACGCCCAACATCATGAAGGGCAGTAGTCTGAAAAGGTATTTCCATTGGGCATGGCGGTTGTAATAGATTACCGCACAAATGTCTCCTACAAGTAGCATGGGAAGTAAAATGCCAGTGGAGGCTTTGGCATCAAAAACTAAGACCATTAAGGCTACAATGATAATACTGATACCTTTGATGCCAGATTTGGATAAACCCAAAACAAAAGCAGCGGCCAAAACCACAGTCCAATCAAAGAAGCTCAATGCTGAAAACACAGGTTTAAATTAGCGAATTGAAATGGCTTAGAGTTTATAAACCATTTGGAAGTTGTTTCTGCTTCTTTGCTCAATAATGATTTGTTTGTCCTTCATCAAGGAGTCTATTGTGGCTTGGTTATAATTTTTGATCGTAATCATTTCTAGGCCTTCATTATAATAGATCAAGAAATCATCTTTTAAGGCCATTCTAAGTTGCTCTCTTTTTACAGGGTTGTCGTCAATGCAAATAGTAAATGAGATGGCCGAATTCTGCATCAAATTAATCGTCAGGTGATTTCTATTGATGTGCTCAAAAATCAAATGAATGTGCTGCTCGTTGATAAAAGAGAAGTCACTGATTTTAAAGGAAATAACCGTTTGCTTGCCTTTGTGAATAATAGCAGGTGCTAAATTCGGGATTACACATTCGTTAATGAGTGTGCCATTCGCTTCAGGGTTTTCGAACGACTTTACATACAACGGAATGCCTTTTTGCGCTAGCGGCTTTATAGTTTTAGGGTGAATTACCGAAGCTCCATAATAGGTCATTTCAGCAGCCTCTTTGTAGGGTAACTGGTCAAATAAAACCGTGTCGGCAAATTTCTTTGGGTCGGCATTGAGTACGCCCGGTACATCTTTCCATATTGTTACCGATTCAGCATTGAGCGAAGTAGCAAAAATAGCTGCACTGAAATCACTTCCCTCACGCCCTAGTGTGGTAGTGTTAAACTTGGCGTTCGAACCAATAAAACCTTGTGTAAGCACAACATCAAAACCAGTCTGTTGTGATACCTGAGACCGAATGATATTCTGCGTGGCACCCCAATCTACAAGGGCTTGTCGGTGAATGTTATCAGTTTTCACCATTTTCCGGGCATCTAGCCAAGCTGTTTTGATCTGCCGTGTGTTTAAATAGGCAGCAACGATTCTGGTAGAAAGTATTTCTCCAAACGAAACGGTTTGGTCATAAAGAAAATCATAACCCATGGAAGAGCTGAACCTATCTAGTTCATGATCTACTGATTCAAAGTCGGCCTGAATTTCTTGGTTCAGTTGCTGGTTGCCTGCCAAGCCAAGGTCAGAAACAATACCAAGATGAAAATCCTTTACATACTGAAGGGCTTCTGAATGATTTTCTTCATCAATCAATTTTTGGAGAACAGCCTCAAAGGCATTGGTCATTTTGCCCATGGCAGAGACGATGACCACCAATTGATCCGAAATATTCGCCTCAATTATAGTGGCCATATTTTTTACCGAATCGACATCTTTTACAGATGCGCCTCCAAACTTAAATACTTTCAAGGGTCGTGAGTTATTTTTGTTAATTTCGCTGCAAGTTATCAACGTTTTCTGAGATTAAAATTATTGTCTAGCATGTCTAAAGCTGAAAATTCTCGTATCGCACTTCCAATTGGTTCTAATTTGGATCGATTTATCATGAAAAATCAAGAAGCATTTCCTTTTGCCTCAGGTGAGTTGTCTCAACTGATCAGGGACTTAGCCTATGCGGGTAAGGTAGTGAACCGAGAAATTAACCGTGCTGGTTTAGCCGACATTACTGGTGCTTATGGAGCAGATAATGTTCAAGGCGAAGCGCAACAAAATTTAGATGTGGCAGCAAATATTCGTTTTACCCGTGCTTTGCAAAAGGGTGGGGAAGTAGCCGCGATTATTTCTGAAGAGAATGAAGATATTATTGATCTAAAAACACCTAGTGCAAAATACATTATTGCGATGGACCCGTTGGATGGTTCTTCCAATATTGATGTGAACGTTTCTGTAGGAACTATCTTTTCGATTTACAGAAGAGTTTCGCCAGTAGGCAGCCCCGTAACGATGGAGGATGTATTACAGCCAGGTACTGCTCAGATTGCTGCTGGATATATTTTGTACGGCTCATCTACAATGTTTGTATATACTACTGGAAAAGGCGTGAATGGCTTTACTTATGAGCCATCATTGGGCGAATATTTACTATCTCACCAAAATATGAAAATGCCAGAAGATGGTACTATTTACTCGGTGAATGAAGGAGGTTCTAAAAGCTTTCCACAGTCAGTAACTGATTACATTGATAAGTGTAAAGACAGAGGTTACTCAGCTCGTTATATCGGCTCCTTAGTTGCCGATTTCCACAGAAACTTATTGAAAGGTGGGATTTATATTTATCCATCTACCGCCAAAGCACCTAATGGAAAACTACGTTTGATGTATGAGTGCAACTGTTTAGCCATGATTGCTGAACAAGCGGGAGGTTTAGCTACCGATGGTAAACAACGCATTATGGAAATTCAACCGACATCACTTCACCAAAGAGCACCGTTTTTTGTAGGCAGCAAGAACATGGTGGCGGAAGCTTCTGAGGAGTAATTTCACTTTAGCTGTATCGAGTAATGGATGGCAACTGCTCTTTCGTTTTGGTATTTAGCCTTTTAAGGGCTAAGAGTAGCTGAGTGCTTGTATAAGATCCAAGCCCGAATGGGCTGTCTACTAGACCTGTCAGGTTTTGAAAACCTGACAGGTCTTTATGAAAATGATTTTTAGCTAGATAGTTGAAGATGTCAATGGCTTATACTAGGCCATCCTATGTTTACTAAGAGACTTCGGAGGTCTTTTTCAGAAACACAAAGAGGTTTGATTTGTGGTACGTGAAAAGATTTCTCCGCAAGCTGCGAAATGACTTCGTAGAAAGCAGGAGTGGTAAATAATTCTCTCAGTGAGCTTTATAACCAATTGTTAAAAGAGTTGCCATTTCTCATCAACCACTAATAAAATTCCACCCCACAAAAACTTTGAGATAGCCCTATCTTGAGCCATTGATAAATAACCAAAATCCTTTCTCAATGAAGCTCGGAAATCTATTTACACTTTTACTCTTATGTCTCTGTGTTGCTTCGGCCACAGCGCAAACCGACCTTTCCTTATTCAAATCCATGGAACCACGTTCTATAGGTCCGGCAGGAATGTCGGGTAGGGTCACTTCAATCGATGTAGTTCGGTCGAATAAAAACATTATTTATGCAGGAACTGCTTCTGGTGGTTTATGGAAATCAACCAGCCAAGGCACCTTATGGGAGCCGATTTTTGATGATCAAGATGTGGCTTCCATCGGAGTGGTGACCATCGATCCATCCAACCCTAGCGTAATTTGGGTAGGTACTGGTGAAGGAAACCCTCGTAACTCTCTCAACTCAGGTTATGGCGTGTACCGGAGTTTAGATGCTGGTCGCACTTGGGAGCACATGGGCTTGGAGAAAACCAGCAATATCCATCGTCTTATTGTTCACCCTAACGACCCCAACACGATTTGGGTAGGCGCAATCGGTTCTCCTTGGGGCGAACACGAAGAACGCGGTGTTTTTAAATCTACCGATGGCGGAAAAACTTGGAAGAAAGTACTTTATGGCGGTCCGGGCGCTGGTATTGCCGATATGGTAATCGACCCGACCAATCCTAATAAAATTGTAGCGGCCATGTGGGAACACAGAAGATGGCCTTATTTCTTTAACTCTGGCGGTCCAGCTTCGGGTATATACATTACCTACGATGGCGGTGAAACCTGGAAAAGAAAGACTGCGGAGCATGGTTTGCCGAAGGGCGATTTAGGTCGAATAGGTTTGGCCATTGCGCCTTCTATGCCCGACAGAATTTATGCTTGGGTAGAGTCAAAAGAAAACGCCATTTATCGCTCAGACGATGGGGGAGAAAGGTGGTACAGAATTTCGAACAAGAATGACAGAGGCATTGGTAGCCGTCCGTTTTACTATGCCGATATCTATGTAGATCCGCAGAACGAAAATAGGGTTTACTCGCTGCATACTCAAGTTACATCTAGTGAAGATGGCGGTAAAAGCTTCCAAAACTTTGTGAACTCAGGCATTATCCATGTCGATCACCATGCTTGGTATATACACCCAGATGATCCGAACTTTTTGGTATTGGGTAACGATGGTGGTTTAGTATTAAGCACCGACCGTGGTGGCCGATGGCAATACTCAGAGAACTTACCAATTGGACAATTCTACCATGTGAATTACGATATGGAATACCCATACAATGTAATGGGCGGAATGCAGGACAATGGCGCATGGTTAGGGCCAAGCCAATTGTTGAAAAACGGAGGAATTAGAAATGGTTATTGGGAAAGAATAGTTGGTGGCGATGGCTTCGATGTGGTGCCAGACCCTACTGATTTCCGCTATGGTTATTCATTGAGTCAGGGCGCTAACATTCAGCGTTACGATAGAGTAACGGGTGAAATGGTAGGTATTAGACCGGAGCACCCTGATGGTGTACAGTTACGCTGGAACTGGAATGCAGGGGTAAATGTGAATCCAATTGATAAAAAGACAGTGTACATAGGAGCACAATTCCTTTTCAAGTCTACCGATAATGGTAGAAATTGGGAAATCATTTCTCCAGATTTGACCACCAACAACCCAGAAAAGCAAAGGCAAATTGATACAGGAGGCTTGAATTATGACAATACGGGCGCAGAAATGCATACTACGATTACTGTAATTGAGCCGAGTCCATTGAAGCAAGGCGTGATTTGGGTAGGTACTGATGACGGTAACGTTCAGTTGACACAAGATGGCGGTGGAAAATGGGAGAACAGCGCAGGAAAGTTCGAAGGTTTGCCAGATGCTACTTGGGTGCAGCAAATCAAGCCAAGTACTTACGATGCCGCTACAGCCGTGGTGGTGTTTGACGACCACAGAAGAAACAACTGGGAGCCTTATGTTTACCAAACGACCAATTATGGAAAGTCATGGAAGCGTATTGTGAAGAAGGACGCTGTATTCGGTTTTGCCCTTTCCTTTGTGCAAGACCCAATTGAGCCGAACTTGATGTTTTTGGGCACTGAAGGCGGACTTTACGTGAGTATGGATGGTTCTGCTACTTGGGCCAAATGGACGCACGGTTACCCAACCGTACCTACTATGGATCTTCAAATTCACCCGAGAGAGCACGATTTGATTATCGGTACTTTTGGTAGAGCACTTTGGATTTTGGACGATATCCGTCCGCTTCGCGAAGCGACTAGAATGGGTATAAAAAAGCTGATGGTGGAAAACCTTCACGTTTTCCCTATTCCTGATGCGACCAATGCCATTATTGGTCAGTACATGGGGTATAGAAGTACAGGGGATGGGCTTTTCATGGGCGAAAACAAGCCGTTCAGTGCAGGAATAAGCTACTATACTAAAGAGGCAGGTCGTGTGAAAGTTGAAATTTCTGATGCGCAAGGCAAAGTGGCAAGAACTCTTTATGAGTCAGCAGACAAAGGTTTAAACCGTATGTACTGGGGTTTTGAAGGAGACGGTGTTCGTCAGCCGGGTTCTGGCGCGAGCAGAGAAGGCGCTGCGCCACCGCGTGGTTATGATGTGTTGCCGGGCACTTATACCGTTAAAATGACTAAAGGGAATGCTTCAAGCAGCCAAACGATTAAGGTCATGAAAGATCCTCGTTCACCAGAATGGGACATGAACGAGATTGAGGCCAAGCAGCAGTTTATTCAAGAGTACAATGATTTCTTAGCGCCTGTTACCGAAGCAATTGATCGTTTGCAAACCGCTACGAAAAGCGTTGGTTTGATAGATGGTTTTGCTGATGACAATGCAGCTTTGAAAGCGAAGAATGCTGAAATCAAGAAAAAGCTAACCGCTTTGAATCGATTGATTTATGCTGAAAGCACGCAAGGTTCACGAAATGACAAGAGCGTTCTCTCAAGTTATTTAGGAACTATTAGAGGTAAAATGGGTGGAAGTTATGATCCAGTAACGCAGGGCATGCGCTTTGCTTTGGCCAACGCAGAAAAGAAAGCCAACGAGGTAATTGGAGAGATTAATACTTTCTTTAAAACCGATTGGCCAGCTTATAAAGCTTATGTAGATGGGCTGAAGCTAGAGTTACTACCAGGCTTTTAAGCTTAAAAGTACCTTAAGAATGAAAAACCCAAAGCATTGCTGCTTTGGGTTTTTATGATCTTATATGTTTTTTAAAACTGTACGATTGACAAGTTGCTCCTGAGCCTACCATACTTCTTTAAGTTTATAAAATAAAAAGAATGTAACTATCAATATAAGGTCAAGTGCTACTTTTGGTCATAACATCGTATGAAAAAACCCGAAGCAATTAATGCAGCGGGCTCTCTATCAACTTAAAAAACAAACTCTATTATTTTCCACCTCCGCCTCTTCTTCCTTGGGTTGGAGGATTTTCTTTTTTCCATGTTTCATATGCAGTCCATTGAGTTGCACTGAAAATTTTCTTCAACTCTTTATCTTGATCTTCTTGCATTTTGGTCATGGCTGCTGTTATAGCCTCACGATCCATTGAACCACTGCTTCTCAATTCAGTCATTTTAGCTGTACGCTTTTCATTTGAAGCAATCAGTAAATCATAAACTTTGGTATGCTGTTCATCGGACAAACCGAATTTTTCTTGCCAAGTATCGGCCATAGTTTTGGCTTGTACTTTGGGGTCAGGTCTTTGGCCACCTTGACCACCACCACGTTGAGCGAATGCTGTTGCTGCTACAGCAAAGAATATCGCCACAATTAATAGAGTTCTTTTTCTCATTTTGATTCGTTTCAGCATTGGACATGCCTGAGATGTAATGGTTTAACGAGGGAGAAATGATTTATATCAAGGGTGAGAACTGGATATAAAGCACTAATATTTTATTTAAAACCAACCTCAGTATCCTTGATGTTCCGTTCATAGAGCATATGCATAACCCCATCCTTCAGTCCAACATCAGGAACCAGAATCTTTCGACATTTGGCGGATCTCATTACGTGCATATAAATATGAGAAGCAGGAATAATTACATCAGCCCTGTCGTGATTAAGCTGCAGTTTAAAAATACGTTCTTCTAGAGTAAAGCCTTCAACATAGGTTTGAACATCTTGCACATCTTTTAAAGTGAGGCTTCGATCTATTTTACGTTTATTAGCAAGATCATGTACCTTATTAATGTTGCCACCAGTGCCTATAGCGGTAATTACTTTATACTTACCTGTGATGTATTGACGAATCCAGTTATCAATATTGTCAAGAATATCGGTAGACTCAATTTGCTCTATGCTTCTGACAGAACCTATTTTGAAAGACTTTGAAGCTAATTTCTTTCCATTTGAAATAAGGTTGAGTTCTGTGCTGCCCCCACCTACGTCAATGTGGAGGTAATTCTGTGGGTCTAGCTTTTTGAGTACTACTCGATTGATCAACTCAGCTTCAGTTTCACCACTAATAATTTTGATTTTAAGCCCAAACAGTTGGTTTACCTTTTCTGCTATTTTATACCCATTTTCAGCTTCTCGCATAGCCGAGGTAGCGCAGGCGTAATAGTCATCTACTTCATAAAGGTCGAGTAGTAGCTTAAAAGAATGCATTAATCTCAAGAACTTATCTTCTTTTTCGCTGCCAATTTTTTTGAGTTTAAAAACATCCTCACCCAAACGAAGAGGGAAACGGATGTACTCTAGTCTTTTAAAAATATGTTGACCTTCATAACTCAACACGTTGGTTACCTGAAACCTAATGGCATTTGATCCAATATCGATTGCGGCTAATCTGATGTTACTCATAGACAAGCGTTAAATTAGATAATATTCTTGTTAGAAGGGGCATAGAGTAAATTTTTGTGCAAATTAGAAACATAAGATTTTCTTGAAATAATAAGGCCAACTATCTTCGGTTTAATCTTTATTTACTTTCTTTGCATCACTTATCAAGAAAGACTGAGGGACTAGGCCCTGTGATGTCTTAGCAACCTGTAAAAGCTGGTGCTAACTCCTAGCCTCGAATATATTCGAGGAAAAGATGAGCTTGCAAAACTCACCCTGCCTTTCTTGATAAGCATTCTAAATGCGAAATATGTCAAGAAATATTAAAGAAATACTCAAAGAACGAATTTTGGTTTTAGATGGTGCAATGGGCACCATGATTCAAAGACATCCTTTGGAGGAAGAAGATTTTAAAGGAGAAAGGTTTAAGGATCACCCACATTCCTTAAAAGGAAATAATGACCTGCTTTCTATTACTCGCCCCGAAATTATTAAAGATATCCACCGTCAGTATTTTTTGGCAGGAGCAGATATTGTAGAAACGAACACTTTTAGTGGAACCACTATTGCCCAAGCTGATTATCATTTGGAAGATGCCGTGTATGAAATCAACTTTGAATCGGCAAAAATTGCCAAAGAAGTTGCAGATGAAATAACTGCGCAAGAACCGCATAAACCTCGTTTTGTTGCTGGCTCAATTGGCCCTACCAACAGAACGGCCTCTTTATCACCTGATGTAAACGACCCAGGCTTTAGAGCAATTACTTTTGACGAACTGGTTCAAGCCTATAAAGAACAAGTAATTGCACTTATCGATGGCGGTGTAGATTTGCTTTTGGTAGAAACCGTTTTTGATACCTTAAATGCCAAAGCTGCACTTTTTGCCATTGAAGAAGTTTCAGAAGAAAAAGGAAAGGAATGGCCAATCATGGTTTCAGGAACGATTACCGATGCCAGTGGAAGAACACTCTCGGGTCAAACTACTCAAGCTTTCCTTATTTCAGTGTCACATATGCCTTTGCTTTCTATAGGTCTCAATTGTGCTTTAGGAGCAAAGCAACTTCGTCCTTATTTAGAAACCTTATCCGAAAAGGCTGATTTTTTTACCAGTGCTCATCCAAATGCTGGCCTTCCCAATGAATTTGGACAATACGATGAAACCCCAGAAGAAATGGCCGAGCAAATAGAAGACTTTCTTTCAAACAACTTTTTGAATATTGTTGGTGGTTGTTGCGGAACTACACCAGACCATATCAGAGCTATTGCTGATGTGGCTGCTAAGTACGAGCCACGTAGCCTAGAGCGTCAAATAATTCAAGATTAAATTAAAATCAGAAGACTTTTTTATTGAATAGGAATGAGGAACGATAACAGCACACTTCAACTTTCAGGTCTAGAGCCACTTATAGTAACTCCTGAATCTAATTTTGTTAATGTAGGGGAACGAACCAACGTAACGGGGTCGAAGCGTTTTGCTAGGCTAATATTAGAAGAGAAATTTGATGATGCGTTGGAGGTAGCCCGAGATCAAGTAGATGGAGGTGCCCAAATTCTGGATGTCAATATGGACGAAGGAATGCTTGATGGTAAAGAGGCCATGGTCAAGTTTTTGAACCTAATTGCATCTGAGCCAGATATTTCTCGAATCCCAATCATGATTGATTCTTCAAAATGGGAAATTATTGAAGCTGGATTGAAGTGTGTTCAAGGGAAGTGTGTTGTGAATTCAATTTCTTTAAAAGAAGGAGAGGAGCAATTCATTGCACACGCTAAGAAAATTAAGCGTTATGGAGCGGCAGTTATCGTTATGGCTTTTGATGAAGAAGGCCAGGCTGATTCTTACGAAAGAAGAATAGAGATATGTAAACGTTCATATGATATTCTAGTCGATGTTGTCAAGTTTCCTAAAAACGACATCATTTTCGATCCCAATATTTTTCCAGTAGCTACTGGAATTGAAGAACACAACAATAACGCAGTAGACTTTTTTAGAGCTACAGAATGGATTAGGACTAATCTGCCAGGAGCCCATGTGAGTGGTGGAGTGAGTAACGTATCTTTTTCATTCAGAGGCAATAATCCAGTAAGAGAAGCAATGCATTCAGCATTTCTTTATCATGCTATTCAAAAAGGAATGGACATGGGAATTGTAAACCCGACCATGCTAGAGATTTATGACGACATTCCGAAGGATTTATTGGAAAGGGTAGAAGATGTGCTTTTAAACCGCAGGCCAGACTCTACCGAGCGCTTGCTCGATTTTGCTGAAACCGTAAAGGGCGAAGGGAAGAAACAAGTAAAGGATGATGCATGGAGAAAAGAATCAGTTGAAAAGCGTCTAGAGCATGCTTTAGTCAAAGGAATTATAGAGTTTATAGATGAAGATACAGAAGAAACTCGCCAGAAATATGTGAGTCCTCTAAAAGTTATCGAAGGGCCCTTAATGGATGGGATGAATGTAGTCGGTGATCTTTTTGGCTCAGGGAAAATGTTTCTGCCACAAGTAGTAAAGAGTGCCCGAGTAATGAAAAAAGCTGTGGCTTATCTTTTACCTTATTTGGAAAAAGAAAAGGAAGAAAAAAGACAAGCGATACTAAATAGCCCCAACCCTTCCTTCCCCTCGGGGGAAGGTGATACATCTTCTTTTCAAACTGCAGACCCTAAGACTTATGCCAAATTGAAGGAGTTTGTAAAAGAGCTGCGAAAAAATGAAACTGAAGCCGAAAGAATCTTATGGGCGAATTTACGAGGAGATCAAATTGATGGTCATAACTTCAGAAGACAGCATATAATAGGGCAATACATCGCAGATTTTGTATGTCTAGAACAGAAGTTGGTTATCGAAATTGATGGTTCTATTCATCAATTGCCTGAGGTGAAAGATAATGATACTTATAGAACCGAATGGTTAGAAGCCCAAGGTTATAAAGTCGTTAGGCTCACCAACCGTCAGGTTATTTCTGACCTTAAACAAACACTAACTACTATTACTGATGTAGTCAATCAACGTGTTGCAGAAACATCTCCCACTTTGGGGGAGACCGAGAGGGGGCAAAATAATCAACCGGAATCTGGTCGAAAAATCCTTATGGCCACAGTAAAGGGAGATGTTCATGACATTGGGAAAAATATTGTAGGAGTGGTTTTGGCATGCAACAATTACGAAATCATCGATATGGGCGTAATGGTACCAGCTGAAAAGATTCTGGACAAGGCCATTGAGGAAAATGTAGATGTGATTGGTTTAAGTGGCTTAATTACACCTTCGTTAGATGAAATGGTGCATGTGGCTAAAGAAATGGAAAGAAGAAAAATGACACTTCCTTTAATGGTAGGTGGAGCAACTACTTCTCGAATCCATACAGCAGTGAAAATTGATCCTGTTTATTCTGGCCCAGTCATCCATGTTTTAGATGCTTCCAAAAGTGTGCCTGTAGCCGGAGAACTGATAAGCGGAGAACGAAAAACAGAGTACAATGCTGAAATTAAGAGAGAGTATGCCAAACTAAGAGAAGAGCATGCCAATCGTAAAGAAATCAAGCATTACATTCCTTATGAAAGGGCTTTAGGAAATAGACTGAAAGTAAACTGGGAAGAAAAGGAATACGTGATCCCGACTTTTATAGGCAATAAGGTGTTCAAAAACTTCGACCTAAATATAATTAGAGAATACATCGACTGGACTCCTTTCTTCCAAACTTGGATGCTAAAAGGTAAGTATCCACGAATTTTCGAAAACGAGACCATTGGTAAAGAAGCTAAAAAGCTGTTTGATGATGCTCAAAAAGTACTCGATGAAGTAATCGAGGGAAACCTGTTACAGGCCAATGGGGTAGTGGGGCTTTACCCAGCAAATAGTGTTGGTGATGATATCGAAGTATACACCGATGAAACTCGTTCCGAAGTAAAAACTGTATTCCATAGCCTAAGACAGCAAGGTAAAAAAGGCACGGGCATTCCCAATTTGTCATTGGCCGATTTTGTTGCACCAAAAGCTTCAGGTAAAGTCGATTATATTGGTGGTTTTGCGGTAACGGGTGGGCTAGGTATAGAGCCTTTAATTGAAAAATACGAAAAGGATCATGATGATTACAACTCCATTATGATAAAAGCCATTGCCGACCGATTGGCTGAAGCCTTTGCTGAAGCCATGCACGCGATAGTTAGGAAGGAACTTTGGGGTTACTCCAAGGATGAAACTTTAGACAATGAATCTTTAATAAAAGAAAGTTACCAAGGAATTAGGCCAGCACCAGGTTATCCTGCTTGCCCAGACCATACCGAAAAGCCAATACTCTTTGACTTACTGAACGCTCAGGAAGATACTGGAATTATTCTCACAGAATCAATGGCAATGTATCCAGCTTCTTCTGTAAGCGGCCTTTACTTTATGCACGAAGAAGCGAAGTATTTTGGCTTAGGTAAAATTGAAAAAGACCAAGTAACCGACTACGCCAAACGAAAAGGAATGACTTTGGAAGAAACGGAGAAATGGCTAGCTCCAAACTTAGCATATGATATTTAGACCTGATTCTCTGATTTACTGATAACTGATCTACGAAAGAATGAAAGTAACCCAACATATAAAAAGAGCCAAAGGCAAAACGCTCTTTAGCTTCGAAATTCTCCCACCAAGAAAAGGAGAAAATGTAAATGGTATTTTTGATGCAATTGATCCTTTAATGGAGTTCAATCCACCGTTTATTGATGTTACTTATCATCGAGAAGAATACATATATAAACAACACGACAATGGATTGCTTGAAAAAGTAACCACTCGTAAACGTCCGGGAACTGTAGGGATTTGTGCGGCCATAATGAACAAATATGGAGTAGACGCTGTACCCCATATTATCTGTGGAGGATTTAGTAGAGAAGAAACAGAAAACGCACTTATCGATCTTGATTTCTTAGGGATTGATAATGTATTGGTTTTGCGTGGAGATGCCATAAAATCAGAAGGAAGGTTCGTGCCAGACCCAGACGGACATTCGTATGCCACTGAGTTAATGCAGCAAGTGTTGGACTTAAATCAAGGAAAGTATCTTCACGAAGAAGTAGAAATGGCTAAGACCAATTTTTCTATGGGAGTGGCTGGTTATCCTGAAAAACACTTTGAAGCACCCAGCTTAAAAAGCGACATGAAGTACCTGAAACAAAAAGTAGATATGGGGGCTGAGTATATCGTAACCCAAATGTTCTTTGATAATCAAAAGTATTTCGACTTTGTAGAGAAGTGTAGAAAAGCAGATATCAATGTGCCAATTATTCCGGGTTTAAAGCCACTGACTACCCTCAATCATAGTACTATTTTGCCGAGCATTTTCCATGTTGATTTGCCAGATGACTTGGTGGACGAGCTTGATAAATGCAAGGATAATAAAGCAGCAAAAGAAGTGGGGATTGAATGGTGTGTTCAGCAGTCTAAAGAATTAATGGAAGCAAAAGTACCTTGCTTACATTACTATACTATGAGTAAGTCTCAAGTAGTAAAACAGATTGCAGAAAAGCTATTCTGATAAACCGACTTTAAGTTGGTTCAATTTGAAGGCACTCATATACTTGGTTGATACCTTCTTGGGTGTCAGAAAGAACCACTAGAGTGTCTTCAGCAAAAATTTCTGTAGCCCCACTTGGTGTAATAAACTTGTTATCGCGGTTAATCATTGCAATAAGTGCCGTTTTGGGGAAATGAAGATCAACGATCTTTTTGTTTACAGCAATACCATTTTCTGGCATTTTAATTTCTACCATAATTGCCTTGGCTGTTTCTGAAAGAAGATCGTCCAAGGGCGACTTCGGTTTAGAATCTTCTGGCAAAGCTACGTTAAGCCATTTTGCTATTACAGACAGGGTGGTGCCTTGAATAAGTACCGAAGACAGTGAAATAAAGAATACGATATTGAAAATCATATTGGCCTTTTCTATTCCTGCAATTAATGGGTAAGTAGCAAAAACGATAGGAACAGCACCTCTAAGCCCTACCCAAGAAATATAAAAACGCCTTCTCATCTTCATTTTAAAAGGAGTAAGGCTTAAGAATACACTGATTGGCCTCGCTATAAAAATCTGGAAAAGTGAAATGAGCAAACCAATGCCTAATATTGGAAGTATTTCAGTGGGGTAAACTAATAAACCAAGCGTAAGGAAGAGCACAATTTGCATAAGCCAAGCCAAACCATCAAACATTTTGAGAATGGTTTTTTTATGGATTAAGTCCTGATTTCCCAGATAAACAGCGCATAAATAAACAGCCAAAAAACCATTTCCACCTAGCGCATCGGTACCGGAAAAAGTGATGAACATTAATGAAATTACCAATACAGGGTAAAGCCCTTCAAACCCAAGTTTGATTTTGTTAATTACATACTTACTGGCCATTCCGAAGAGCAATCCAGCAATGCCTCCAATAATCATTTGTTTCAGAAACAATGGAATAATAGAGAATAAACTCTGGTCTGGATTCATCACTAGAGCCAAGAAAGCAATGGTCAACACATAAGCCATTGGGTCATTACTGCCACTCTCCAGTTCTAGGGTAGGTCTTAGGTTATTTCTAAGAGCAAGGTTTTTCCCTCTTAAAATGGAAAAAACAGCTGCTGCATCGGTGGAAGATATAATTGCACCAAGTAAAAGGCCTTCGTAAATAGTAAAGTCAGTAATGGCCCAAACGAATGTGCCCATGCTTACTGCTGTAAGCAAAACACCAAGAGTTGAAAGTGAAATCCCTTGCCATAATACGGGTTTAATGGAAGACCAATTGGTATCGAGCCCTCCAGAGAAGAGAATGAAGTTAAGCGAAACCACTCCAATAAACTGCGCCACTGAGGGGTTATCGAAATAGATTCCTCCAATACCATCAGAGCCAGCCAACATGCCTATAGCCAAGAACAATACTAAGGTGGGTACACCAAAACGATAAGAGGTTTTACCCGCAATAATGCTGATGAACAGCAATAGCGAGCCAATCAACATAATGTTCTCTATGGTTAAACTCAACTAGTAGTGGTTTAATTCTGAAAATGGTTTTGAAACAGCAAAGATAACTTTTGAGCGTGGTTATTGATTCAATCTTATGAATTCCTTTTAGAAAAATAGTCTTGTGAGCTTTAAAACCCACAAGACTATTATTAGAAGCTTATGTTAAGCCTGAAGCGCTTGATTAATTTGTTTTTCCCATTTGGCAACCAGTGGCAATTCCGTTGTAATCGAACTACTTTCATCTGCATTATAAAACTCTATATTTTCAACTTTACTTTGAGTGTTTGAAGGTGTTAGAGTTAAATGTAAACGCTCAATTATAGCTACTGGACCATCATTAGTTTTTACCGTCCTCACAGTTTTACTGACACTACATTTTTTAAATGGCTTTAAATCTATAACCCGAATTTCAGGTGTTTCACCCTTCTTTTTAAAGTGAATAAGTTGTTTCGATTGAGTGTCAATACCCAAACAATAGACATAGTTCCATACCTCACTCAGGGTAACTTTTAAGCCCTTTTCTTGAGCTAGCTGAAGAAATTCAGCGAATAATACTTTTTCTTTTCTCTTTTGTATCCCTTGTAAATAAACGATAGGGAGAACAAATACAGCCATGGCAGCTAAGCCAAATAGCGTTGATGATAATTCCATTTTCTTTCTGATTAAATAATGTTGAAGGCTAGAGAATTGTAGGTGTGAATTCTGAAGCCAGATTAAGATGATGTGCTAACCGATTGTTAGCTAGGAAGATAAATGGAGTGCTTTACGAAAAAGTATGAAAAGGGAAGATGATGTCTTTTACCGAAAGACTAAAGTTAATCCGTCTAAATCTCAAGAGATCATTTCGCCAAATGCTTTGCTGACCTAAACTAGAGTTAGAACTTTTAACAGTAGCCCATTGAGGTAAATAGATTTGTTCAGACTCTTGAAAATTGGTTGATGTTTCGCTGACCAACTCACTGTAAGATGGCAAATGAAACAAACTAGAATAAAGAGGAGCAAAATCACTTTTGACCTGATCGGTCTGTTGGTGATTAACTTGGGCTTCAATTAAAGCACTGTGCAAGAGGTTATCCACACCAATGCCATATACCAATAAGGTCAGTGATATTAGAATAGATTTGAACAGGCTTTTCATTGTTGCAATATTAGAGCATAACGGGTTATTTTTAATTAAACCTACCGAATCTTTTTTCGATCTGTAGTCAAAATCAGCTTTGTAAAATATGATAATCTCAATTTTTAATAGATTCTTATTTGTAACCGTAAACGTAAAAATAAGGTTGAAGTCAATAATTAACCTCGTTTTATAGGCTCATAATTTATCTTTTCCCTATTATTAGGCCATGAATGTATACAACCTTGTCATAGCGCTGTCTTGTGTGATCATTTTTTCGCACTTATTTAATATACTTTCGAAGCGTACAAACATTCCAAGTGTTATCCTTTTGATCCTTTTAGGTATTGGGATAAAGTATGGGCTAGATGCTTATGGCATTAATCAAGACAAACTGATTTTTAGCACTTTAGAGCTTTTAGGGATTGTAGGGCTTATTATGATTGTATTGGAGGCCGCGTTAGACCTAGAGTTGAGTAAGGAAAAATGGCCCATTATATGGAAATCATTTGCGGTGGCCTTAATTTCATTGGGAGGCTGTGCATTTCTTATTTCTGTAATCATTAATCACTTTTATCAAGAAACCCCGCTCATTTCTTTGGTGTATGCCATTCCGCTTTCCGTTGTAAGTAGCGCCATTGTTATTCCCAGTGTAAGCAGTTTGGTGAAAGACAAAAAGGAATTTATGATATACGAGAGTACATTTTCTGATATTCTCGGGATAATGTTTTTCTACTTTCTAACAGGAAATGCCGAAACGGAACAGGCAGGCGAAGTAGTGTACGGAATTATAGGCAACATCATTATAACTATCATTATCTCATTCGTTTTCAGCTATGGTTTAGTGGTGTTGTTTCAGCGAATAGAAGGAGAGGTAAAGCTCTTTTTATTGATTGCTATGTTGATTTTGATTTATGCCATTGGTAAGCAAATGCACCTTTCTTCTTTGGTAATTATACTTACGTTCGGTTTAGTGATTAATAATAGTCAACTCTTTTTTGTTGGCAAGCTTAAAAAGTGGGTCAAACATGATGTTATAGATAAAATTCTGGATGAACTTCATTTGGTTACTCGAGAAACAGCATTTGTAGTACGTACTTTCTTCTTTGTTGTGTTCGGAACCACAATTAATCTTAATGCTTTGGTTAATCTAGAAGTATTGGGTGTTAGCTTAATGATTGTAGCTTCATTCTTTGTGATCCGATTTATTGTATTGAAGGCGTTTTTCTGGAAGAAATCTATTTTACCAGAACTTATGATTACCCCAAGAGGCTTAATTACGGTACTCTTGTTTTTCTCAATTCCGGTAGAACTTCAGTCCGAATTATTTAACGGAGATATTATTTTGATTACCATTCTTTCTACAAGTATCATTATGACTTGGGGTTTGGTTAGTTTTAGCAAGAACACCGATAAACTTCCTGAAAACCTTAAAGGAGCACGCAAAATCTCATATTTTATTGAGCGTATGGAGCCAGACTTACGAACTACAGAGCCAATAAAAACGCAGGCCAATCCGTCTATTGTTCCGAAGAAGGTTGAACCTAGGGTTGACCCAAAAGTAGAGCCGAAGGATTCGCCTATAGATAATAGCGAAGAGTTTGACGAGGAGTGAATAGGTGAAGGAACCTAATAAGGATCAACATCAGTAATAAACTCTACTTGCGAGAAGCTCTTTTTACGAAGGGCTTCTAAGTAGGCAGCTTTAATCTTTTCCTTAACCGAATTGATATTGTATTTGCGTTCAATTTTGAGGTAAATTTCCATCAGGTATTTATCTCGTATTTTATTAATAATGGGCTCATGCGGTCCTAAAACACGGTATGTTCCTAAGTCTTCTTTCAGAATATTCCCTAAAAATTCGGCAGCATCTTTAGAGAGTTTTTTATCCTTACTTCTCACCAAAATTTTAATCATTCTAGAAAAAGGCGGATAGTTGAACTTCTCCCTTTCCTGCATTTCTAAATCGAAGAAAGTACTGTAATTCTGTTGCGAAATCAACTTTAGAATCGGCTGTTCTGGGTCACTTGTTTGAATAATTACTTTTCCAGCAATGTCTTTTCTACCTGCTCTTCCACTTACTTGGGTGGTCAATTGGTAAGTACGCTCCATCGATCTGAAATCCGGGAAATGGATCATTCGATCAATATCGAAAACACTCACTAAGCTTACGCGATCAAAATCAAGGCCTTTGCTTACCATTTGCGTACCCACCAGAATGTCTATTTTACCATCCTCAAAATCTTTAATAATGTTATGGTAGGCGTATTTAACACGTGTGGTTTCTAAATCCATGCGCTGGATTTTTGCTTCAGGGAAAATCAGTTTGAGGTCTTCCTCAATCTTTTCGGTTCCAAAACCTACCGTTCTAATGCGCTGGCTACCGCAAGCAGGGCAGGTGACGGGGACAGGCTCTTTATGTCCGCAATAATGGCAGTTGAGCTGGTTTTTATACTGATGATAAGTAAGGCTTACTGCGCATCTTGGGCATTCGGGAGTATAACCGCAGTCATCGCAGGTAATGAAGTTTGAATAGCCTCTGCGGTTCTGAAACACAATGGCTTGCTCTTTCTTCTCCAGTATTCCGCCCAAAGCTTCAATAAGTACAGAAGAGAAGTTTCCAGTGGCTGTTTTACGTTTCTTTTCAGTTCTAATGTCAGCGAAAACCATTTGAGGCAATTGTGCATCGCCATAACGGCTGTTGATGGTCACCAATCCATATTTGCCTATTCTGGCATTGTAGAAAGACTCCACGGAAGGGGTGGCAGAACCTAAAATAGTTTTACCTCCGTGTTTATGGGCTAGAAAAAGCGCGACATCACGGGCATGATAACGAGGAGCGGGCTCATATTGCTTGTATGAGTTTTCATGCTCTTCGTCCACAATGATTAATCCTAAATCGGTAAAGGGTAAGAAAATGGCGCTTCTTACACCTACAATGAAATCGAAACGGCCATCCAATAAGCCCATCCAAACTTCCACACGCTCATTGTCAGAGAATTTGGAATGATAAACCCCCATTCGATCACCAAAAACCACTTTTAGGCGGTTTACAATCTGAGCGGTTAAAGCGATTTCGGGAAGTAGATAAAGTACCTGCAAGCCATTGTCTAGAGCTTCTTGTATAAGGGTAATATAGATTTCTGTCTTTCCGCTGCCCGTAATTCCATGGAGTAAGGCAGTTGATTTCTCTTCAAAAATATCGAGAATTTCCTGCTTGGCTTTTTCTTGAACCTCGGAAAGGGGAGAAGCTTCAAAAACTTCGGTGTTCTCTTCAAAACGAGAAATAATCTCTTCGAATTCCTCAAATATTTTGTTTTTGATTAGGGTGTTTAGTGATGAAACGGAGAGTCCAGCTTCATTAAATGTGCTTTTAGGAATACCGCCTTCATTCCGTTCAGGCTTCTGATACACAGGCACCATTTGAAGATACTTGAGTAGAATGTCACTTTGCTTTGGTCTTTTCTCAAGTTCAGCAAAAAGTGATTGAAGTGTTTTTTCATCTGTAGCGTAACTTGCCGCCAGACGTATTTTCTTTACAATTTTAGGTTTATACTTCTCTCTTACTTCCTCATAAATAATGATGACTTCTTTCTGAATGAGGGATTTAATAAACCTAAGCGCACTTTTTTGATCAATTACCTCTGCTGCTTCTTTGTAGGTAAGTGAGTCTTTGTTCTCTAGTGCCTTCAAGATCAGCAGCTCTCGGTCATCGAAAGGGTATTCACTATCGTTCCAATCGTTGTGTGGGTGCAACTGAATACGCGATTCACTGCTCAGTTTAAGGCCAGAAGGTAAAGCGGCATTAATTACTTCGCCAAAGGTGCACATGTAATAATCCGACATCCATTTCATTACCTCCATTTGCATGCGGGTAATGATGGGCTCTGTATCCAACACTTCTAAAATGGGCTTGGTAGCATAGATATCAGGTCGATTCCCGTGCACTTTCTCAACAATGCCTGTAACGATTCGCTTTTTCCCGAACTGAACGATTACCCTCGTCCGCTCTTTTATATTCCCACGATATTCCGCAGGAATACTATAAGTGTAAAGCATGGGCACAGGGACTGATAAAGCCACATCGGCAAAAAGCACCTGCTCATTTGCATCGTCAATATTGAGTTGTTCTATCGTCAAATCGTTATGGAAACACCTTGGTTTTGAACCTTTGGCAAGGTTAGAAATAATCCTCGTCTGCCAAAACTATTTTCTATCCTGAATTAGATTTATTGCTTCACTTGCTGAATTTACCGGCAGTTGACAGGCTTTATTGAAACAAACGTAAAAAGTGGTTTGATCATTAAGTCTGCCTCGGTTCGCCAATAGTGCAAGTTTACTCGTGCCTTCGTTTTCTGCACCAACCAACACCTTATTCGGCATAAATTGATCAAAGAAACTAAAGGCCTGTGTTTGAATATCACTCCCCACCATAACGATTTCAGCAGTGGGTGTTACCATTTGGGTAGCCAAACAGGCCCAATTGGTTAAATATTGAGGTTCTACCATGACCATTTTCTTCACCCTACCGAGCATTTCGATTGCCATGTCGGTATAGGTTTGATTACTGGTGATGGTACCTAAAGTATATAGATTTTGGGCCATCAATGAATTTGACCCTGGAATGACGTTGTCGAAAATCTCTTTCTTTCGTGCAATCAGTTTTTCAGATTCATCATTGGTGAAGAAGAAAAAGCGCTCTTCTTCATCGTAAAAATGTGCGATGGTGTATTCTGTCAATTGGACAGCTTCGTTGAGCCATTTCTCATCAAAGGTGACTTGATAGAGTGCGTTAAAAGCCTGAGTTACCGCTGCATAATCTTCCAAATAGGCGTCAATACTGGCTTTTCCTGCTTTATAATTTCGGAATAGCCCTTTTCCGTTTTTCATTTTGGCGCAAATGAACTCTGCATTTTTAATGGCCATTTGAAGAAACTCTGGTGTTTGAAAGCTTGCGTAGGCATCTACCAAACCCTTGAGCATAAGTCCATTCCAGCCAGAAAGTATTTTATCGTCTAAACCAGGACGCACCTTGTTTTCTCTTTGCTTGAGCAGTTTTAGGTTAGCTGCTTTTACTAAGCCTTGAAGTTCTTCTAAGGAAAGGTGATGAGCCTTTGCAAATTCTGAGTCGGTTAGGTTTCTATGTGGAATGTTCTTTTGAGGCTCCCAATTTCCTTTTTCAGTGAGGTTGTAGTAGGCAAACATCAGTTCGGCATCGGGGCCAAGTACCTCACGAAATTCTGCCGCTGTCCAGCAGTAGAATTTCCCTTCTTCTCCTTCGCTGTCCGCATCTAAAGCTGAATAGAATCCGCCTTCTTCGGTAGTCATTTCTCTTTGAAGCCATTCAATGGTTTGAAAAACGATTTCTTTATAAAGTGGGTCTTTTGTGGCCTGAAAGGCTTCAGAATATAGACTTACAAGCTGCCCATTGTCGTAAAGCATTTTTTCAAAATGGGGAGCAAACCAATCAGCATCGGTAGAGTAGCGGGTAAAGCCACCTCCAATTTGATCATAGAGCCCTCCGAAAGCCATTTTGTTGAGCGTAAGCTTTACATGAGCCAAAGCGGCCTCGTTTTTATTCGCTTCAAATTCGCGAAGCAAAAAGGAATAAATGACAGGCATTGGGAATTTAGGAGCTTTGTTCATGCCTCCCTTTTCCTTGTCAAAATTCTGACTGAGAATCTTAAACATTTGGCTCAAATCCGCTTTGCTGAAATCCGCACCGATAGAATTCAAGCCATACTTTTGAATATCACTCACGCTGAGCGAATTCATAAAACCTTCAGCCGATTTTTCTAATTCGGCACGTTGTTCTTTAAATACTTTGGCGATTTGAAGCAGCAAGTTAGCCCAGCCTTGTGCTGGAAAATATGTCCCTCCATAAAATGGGCGTTGGTCGGGTAGGAGAATGGCGTTTAGCGGCCAACCTCCTTGCAAACCCATGGCATGCACGGCATCCATATACACTTGATCCACATCCGGACGCTCTTCTCTGTCCACTTTAATGCAAACGAAATGCGCGTTCATGATTTCTGCAATTTTCTCGTTCTCAAAGCTTTCTCTTTCCATCACATGACACCAATGGCAAGCCGAATAGCCAATACTCACGATAATCGGTTTGTCTTCTTTCTTCGCCTTTTCTAAAGCTTCTTCACCCCAAGGAAACCAGTCTACAGGATTATAGGCATGCTGTAAAAGATAAGGGGAGGAAGAATTGATCAGTCGATTGGCTTGATGGGGCATAAGTATTCGATTTTTGATGTTGGAAGAACGAACCATGAGCCGTTCTGCTTACGAAGATCGCATAGAATTTAGAGCCTAAAAAGTTTTAAGGCTTCTATTCGAAATGAATTTGGATTGGGTGAAATGAAAGTGCTTATATTTCCCTCATCATTGGCCTTGTAAGGCAAGTAGGACCACCACCGCCCTTATAGCTTATTTCATCGCCTTGATAGGTCGTTACCCTGCAACCCGCTGCTTTCAACTGTTCTTCGGTGGAAGGATTTCCGTCCACCATTAAGCAGTTTCTGGGCGAAATGGCCAATACATTACAACCCATAGAATCAAACTCGTCTTCGGGCACTTCTATAAACTCAAAACCTCTTCTGATTAATTCATTTCTAAAGGAAATAGGCATTAACGGAGAGTAAATCACAGCCAAATCTTTATCCACAGGGCTAAGAATAGACATAAGATGGAATACATCGGAGGGGCCTTTGTAATGTGGTAAATCTACGATAAGCACCTCAATTCCTTTGGGTTCCAAAAGCGCTTTGAGTTGCCTGATTCCTTCTGGGTTGGTGCGGTAAGTATTTCCAACCGCCAAAGTTTTTTCATCGAGCCAAGCCACATCACCGCCTTCCAAGGTACCAGGTCCTTCAATTTGCCCGAAAATCTTTATGCCAGCCGCCTCATAAGCTTCTCTGTGCGACATGGGTTCATTGACTCTGCCGGCTTTACCCATATTGCAGAGAATCATTCCGTAGTCAGTAGCGATCGAAGCATCTCTACAGTATATGGAATCTATTTTCACATAATCATTCGAACCGAAAGTCTTTAAGTTCGGACCAAGGAAATAGAAATTCGCTTTGAAACTATCGTATTCCTGAAGTGCTTTTGGGTAGCTGGGGCATTCCAGAAAGTTCAAATCTATCCATTGGCTGTCAATCATTTGCTGATCTACAAAACCATGTTTTACAGGCTTGATCCAAAGGGATTTAATTGTTCCGTATTCCGAATGAGAGGTATGCATTTTAGATTTTTCGTTTACTCCAAATATAGACTGGAATTCCCAATAAAAGACCAATAAAACCAACTGAAACAGCCTCATGACCAGAGCCAAACATCATCCAAATGGAAAAGCCGAAGCCTATTAGGCTAAGGATGAAATTGGTGAGTTTTGGCTTGAAACCGTATTTCCGCTCAATGGAAAATAAGCCAAATGCCGATACGCTAAAGATATAAGATACCAGTGTGGCGACAGTGCTTAACAATATCATATAAGTATAAACATCGGCCAAGCCTTTGGTTTGATTGAGCAATAATAAAATGGTGACAATTACGCTTGATACAATGATGCTAAAGTAAGGCGACTCATTTTTATTGATTTTGGCGAAGGGCTTGGGTAGAATTCCATCATTGGCCATTGCCAGGGGCATTTGCCCGGAAATTAGAATCCAGCCATTTAAGGCTCCAAAAGTTGAAATACAAGCACCTGCGGCTACAATGTATTCCGCATTCGCGCCCCACATTTTAGAGGCGGCATCTGAAAAAGGAGAAACGGTATTGGCCATTTCAGCTGGAGGTAACACGCTAAACAAAGCAAAAGAACTGGCCATATAAAGAATGGAAACCGCTATTGTTCCATACATGGTGGCTTTCGGAATCGTTTTTTCAGGTGACTTAATATTTCCTGCTGGTATTGTGGCGGCTTCAATACCTAAAAAAGCGAAGAGGCATATGGCCGTACTAATGGTAATGGCCTGAATAGATGAAACTTCGCTCACATTAAAAGGGCTGAAATTGCTCCAGTCAATAAAGAAAAAGCCTCCGACAGTAATCGCTAATAAGGGAACAATTTTCAGCAGCGTAGTTATCAACTGGGTTTTACCGCCTCCTTTAACACTATAACTGTTTAGCGCTGTCAGTAGCCAAATGGTGATTAAAGCGGTAATTAAGGAGAGAAGTGAATTGTCTTTTAAGATTGGAATAAATACGCTCAAATAGCTTACAAAGGAGATGGCAATGGCAGCGTTTGTTGCCCAAAGTGATAACCAATAGCCCCAGCCTACAAAGAAACCAATGAAGTCTCCAAAGCCCGCTCGGCTATAGGCATATGGGCCGCCAGTATCTGGTATTACCTTACTTAACTGACCTAGAATTTTAGCCAAAATAAAAGCACCCAAGGCAGCGAAGACCCAGCCGAAAAGGCTGATGCCTCCAAATTGAGCCAATGCAACAGGTAATGAGAATATGCCCGAACCAATCATGCTGCCAACAACGAGTGCGGTGGTAGTCCAAACGCCTAATTTTTTACTGGAGTTTTTGCTGTTGCTCATAGCTGAAAAAATCGAATTAGAATACCTATTTTAGCATGTATTCCATTTGAAATATATTGATAAAAGCTGAGCATGCCTAACTACTCCATTCATCCAGAAATTGAAAAAGCACATACGCTTCCTTCTAGTTTTTATCGTGACATTCAAGTATTTGAGGAATTAAAGGAGAAGGTTTTTTTAAAATCTTGGCAATGGATTGGAGACGAGTCTTTGGTGAAGTTACCGAAGCAAGTTTATCCATTCACACTATTAGAGGGCTACCTAACAGAGCCCGTTTTATTAACCAGAACCGAGGATGAAGAGATTCATTGTCTGACCAATGTTTGTACGCATCGGGGAAATATTGTTTGTCATCACCCCGGTTCGGAGCGAAAGTTAGTCTGTAAATACCATGGTCGAAGGTTTGGCTTGGATGGGGCTTTTGAACACATGCCTGAGTTTAAAGAAGCTGAGAACTTTCCTTGCGCCTCTGACAGTCTGCATCAATTTCCACTGAAGCAGTTAGGGCCTTTACTGTTTATGGGACTCGATCCCAGTTTCGATTTTGAACCTATGTTGGAAGGAATGCTAGAACGCATTGGCTTTATGCCCTTGCATGAGTTTAGGCATGATTCGCAGCGTTCGCAAGACTACTTAGTGAATGCTCATTGGTCTTTGTATTGCGATAATTACCTGGAAGGTTTCCATATTCCTTTTGTGCATAGCGATTTGAATGCTGTTTTGGATTACGGTTCTTACGAAACGGTATTGTATGAGCACATGAACCTTCAAATTGGTTATGCCGATTCAGCCGAAGATACCTTTGATCTACCGGAAAGCCATATGGATTACGGTAAGAATGTGGCCGCCTATTATTTCTGGGTATTCCCGAATATGATGTTCAATTTCTATCCTTGGGGGCTTTCCATCAATGTTGTCAAACCAATTTCTGTAAACCGAACTCGCGTAAGCTTTATTACTTATGTGTATGACGAAAGCAAAATGGACAGTGGTGCTGGTGCTTTATTGGATAAGGTAGAACGCGAAGATGAGTTTGTGGTAGAAGGTGTTCAGAAGGGGATTAACTCTCGATTTTATAAGTCAGGAAGGTATTCACCTAAAATGGAAAAAGGAGTCCACCACTTTCACAGCCTATTGTGTAAATTCTTGGAGGGTTAAGTCTCCTATAAATTTCAGTTCTGCGTTTCGAACCCTAAACCCTAAACCCTAAACCCTAAACACCCTTTTCAATTAGTTCTTTCAGTTTTTTCTCAATCACCTCTCGGTTTTTAGCAGAAAGCATCCATTTGGGCAATCTATTTTCCAAACTTCGGTTGCTCCAGCCATGCTCATTGGGCTGACGCTCTCTCACTTTGTTCGAAATGAAATTGAGTAAGTAGTCGAGGTGTTCTAGGTTGTAGCCAAAAAGTACTTCCCCTTTAACTTCTGTTGTATACCATAAGGGATACTTGAAGTAACAATCAATTGGGCTGCCCATAAGAATTCCTCCAGAGAAAAATTGACTGCTTCCTGTTTGAAATACGTTCGCTTTACCCACCCAATATTTTGTAGAACCACAGCTTATGCATGTAAATCTGGTTTCTGCTCGGTTTTCTGGGTTTGAAGTCACAACTGCTTTGGCTTTGCAACTGGGGCATTCTACATCAATTCGATTGATGAACTGCTCTATATAGGTAAATTCTGGTTTCATTTTTTAAAGAACATATTGCCGCCATTACTATAAACAGGAAAATTGGGAGGAACCACCATAATATTATTATAGCGCATATGGCGAAACTCTTCATAAGGATTGTCAAGCTGACTCATGATTTCATTGGCCAAATGGGGGAGAGAAAAGAAAACAAATTCCCCAATGCCAAAAACAACCCAATCGTTAATTTCATGACGCATACGTTGGCAAGGCAAAGTATCCGATTTAGACATCTCAGCAAACTCTTTATGTGTATCTTCTGTCCATTCGTAATAAGTCAGCAGTTCACTAGAGGTCTTATTCAAATAGGGTGCGATTATGCTTTCCCAATGCCTTAATTTCTTGATATTTGGAATTTCCTCTTTCAAGAATAAAGCAACTGCATGCACCAAACTCTCAATCACCAAAGCAGGATGCTCACCACTTCCGCCACCAATAACCAACTGATTGGTAGTACAGACAAAATCTCCGTCAATATCTTCTAAAGGATGATAAACAGAGATTATCCCTAAATACCCAACCAGTTCGTGTTTGAAAGAGTCAATATGGCTCATGCTAAAATTTTGATTTGAAAGTGCTGAAAACTTCCCGAATAACAAAAAGGAATCTGGTTCTAAATACCAGTTGCTAAATACTAATTTCTAAGCCCTTGTTAAAAAATGTTATTCACCAGCTATCTCAGGGTAGTTTAAAGCTTAACCCTTATCTTCGAAGCGAAATATTTTCTATTTCATACGTTGAAAGAAAAGGAAACGCAATACTAGCTTTGAAAACGACTTTATATACCATTCTTCTTGTTCTTTTTTGCAATCAGGTAATGCTGTTGGGGCAATCCCAAAGCCATATTAAAATGGACAGTATAAGCTCCAGTTTTGATGAACAAAACCCTGTGCTTACTCCCGATGGCAAGCGTATGTATTTTGTGCGCTCTGGCCACCCTCGCAATGAAGGAGGCGTAATTGACCGTGGTGATATTTGGTATTCAGATAAAACCGAAACAGGTTGGTCTGTAGCCAAACATGGTGGGCCAACTATTAATCATACAGGACTGAATGGGATTGTCGGTTTTTCAGCAGATGGAGAACGAATCTATCTATTGAACTATAAAGACTCAGCTGGGAATTTACACAAAGGAATTGCTATGGCGGAATGGGTAAGAGACCATTGGTCGGTGCCACAACCAGTAGATATTCGCTACTTTGAAAATTTTTCAGAGTATATCAGCGGTTCAATTTCGCCAGATGAAAAGGTTATGATCTTGTCTTATAAAAGCTATGATACTTTCGGGAATGAAGACCTATACGTCACTTTTAAAGAAAGCAATGGCAGTTGGACTCCTCCAGAGAATTTAGGAGTAGATGTGAATACCCTAGGTGAAGAATGGGCGCCCTATTTAGCACCAGATTTAAAGACTTTGTACTTCTCTTCAAATGGCTTTGGTGGTCAAGGGGGACGCGATATTTTTGTTAGTCAACGCAAAGATAATACGTGGAGAGACTGGACAGAGCCTGTTAACTTAGGGTCAGAAGTGAATACAGCGGGAGTAGAGTTGGGGTATGCAATTCCGAAATTAGGTGAACTGGCCTATTTTTCTTCTACCCAAAACAGCGAAGGCTTTGGAGACATCTTTGGCTTTCCGCTGAACAAAACGGAAAAGGTGTTGCAAGAAATTGTATCGGAGACGGAAACGCCTATTTCTCAACCAACCATACCAAAAGAGCCCGTAAAGCCCGTTGTAGTAATGACCATGCAGGTACTGGATATTCGTAATGATCAACCAATAAACGGTATGGTAAAGCTCAATTTTGGAGAAAAGGAAGTTGAAGTGAATACTGCCGATTTAGATTCCCCAGACAAGAAATTTTTAGTAACCATTGAAGAAGGCATTGAAGTGAATGTTGAGATAGAGGCCGAGGGTTTTCTGAAATACAAAGAGACTTTTATGGCTTCTGCTACGCCATCGCAAGGTGTTGTTGAAGCCAAAGGTGTTGAAGGTTTTAGACTTACACCAAGGGAAGTAGGTACAAAAATCCAGATCCCGAATGTGCTTTTCAATGAAGGAACTTCTTCTTTTGCCGATGCGAAAACTACCGCTACTCAACTAGCCGTTTTGATTGAGTTGATGAAGAACAACCCAGATTTAGAAATTCGTTTAGAAGGCCATACCGATAACCGGGGGAATCCTAAATTGCTCAAAGAGCTTTCATTAGATCGTGTAAATGCGGTTAAAGATTACCTTGTAGAAAAAGGAATCTCTGGAAAACGCATAGAAACTGTAGGTTATGGTGGCGAAAAACCAGTAGGCCAGAACTCAATAGACTCTGGCCGCGAAAAAAACCGCAGGGTAGAGTTTGTTATTATTAAGTAAGCTTATTAGCTGAATCAGTTTCACCTATCAGCTCTGCCCAGAAGTGCTACTTAGACTGCTTCGTTACAGACCATTGTTATCACATGGTTTGCGCCTCGCAATGAACTGTGTTAAAAGTCAATGTTAATTTCTGTTTAGAACAAAATTATA
>NZ_CAXBBV010000012.1:0-104138 GCF_963973945.1 uncultured Roseivirga sp.
CACTGATCCACTGATCCACTGATCCACTGATCCACTGATCCACTGATCCACTGATCCACTGATTCCCTCTTTCCCATTAACTCTTCCCCTCATAACTAATCAACCCTTAACTTTTATCGATAGATACGAAAGTACATTCCCAAAGTGATCTAGCTGTACTAAGGTGTCATCTAGAATTTCTTTTCCGTTCATGCGGGCGATCAGTAGGCCCAAAATACCATTTAGGCAAGCTTGAATGGGGTCGTTGACTAAACCGTTAGACTCAACAATAGAAGCCCGAATGGCGGGGCGGGCCCGATTGAAAATTGCACGATAGTTTTCGTCATCCACCTGAAGTTGTAAACTAAGGTCAGAAAGACGTTTTACCTCATCCTGAACAAAGCTCAAATGACCTTCGCGTTCCAGCTTTTCCTCCTTCATTTGAGCAATAATGCCCTTGTACCATTCGGTCAATTCCGCTTTTCCTTCCGTATTTAAGCTTTCTTCAGGAATATTTTTCACCACATGGTTCTCAATTTTTTGAATATCGAACTCAAAATTTCGAACCAACATTTCGGTTTGGTACATGTAAACGATGTATTCCGATAGGTTCTGTCTCTTTTTCTTGTCTGCCAATAACATAGTGCAAAATTAATGGTTATGCCCACAAAGCAAATGCATCATAATTTTCTATTTTTGCACTTCTTTTAAAAACTATGGAGAGAATCAGGAATTTCTGCATTATAGCACACATCGACCACGGTAAGAGTACTTTGGCCGATCGTCTACTTCAGTTCACTGGAACTGTGGGCGATCGCGACATGCAGAATCAGTTGTTGGACAACATGGACTTGGAACGTGAACGTGGTATTACTATCAAGAGTCACGCTATCCAAATGAAATATATGCATAAGGGCGAGGAATATACCCTCAACCTTATCGACACCCCCGGACACGTGGATTTTTCATATGAAGTATCTCGATCAATTGCCGCCTGTGAAGGCGCATTGCTTATTGTAGACGCTTCTCAGGGTGTGGAGGCGCAAACCATTTCTAACCTTTATTTGGCTTTGAATCACGACCTGGAGATTATTCCAGTGCTCAATAAAATAGATTTACCAGGTGCTATGCCGGAAGAAATGACGGATCAGGTAGTAGAGCTTATCGGCTGCGACCCTGAAGACGTTATCAGAGCCAGTGGAAAAGAAGGGTTGGGTATTGAAGATATTTTAACGGCCATTTGTGAAAAAATTCCAGCGCCAAAAGGTGATCCTACAGCACCTTTGAGAGCGATGATCTTCGATTCAGTGTTCAACTCTTTTAGAGGTATCGAAGTAATTTTCCGTGTGTTTGATGGCGCCATTAAAAAGGGAGACAAGATTAAATTCGTGAATACGGATAGGGTTTATAATGCCGATGAAATTGGTATTCTGAAGCTGAAACAACAACCTGAAAAAGAAATTAGCGCAGGAAATGTAGGTTACCTCATTTCAGGAATTAAAGTGGCCAAAGAGGTGAAAGTGGGTGATACCATTACGCATCCAGATCGTCCAACCACCAATATTATTAAAGGTTTTGAAGATGTAAAGCCAATGGTTTTTGCAGGTATTTACCCTGTAGAAACTTCTGAATTCGAAGAATTGAGGGCTTCTATGGAGAAACTTCAATTGAATGATGCTTCCTTAGTTTGGGAGCCTGAAACTTCTGCAGCTTTGGGCTTTGGTTTCCGTTGTGGTTTCTTGGGAATGCTCCATTTAGAGATTATTCAAGAAAGATTGGAACGTGAATTTGACATGACGGTAATTACTACCGTTCCTTCGGTTCAGTTTCATGCGGTAAGAACAGATGGATCTATTCTTAAAATTAATGCGCCATCTGAAATGCCTGACCCTTCTTCTATTTCGCATTTAGAGGAGCCATTTATTCGCGCTCAAATTATTTCTAAGTCGGAGTATGTAGGCGGAATTATTGGCCTGTGTATGGATAAGCGTGGAATCATTAAAAACCAAGTTTACCTCACAAGCGACAGAGTAGAACTAACTTTCGAAATGCCTTTGGCCGAAATCGTTTTCGATTTCTTTGATAAGCTAAAGACCATTTCTCGTGGTTATGCATCGCTCGATTATGAGTTGATTGGCTTCCGTCAGTCTACCATGGTGAAATTAGATATTCAATTGAACGGTGAAAAAGTAGATGCACTTTCTGCCATCGTTCACCGCGATAAAGCCTACGAATGGGGAAAGAGGTTGTGCGAGAAATTGCAGGAGCTTATTCCACGTCAAATGTTTGAAATCGCTATTCAGGCCTCAATCGGTACTAAAATTATCGCCAGAGAAACCGTGAAAGCTTTACGTAAAAACGTTTTGGCGAAATGTTATGGTGGTGATATTTCGAGAAAAAGAAAATTACTCGAAAAACAGAAAAAAGGTAAGAAAAGAATGCGTCAGGTAGGTAATGTGGAAATTCCACAAGAAGCATTTATGGCGGTTCTTAAATTAGATTAAAGCATAAACGATGGCATATCAATTATTGGATGGAAAAGGCACAGCTCAATCCATAAAAGATGAGTTGAAAAATAAAGTAGCGCAGATAAAAGCTGAAGGAGGAAAAGTCCCTCATTTGGCCGCTGTTTTGGTGGGTAATGATGGCGCAAGCCAAACTTACGTAAATGCCAAAGTAAAAGCCTGCGAGCAAATTGGCTTTGGCTCTACTTTGATTCATCTACCTGAAGAAACTTCTGAAGTTGAGGTGTTGGCCACTGTTCAGAAATTGAATGAAGACCCTGAAATTGATGGCTTTATCGTTCAAGTTCCACTTCCAAAACAAATTGATGAGCAAAAAGTAGTGGAGGCCATTCTTCCAAATAAAGATGTAGATGGATTCCACCCGGTGAATTTGGGTAAAATGCTTTTGGGTTTACCAACACTTTTGCCTGCCACACCAAAAGGAATGATGCTTTTGCTAGAACGCAACGGCATTGAAACTTCTGGTAAACATTGCGTGGTTATTGGCCGAAGCAATACTGTGGGTACGCCTATTAGCGTATTGATGTCTAGAAACGGCAACCCAGGAAATGCAACGGTAACCCTTTGCCACAGCCGAACCAAAAACTTGGCTGAAATCACTAAGCAAGCCGATATTCTTATCGTTGCTATTGGTAAGGAAGGTTTTGTTTCTGCCGATATGGTTAAAGAAGGTGCAACTGTAATTGATGTTGGAATTCATAGAGTTCCATCTGATCAAACTAAGTCGGGCTTTAAATTAAAGGGCGATGTAAAGTTTGATGAAGTAGCACCAAAGTGTGAGTTCATTACACCAGTACCAGGTGGCGTTGGACCAATGACCATCGCGTCATTACTTTGGAACACTTACCTTACTTCACAGAAATTAGTTTAACCGCTTCAATGTCATCCTGTCCCGAGTGTTCGGGATCAGGATCCTTCAAATAGGCTCGCAGTTTCAACACCCTGCTTTAAAAAATTGAGATGTCAAAAACGATGAAAACCACACAGCTTCCTGTAATGGAAGCTTTTTATACCATTCAAGGAGAAGGTCATTTCTCTGGTAATTCAGCATATTTTATTCGATTGGGCGGCTGCGATGTCGGTTGCGTTTGGTGCGATGTGAAAGACTCTTGGGATGCCAGCCAATGGCCAAAAGAATCGGTCGATGAAATCGTTGCTAAAGCCTCGGCTCACCCTGGTCGTTTGGCCGTGGTGACGGGCGGAGAGCCTTTGATGTACGATATGACCGACCTAACGAATCAACTTCATGCGGCTGGTTTTCAAACGAATATTGAAACTTCTGGTGCGCATCCGCTTTCAGGCAATTGGGATTGGTTGTGTTTTTCGCCCAAGAAATTTAAAGCTCCAAAAGAAGAGTTTTATGCTGCTGCCGATGAGCTCAAAGTCATTATTTACAATAAAAGCGACTTTAAATGGGCGGAAGCACATGCGGCAAAAATGAATGAAAACTGTTTGCTATACATGCAGCCAGAATGGGATCAGTCGGAAAAAATGCTGCCCGAAATCATTGAGTATGTAAAAAATAACCCCAAGTGGAAAATATCCTTACAAACTCATAAGTTTATGAATATACCGTAGTTTAGCTATTTGAGGTTTTTCATTACCATATCCCTACTGTTTTGTGTTCTTCTGGCCAACGGCCAAGAAGTGGATAAACTTCATACCCGAAACAAAAAAGCCATTGAGTTGTACAAAGAGGCACAATCGCTAGATCATGTTGGCAATTACTATAAGTCGTATAATCTCTTACTCGATGCCTTAAAGCGTGATGATAGTTTTGACGAAGCCATTTTGTTGACACATCAGATTTTGATTAAGAGGGGAGAGCTTGAGAAAGCGCTTCAACTGTACGATGAATATGTGGAAGAGGTGGATCAACAGTTCAAAAACAGAATGTTGGCCGATGCCGCTTATGCGTTATTTTCTGAAGGAAAATATGAGCAAGCCAAAAACCTGAAAGATCAAATCGAAGGGCGTGTTGTGGGCTTAGATGCAGCGTTGTTTGAAATCGTTACTTCCTCCATTGATTATGCCCTTGAAGGAAGCGCCAATCCACGAAATATTGATTTTGAAAAGCTTCCAGCCCCACTCAATAATCGACCGCAACAGTATTTCCCTTCCATTACGGCTTCGGGTCTTTTGGTTTACACCGTTCGTTATAATCAGGGCAGAGGTGATGAAAACCTTTTCTTTAGCCAGAAGGATGGAGAGACTTGGAGCCAACCGCTAGAGATTTCTGAAAAAATTAATACCGATAGAAACGAAGGGACAGCCTCAATTTCGGCTGACGGAAACACTTTGGTGTACACAGGTTGTAATGCGCCAGACGGCCTTGGAAGTTGCGATTTGTACATCAGTTATAGAGAAGGAAGTGATTGGTCGAAGCCCAGAAATTTAGGAAAGGCAGTGAACACGATTCATTGGGAATCTCAGCCTTCGCTTTCTCAAGATGGCCGTGAGCTTTACTTCGTCAGTGCCCGGCCCAATGGCGAAGGCGGACAAGACATTTATAAATCAACAAAACAGAATGGGAAATGGATGGAGGCAGTGAATTTAGGTCCAATCATCAACACGCGTTTCGATGATTGCTCTCCGTACATTCATCCCAATGGGATTAATTTATTCTTTGCATCACGTGGCCGACTGGGCTTTGGAGGCTATGATTTATACGAAACAGAACAGCTTGGCCAAGGCGAATGGTCGGAGCCAAAGAATTTGGGCTACCCGATCAACAACCACAGAAATCAGGTGGGCTACACCATCAGCATTGACGGCTGGGCCTATTATAGCGACAACCATTTCGATGGCTCTTCGAGCTTGTATCGGTTTAAACTGCCAGACGATTTAATCCCGAAACAGTTGGTGGATTACAAGCAAGGATTGGTGCTCAGTGCTGCCGACAGCACTCCACTTTTCTCTGAAATCTATGTAGCCGATATCGCCAAAGACTCTATTCGTTCACGCACTTATTCCGACTTTGAGGGTGGTCGCTTTAATTTGGTGCTGCCCAAAGTAGAAGATGCCAACCTGTATGTAAAAAAGCGAGGTTACTTGCTGTATAAAGAAGAAGTTGATGTTTTGTGGGAAAACGGGAATGAAGCTACTATTTACCTTCAGCCCATTAAAAAAGGTGAAAAGTTGATTTTGAATGATATTCTTTTCGAACTGAATAGTGCCGAACTCAGCAAAAAGGCCACTAAGGAACTGGATATTGTGGTTGATTTTCTCAAAGACAATCCCGAACTACTCATTGAGATTGGCGGCCATACCGACACTTCTGGAGAGGAAGCCTATAATTTGAATCTCTCTACCGAAAGAGCAAAGTCAGTGCTCAATTACTTTGTTAATAAAGGCTTGCCAAAAGAGACCTTTGTTTATAAAGGCTATGGAGAAACTATGCCCATTGAAGAAGGCATTTCTCCCAAAAACAGAAGAATCGAAGTATCTATTCTAGACATTAAGTAGTTCAGGCTGAGTAAGCGACTTTTCGTAAAATAAGTCCGCCATTTACTATTTTGAACCTTCAGCTTATTATTAACTTTGAACATGCAAGAATTGAAAATCGGAATCATTAAAGAGGGTAAAGTGCCAGTAGACAGGCGCGTACCGGTTACTCCAACTCAAGTTGAAACGTTGTTGAATACTTATGATAATGTGACTGTACATTGTCAGCGAAGCGATATTCGTTGTTTCGAAGATTCGGAATATCAACAAGCGGGAGCCATTTTGGTGGATGATGTTTCTGATTGCGATATTATTTTGGGTGTAAAAGAAGTGCCCATTAATATGTTGGCCGATGGAAAAACCCATTTCTTTTTCTCGCATACTATAAAAAAGCAAGAGTACAATCGAGGTTTGCTTCAAACCATTCTTGAAAAACAAATCCGACTGATTGACTGGGAATGCCTGACCAATCTGCAACATCAAAGGTTAATCGCTTTTGGTCGTTACGCGGGTATTGTTGGGGCTTATAACGGAATTCTGACTTACGGAAAACGCTATAACCTTTTTCACTTGCGTCCGGCCAATGAATGCTTCGATATGGAAGACATGCAGAAGGAATACAGCAAGGTGAAACTGCCAGCCATTAAAATTGCGCTTACTGGTGGTGGGCGTGTTTCTAAAGGTGCTATGGAAGTGCTTACTGGTATGAAAATCAGAAAAGTGAGTCCTGTTGAATTCTTGACCGAATACTTCAACGAGCCTGTATATACTCAACTCAATACCAGGGATTATAACCAGCGCATTGGTGGCGGTTCTTTTAGCCGAGATGAGTTTTATCAGAATCCAGCAAATTATGAATCTAGTTTTGGGCAGTATGCTAAAAAGGCTGATATACTGATTGCTGGTGCTTTTTGGGATCCCAAAGCACCTGTACTTTTTACCAAGGAAGATGCCAACAGAAGCGAATTTAAGATCCGTGTAATTGCAGATATCACCTGTGATATTGAAGGTTCAATTCCTTCTACCATTCGCCCAAGCACTATTGCAGACCCTGTTTACGATTACAACCCAAGCGATAATAAGGAAGAATCTGCTTTTGCCGATGAGGGAAATATTACCGTGATGGCAGTGGATAATTTGCCTTGCGAATTGCCTAGAAATGCTTCTGAAGATTTCGGGAAGGAATTTCTCAAACACATTTTGCCAAACCTTGTGGGCGAAGACAAAGATCAAATTATTAAAAGGGCTACCATTTGCCAGAATGGTAAACTGATGCCTGATTACGCGTACCTCCAAGATTTTGTAGATGGACATTAATCATTACCTAGAGCACACCAACCTTAAGCCCACGATTACCGCAAACGATATTGATCGTTTGGTGACTGAGGCTAAACAACATCAGTTGTTTGGGATTTGTGTTCCTCCGTTTTGGGTGAAGAAGGCCGCTAGAGAAATTGGTACTGCCGACATTCAGTTGGTGACGGTGATTGGCTTTCCTTTGGGTTACCAAATGACAGAAGCCAAAGTAACCGAGATTGAAAAGGCCATTGAAAACGGTGCCAATGAACTGGATATCGTAATGAACATTTCGGCTTTCAAAACAGGTTTGCCTTGGACGAAAATAGAGCTGGCCAAGTGCGCTAAAATTATCCACGAGGCCGATTGCCTGATGAAGGTGATTATTGAAACGGCTTACTTGACCGATGAAGAAATTGTATTGGCCTCTAAACTCTGTGCCGATGCTGGAACCGATTTTGTAAAAACCTCTACTGGTCTTTCTGGCGCAGGCGCAAAAGTAGAACACATTGAACTGATGCGTAAAATTTTACCCTCAAACGTAGGCTTAAAAGCTTCTGGCGGCATTAAAACCTTGGCGGACGCTCAAGCCCTCATTAATGCCGGAGCCGATAGATTAGGCGTCTCCTCCGCAGTTTCCATTATGGCAGAATACTATGCAAGCCAAAAGAATTAGGGTAATAGGAAAAGTGCAAGGCGTCTATTTTCGAGCTTCAAGCCAAGAGCAAGCAAGGCGGCTTGGCATCAAAGGTTGGTGTAAGAATGAACCAGACGGATCTGTTTTAATTATAACCGAGGGCTCCGAGGAAAACTTAAATGCTTTGGTGGAATGGTGCCATCATGGGCCATCCAATGCCAAAGTTGAAAAGGTACTTGTGGAAAGTATTGAAGCGAGCGGATTTGAAAGGTTCGAAATAAAGCGGTAAGTGCTTATGTGCTTTTTCGCTTACTGGTTCGCACTTTCGGTGCGGGCTGATCTTATAGCTATCTATCTCAAAAAAAGCAACGTGATTACAAAAGCTGTATTTTCTGTTCTGTTTTAATTAATGCACTTCAAGTAAATTACAAAAATAGGTACTCGCCACAGACAAGCACCAGTTACCGAATTGGGCAAGTGAGCGCCAGTGGGGTATATGCATTTATTTTCTGTAGTCAATTTTGTCAATTAATACACTGTCTTTGAATATTTGTTCCTCCACTAATTGTCCAGATCTATTGAAGATTGAAAACGTTCCTTGGGCTTTTCCAGCTTCATAGAATAATCTTGCATTCAATACGCCATTATCATAAAATGTGATTAGTGAGTCATTTGTTAACCCATCCTTGTATGAGCCTCTTGATTTTAATTGCCCATTTTCATGATAACTAAAAGTTTCCCCTTCTTTAATTCCATTGATATAGTTGAAAGTTTGAAAAGTTGAGCCGCTTTCATAAAAATTCTTAACAGGTCCATCAAGTATGCCATTTCTCCAAGTTAGAAGTATTTGTATCTGGCCATTTTCATTATAAGTAGTGCCAATACTGTCCTGTTTGTCATCTATGAATTTATATAGGCCACTTACAGTGCCATCCTCAAAGAAATAGGTGGCTAAACCTTGTCTAAGACCATCTTGATAATGATAAAGTACTTCAAGATCGCCTGACTCTTTATAAATTTTCCAGTCTCCCTCTTTCTTGTTATTCATCATCGACCCTTCAGTCTTTAGCACACCTGTTTCATAATATGAAGTGGAATGACCATTCATTACTCCATCTTTGTATTGACCTTCATAAGCCAATGTACCATCATCATAATATTCCTTTCTTACTCCTTGAAAGAGAATGTCAGTATCTATCTTGTATATTAAGCCATCCCTCTCTACAATTCCGTTTGGATTATCAGGCGAGCAACAACTTATCAGGACAATTAGGACAATGAGATTTTTGATTTTCATAATGTACTACAACGTTATGTAACGCACAGTTTTGTGTGCGATATATTTCTAATAGTTTATTAAAAGTGCACGTTAGCAATCGAATAGGGTGTGCTATAGACAAGCGTTAAAACAAGTTATAAGTTTAGTGAAATTTATTTTAGAACAGTAACATTCGTTGGCTATTTAGTATTTAACAACTGTAAACGCTCAAACGAGTAAGCCAGCCAATCGGAGCATCATTGCGAACCTGCTGTATTTTTTCGAAGTGACGGTACTGACCTGAAGCAATCTCACCGCTCAATTGACAAACACCTAAGATTGCTTCGTCATAAGCCTTGCTAGCGCAACACTTATTTCTCGCAATGACAGGAAAATCAGGCTTTCACAGCAATTTTTAGCTATTTAGCCACTAGTCGTTGCGTCTCGCTGCTACTCTTTGAAATTCAAACTCCTTGTTTTGTTAAGAGTCAATGTTAGTTACTGGTTTAATTTGTTTATGGAGTTAATAATGACTCGAATCATTAACTCTTTTTCATCTGGTTTACTTAATGCAACCATCAAAGTGATTGAGGCAAGTGCATTGTTTTCAATTACCAGTTTTCCGTTTTGATTATAGAGGTGTTTGTTCTTGTTTAAATACCAAACAAACAACCATGCCGCTATTCGTTTGTTTCCATCACTGAAAGAATGATTTTTAACAATGAAGTAAAGGAGGTTTGCAGCTTTTTCTTCTATACTTTGGTAAAGTTCTTCACCATCGAAAGTTTGATCTATTGAAGCTATAGAGCTTTTAAATGAATCATCTTTTTCATTCCCAAAAAGTTTAGATCCACCAAATTTTATTCGAAGTTGATTAATTGCTTCAATCGCTTCGTTATAGTCGATTTTATATTTAGACTCTTTTGTAACCTCTCGTATTTCTAATGATTGGTTATCATACCCATCTAAAATATCAAGACCCAATGCAAAATCAGTAAGTACTGATATGATTTCTTTAGATTGATCGCTTTCTAATTCTTGAGTTGATGTCTGAATTAGTTTTATGGATTGTTTTAGTTGGTCTAGTCGATTTTGATTTATAGTGTAACCTTTTACTAAATAGTCCTTTAATTTATTAGTGGCCCATTTTCTAAACTCTGTTGCCAGAGGTGATTTAACTCTATAGCCTACAGTTATTATAACATCAAGATTATAATGGACAACTTCCCTTTGTATTTTTCTACCACCTTCTGTTCGAACCTGTGCAATTTTTGCACTAGTTGAAACTTCATCTAATTCACCTTCTTTAAAACTATTTTTTATATGTCGATTTATAACAGTTCTATCTCTACCAAATATTTCAGCAATCTGAAGTTCAGTTGCCCATAGCGTTTCGGCATTTTTATCTAGAACAACTTGATATTCAGTTTCTCCTTGAGAGGGCTTAAAAACTACCAAAGCGTTATTCCCATCGATATCAATATTTGAATTCTGTTTCGTCATTTATATTAGTTTCATAATTAACCCTAACATTATGTATATGTCACGCTTGTGGCGTATAGTTCTTATGTAATTTATTAAAACTTCCTTACAGCATTTAAATAATAATGGCTATGGGAAAGTTTTGGATGTTTGTTAAGTAAGCTGTGAGATTGCTTCACGTCAGTATAGTCACTTCGAAAAACTACAGCAGGTTCGCAATGGTGGGGAAGTTGGGCTTTCACAGCAATTTTTAGCTACAGGACTTTCGTTTAGTTGCAATCTCTCGTTCAAGCTCTTCGATTGCTCACTTTACACTATTTGAACTTGATAGAAACTAACACTGGATTTTCGGAAGACTCAATTTCTTCTAGTGTAGTACCTTCGCTAAAGGAATATTGTTCTTGATCAAGTTGTTTTAAAAGGTTGGTAAGATGGCTCGATCTTAAAGAAATTAGAAATTCATCCCCGTTCCAGTCGATTGTGTAAAAATCTAACTTCTCATTAGGCGAAATTCTCCAATCAATGCTTGTACTTCGCTTGGTTTCTCTATCAATAAGGAAATCATAGTCCATCCGGGGGCCTAAGGTGGTATATAAGTAAATGTGGCTCTCACCTATATGGTTAAGCACAAACCAAGCTTGCTTCTTTCTCTGCGATTCTTCAGAAAATCTAGGCTTTACCTCAACACCTGATTGGAAGTACCAATCCTCCTGAAAATCATAGTGGATGAATGGTACAACTGAATCAGCGGTTATTCTATAGACAGTATCACTCATACTATGTAGATAAAACAAATCATCATCTAAAGTAAAAAATGAATTACGGAATTGAGGATTTCGAACACCTGGGTACTTCTCAAATGGTAAAAGTATTTTGTCGAGTTTCATCTCATTATCTACCGTCACAAGAGAATATTTAAGTGAATCTTGAGTGTATACAAAATGCATATCTAGTGCATAACCTGATTTGTATGGGTACACATGCTCAGCTCGTTCGTTCAATCGATCTCGACTAATGAAATTGCCTTCTAAATCATATCGGTTAATGGATTGACCATAGATATAAATGGCTATTAAACCGTTCTCGAGCCAAAAATCTGTACGCCTTGAGTATTCCTCTGGGCCTTCACCTTTTCGATTAAACTTATTTAAAAACTCACCTGTTTTTGAGTAGACGTAAAAATCTCCTCTATTGTCAGGAATTATCATCTTATCCTCATGAAATTCGACTTGACCAACAGCCTTCAGCAGAGATTCTTGCGTTTCTTCTAACCGAGTAATTTTTATGGATTGAATTAGATCGGCAACCGGTATTTTATCTTCTCTAATATCCAATTTATAGGATTGAAGTCCGTTTGTAGGAACGGATTCGGATTCCGTTACTTCTTTCTTACTACCACAACCTAAACAGCACACCATTAAGACAAAGAGGGTGCAATAGGGGATTTGCTTTCTGACCTTGTTCATGACTTTTTGTTTTGACCAGTTTCAATCTACGCACAAATGTGATAATGAACCAAACAGCTAATTAAGTAATGGATGATCTTCCTCCACTGGCGACAGTATTGTGGAAATAGAAGTGGTTTAAATCAGCGAAACAAAGCTATAAGCCTTTACGCGCTTTTGCTCTCGTATTTCTGAATGCCTTTGTATTTGTAGATTTTAAGGCCGAAGTGTTCGTAGATACAAATCTTCATTCGGTTTTGGGCCAGTTCTAATCTTCGCTCTGGCGAATGAAAAACCGTTAGTTCTAAGCCTGCTAAAATAAAGTTCTTCTTTTGGCATAGCTCAGTCAAATAAGCCTGAAAGCCCGCTTTCCAGTCATCCAAATACTTGTCGTAATGGCTTCTTCCGTCAAACAATAACTCTAACTGATTTCCTTCTACCTGGTAGCGGTAAATGCCAGCTAAGTTGGCGTAGAGTTCATCAAAAAAGGAAAGGTCAGTAGGTTCAAAATTTTCTACTTTTTCAGAGAGGTCGTCTATCAGCCTTAGAGGATTAAACAAGTTGAAATAGCCTTGTTTAATTTGAGCCACAAGTTCCACCTGAAGGCTATTCTTCATGTCTTCCTGTACTTGCTTAAGGATGTAGTTTTTGTCGAGAAGAAAAAGTCTCTGGTTCAAAGGGAGTAATTTTGACAAAAATAATACTTTTTCTAAAATGATTGTCGGAAAACTTGAATAAGGTGGCTTTGTTGAGGCCACCTTATTCAAGCCGTAAACTAAGGTTATTTACTTTGCTGCAGATGAGTTTACGATTCTACCAAAGAAAATAGCGTTCATCATCAGCTTGTTCGTGCCATACCAAAATGCTCTAAAATTAGGATCGTCTACCAAAGAAACAATTCGCCCTTGGCCAAATGCGCTTACTCTTATGGTAGAAGTGCCTTTTAAAGCCTCAAGATTTGGCTTATTGATCCAGCCACTTCGCAGTGGTTCTTGGGTATATAGGCCAGGGTTCGAGAATTTATCTTTAGAAGCCTCAATCATCAAGTTGCCTCTTCTCATGGTGGGGAGTTCTTTATTGTAATAACCATAAGCCATTGGGTGCGACAATTCGAGTTCGCTCATATAAACCCCACCAGGTATGGATTGACCGCGTTGGAAATTGGAGATTTGATCGTAAGTGATTTTTTCTCCTGTGTATTGTTCCACGTCTACAAATTTGAGCTGCGTCAGTTTGTTTCTGGCCGCCCATGCCGTGGCACTACTGTTACTGGCTACTAAAGTACCTCCATTTCTGATCCATTGTTTAAGGTTTTCCATACCTGATTCTGGTAGGTCAACACCTCCTGTAATCACAATAGTATTATAACGGCTAATAACAGCAGATCCGAGTCTGTCGGCTGGTAGCTTGGTAACCCTCATGTCCATTCGGGTGTCCAATAAGTGCCATATTTCACCAGCATCGGCACTGCTTCCTGATTCTACTACTAGTGCTATTTCTGGCTTATCTATATTTATAAAAGAATTACTGCCTAGAGAAACACCATCAGTTAACCCTGTTTGTAAGGCATAAACATCAATTCCATCTAAATTTGCAATGGTTTGCATTTCTAAGTATAGCTCTCGCTCTGAAAGGCTTTGGTTGCTTACAGGCACCATAATAGAGCCATAGTCGAACTGTAATTTTTCACCGTTGCCAAACTTACTGGTAGCAGTTTTAATTCTGACGCCTTTTTCAAGCAAACGGTTTGCGGCTCTTGGAGCATAATATCCATGCCATTCAAAAACATAGGCATAAGCGCTTTGGCCGCCAATAACACTTCCTTTTGGGAATTCTGGTTTAATAACTTTATCGCCTAATTGATTTCTTCCATAATCTCGGCTGCTTAGCTCGCTATACTCAAGATCAAAAGCAAGTGGGTATGTCCAGCCCGAAATATCATAGAAGAGGCTGTCCTCAAAAGTGACTCTCTTTTCAAACATTCCTTTTATCAGTTTATAATTTCGCTGTTTTAAGGGGATGATGTAGCTGTTTTCAGGAGTGTACTCTTCGTTATTAAATTTTAAACTTCTGGAAGGTCGATAAAAATCAACCTCTTGTTGGTCTAATATATCGGCCAAATGATACGATCTAGCAGGGTCTTTTTCCGCCTTGAAAATGTAGGCCTTTATATCATCGTTATCCGCATCTCTTAATACACGTTTGTAGAAGTCTCTTTGGTAATCAAGTAACTCCTCGCGCATGTCTACGGTGGCTTTCCATGTGGAGAGCGCAGCAGTAAACTGATTTTTTATAGTGAAAGGAAATTCTAAAATTCCATTGTCACTCTCTTGTGCATGTCCTCTTGAACTTCCTTGTTCAAATAGAATACCTATTCCGCCATTGATATCGGGGAAAGTAGACCCTTTTCCATAATAAAAGTCATCATAACCTTCTTTGGTGAAATAAAGCGAACCAATTTGGTCTAACGCACTTGCATGAAATTCACCAATTTTCTCTGTAAGTTCTTGATTTTCCTTTGGGGTAAGGGGATGAGTTCTGGCTGGAACACCCGGTTGAAAAAAGAAAGTAGAGTTGGTGCCCATTTCATGGTGATCCGTAAATACATTAGGCTTCCAAAGGTGATATTTAGCCACTCTATTTTTAGACTCAGGCTGCTGAACAGGAAGCCAATCACGGTTCAGGTCGAACCAATAATGGTTGGTCCTTGCTCCTGGCCAAACCTCATTGTACTCCCTGTCATTTGGGTCGGGGTTAATGTTTTTTGATTTGTGTACGTTTGCCCAAGTAGAAAAACGATTTAGTCCATCAGGATTAAGCGAAGGGTCTAGTAGGATTACGGTATTTCTAAGGGCGTTGTCAATTTCAGGGCCTTGGGCGGCAGCCATATAATAAGCAACGAGTAAAGCTGCATTTGAGCCAGAAGACTCATTCCCATGAATACTAAATCCCATAGAAACAACAGCAGGCATTTTCTTAATATCAAACTTATCCGACTCATTAGGGTAGGTTAGCCAAACGTGATCTGTTCGTATTTTCTCTATTCCTGCTTGGTTATTAGGGTGGGTAATGGTGAGCATTACCTGCGGACGGCCCTCGTGTGTTTTCCCAATTTCTTCAATTGTAATTCGGTTGGAGGCTGCTGCGAGGGTTCGCATGTACAGAACCAATTTGTCATGAGTAACATGCCATTCGCCTACCTCGTGTCCAATTACCGACTTTGGAGTAGGTATGTTTTGGTCATAAATTATATTGGAGGGTAAATAATAACTAAGATCTTTTTGTGCATAGACAAAAAAAGACTGGCTTAACAGAGCCAATAATGAAAGTAGAGTGGTAAAAAACTTCATAGTTCACTTTATAGTGTCATTTTAATCGAAGATAGTGATAGGATTGGTTAACAAAAAATAGACTTATATTTTTTACAATCTACTTGTTGAGCACCTCGATTTTTTGAATGGTTTAAAACAATTATGGACGGAAAATTTACTTTACATTTTTTTAACATTTACTTTGTATCGTAAAACAATAAGGCAAATGCCAAATTCTAATTCGCTCAAAAATCCGCATGGTGCTTTGTTTAGAATAAATGGTTGTTATAAAGTGTTTTGGCCTTATTTAATTTGGTCAATCTGATTGAACATAGAATCAAAAAATGAATATTAAGTTTGCGTTAAGCCTGTTTGTCATTCATAGCGAAACGTTAACATTTGTTAAAAAGTCTTGACCTATCTAAAGCGTTACTTTTGCCATGAAAAACAAGTTCGATTTCTAATATCTAATCTAATCTATATTTAAAATTTCGTTTATGAAAAGATCATTACTCCGAAGTATTTTGGCTCTTGCATTTGTTGTGATAAGCACGATTGCATACGGTCAGGGAACTACGACTTCTTCCTTGAATGGAAGAGTAACAGACGCTTCTGGTGAACCATTGCCAGGAGCTACGATTGTAGCCATCCATACGCCAAGTGGATCGCAATATGGTAACATCAGTAATGCTGATGGTTTTTACAGAATACCTAATATGAGGGTAGGTGGCCCCTATACTGTTAAGGTTACTTTTGTAGGTTATCAGGAATTTAAAAGAGAAAACATTTACCTGACTTTAGGTCAATCTTTTAAGTTAGATGCAACTCTTCAGGAAACTTCTGTCACTCTTCAGGATGTTGAAGTAATTGCAGACCGAGGTGGTGTTTTTGATGGTAACAGAACTGGTGCAGAGACTGTTGTAGGTATCGATCAAATTAATGCAACTCCAACAGTGGCAAGAGCTATCGGTGACTTTGCTAGATTTACACCTCAAGCAACAATTGATGAAGGTAGCGATGGTTTTTCAATTTCAATTGGTGGTCAGAACAACCGTTATAATTCAATTTATATTGATGGCGCTGTAAATAATGATGTTTTTGGTCTTGCTGGATCAGGAACAAATGGTGGCCAAACAGGTGTTTCTCCGATTTCAATTGATGCTATAGAACAGTTCCAAATTCAAGTAGCTCCGTTTGATGTTAGAGTTTCAGGTTTCGCTGGTGGAGCAATAAATGCTGTTACTCGCTCAGGCTCAAATGAAATAGAAGGGTCGGCTTACAGGTATTGGAGAAACGAAAAGTTAGCAGGTAAAACGCCAACAGATATTGATCAAGCCAACAGAGATAGGTTAAATGAGTTTTCTTCCCAAACCTATGGGGTGAGACTTGGAGGTCCAGTTATTAAAGATAAGCTTTTCTTTTTTGTGAACTATGAGAAACAAGAAGACGAAACACCTCAACCTTTTGATTTTAGTACTTATGAAGGAGATGCAACAAGAACTGATTTGAATGCTTTGATTAGCAAACTAGATGGTTTTGGTTATGATCCTGGTGTATTTGAAAATAACCCAGTAATTCTTGATTCTGATAAGTTGACAGCTAAATTTGATTTTAATGCCAATCAGAACAACAAATTCTCTTTACGTTACTCTTACGTTAAAGCAGATAATATTGAAGCAATTAGATCTTCAACTAGAACAATTGGTTTTTATAACCGATCAGAATCATTCTTATCAAAGACTAATTCAATTTCTGCGGAGTGGGCTGCTTCTTTAGGTGCAAATGCATCTAACAAATTAACATTGGGCTATGTAAACGTGTCTGATGATAGAGACGCTACAGGGCAAGACTTCCCTACTGTGGTTATTAACGATGGTAGAGGAACAATACTATTTGGTGCTGAACCATTTTCAAGCGCTAATTTGTTGGACCAAACTGTATTCACAATTAATGATAATTTTGAGTTGTACAGAGGAAGACACACTTATACTTTTGGTATCAATGCCGAATTCTATTCTGCTGAGAACCTGTTCATCCCTTTCAACTTTGGTCAGTATACCTATAATAACCTGAATGATTTCATGACAGATCAGCCAGCAGATGCCTATACAAGAACATTTTCGAATGTAGATAATCTTACTGGTGATGGTTCAGCAGCAGCGGCTATTTTTAACTCAAGCGTAGTTGGTGTTTATGCACAAGATGAATTTCAAGTAAATGATAACTTGAAAATGACACTAGGTTTGAGAATGGATGTTCAGTCTTTCGAAGACACTCCCGAAAATGCAACATTCAATAATACAGGTATCCCTCAATTGGAAGCTGCGGGTTATGACTTACAAGGTGCTAAAGTTGGTGAATTTATTAAGCCTCAAGCTTTGTTCTCTCCGCGATTTGGGTTTAACTGGGATATCAATGGAGATAGAACATTACAATTAAGAGGTGGTGCAGGTATCTTCACATCCAGAATTCCTTTGGTATGGCCAGGTGGTGCATATAATAATAATGGATTTAATTTAGGTTCAGTTGACGAGGATGACTTTGATGGCATCTTCAGGCCAGATGTAAATAACCAGCCTGGCTCACCTAGTAATACCGTGCAGTCAGGTAATATTGATCTGTTTGCTAGCGATTTTAAAGCTCCTCAAGTAGCTAAGTTTAATTTGGCCTTAGACAAGCAGTTATCAAACGGCTGGGTAGCCTCAATTGATGGCTTGTATACTAAAACCTTAAACGCAGTAGTTTATCAAAACTTAAACATTAAGCCTTCAACTGAAAGCTTAACAGGAACGGGAGACGATAGGCCTAAGTTTAATAGGAACGATAGAGTTTTAAGTAACTATGGAGGTATTTATCTTGCTTCTAATACTTCAAGAGGTTACGCTTATAACTTAACCGGTACGTTAACAATGCCAATTATTAATGGTTTTCAAGGTAGTGCTTCCTACTCTTACGGTGAATCATATACTGTGTTTGATGGAACTTCATCTCAGAATTCTTCGCAATGGAGAGGCTTACATTCTGTTGGGGGAAGAAACTTTGATCAACCTTTAGTAAAGTCTAATTTCTCAGGAGGGCACAGAGTTATTGCTCAAGTTTCTTATAAGCACAATTGGAGCGAAAATGTTGCTACTCAATTAGGCTTGGTGTATGAAGGTCGTTCTGGCAGCCCATTCTCTTATATCTATAATGATAATGGTAACTTGAACAGAGAAGATTCTAGGGAGAGAAACTTGGTGTATGTTCCTTTAAATCGTGATGATATTGTATTGATTGATGATGCTAGTGCAGGAACTGCTGATTATCAGTGGCAACAATTAAACAAGTTTATTGCTGGTAACAAGTACTTAAATTCTAGAAGAGGTCAGTATGTAGAAGTAAATGCAGATAGAGCGCCATTTACGCATATCTTCGATTTAAGGTTTATGCAAGAGTTTAGCTTCAATATTGGAGATAAGAAGAACACATTTCAGTTCACGGCTGATATTTACAACTTTGGCAATATGTTGAACAATGAGTGGGGAAGAAGATACTTTATTCCTGCTGATTTCGAATTGTTAAACTTTGAGGGATTCCAAGGAGATAACACTACACCAACTTATACTTTTGATGGTGTTACGAACAATGATCCTTCAGCAAATAGAATTGATGATTCAGGCTTGACTAGCTCAAGATGGCAGATGCAATTAGGTATCAGATATATTTTTGGTAACTAAGATTGTATAGTTTTTAAAGAAAGCCCATCAACAATACTGTTGATGGGCTTTTTCGTTTTCAACGATTCCCATCATTTATATCAAAGGTTAAACTAAAATTAAACCTTTGGGTTAGTTTTGTCTCTAATTGCGTGGCCTTGCTTTATTATAAAACATATCGAAATAATCAATCCGATGAATGGGTAGCTTTTATCCATGGTGCCGGGGGGAGCTCTTCCATTTGGTTTCGTCAGATTAAAAGCTTCAAAAGCCAATTTAATGTGCTTTTGATTGACTTGAGAGGGCATGGTAAATCTCAAGAAGCATTTCAAAGGTATTTTTCAAATGACCACAGTTTTGAAAACATAAGTAAAGATATTATTGAGGTTCTAGATCACCTTAAGATCGAGAAAGCTCATTTTGTTGGTATATCACTAGGTACAATAATCATCCGCACACTCTGCGAAATAGCCCCAGAACGTGTTCAAACTCTTATTCTTGGCGGTGCGGTAACCCGACTAAATGTTAGGTCTAAGTTTTTAGTAGGTGTGGGCAATGCACTAAAAAGATTTGTTCCCTTTATGTGGCTATATAGGTTGTTTGCCTGGATTATTATGCCAAAGAAACGAAATGCCGAATCTCGCGATTTGTTTATTGGGCAGGCCAAACGTGTTTGCCAGCACGAATTCATGAAATGGTTTAAGTTGACAAACAACATTAATCCATTGCTAAAATATTTTAATGAGAAGGAAACAACGGCTCCAACCCTTTATTTAATGGGGGATGAAGATTATATGTTCCTTCCACAAGTGCTCAAGTTAGTTTCACATCATAAAAATGCGTGGTTAAATATATTGGATAACTGCGGTCATGTGTGCAACGTTGAGCAACCAGATGAATTTAATAAGCTTTCAATAGCATTTATAAGAACACATTCCTTATCCTAACTATTTAATGCAATGAGTAAAACATCAAGAATAATTGTAGTCTTGATAATCATTTTGGCTGTAGCAGCATGGGCTGTTTATCCGCGATTTGATGAAATTGTTGGCAGTTCAGATGCCGAAACCTCAATTCAAAATTCTTCAAAGGCAAAATCTGCACTTCCTGTAAGTGGTGTAGTGGTAAAGCCAATGCTTTTAGAGAATAAGATTAAAGTTACTGGGTCAATTTTGCCAAACGAATCTATTGAGCTTAAGAGTGAAGTTTCTGGCTTGGTGACCAAGGTCCATTTTGATGAAGGACAGAAAGTAAAGAAAGGAGCATTGCTAGTAAGTTTAAAAAATGACGAACTGCAAGCCCAACTTGAAAAACTAAAGTTCAGTAAAAAATTGGCCGTTGGAAGTGAAAATCGTCAAAAGCAATTGCTTAACAAAGAGGCCATCAGTCAAGAGGAATACGACATATCCTTGACGGCTTTGAATACCATAGAGGCAGATATTAGAATGGTGGAAGCACAATTGGCAAGAACGTCTATCGTGGCTCCTTTTGACGGAGTCTTAGGCTTGAGAGAAATTAGTGAAGGTGCATACATTACCAATAGCACTATCATTACTAATTTTTACAGCATCGATCCTGTTAAAATTGACTTTGCCATACCGGGTAAATACGCTTCAATTGTTAGTGTTGGTGATGTAATTCAATTTGAGACAGAAACATCAACAGAAGTTTTTAGGGGAACGGTTTATGCCTTCGAGCCACAAATAGACCAAAACACTAGAACCTTAAGAATGAGAGCAATTTCTAGTAACGAACAAGGAAAGCTTTTGCCAGGGCAATTTGCCAAAATTGAGTTGATTATGTCATCAGTAAATGATGCCCTAATGGTGCCAGCGGTTTCAGTTATACCTGAGCTTAATGGGCATATGTTATTTGTAGCACAAGGAGGAAAAGCACAGTCTGTACCTGTAAAAATCGGACTTAGAACCGAAAGCTCTGTTCAGATTTTAGAAGGCCTAAACCCGCAGGATACAGTTATTACTTCTGGGCTACTAGAAATACGACAAGGATCTTCGATTTCTATTTCATCTTTAACCAAGTAAAGCATGTCTAGTTTATCAACCATCAGTATAAAGCGGCCAGTGCTTGCCATGGTGATGAATATCATCATTGTGATTTTTGGAGTGATTGGCTTTAGCTATTTGGGGGTACGTGAATTTCCGAGCGTAGACCCTCCTGTAATTTCAGTTTCTACTAGTTATGCTGGTGCCAATGCTCAGATTATTGAAGCCCAGATTACTGAGCCGATAGAAGAAGCGCTAAACAGTATTGCGGGTATCAAAACATTGACTTCAACAAGCCGTGATGGTGGTAGCTCAATATCTGCGGAGTTCGACTTGGGAGTTGATTTGGAAGCAGCTACTAATGATGTTCGTGATAAAGTAGCAGGAGTAGTGAGGCGATTACCACCTGATGTAGAGCCCCCAACTGTACGTAAGGCCGATGCTGATGCCAGCCCAATCATCTTTCTAAATATTTCGAGTAAAGAAAGAAACCTGCTTGACCTCACGCTGTTGGCAGAAAATATTTTTAAAGAACGTGTACAAACCATTCAAGGCATTAGTTCAGTTCAAGTATGGGGTTCAAAGCGCTATTCAATGCGTTTATGGATGGACCCCGACAAGTTAGCGGCATATCAGCTTACACCTTTAGATGTTCAGAATGCAGTTGGTCGAGACAACGTGGAACTGCCATCAGGAGCGGTTGAAGGCACGAGTACCGAAATTGCAGTTCGAACCATAGGAAGAATTAATTCTCCAGAAGAGTTTAACAACCTAATTGTAAAAGAGGACGGAGGAACAATTGTTCGATTTAGAGATATCGGAAGAGCAGAACTTGCACCTGAGAATGACAGAACTATTCTGAAAAGAAATGGAGTGCCTATGGTGGGAATTGCAGTAGTTACCCAGCCGGGCTCAAACAGTATCGAAATCGCGGATAATTTTTACGAAAGAATCGAATTGATCAAAAAAGACCTTCCAGCAGATATTGAGTTGGGAATCGGTTTTGATAACACCGAATATATTAGAGAATCCATCAGCGAAGTTCAGCAAACTATTATAGTGGCTTTTGCACTTGTGGTGGTAATCATCTTCCTCTTTTTACGCGACTGGAGAACTACCATTATTCCAGTAATGACCATTCCGATCTCATTGATTGGAGCGTTTTTCGTAATGTATATTTTTGGTTTCTCTATTAACGTACTTACCCTTTTAGGTATCGTGTTAGCCATTGGATTGGTAGTGGACGACACCATTGTGGTACTGGAAAATATATACTCCAAAATTGAAGGAGGAATGGAGCCTGAGGAGGCTGGAATCAAAGGGACAAACGAAATTTTCTTTGCTGTAATTTCTACTACTGTAGCCTTGGTTGCTGTGTTTATGCCAGTAATTTTCCTTCAAGGGCTTACTGGAAGACTCTTTAGAGAATTTGGACTCGTGGTGGCAGGTGCGGTTGTAATTTCTTCTTTTGTTGCCCTTACGCTTACTCCTATGATGAGTGCCAAGATTTTGAGGAAGTCGGAGAAAAAGAACTGGTTCTACCGCAAAACAGAGCCATTCTTTGTTAGCCTAAACCGTGGTTATAATAATTCTCTCGATGCCTTTATGAATATGAGGTGGATGGCATTCGTAATCATTTTGCTTTCGGCAGGTATGATAGGCTTCTTTTTATCAGGGAATAGAATACCAGAAGAGATTGCTCCATTAGAAGATAGAAGCTCTTTGAGCGCTAATGCCACTGGCCCTGAAGGTGCTACTTTCGAATACATGGACCAGTACGTTGACAGTATCATCAGTGCAGTTGAAAAGCACATTCCAGAGAAAGAAGCATTGATAACGATTACTTCTCCTGGTTTTGGAAACAGCTCTATGAACTCGGCAAGAATTACCATTATGCTGAATGACCCTTCGGAACGAGAAAGAAGTCAGCAGCAAATTATGGATGACTTTACCCCAATTTTAGCACAGTATACCGAGGCAAGAACTTCGCTTTCTCAACCTGCCACTATTGGAGGTAGAAGGGGGGCTGGCTTCCCTGTACAATACGTTATTCAGGCGCCAAACTTGGAGAAGCTGAAAGAGGTACTTCCCGAGTTTATGGCAAAGGCACAGGATTCACCAGAGTTTACATTCGTGAATTTAAACCTGAAATTTACTAAGCCAGAAATCACTATTGAGATTGACAGAGAGAAGGCACGAACACTGGGTATTTCAGTAAGAGACGTTGCTCAAACTTTACAATTAGGATTAGCAGGTCAAAGATTCGGTTTCTTTATTTTAGATGGAAAGCAGTATCAAATTATTGGGCAAGTAGATAGAGATAACCGAAACGATCCATTGGATTTGAAAGCACTTTATGTTAGGTCATCTGATGGCAGATTAATACAGTTAGACAACCTTGTAAGCTTAGAGGAAAATAGCTCTCCACCACAGCTGTACCGATTTAATAGGTTTGCGGCTGCTACTATTTCAGCAAGTTTAGCCCCCAAGGTAACTACAGGTCAGGGAATTGATGCTATGGACGCCATTGCTAAAGAGGTATTGGACGAGTCCTTCACAACAGATTTAGCAGGCTCTTCTAGAGAATTTAGAGATAGTGCCAATAGCCTTTACTTTGCTTTTGGCTTTGCCCTAATTTTGATTTACCTAGTACTATCAGCTCAGTTTGAGAGCTTTGTAGACCCCTTGATTATTATGTTTACAGTGCCTCTGGCCTTGGCTGGAGCCTTATTGGTAATCTGGAGATACGAAGAATCACTAAACATCTTTAGTCAAATCGGTATCATTATGTTGGTAGGCTTGGTGTCTAAAAACGGAATTCTAATTGTAGAATTCGCTAACCAAAGGAAAGCCGATGGACTCAGCGTTCGCGATGCTGTTTTGGATGCAGCCAAGTCTCGTTTCAGACCTATTTTAATGACATCTCTTTCTACCATTCTCGGAATTCTTCCTATTGCCTTGGCCTTAGGAGCCGGAGCTGAAAGCAGAGTTTCAATGGGGGTAGCCATTATCGGTGGATTGATTTTCTCTACCGTTCTAACCCTTTATGTAATTCCTGCTGTCTATACCTATTTCACCAGTAAAAAAAGTAGACTTTCTAGAACGACTGCCTGATTATGAAAATGAAAATAGCTTTAGCACTCTTCTTTTTCGCTTTAGTAAAAGTGAGTGCACAAGAACCTCTGACTATTGCCGAGGCCGTTCAACTTGGCCTTGAACATAACCTGTCAATTAAAATTTCAAGAAAGTCGGCAGAAACCAGTGCCAATAATTCGGATATGAGTTATGGAGCGTTGTTGCCAACTTTAGGTGTTTCTGCCAGTAAATCTTATAGTAATACAGATGTTACGCAGCAATTGGCCAACAGTAATGAAACCAGAGAGATTAAGGATGCCAAAACCAATAACTTGAACATTTCTCCAACTTTAAACTGGACAGTTTTTGATGGTTTAGGAATGTTTCATACCCGAGATAGATTGAAAGCGCAGGCTCAATTGGGCGAAGACGACTTGCAAATTCAGATAGAGAATAACATTGCGCTTATTTCTAATGCATATTACAGAGTAGTGTTGGAGCAAGAAAGAGCACGTGTTTTTCAAGATGCCCTCGATTTAAGTAAACAGCGTTTAGAACTTGCTTATACCCGATATGAAGTAGGAAAGGCATCTAAGCTAGTGTATTTACAAGCACAGGTAGATTACAACTCAGATTCATCAAGCTTTTTAATTCAGCAAGAATTAATTCACAATGTAAAAGTAGAGTTGAATAGATTATTGGGGCAAGAGCTAGAAAGCGATTTCGAAATCAGTTCTGGATTTTCGTTCGATGGCTCATTGCAGTTAGATGAAGTACTTGCAGAAGCCAATCTCAACAGCCCTACAGTAGTAAGGGCTCAAAGAAGTAGAGAAGTAAACTACTTACAAATCAAAGAATTGAGTGCTGAAAAGTTTCCTACAGTGAGTCTGAATTTTGGCTACACTTACAATGATAGAAACTCTGATGCAGGAGCTGTTTTAAGTAATATTTCAACAGGTTTTAACTATGGAGCAGGGCTCAACTTCAATATTTTTAATGGCTTTGATTTAAAGCGAAGAGAACAAAATGCCAAGATTCAATTGGAGATGGCTGAACTTCAAATTCGTGACCTTACACAGTCTTTAGAGTCTGACGTTCGAAAAGTCTATGGCAATTATCAGAACAGTATTCGTCTTAATCAACTTGAGGAACTGAACCTAGAAGTGGCCAAAGAAAACTATGATATTGCACTTGAAAGGTTTAAAGTAGGTAACTCTACCGCCATTGAATTGCGCGAAGCTCAAATTAACTTGGTGCAAGCAGAAATCAGAAAAATTACTTCTCAATACAATGTAAAGCTTGCTGAAATAGAGCTTAAAAGACTTTCGGGAGGAAATGTTAAATAGACAATAACCAGTTGTCTATTTTGATCTCTCCGTTTTGTTGACTATTTTATCTAATTGAATTTGAACGATTTGCCTTTAAGGGTAGTTTAGGTTCTTGCTCACCATCAGGAGAGAATATGATAAAAAGAAAGGCAACAGTAATTTTTATAGCCCTGTTTTGTGGGCTTTTTCTACTTCCTTCGTGCCGAAAAAGTGCAACTACCAATAACGATTCAGCAGCTCTATCTGAGTTAAAAGTTGAACCCATCGATTTTGATTTCGATCAAATTAAGGAACGCGGTACCCTTACCGCAGTAGTAGACAACAGCTCTACTGGTTACTTTATTTATAGAGGCCAGCCAATGGGCTATGAATACGATTTGCTTTCGCGTATGGCCTCAGATTTAGGGCTTTCTCTCAAAATCAAACTTACCTCTGATATCGAAGAAGCATTTTTTATGCTCAATACAGGCAAAGCGGATGTAATGGCCTATCACCTGACTGTGACCAAGGAACGAACACAGCGCGTGTCTTTTACTGACAGTCACACAGAAGTAAGACAGGTGTTAATTCAACGCAAGCCTAAAGATTGGAGAAAAATGAAACTCCATGATATTGAAGAAAGCATGATCAGAAACCCTTTGAATTTAGGAGGGAAGGAAGTTCACACAAGAAAGGGGTCTTCCTTTTCAGAAAGGCTCGAACATCTGTCAGACGAAATTGGAGAAGACATTATTATTCTCGAAGACGTTGGCATTATGGACACAGAGGCTTTGATCAAAAAAGTGGCTGAAGGAGAAATAGATTACACCATTGCCGATGAAGACATTGCAATGATTAACGCTACATATTACCCTGATTTGGATGTAGAAACCGCAATTAGCTTTCCTCAGAAAATAGCTTGGGCAGTACGTAAAAATGCTCCCATTTTAAAAGATACCATCGATTACTGGTTGAATGAAGTAAAAGCAACTCCAGACTTTAATGTAATCTACAATCGCTATTTCAAGTATAGAAAATCTCAGAATTTAAGAGCTCAGAGCGATTTCAGTTCGGTAGGAGGAACTATGATTTCTCCATATGATGATCTGTTTAAATCTGCGGCTGAAAACCTATCGGTAGATTGGGTAATGTTGGCTTCTTTGGCCTATCAAGAATCAAAATTTGATCCCTTGGTTGAATCATGGGCCGGAGCAAAGGGGCTGTTGCAACTTACCGATATATCTATTGAACAGTTTAATGTTCAAGACCCTTTCAACCCTGTGGAAAATATAGAAGCAGGTACTGAATTTTTAGAATGGCTTGAGGGATATTGGGCAGAAAAAGTGACTGATCCAAAAGAGCGATTGAAGTTTATTCTTGGCTCATATAATGTAGGGCAAGGCCATGTAATGGATGCCGTAAAACTGGCCAAAAAGTATGGCAGAAACCCAGAGGTTTGGGATGGAAATGTAGCAGATTACTTAATAGCCAAGTCTACAGAAAAGTATTACACCGACCCCGTAGTTCAGTTTGGTTATTGTAGGGGAGATGAGCCGGTAAATTATGTAAAGAAGATTTTAGAAAGGTATGACCAATACAAAACCTTGTTTGCAAAGAATTTAGAAGAACAGTCGGACTCTACTTTGGTTACTTCACGCTAATTACTCAAAGTTATCAGCTACAATTTTGGCCGATAATAAGCACAAGGGAATTCCCCCACCAGGGTGAACACTTCCTCCACAGAAATACAAGCCCTTAATATGTTTCGAAAAATTGGGATGCCTCAAAAAGGCAGCATACTTATTATTTGAGCTATTACCGTAAAGTGCACCTTGAGTTGAAGATGTTCGAATTTCAATTTTTCTAGGATCGAGTATATCTTCCACCTCAATTAAAGGCTCAATATCTTCTCCTAGTTGGGTAGAGAGCTTTTTCAATATATTTTTTCTAGCCTCCTTAATTACCTCATCCCAGTCTTGTCCTTGGTTATTAGGCACATTAATCATGGTAAACCAATTTTGACAGCCTTCTGGTGCATCATCTGGCTTTTGAGTTGAAGTAATGTTTAAATAGACAGTAGGATCATTAAATACTGTTCCTGTTTTGAAAATGTGATTAAACTCTAATTGATAATCGTCAGAGAAAAAGATGTTATGGAGATCGAGTTGCTTAAACTCTTTCTTAATTCCCCAATAGAAAATAAGTGCAGAACTAGATTTAGGCTGACTCAGAAGCTTGGTGGGTTTACGTTCTCCCTTCAAGAGCTTTTCATAAGTGCCTACTACATCCATATTGGAAACTATCCTGTCCATTTTATGGAAACCAAATTTGGTGACAACCCCTTTGGCTTTGCCTTCGTGCAAAGTGATTTTACTCACAGGCGTATTAAAAACAAATTTAACCCCAACTTTCTTGGCCAACGTGTAAAGACTTTGGGTAATGTCATGCATTCCTTTGTTTGGAAAATAGGCTCCAATGCCAAATTCTAAATGCGGAATAATATTCAATGTGCCAGGAGCTTGATACGGGTTTGAGCCATTGTATGTGGCATATCGGTTAAAAAGCTGAACCACTTTTTTATTGCTGAACCGCACCTTATTGATTTGGTTCATGCTACGATTAAAATTGAATTGGGACAGCTTTGTGTAGGCCCGAAATGCATTCTTACTTAGCCATGTACTTAATTTATGCAGCGACTTATGCATAAATAAAGGCGAGAGAAAAGCATAGAGGAAGGCACTCTTGTTAAGTGCCTTTTCAATGTTCTTTTTGGGCTCTCCTGTCTTCTGATAAATTTCTTCTTTTAAGTCTTCAATGTTTGCGAAAGCATTAATTTCTGTGCCATCGGAATAAAAGTATTTACAAGTGCTATCAAGTCTTTTGTAATCGAAATAAGCTTTTGAATCCAAACCATGGAGTTCATAGAGCGCTTCAATTTCTTCAGGCAAAGTGAATAAGGAAGGCCCAGCATCGAATCTATATGCCCCTAACTGAATTTCAGTTAGCTTTCCTCCCGGATAAGCATTGGCTTCAAAAACAGACACAGTATGTCCCTTCTTCGCTAAGCGAATAGCACAAGCTAAACCAGCCACGCCAGAACCTATAATTGCTACGGTTTTTCCCACAGAGTTGAGTCTACTACTAATTGAATTGTAACTAAATGGTCTTTGAGGAGGGTATTGGGTTGTACTCAAAAAAGAATACAGCACGAAAAAATACACTTTTGTTCACAATTCCAAACCAATCTAAGAAGGAGGTGCTGATTTATGATGTTTTTATCATATTCTATGTAATGACATGTAATGTCAATATCAGGCTCTGGGTTTAAGCAAAGCGCTCAATATCTAGCAATGGAGAAACTATAGACGGTTTTTCACCCATGATTTCACTTGATAGCATTTGTCCAGTGATTGGGCCAAGAGTAAACCCGAGCATTGCATGGCCTGTGCCTATAAGTAGATTTTTATATTTCTTTGTCCGTCCAATGTAAGGTAGACCATCTGGGGTGCATGGGCGCAAACCTGCCCAAGTTTCAATTTGAGAAAAATCTTGTTCTTCGAACTGAGGCATAAATTCTTTTACCGACTTGATAATGCCTTGCACCCTTCGCTCATTAATATTCAAGCCTGTGCCTGCAATTTCCATCGTACCCGCTATTCTAAGCCCATGTATCATGGGCGTAGTGGCCACTCTTCCTTCGGTTAATATTGATGGAAGTTTTGGCATAACAACGGGGCTAGGAAGTGTAAAGCTATATCCCTTTCCTGCCTGTAAAGGAATATCCACTTTAAGCTGCTTCATCAATATGGGTGACCATGAACCAGCGGCTAATACATATTCATCTGCGGTGAGCTCTCCTTTTGAAGTGATGATTTTATCAATTTTCCCTGCTTTATGAATGATTCGGTCGAGCTGCGTATTGTACTGAAACTTAACGCCAGCTTGCTCCAACTTCTCCTTAAATTCACGCATAAACACATTGGGCGTCATCCAAGCATCGCAACCAAAATAAACCGAACCAGCCATATTATACTGTACGTTCGGCTCCATTTCTTCGGTTTCTTTTCTACTTAGCACTTCAGCATCTAAGCCAAAAGATTTAGCCATATGCACCAGTTCGATTTCATGTTGTAGCGTGCTTTCTGTTTTGCAGATCATCAAAAGCCCAGGCTTTTTATAACCTGCCTCGATATTTTCTTCACTCATGATTTTTTCATAGAGCGATTGGCTTTGTACGGTAAGGTCGTAAAGCACTTTTGCCGCGGCATCTACTTTGCTAGGAGTAGCCGATTTCTTAAAAAGTAAGCCCCATTTTATCAGGTCACGATTAAGGCGGGGTTTAATATAGAAAGGACTCTCAGAGTTGAGCATCCATTTGAGGCCTTGACTAATAATGCCCGGTGAAGCAAGTGGAATGAGGTGACTGGGAGAAACGTATCCCGCATTTCCCGTAGAGCAGTTACTATTGCCATCGGTATTGTCGATTACGGTGACTTCTACCCCTTGTTTACGAAGGAAATAAGCAGTGCTCAGGCCCACAATGCCAGCACCAATCACAATTACTTTTTTCGTTTCCATCTTCTAAATCACCTGAAAACCATAGGCGTATGGATCTTCGTCATCAATTACTATTGTATTGTATCCTGTAATTCTGGCCCAGCCTTCTATGCTTGGAATAATACCCGAATACGCGCCTAATTTAACTACATCTTCGACTTTTCCAGTAAACTGACTGCCAATAATACTTTCGTGAACGAATTGATCGCCTTTTTGAAGTTTTCCTTTGGCCGCCCATTGCGCCATTCGTGCCGAAGTGCCTGTGCCACAAGGAGATCGGTCGATGGCTTTGTCTCCGTAAAATACTGCATTTCTTGCTGTAGAATTCGGTTGAAGCGGTGCCCCCGTCCAAAGTACATGGCTTAAACCGCCTATGGTATCGTTTTCTGGGTGACTGAAGCTATGCTCGGCATTGATGCGTTCTCTTATCTTCAAACTCCAACCAATCAATTGCATGGCTGTGTAATCGGCCATGTCTCTGTAATTTTCTTGCGGGTCGACAATGGCGTAATAGTTTCCGCCATAGGCCACATCCACCTTGAGCATTCCTAAATCAGGGCACTCAACTTCGATATTCTCTTTCGCCAAATAAGCGGGCACGTTGGTTAGCTTTACCGAAGTCACTCTTTTCCCTTCTTGCTGATATTCAATTTTCACCAAACCCGCTGGAGTTTCTAACCTCAATTGCCCTGGTATTTTGGGTTGAACCAAACCTTCCTCAACCATAATTGTCACCGTACCAATAGTACCATGACCACACATAGGCAAGCAACCACTGGTTTCGATAAACAACACTCCGATGTCATTTGCAGGATCCGATGGCGGATATAGAATACTCCCCGACATCATATCATGTCCGCGTGGCTCGAACATCAATCCCTTTCGAATCCAGTCGAATTCTCTGAGGAAATGCTGTCGTTTTTCACTCATATTGGCACCTTCTAGAATAGGGCCGCCCCCAGCTACCAGTCTTACTGGATTACCGCAAGTATGGGCATCGATGCAGAAAAAACGCTTACTCATACTAATGAATTAATGAAAGAAGGGGATAATGAAATAATGGGTTCATGTTACAATGAATTAATTGGTGAGTGAGTTAATGATTTAATGTTTTAACGGTTGGTGTTTTTTCTGGCTTTTGAAACCACTTTGACTATTTCCAATGCCTCACTTTTGAATGGTGCTATTTGTTCTGGTTGTGCTAAATCCGCTTCCTCCATTACTTCCAACCAAAAGAGCGTTTCATCGGCTTCTTCGTTTACAATTGACATTTTAGCGAAAAACTCAGCTTGAGAGCGAGCAATACAGGCGGCTCTATAATTTGCTGCGGTCGATGTAACTGAACGCACTAGCTGTTTTCCAACAATGTATGTAGCGTCTGTCTTTTTTAACTTACCGTAAAACTTGATTATTTCTACTACTAGTTTTTTAGTTCTTACTTTAAATGCTTCAATAAATTCTACCTTTTCCATAACCTTTTTTTAATGAATTAAGGGAATAATGAAGTAATGAGGAAATGAACTAAGGAATAAATAAGTTAATTATCGATTGTTTTCTGATCATAATAGGTAGTGGTTTTGTGTCTTAACTACATTCCTTGATTCATTATTCCACTATCTCATTAATTCCTTATTTCATTCTTTCCTTAATTCCCTAACTCATTAATCCCTTATCTCCCTAACTCATTGTCCACCTTTCTCCAAATACCTATCGGGTTCTCAGCTTTCAATTCTATTGGTAACATTTGATCTGGCCAGTTTTGGTAGCAGATGGATCGGGTGAAACGATAAATAGCATCCGTGCCCACCGAAGTATATTTTCCATTGGTGCTGGCAGGGAATGGACCTCCATGATGCATGGCGGGACAAACTTCAACTCCCGTTGGCATTCCGTTAAAGAGTATCCTCCCCACTTTTTGAGATAGTGCGTCTACAGTCTCGGTATTTTGAGTCATGTCACTTTCGGTGGCTAATAAAGTGCCTGTCAATTGCCCTTGAAGCGATTGAGCTACTTGCTTCATTTCACTCTCATTTTCGCAGACCACCAATAGTGTGAATGGTCCGAAAATCTCTTCGTGGAGTTTTGTGTTTTTCAGGAATTCAGTAGCAGGAACGGTCGCAGTTAACCCTTGTCCGCGGTTGTCACCAGTGGCTGTAGCATTGCCGCTTAAGGTTACTCCTTTTTCTTCTAACAGCGCTTTTCTGTTGGCGTAATAGCTTTCAGCAATACCTTTATTCAGCATTGTGGAAGGAGCAGTTTCGGCCAGTGCTTGTGAAAGTGCGGCAGAAAAAGCCTCCAATTCTGGCGATTGAATTCCCACCAATAAACCAGGGTTGGTACAGAACTGACCTACGCCCATGCTGACTGAGCCTGCTACGGTCTTACCCAAATCGGCTGGGTTTTCTTTTAGTTTGTTAGGGAAAATAAATGTTGGATTGATGCTTCCCATTTCAGCATATACTGGAATAGGTTCGTCTCTTTGGTTGGCCAAATCGAAAAGGGCTTTTCCTCCTCTAAACGAACCCGTAAAACCTACCGCCTTGATTTGCGGATGCTTGACCAGTTGCTGACCCACAGGAATTCCGCCATTCACCATGGAGAAAACGCCCTCGGGCATTCCTGTTTTTTGTGCGGCTTTCAAAATCGCCTGAGATACCATTTCATTGGTGCCTAAATGTGATTCGTGTGCTTTTACAATCACTGGGTTTCCAGCGGCCAAAGCAGACGCGGTATCGCCACCGGCTGTTGAAAAGGCCAATGGAAAATTACTCGCACCAAAAATGGCGACAGGGCCAATGGCGACTTCCATTTTGCGCAAATCAGGCTTGGGCGCTGGCGCTCTGTCTGGAATTGCAGTATCGATGGTGGCATTTACCCATGAGCCTTCGCGCACCAAATTGGCAAACATCTTCAACTGATTACAGGTACGACCTCGTTCTCCTTGAATTCTACCCTCAGGCAAACCCGATTCTCCACAAGCGCGTGCTATCAAGGCATCGCCCAAAGCCATGATCTCATCGGCAATCGCCTCTAAGAAGTCTGCTTTTTTTGCTGGTGCTATGCTTTTGTAGACTTGAAAAGCCTGTGTTGCTTTGGCTACCGCGTTATCAATTTCGGAAGTGGTGGCCACCGAAAACGATTCAGGGAAAGCCTTGCCATTGGCAGGGTTGTGTGCAAAGAGTTGTGCTGTGCCTTCTTTCGAAGGGGTTGATCCTATAAAGTTTGTTCCTTTAATCATGTTGTGTTTTTTGCTGCGCGAAAGATTGGGTTCAATTTACAAATTCAAATAGTCTGGCAATTCAGGGCGGTTTTTAATTCCTGTTTCGATAATCTGAAGTACGTGATTTCTTTCTGCGCCTGAAAGCGCAAGCCTTGGTGCACGAACATTTTCGGTACCAATGCCAGTGGCCACTTCTGCCAGTTTAATATTTTGCACCAGTTTAGGGTTAATGTCAAGCTCCAATAGCGGCAAGAACCAACGGTAGATTTTCAAAGCTTCTTCATGCCTTCCAGCTTTCTGAAGTCTGTAAATGGCTACGGTTTCTTTAGGGAAAGCGCAAACCAAACCAGCTACCCAGCCATTGGCACCCATAAATAAGCTTTCCAAAGCGAGCGTGTCAACGCCAGAAAGAATTTTGAAACGATCGCCAAAACGATTGATCATTCGGGTGATGTTTGAAATATCGCGGGTAGATTCTTTTACCGACTGGATATTTTCGCATTCGGCCAGTTGCTCGAACATGTCCAAAGTCACTTCTATTTTATAATCTACTGGGTTGTTATACACCATAATGGGCAAATCGGTAGAGTTGGCGACTGCTTTATAATAAGTTACCGTTTCATGGTCGTCAGCTTTATAGCGCATCGGAGGCAGCATCATTAAACCACTGGCTCCGTTCTTTTTGGCTTTTTCCGCAGCAATAATGGCGGCTTTCGTGGTTTGTTCAGCAATGTTCATGATCACAGGAACTTTGCCCGCTACCATGTCAACAGTGGCGCTCACTAAAGTATCTTTCTCATCTTCCAATAGTGCACTGGCTTCGCCCAAAGTGCCGCCTAAAATAATGCCATCAACACCAGCGGCCAATTGCGCTTGGATGTTGGTTTCGAACATTTTTAAATCAAGTTTATCGTCATTTGTAAACTTTGTGGTTACCGCTGGGTAAACGCCTTGCCATGCTACTTTCATCGTGTTGTTTTTTTTGGCTAAGGTAGGGGGGACTCTGCTGTGCAACTTTGCGAAAATTCACCAATACTAATATTATATTTGCTACTTGGTTAACTTAGGTTTATTTTTGGGCTTAAATAATACAGGTGAAAGTACTTCCTTTTAAAATCCCTAAAACCGAAGCGTCATCGCTTTACTTGCAAACTGATGACGAACAGTATTTCTATGACATGCTTCATCAGCATCCTGAAATACAAATTACGTGGATTATTTCAGGGGAAGGAACGCTGATTCATGGCGATCATTTAGGAAGCTTTAAATCGGGGCAAATCTTTGTGATGGGCTCCAATGTTCCTCATGTTTTTCGCTGCGACAAAAAGTATTATGAACAGGAAATGCGGGTGTTGTCGAAGTCTATTTTCTTTCGTGCCGAACATTTAAGAGAAACTTCAAAGCTGTTTCCTGAAATCAGAGAACTGCTCCAGTTTATTCAGAATGCGGAAAGAGGCATTCGGGTGAAGGATGATTTTTCGCCCCAAATGATAAGCGCTTTTGAAAAGGTGTTTGAAACCAATGGCTTAAAACGGTTGAATTCATTTTTTGAACTGCTTCATTTGTTTGGGAACGAGGAAAGCATCGCGTACCTCAACGAGTTGCCCCAAAAATCAGTGAAAGAAGCTGAGGGAAGGCGACTGGATGATATCTTCCGCTTCACCCTAGAAAACTTTGGCAGACGCATTACTTTGGAAGAAGTGGCCGAAGTGGCCAATATGAACAAAGCTTCTTTTTGCCGCTATTTCAAGCAGCATACCCGCAAAACTTATATTGACTTTCTAAACGATTACCGGATTGGACAAGCCTGCAAACTTCTGCTCAATAAAGACAATACGGTTTCTCAAGTCTGCTACGAATCTGGCTTTAGCAACCTCTCCAACTTCAACCGAAAATTCAAAGAAGTAACAAGCAAAACTCCGAGGGAGTATAGGGGGATGACTAAGGCCTAAGGGTTATTTTTTATCCCTAACCCATAGAGAGTATGCCAAATCCAAATTAAAATAGGAATCACCTTCACCGCTTACCATACTTGGGGTTACGACAAAATAGCGTTTGCCCGGAAGAACTAAGCTGGCACCCAAAGATGAAGCAGTATTGCTACCTGAGAAAGAAAGTGAATAATGGGGTAGAAGATTGATTTTGTCAATCTTGCCAATTCTTTGAGATAGGTTCATATTGAAAACAAAGTCATTGACTCCGACACTACCTAGAACTAAATTATACCCTAAGCCAGCACCAATATTTGTTCCTCCTTTGGATTTGACGATAAGGTAATTTATAGTTGGTGTTATAATGTTAAATTCCGCTCGATTAAGCCAATAGCCATTAACCCCACCAGAACCACCAGCAGTTTGTCTGTTTTCCGTAAAATTGGAATAGATAATTCCAATATCTATTCTACCTCTTAAAGTGTAACCAAGAGATGTTGTAAATAATTTATCAAATGCAAAGTCAGGGTTTGATCTTGATAGAGTCGCGGTAAGGCCTCTTTGACCCTCTTTAAAGTACACACTTTGAGCATTGAGGGTACTACAAAGCGTAATGACCGCAGAAATAAAAAGTAATCTTCTATACATATACTAAAATTTAATTTTGTTCACAATCTCTTCAAAACCTAACTTCTCCCAAACCTCTTCAATATTAGGTTGGGCTAAGACCTGATCCATAATGGCTTGTTGTTTTTTGCCTAGGGCATGGGCTTCGGAATAACGGAAATCGCTAAAAGTAACCATGGTATAAAGTGGCACCCATTTTTCGGGAAAAAGCTCATTCAGGCGCTTTTCAATTTTCTTTTGCAGCACAAACATTGGGTCGGCTACTTTGTCGCGCATTTCTATAAAGTTATAAAGTGCCAAATCGGCAATGGCGTTTCCGTCAGGAATTCGCAAGGCCTCATATTCTGCAAGTAGGGCAGGATTGATTGCTCCGTGCTTCTCTAGTAATTCATTAAAAACAAAGCAATCTTCAAAACCAGCATTCATGCCTTGGCCATAAAATGGCACCAGCGCATGGGCGGCATCGCCAATCAATGCCGTATTTCCTTTCACCCAAGGTTTGCACCTCACGGTAATCAGACTCGAAGTAGGGTTTTCGAACAACTCAGTTTTCAATTCAGTAAGAAAAGGCAGTGCATCTTTGAAATTACTTTCGAAGAATTGCTGAACATCCTCTTCTGTTTTTAGGGCTTCAAAAGATACTTTTCCTTCAAAAGGAAAGAAAAGGGTACAGGTAAAACTCTTGTCTAAATTGGGCAAGGCAATGAGCATGTATTCGCCTCTGGGCCAAATATGAAGTGCGTTGGGGTCTAAAGCGAAATCGCCATTATTGGGCGGCATGGTCAGTTCTTTGTAACCAGCCGAAATATATTCTTGGGAATAATTGAACCGATCCGTTTTTTGCATGGCCGAACGTAAAGCGGAAAATGCGCCATCGGCCCCAAAAAGAAAGTTGGCACTTACCTTTTCGTTATTTTCAAAATGGGCGGTGGCGGTATCAAAATCTACATCCTCACATTTATGATTGAAGCGAATTTCAACCCCATGCGCTTCGGCTTCGTTCATCAATAACTCATTCAAACCACCTCGTGAAACTGAATTAATAAATTGGCCTTCTTTTCCGTAAGGTTGAAAACTGAGGTTTCCTTCCAAATCATGAATCATTCTTCCGGGCATTGGAATGCAGCTTTCCTGTACTCTTTCTTTCAGTCCAACGGCTTCCAGAGCTTTCAATCCACGTCTGCTTAAGGCGAGGTTGATAGAGCGCCCGCCTATGGCACCCGCTTTACGCATGTCGCTTCTACGTTCAAAAATGGTGACAGAATAGCCCTTCTTCGCTAAGAAAATTGAAAGTAAAGAGCCTACAAGACCCGCCCCCAAAATTGATATTCTTTGCTTCTGGCTATCCATGATTATTTCATTTAGAGGTTTTTCTTTAGAATGTGAGCAAACTGATACACGTCTTCGAAACGGTTGTAAAGCGGAACTGGCGCAATACGGATTACATTCGGCTCGCGCCAATCGGCAATCACTCCAGCAGCAGCCAGTGCATCAAAAAGTCTTCGGCCATCTTTATGGAAGAAGATTGAGAGCTGACATCCACGTTGCTCAGGATCTGAAGGCGTGATGATTTCGAAAATACCAGAATCACCCGCAATGTCTTTGATCAAAAACTCAAGATAGCCCGTGAGTTTCAGGCTTTTCTTCCTTAGTTTTTCGATACCAACTTCATCAAACAATTCCAAAGCGGCCAAATGAGATGCGGTAGAAATTACGTTTACATTGCTCAGTTGCCAACCGTCTGCACCGGGCATGGGCTGGAAACCCTTTTTCATTTTAAATCTTTCTTTTTCATCGTGACCCCACCAGCCCGCAAATCGGTCGAGCGAACTGTCGTTGGCATATCGTTCATGAACAAAAATTCCTGAAACATTTCCTGGGCCAGAGTTTAAGTATTTGTACGAACACCAAGTAGCGAAATCCACATTCCAGTCGTGCAATTGCAAGGGCACATTGCCAAAGGCATGCGCCAAGTCAAACCCAACTTTAGCTCCCACTTTTTGACCTGCTTCAGTAATCGCTTTCATATCGAATAACTGACCTGTATAGTACTGAATGCCACCAATAAGCACCAAAGCCAATTCATCACCGACTTCAGCTATTTTGCTTAAAATGTCTTCATCGCGCAGCGTATGCTCACCCGTTCTCGGTTTGAGCTCAATCAGCGCTTCATCAGGGTTGAGTCCATGAAATTTAAGCTGCGTTTCGAACATGTATTGATCGGAAGGAAAAGCACCTGCTTCGCAAATGACTTTGTAACGTGTTTTTGTAGGCTTAAAAAACGATACCATCAGCAAATGGAGGTTCACTGAAAGGTTGTTCATAGAAACCACTTCGATTGGTTTTGCCCCAACAATTCTGGACAATGCGTCCTTGCTGAATTTATGGTATTCCATCCATGGCCTTTTGCTCGATGCAAAATGTCCTTCTACGCCCAAGGTTTCCCAACCTTTCATTTCTTCTTCAATGTAGGTTCTGGCAGTTTTGGGTTGAAGCCCAAGTGAGTTTCCTGTAAAGTAATAGCTGTCTTTGCCATTTACTTTTGGAATATGAAAACGATTGCGATAATCTCTTAAGGGATCGTTTTTATCTAAATACTGAGCGTATGCTAAAGTGTTCTCGTAAGTCATTAAAATAAACTGGTTTGTGCCATTCCAGGCATGCTCTTTTCGTGTTTTAATAGCCAAGCTTTTTTGTCGAGCCCGCCTGCGTAGCCCGTCAAACTTCCATCTGACCCAATGACTCTGTGGCAAGGGATAATGATGGCGATTGGGTTTTTGCCATTGGCGGTTCCTACGGCCCTAATCTTCTTTATATCTCCTAATTTGATGGATTGTTTGGCATAAGTGCTCGTTACTCCAAAAGGAATGTCTTGTAGTACTTGCCAAACTTGTTGCTGAAAATCGGTGCCTTCTGGCGCTACAGGAATGTTGAATTGCTTGCGCTGCCCAACAAAATATTCGTGAAGCTGTTTTTTGCATTTACGCACTACCAACGGAATAATTCCTTCGTTCTCTTCTCCTATTTCATCCACAAAAACCACCATCTTAATGGCGTTTGCGTCTCCCACTATTTTGATGGCGCCCAAGGGCGAATCCATGTACGTGATTGCTGTATTTTTCAATGCTTAATTTAAAAATTGTTCCTTAGATAAGTTTAACCACTCCAAAGTGGCATTGCAGAATATGTCTTCCACCACTTCGTTCGATAAGCCCATTTTCTCAATAAAGGCCCCAATTTCGAGGTCGCCTAAAGGGAATGGGTAATCAGAACCAAGGGTGACTCTTTTAGAGCCCTGCATCTCTAAAATGTATTTCATCATTAATGGGTCGTGGGTGATTGAATCTACCCAAAACTTCCCAATGTATTCCCGAGGGTTTACGGTATTGTCGATCGCCACTAAATCTGGGCGGCAGTTAAAGCCGTGCTCAATTCTGCCAATGGTGGGTAAAAAGGAACCTCCCGCATGAGAGAAGTTGAACCTTAGGTTGGGAAGTCGCTCAAGTACGCCTCCAAAAATAAGGGAACAAGCGGCCCTTGAGGTTTCGGCAGGCATGCCCACTAACCATGGTAGCCAGTAACGTTCAATGCTATGAAAGCCCATCATGTTCCAAGGGTGAATCATCACGGCCATGTCCAATTCTTCGCAAGCTTTAAAGATTTGGAAGAAGCGTTCGCTGCTTAAGTTTTTGTCATTGATGTTCGACCCAATCTGAATTCCAGGCAGGTTCAATTCATGCTTACAACGGTGTAATTCCTGAATTGCCAAATCTTCATCCTGCATGGGAATAGTGGCCAGCCCGATGTAATTCTTAGGGTAGTCGCGGCAGATGCCAGCAATATGATCGTTCAAAAATTGACTGATTTCTAGCCCATGGTGTGGTTGAGCATCATAAGAAAACATGACCGGAATGGTAGAAATGACCTGCACTTGCGTTCCAAACTGCGCATATTCTTCCATTCTGATTTTTGGATCCCAACAATTCGATTGGATTTCACGGAAGAATTTACTGCCTTTCATCATCATGGCTGCCCTCTCTTTGTGGTGGTGCAGATGAATGAAATCACCATAGCCAAACTTCTCTGTCCATTTGGGCAGATGTTCCGGAATGATGTGGGTGTGCATGTCTATCTTTAAGTCAGTCATTCGTTAATTAGTCAATGGTCATTCGTTGTTGGCTGTTTTACCAATTGTTTTAATATATGCATTGAGCGATTTATGAAGGTCTTCAAGATCGGTCATTAGTTGGTCATACTCTTCTTTTGGAAGAAAGCCTCTTCTGAAACTTTTACCAAGCCAATTTTTAGTTTCTAGTAATGACCCTCGGGAATAAAAGCAGAAATTGCGATTCTCTTTATAGAAGAAGCGGCCATATCCTTCAGCAATATTTGCGCTGATCGAATCTACGCTTCGCGCCATTTGTTTGCCCATCGTGTCTTTAGCAAAGTAATCCCAGCCAATAATAATGTTCCATATTTTGTCTGAAAGAATGTCTGCTTGGTTATAAACTCTAAGTTCTTCTAGTTTCATTTTAAAGCCTTTTTAATTCTGAACAAAAGCGGTGAATTCAAACTTTCTCCAATGACCAATGACCAATGACCAATTTACTGATTAACGAACCTTGGATCCGTTTCCATCACATGGCCACAACTATTACAAGTTCTTAGTTCTTCTGAACCGTAGAATTCGCGGAAGCGAGGAAGAAAGTCGTTTTCAATATTGGTAAGCTTAAAATAGGTGTCGTGAAGTTTGTTGTTGCAGTTATCGCAAAACCACATCAATCCATCGTTATGCTCTGGTTTTCTAACCCGTTCGATGACCAAGCCAATGGAGCCTTCTGAACGCATAGGAGAGTGGGGGACTTTGGGTGGATGCAAATACATATCGCCTGCTTTTAGAGGGATATCTACTGCTTTTCCGTCTTCCTGAATTCTTACCGTAATTTCACCTTCCAGCTGATAAAAAAGCTCTTCGGTTTCGTTGTAGTGATAATCTTTTCGGGCATTTGGGCCGCCCACAATCATCACGATATAGTCGGTGCCTTCAGGGTAAAGGTTCTTGTTTCCAACGGGTGGCTTTAGTAAGTCACGGTTTTCATCAATCCATTTTTGCAAGTTGAAAGGTCGTTTTACTCCCATGGTCAGTTCAATTTAGTTCTTGGCGAATTTAACGAAATTCGGGAAAGGCTAATTCCAATTTTGTAACTTTACTCAATACACTATTGCTATGAATTTAAATTTAAAAGGAAAACGAGCATTGGTTTGCGGTAGCACCCAAGGAATTGGTAAAGCTGTGGCTGAAGAATTGGCCAATTTGGGCGCTAATGTAACCTTGCTGGCTAGAAATACTGAAAAACTCAACGAGGTAAAAGACTCTCTTTTTTCCTCTGGTGGACAAAATCATCAAATCCTTACTGCGGATTTCACCAAAGTTGACGAACTGAAGAGTATTATTGAAGCCCATATAGCGGAGGGAAATGTGTATCATATTCTGATCAACAATACTGGCGGTCCTGCTGGTGGGCCTGCTTTAAATGCGGAAGTTGATGAATTTAGAAATGCATTTGAGCAGCATTTGGTATGTAATCACATATTGACCCAAGCTTTGGTGGATGGAATGAAACACGAGACTTACGGTCGAATTATCAATATCATTTCTACCTCCGTAAAAATGCCAATCGCTGGCTTGGGGGTGTCGAATACCATTCGAGGAGCTGTTGCTAATTGGTCTAAAACTTTGGCAGGTGAGTTGGGTAAATATGGCATTACCGTAAATAACGTGTTGCCAGGCGCTACTGCTACACAAAGGCTTTCTTCAATTATTGAGAATAAAGCAAAGAAATTAGGCAAGAGCGCGGAAGAAGTGGAAGAAGAAATGAAACGAGAAATTCCAGCCCATCGCTTTGCAGATGCTTCAGAAATAGCGGCAGCGGTAGCCTTTTTAGCTACCCCAGCAGCAGGTTATATCAATGGAATCAATGTGCCAGTAGATGGCGGAAGAACGGGCTGCCTTTAAGTTGAAGCAATGGAAAGAATTCTGAATTATATCAATGGCCAATTAGTTGAGCCTGTCTCTAAAAGCTATTTAGAAAACATCGATCCCTCACGGGGAAAGGTGTATGGTGAAATTCCAGACTCAGATGAGCGCGATGTGCAATTGGCGACTCAAGCGGCTAAGGATGCCTTTCCAACATGGGCAGCAACTCCACGAGAAGAGCGCTCACGTTTGATGCTTAAAGTGGCAGACCTGATTGATACTAATTTAGAAAAGCTGGCCAAGGCAGAATCAAAAGACAACGGAAAGCCCGTGAAGTTGGCCACTAGGGTAGATATTCCAAGGGCGTCCTCCAATTTTAGATTTTTCGCCACGGCTATTCTTCATGAAAACACGGAAGCACATCAAACCGATGGACTGGCCTTTAATTACACTGAAAGGTCACCTGTGGGGGTTGCGGGCTGTATTTCGCCTTGGAACTTGCCTTTGTATTTGTTTACCTGGAAGATTGCTCCGGCCTTGGCTGCTGGTAATACGGTAGTGGCAAAACCCTCAGAAATTACGCCTATGACGGCCTTTTTGCTTTCAGAATTATGCATTGAAGCGGGTTTGCCTAAAGGAGTTTTAAATATAGTTCACGGTTTGGGACCAAAAGTAGGGCAAGCCATTTCGGAACATCCTTATATTCCTTTGATTTCTTTTACAGGAGGAACGGCTACGGGAAAACAAATTGCCGCTACAGCAGCTCCAATGTTCAAAAAGCTATCGCTGGAATTAGGGGGAAAGAATCCTAATATCATATTTGCAGATTGCAACTTTGATGAAGCGCTTAAAACTACGGTTCATTCAAGCTTTGCCAACCAAGGGCAAATTTGTCTTTGTGGATCTAGGGTCTTCATAGAACGGCCTATTTATGAAAAATTCAAGCAGGCTTTAATTGAAAAAACGAATGCCTTGAAAGTAGGTGATCCTGCTGATGAGCATTCAAATCTTGGTGCAATAGTTTCAGAAGGGCATATGAAGAAAGTACTTTCTTATATTGATTTGGCCAAGTCGGAAGGTGGAACTGTTTTGGCAGGCGGGAAACAAGTGGTTCTCGAAGGTGAACTTTCAGAAGGCTACTACATCCAACCCACCATTATAGAAGGCTTATCATACGATTGCAGAACCAATCAAGAAGAAATTTTTGGCCCAGTAATTACACTTACTCCTTTCGATACCGAAGAAGAAGTGTTGATCATGGCAAATAGCACTCAGTATGGCTTGGCTGCTACTGTCTGGACGAACAATTTGAATACAGCGCATTCAGTATCGTCCAAGCTCAATTCAGGCATTGTTTGGGTCAACTGTTGGCTGCTTCGTGACCTCCGAACACCCTTTGGAGGAGTCAAGAATAGTGGGGTAGGTAGAGAAGGAGGATGGGATGCATTGCAGTTTTTCTCTCAAAAGAAAAATGTATGTATTAAACTTCCATAATAATGTATAGTGCAAAAGCTTGTATTTGAACAGCAATCCGCGATTGTTGATAAGTTGTGTATAAGTTTTTGCCTTTATGCATAAGTTAAATTTTAATTAACAAAAAATCCTATTATGTTTGTTTAGCTGTTGAGTAATACTAAGAACTCAAAGTTTTGGTCGAGGAGAGTTCCAATCTTCTGTGGGTCTAGTAAAATTCAAGAAGATTTCAATAAGAAATAATGTCTATCGGGAGGTAGATTAAAGATAAGTCTGGGTATAGGAATCGTGAGATTCGCTATGAGTAGTTAGTTACCCAGGTGTTTAGGTGAAAGGGAGTCGCTCCAACGGGGGTGACTCTTTTTTTTGTGCCTATTCCAATAATCTCCAGCTGGAGTGAATGCTTTTCTATGGTTTGAATTTCGGTGTCGAAAATCAAGAGGCCTTCATCCAGTTCACCTATCATTCTTCCTTCCTTGTTCCATGCAGCGGTTCTTCCTGTCGCTAAGGTTTTTGAAAAACCTCCAATCGAACATCTTCTTTTTCAATTGGTTTGGGCTACACAAATTTTCATGTTAGCGGAGGTGAAGCCATTCAAGCTCAATATAATTTAACCGGCTTATTTCGAGAAGGGGACTGGGAACAATTTCTTAAGGTCAGGGGTTTTGACACTGATCAAGGAAGTGGATGTTATGAAAGGAAAATTTGAAGCGCTAATTTCTCAAGACACACCCGTGTTAGTGGATTTTTATGCAGATTGGTGTGGCCCTTGTCAAACCATGGAGCCAGTTTTAAAAGAAGTGGCTCAGGCATTTGAAGGGAAAATAAAAATCATCAAAGTAGACCTTGATAAGAACCAGCCCTTGGCACAAAAGTTCGGTGTTAGAAGTATCCCCGCATTTATTTTGTTTAAGAACGGTAAGTTGGTTTGGCAGAAAGCAGGGATGCAAACCATAAAAGCCTTGTCAGATTTATTGGCAAAAGAGGTGTAAAGAACGGCCTATCTCGATTGGCAGAAAAGGGTTTCCTCTTTTTAAATCGTAATTAGACTTATTGGAGAGGGAGTTTATATGCATTAAACACAAGCCTAACCTAATCGGCTTGATTCTTCTATTAATCTGTATTTCTGGCTTATAAATATAAGTGTGAACCTGCTTTTTCAGTGGGCTATGGATGGCTAACCCTTATTTTAATGTGTTTAAGATGCCATAAGGATGGTAAATAATTCGTAACTTGGGCGACAAGAATTGCTTGGGAGATTTAGTTAACAATATTGTCCAATCAATCCTCTCCAGCACTAGTAAATAGCCTATGAACTCAGACGTTTCAGAGCACAAAACTACTTCTTCTAAAAAGAAGTTCCAGAAAGTAATTTTTGACAAATTCACTCAAGACGGTTTTCAAAAAGATGTTAACGAAAGAGTTGATCGTTACTTCGAGACAAATAATTTATCTAAAACCGCCAATAGCGGAATGGTTTTTAAAACCATTTGGATCTTGGGTGGCTGGATAGCTACATATGCATTAGTAATCTCAGGCTTAGTAAGCCCAATCGGCATGTTCTTTTTGGCTTTGGGGCATGGTTTCTTTTCGGCCATGATCGGGTTGAATATTGCTCACGATGCAATTCATGGTTCGTACACAAAAAATCAAAAATTGAATGAGCGCTTAGGTTTGACATTCAACTTTATGGGGGCCAATGATTATGTCTGGAAGATCAGTCATAATATAGTGCACCATACCTATACCAATATCCCTGAGCATGACGGTGATATAGAGCAACCACCAATTTTAAGACTTCAGCCTAACCAAGATTTATGGTGGGTGCATCGTTTTCAACACATTTACGCCTACTTCTTATACAGCTTGGCTACGGTTTCTTGGGTTTTTGTGAAAGATTATAAGAAGTTTTTCCAACATCAGCTAGGCGGCCATTACAGAAAAGACTTTCCAAAGAAGGAGATTTTCAGACTGTTCTTTTACAAGGCACTTTATTATTCTGTGTTCTTAGTCATTCCGATGATAGTAATTGAGTTGGCATGGTACTGGATTCTTTTCGGTTTTATTGCTGGCCATTTGTTAGAAGGGTTTACCGTAGCGGTAATCTTTATGCTAGCGCATATCATTGAAGGCACTTCCTTCCCAGAACCTAAAAAAGACGGAAAAGTTGGTATGCCATGGGCAGACCTACAGATGTATACCACTGCTAATTTTGCTATTAAGAATAAGTTGGTGAATTATTTATTTGGTGGGTTGAACTTCCAGATTGAACATCACTTGTTCCCGAAAATTTGCCACGTGCATTATCCTAAAATTGCCGAAATCGTAAAGGAAACAGCGAAAGAGCATGATTTGCCATACATTGAGCACGAAACCTTCTTTGGTGCTGTAGCTTCACATACTCGCTTCTTAAAGCAATTTGGGACAACTCCAAAAGGTGTTATGGTGCCGAGAGTAGCCAATGTCTAAATATTAGATTAAAGAATTTTGAAGCCCCGATAGTCAAATGATTATCGGGGTTTTCTGTTTTAAGTGATTGGCAATCGACTCATTGAAAACCCTGCCTTTGTTGGAGTTTTCTCCAACAAGCGGATGAAGCCTGAAAAACAGCCCTTCCTCACCTATTTACAGCTTAGGCAGTAATGAGATAGTCACAACCCTTTGGTAGTTTGTGGGTGATAACACCCACAAAGGCGGTGTTGGTTGTTCTCTATTAATGTGGTTTTTTGTTTTTAAATCATTGGTCATCGATTCATTGAAAATTGATTTTACCGCTCTACATTTGCATCAATTAAAACCTCATTAGCTCATTTTATTGTGGCCGAAGAATTCCCCAAATCGAGTGCAGAAATCATTGATATTTCTGATGTTCCTGAACAGTTTTTAGAATTGCTTCCTGCTGATTGGAAGTCAGAATTGGAGTCTAACTGGGAAGAGTTTGCGCCTGCGGTTAAAGTATATGGGATTAAGCAGGGTGAAGAGCTGATTGGTGGAGGCTTGGTTTTTTCTGCTCATACCTCAGAAACCGACAATTACCCTCCAGTAGCTGAATACTATTTCGAAAATGGCTTTTTATACATTGGTTACCTCTGGATAGCTGAGAAATATAGAGGGAGAAACCTCGGTGATTTTTGGTTGAACTCAATTTTTGAAATGTTCCCTCAAAACCCATTTTGGCTCTCGATTGAAGATGCAGGGCTTGCTAAATTCTATCTGAAAAACGGTTTTACGCTTGAGAGAGAAGTGATGTACTCGGGAGGAATGGACTGGATCTATGTAAGGAAATCAGCTTCTGAATTGATTTAATACTCAAATCACTTCTTATAAGGTAAATAAAAGTAGTACCTCACTCGTGGGTTTGTTTTAGGTCAGGAATGAGATAAATTAGGAGTGTTTAACATGCACTGAATATGACTTCAAAACCGACATGGGCTTTAATTATATCGGTTATCGTACTCTATGTTATTGTCTACTTTACAGCCTATAGAAGTTCTCGGTTTTATCTAAATAATGTACTCCTTAGTGAGGATACTGTTCATGTTCAACTTTATGCGAATGGAGAGATGATTTTGGATGAGAACATTAAGCAAAACCTTATTTCACACCGATTTAGCTATTCCTTCAAACAGTATTTGAATAAGACGAATGGGATTTCCTTAGAGGTTGTGCTACCAGAGTTAAACCAAAGGCAAAAATTTGAATTTAAGCCAGAGGAAAGTGATTTTGTGTTTATCACCTTTTCGGATTTAATCGAACCTTACAATGTTGATATGATTGTAGCACAAGGCCTTTCAAGTGAATCAGTAAAAAAGAGTATGATTCCTGGGCTTTAAATGACTCAGTCAATCATGACTCAACCCTCCCCCTTAAATAGATTTACCGTTACTGTCGCCAAGTCGGAATTCGGGAATTTCCTGAATTTAGTAGGGTCTTGATGTAACCCTGCTTCGGCCAAAATTTTAACAAATACATCAACCTCAACGATGTATTGATCGGAAAAACCATGTGTGGCATCATAGGCAGTAGCAGAAGTTCTTCCCAAGTTCTTAGCCACCAAGTCTGGGGCAACGGTATGTAATTCGATCAATAGCAAACCAAACCTTTCTACATAAGGTGACCATTTTGTGAAGTGCTCTAATAGTGAGTCTTCCACCAAATTATTGTTGATGCGTTTTCCTTCAAAAGCAAAAGCTCCTGTCGAGTTGCTCACCCTGTTTTTGTTGATCTGGGTTGGCATTTCCCAAATTCTATTGTGGTCTAAGAATGTTCTTACATTCAAAAGTTCGCCAAGCTCCACTCCGTAATTTTCTTTTAGGTCTTTGGCCAATAATGCCGGTTGACCAATATCTCCCCAAATTACTTTTGCCCAAATATCCGCCTGAATTAGATTGGACTTGGTGATTTTTAATGCCGCTTCATTATAATCTACCCCAACTAGAATGAGTGGGTGTTCGTCTAGCATTTTACCCCTTAAGGTTTGCTGCTCAATTACATCAAATAGGTGCTGAAGGAAGGCTCCATTTCCACAGCCCATGTCTAGAATTCCCTTTGGCTGCTGCTCAATGGGTTTGTTGAAAAGTTCAACAATAATTTCGTCAACCACTTTGAAATAGCCTGAATGCGCACCACCACTGCCCCAAACATTCATGGCGCGGTCTACATGGTTTTCAGGCTCGCCTGGTTTGGTTTCTTTGAGCACTTTTGGATTACCGAAAATCAAGTCTTCTAACTTTCTGAAAGTAGGAATATAGGATACTGTAACACCATAGGCACTTGCCCTTTTGGCATAGAAGAGGCCCGTTTCGGTGAATTCGTAATTGCCATTAACTTCTGTAAACCAGCCTAAATAGGTGAAGATATCGAGGAGCTTCTTAAAGTTTTTAGTGTCTTTATGGAATTCCTCAGGTCTAAATTTCGCCTCCATAAAGTACTTATGGAACATGCCGTTCATACTCATATGCACAATGCTTGGCCCGATCAAAATGCCTTCAATATGAGCCAGAATCTGTTCTTGAACAGCTTTTTCTGTTGCGTTCTCAGAAAAATTGATACTGTAATTTTGCTTAAAATTCTCAAAAATCTTCTCAAGCAATCGGAATGGTTCCAACTCAAATTTTCTAGGGTGAAAGTTCTCTGAAAACTTTAAAAGCTCAACCACCTCTTTGTAAAGGTCGATATATGGAAATGCTAAAACTCCTTTGTCTGTGATGGCGTAAGTGATCTCATCTTTGGTGTTATCCACCGTTTGGGTTAACCAGCCTTGGGAAGCCAAAAGCCGAAGCCCAACATTCAAATAGCCTTCGTTTGCCTTAAACGCTTGGGTGAGTTTTTCCAGCGATGCTTCTTTATGCTCTAGAAGGTATTGAAGTACTCCTTTCTCTTTCAACACATAGGCGGTTGGGGCTGTGCCGATACCATCTAAATGTTGAAATAATCTGCTGCGTAATTGATTTTGAGATTCTTTAGAGAGCATATGTGAAGCGTTTTATTACGTTAGTCAAGATACATTTTGATCTGTATTTTGTGTGCTTTGATAAAACTTTATTTCCTCGTTTAGACCTGACAGTTTTCTAAAACCTGTCAGGTCTGTTGAAACCTTTCCAAAAGTTCTAAACTTTTGGAAAGGTAGGTTCAGTAGATATCTACCTTACTTATTAATCATATGCTGCGCTGCGCCATACACATATTCCCAGAAAGCATCTTTTTCGGGCTCGGGGAAGGTGGCTTTTTCCAAGGCCGCATGCATGTGCTTGAGCCAGTTTGTTGCTTCTTCGGTACCTATCTTCCACTGAAAGTGTCTTCGCCTCAGCATCGGGTGTCCACGTTCATCGGTGTAGGTTTGTCTGCCGCCCAGTGCTTGAATAAAGAACAGCTTGAGTCGGTTTTTGGCCGGTAGCAGGTCTTCAGGATACATCTTTCTGATCAGCTCGTCCTGCTCCAATTCAGCATAGAAATCATCCACCAGTTTGAGAATGTTCTCTTCGCCAATGCGTTCGTACAGCGTTTGACCCTTTTCAGACATTATACTTTTTCAAAAGCTTGCGCGAAATCTTTTAAAAGGTCGTCTGGGCTTTCTATCCCTGTCGAAATTCTAACCATACTTGGCGTAATACCCACAGCCTCACGGTCGGCTAAACTCATGTTAGAACTGCTCATGGTAAAAGGGTGTGAAGTGAGTGTTTCCGTGCTGCCCAAACTCACGGCCAGCTTGGCCAATTTCACGGCATTTAAAAAACGGAAAGCTTCGGCTTCGCCACCTACTATGTCAAAGGCCAACATCGCACCGCCAGAAGTCATTTGCCTTTGTGCCAGTTCAAACTGTTCGTGTCCTTCAGTAATATGCCCTACATAATATACCTTGGCCACTTTTGGATGGTCGCGTAAGAAGTCGGCCAACTTTGCTGCGTTTGAAGCCTGCTTTTCCATGCGTAGGGAAATTGTTTCTAGACTTCGGCTGATCAGCCAAGAGGTCCACGGAGAAGCCATACAGCCCAAACCACTTCGTATTTTCTTTATTCTTGAAACCAATGCACTGCTTCCAGAAATGGCGCCAGCAATCAAGTCGCTATGGCCACCAATATACTTTGTAGCCGAATACATGATTAGATCGGCTCCATGATTGATTGGTTTTTGCCAAAGCGGCCCCATATAAGTGTTATCGACCGCTACAATGGTTTTCTTGTCTTGATTTGAAAAACGAGCCGCAATGCGCACCGTCATTTCAATGTCAATTAAGGTATTGGTGGGGTTGGCTGGTGTTTCTACATAAATACAAGCCAGTCGATTTTTTCTTGGGTGGACTTCGATTAAGCTTACGATTTCTTCTTCCGTCATATTTGGGTCAAAAGCCAGCGACTGGATATCGAATTTTGGAAGGAAGTTTTTGATAAAAGCATCGGTGCCTCCATAAATAGGGAAGGACATCAGTACCAAATCACCGGCTTTACAAATTTCTAAAAGCGAAGTAGTAATAGCGGCCATGCCACTTTCAAAAAATGCCGACTCTTCAGCTTCATCCAATAAGGAAAGTCGCTTCTCAGCAGTTACTAAATTAGGGTGATTCAGTCGGGTGTAGATCAAACTTTTGCTCGATTCGTCTGCTCCAGCACCACCATACACTTTTTCGAAATAGGCTTTTCCCTCTTCGGCAGTAGCAAATTCGAAAGTTGAGGTTTGAAATATTGGGTTTTTGATTGAATTTCTAACCAATGAAGGCTCATGCCCGAAGCTCATCATTAAACTTTCGGGACTAAATTCAGAGTGATTATCGCTCATACTTTTTTCGATCTAACTTTTAGGGAGGTTCCTTCTTGGCTAATTACCGTTATTTTTTTGCCCTTTTCAACATATTCTCCACGAGTGTAGGCATCATATATTTCGCCATCGATTTCTACCCTGCCGCTGGGTCTTAAAGTGGAGAAAACAACCCCTTCTTTTCCGATTAAGTCGGTGGTGTAGAAAGACGAAGTATAGCCATCTGATTTGCGCTGTTCATCCATCAATGCCACTTTGCTAAACATTTTGGATTCTGTAAACCTGTAGCCTAGACTAAATATAAGCACCATGGCACCTAGCATACCAGCAAAAACCACCACCGCTGCTGTGCTCAGTTCACCAGAAGGCACATAGTCAAAATTAAAGAAGTCGTTATCGATCATCACGAAAATGAGCGCCATGACTACACAGGAGATGCCAACGATACCCGCCACACCAAAACCGGGAATCACAAAGACTTCCAATGCTATGAGGACAATTCCTATAAATAGCACAGCAATTTCCCAATTGGCCGCAAGTCCATTGAGGTAGTAAGGGGTAAGGTAGAAAAGTAAAGCGATGCCCGCTGCTGCCAATGGAAAGCCCACACCCGGTGTTTGAAGCTCAAAATACAGTCCGCCTACAATCACCAAAATCAAGATGCCACTTACAAAAGGGTTTAGAAAAAAGGCAATGATCTTTTCCGAAGCAGCTAATTCGTAATTGATAAGCTCATAATTATCAATGTTGTTTTTGGCAAGTATGTCTTCAATGTTGGTGACCTGCATTTCGCAAAAGCCGTTTTTAATGGCTTCGGAAGTAGTAAACGTAATGGTTTTGCCTGCTTCGGTAACGCCTTCAATTTCTATTCTGTCGTCCACCATGCCTTCTGCAATATTAGGGTCACGATTCGTTTGCTCGGCTGTAGAGCGCATAATCGATCGCATGTAGGACTGATATTTGTCTGGCGCTTGACTTCCATCTTCTCCATTGACCACCGTAGCTGCCCCAATATTGGCGCCCGGCACCATGTAAATACTGTCGCAGGCAATTGAAATCAGCGCACCAGCAGAGGCTGCATCATTATTGATAAATACCCAAACTGGCTTTTCGTACTCTAAAATTCGGGTGCGAATATCGTTAGCATCGTTTACCGCACCACCATAAGTGTCCATATCGATAATCACGATATCGGCATTTTCTTCAGTGGCTTGGTCCAAGGCTAAATCCACATAACGGTTCATCCGTGGATCAATGTCATTACGGATTTCCATCACGAAAATTCTTTTTTTTGCGGGATCTTGGAAAGGACTCCATTCCGCAAAAAGCCCTGCGCAAAACAAAATGGCGAGCAAAACCAACCCTATTCTTCTTACAAATTTCAACATCGCTTTGATAGGCCTTTGAATAGGCTATTTTTGTGTCAAAATACAAAGAAACGCATTGCCAAAGCAACTTCACTTACAGTTTTCGGAAGTATTCCCTACAGATATTTGGGAAACCGCCCTTTCCAGCGATCGGTTGCTGATTAGTTGCCGAAATGGAGATGTTATGGAAGCTACTTTTTCTCTCTTCAACCTAAGTGACCACCAGTTTGAATGGAAGGCTTTGGGTTTTGATGAAAATTGGTGGGTAACTGTTTATGCTTTTGTGGGGGAGATTATCGTTTTTCAGATTTTTAATGATTCCCAAAACATAGATGAGCGCTATGTTTTTGGCTTTGATATCAATACTCAAGAGGCTCTGTGGTCGGTAGATGATATTAATGTTCGGGGTTTGAACGGTTTTGCGCTTTCTTTAAAAACGAATGATGAAGAAGCCGAAATTTTCACGATTGATATTCGTACAGGGAATGAGATTTTGGAGACGGAAAAAGATTTTTCGGTCAAATCTATGTCGTCTGGCATAAAACTTCCGTTCCATTACACGGGCGACAGTGATCACTTTGTTACGGTGGTTCGTTTTTTAAAGGAATTTGCAGAGGTTGATTTGGTTGGCGCCTGCGATTATTTGGAGTACGAGGGCCTGATTTTTATTTCGGCACATGAAAAGCTGGAACAGAATTTGACAAATAGGCTTTATGTTTTTAATGCAAATGGCGAACTTGTTTTGACAGAAGTTTTAGCACAACATAGTAAAGGACTGGCCTCAGATACTTTTTATATCGTTAATGAACAGCTTATATTTGTCAAAGAAAAGCGTGAGGTCAAATGCTATTTAATCAAGGATTTATGAGAAAGTTTTTGTTGAGTTTGATGGTGTTAGTATTGGCGGCAACGTCAAGCTTTGGTCAGGCAGACTCGCTAGGAATAAAAAAAGAAGGTGATAAATATTTTGTAATCCATAAAGTGGCCTCAGGTCAAACGCTTTATTCTTTGGCACGAAGATATGGAACTTCAGTAACTGAGATAAAGGCCAAGAATGCAGAATTAGTGAATGATCTAAAAGTAGGTCAAACCATTAATATTCCTTACGGAAAGCCAATGGGGCAACCTGAAATACCTGCCAAGTCATCTGCTCAAGCCAATAAAAATCATACAGTTGCTGCTGGAGAAACACTCTTTTCTATATCGCAGAAATACGGTGTAGATGTAAACCAAATTAAAAAGTTGAATGGCCTAAGTTCAAATGCTTTGGCTGTTGGGCAAACACTTAAAATTGCTGTAGCAACCAAAGCTGCGGAAGTAACAACACAAGTAGCTACATCCACCGAAAAGCCTATAGAAAAACCAGTTGAGAAGCCGAAAACGATTGATTCAACCCAAGAAACAACTGGTCAGGTAACTTCAAGTATTGAAGAAATAGCCAAAGAAACTTACAATGGAAGTCCCTTCAATGAGATAGTTGAAGAGGGGCAAGCTGAGTTAATTATAGAAGATGAATCATCTACTAAGTTTTTGGCGCTGCATAAAACTGCTAAGGTGGGTACTGTGATTAAAGTGAAAAACAGAATGAATAACCTTACGGTGTATGTACGCGTGGTGGGTGAAATTCCGAATACGGCTGACAATGAAAATATTCTGATCAAACTCAATAAGAGAGCTTATGATCAGTTGAAAGCGCTGGATAACCGTTTTCTTGTCGAACTCAGCTATTTTCAATAATTGACCATGAAGTTTAGTGCCAAATCGGTATTTATCTTTTTGGCTTTTCTTATTCTGAAAAGTCCGGTACTGGCTTTTCAAATTCCATCTAATGACACCCGCCAGAGCGCTTTTCAGCTTCCTTTAGGCCCTAACGGGAATTTCTTTTCTAAAGAAGGGCAGTTTACAACCCATGCAGCCTCTGGTGATGGAACCTATTATAGTAAATGGGGTAGCAGGGCTGGTAGAAGTGTTTGGTTTAAGTTTAAAGCGCCAGCTTCAGATAAGATTATTATTACTGTTGAAGGACAGGAATCTTATATTCAATTGGCACTAGTTAACTCAAAGGATGAAGAATTGGCCAGCTCGGCTTTTGGCTACCAAGTAACTTCTGAACAACTTATGTATTCTGGACTCAGAGAGGGCGAAGAGTATTTTATTGTTGTTGATAATCCCCTTGAAGGGAAGCCTCTGGATAAATTCACTCTAAAATTTCAGAACTATCTGTTGACCAAATGCACTCAGCCTTTTGTAGTAGCATTAGATCAAAATGGTAATGGAAAAGTTACGACAGATGATTTAATGAATGAAGAGTGTTATTGGCCTTGTGCTGGCCCGGGTTGTTCTAAAGAGCTGACTAAATCTACATTTGATTGTGATGATTTAGGAGAAAATTATGTAACCATAAAGGGAATTGGAGCCAATGGAATAACTTATTACGGAACTACACTAGTGAAAGTAGTGGATAATATTCCCCCTACCATTGCCGCAAGAAACTTTAGGGCAAATATTACCAATGGAAAATATATTGAAGTTGATCCAAAAAATGTAATTCTTTGGCGATGTGGGAAAATTGGGTCTATCCCGAGTCCAGATCCAGCTCCTGGAGCTGGGGCATCTTTGTTTTTTCAAGACCCTCCATGTGCTAAGGATAATTGCGGAATAGTATCTTTTGAATTGAGCAAAAGGATATTTACCTGTGATGACCTAGGTGAAAACGAGGTGATCGCCAGAGTGGTGGATAAAGGCGGAAATGAAGCAACAACAAAAGTGATTATTACAGTAGTTGACCTTACAGCTCCCGTAGCAAAAGGCAAAAACCTCACTGTTAATTTAGGAACAGATGGATTGGCAAAAGTGGATGCAAACCTGTTGGAGAATGGTTCTTTTGCCGGTTGCGCTGGTTTTGAGAGTTCGCTGAGCAAATCGGTTTTTGATTACAATGATATTGGTGAAAATGAGGTCAATTACATTGTTAGAGATGATAGAGATAACATGGCCACAGCAAAAGTTACCATTACTGTAATGGATACAATAAGTCCTGTAGTAGTAAGTCAGCCGGGTAAAATGTATTTGAATAAAAATGGTCGTTTAGAGGTGGGCGATGCAAGAGCATTAGTAAAGCTTTGCAACGATGCACTAATAATGAAGAGGAGTCAATTAGGTGGCTTTGAACCAGATGGGAGCAACGAAAACATATTTTTTGAAACGTTTTTCAAACGAGAAGGCTGCACGAAAGACAATGCCCAAATTGGAGAAATATGGATTGAACCGAGAGAGTTTACCTCGGCCAATTTAGGCGAAAATGAAGTTAGTGTTTTCGTATCCGATATGGCAGGAAATTCGACTTCTGCAAAAGCAAAGTTGACGGTTCTTCCTTTTAACTCTACTTGTAAAAAAGAACTTTGGGCTATTAAATCAGGAGATTGGTCCGACCCGAATATTTGGTCCGATAAGGAAGGTGGCGAAGCGATTGGGATTGTGCCCTGCGAAACTTCTACGGTTAACATTATAGGCCAAAAAGTAAATTTTATTTCTGAAGAAGATGCTACTGTGAAAACGATCAACCTTTTAGAAGGAGACGACCCAACGGAATTATATATTCAAGTAGGGAGTTTGAAGGTGAAAGAAGGCATGAACCAAAAAGGAAACGTGACCGTGAAAGAAAGCCAAATAGGGAAGTTGGAAGTGATAAAGAAGTAGATTTAGACCACCAGACCCAATACTCACTTGATTTCGGATAAACTCAAAGATTTTCTAGACGCTAAAGTAGAGCAATTCAATCAGCCTAATTTTATTGAAAACGACCCGATTGTAATTCCTCACCAGTTTTCGAAAAAGGAAGATATAGAAATCACGGGGTTTTGGGCTTCGATATTGGCTTGGGGGCAACGTGTTACCATTATTAATAAATGCAATGAGCTATTTGGTTTGATGGACAATGCTCCGCATGATTTTATTATGAATCATAAGGAGTCTGATTTAAAACGGTTACTGAACTTCAAACACCGTACTTTCAACACTACCGACACACTTTATTTTATTGCTTTCTTTAAAAATTTTTACACACAGCATGATTCGCTAGAACAAGCTTTTTTAGCAGGAATAAAATCAGGAGATGCTGATATGGCGAATAGCCTAATTCAGTTTCACGACTCCTTTTTTTCACTGCCCGATGCTCCTGAACGTACAAGAAAGCACATTGCAACACCTGCCAGAAAATCGGCCTGCAAAAGGCTGAATATGTACTTAAGGTGGATGGTCCGACAAGATGACAAAGGTGTTGATTTTGGTATATGGAAGAATATTTCACCAAGCCAGCTAGTATGCCCCTGCGATGTCCATGTAGATCGAATCGCTAGAAAATTAGGGCTAATCACTAGAAAACAAACCGATTGGCGAACCGCCATTGAGCTTACCGAAAACCTTAAAACGCTTGACCCGCACGACCCCGTGAAATACGATTTCGCACTTTTTGGCTTGGGAGTGATTGAAGGTTTTGAAAAGGAAGTGGTGTTGTTTTAAATCTGTATTGTATTTACATCTACTGTTTTTGAGCTTGTGTAAGTTCTTATTGCACTCCAATTTTAGGATACCGCAATTAATATTTGCTATTTTTGCACCATGTCTGAAGAAGCTGTGAACAAAGAAAATCAGGGGACGCAAAGGCAGAAATACAGCGAGAAAGAAGCCGCTCGTGTTTTTGATCAGGAATTCATGCCACATGTTAATTCCATGTACAATTTTGCGTATCGACTTACATTCGATGAAGATGATGCCAAAGATTTAGTGCAAGACACTTATTTAAAGGCATTTAGGTTTATCAATTCATTTGAGCAAGGAACTAATGCCAAAGCATGGTTGTTCCGCATTTTGAAAAACAGCTTTATTAACGAGTTTCGTAAAAAAAGCAAGCAGCCTGCTAAGGTTGATTATAATGAAGTTGAGTCGTATTACAATTCTGATGATATTGACGAGAGTATCACGACTGACCTAAGAGTTGAGACAGTTCAACACATGATTGGTGATGAAATTACGCTGGCAATGAACAGCATTCCAGTAGATTTCAGAACGGTGATTATTTTAAGTGATTTAGAGGGATTTACATATGAAGAGATGTCCAAAATATTGGACATTCCAATTGGTACCGTTCGTTCTAGATTACATAGAGCGAGGAACATGATGAAAGAAAAACTTTCTTCATATGCAAAAGAGATGGGGTATAACAAATAAAAATAAAAACCATGAGTGAGTTCTCAGACTGGTTCAAAAGTAGTTTCAAAGAATGTTATTGCGACAAGGGCAACTTGATTGATGAAAAGAGATTTTCAGAGATTATTCAGCTAGTGTTAGATAACGAAGCAGACGAAGAGTCGCGGGCTATCTTTGAACAGAAAATCAGAACCTGTGTAAAATCAAACGGTAACTACGAAAGGGAAAAATGCGTGCAAGAAACCATAAAGCAAAAGCTTTGTGAGCACAAACAAGAGATTCCCGAAGACTTAGCCAATACCATTAAAAAGAGCATAGGCCTATAATATGGGTAAAGGAAAAGCATTTATTTTTACTGCACCCTCAGGTTCAGGCAAGACTACCATTGTTAAGCACCTACTTTCAGTAAACCCGAACCTTGGGTTTTCAATATCCGCCAGCACACGCGATAAAAGAGGTCGTTCCGAAGAAAATGGAAAAGATTATTACTTTCTGAGCAAAGAAGAGTTTCGTCAGAACATAGAAGACGATGCCTTTGTGGAATGGGAAGAAGTATATACAGGCAACTATTATGGCACTTTAAAATCAGAAGTAGAACGCATTTGGGCCGAAGGCCGTCATGTGGTTTTTGATGTAGAGGTGAAAGGAGCCTTAAAACTTAAGCAATATTTTGGCGATGATGCCTTGGCTGTTTTTGTAAAGGTGCCTTCTATGGAAGAACTTAAAAAAAGGTTAACAGGTAGAGGTACAGAATCTGCAGAAAGTCTGTCGCAGCGTTTTTATAGAGCTGAATTTGAAATGACTTTCGAAAACAAATTTGATGTTACTTTGGTCAATGAAAACTTAGAAGAATCTTGTGCTAACGCTGAGGTTTTAGTTTCAGACTTTCTAAACAAATAGAATTTTGCGCATCGGTCTATTTTTTGGTTCATTCAACCCCATTCATATCGGTCATTTGGTAATAGCCGATGTTATGGCCGATCAAACTGATCTCGGTCAGGTGTGGTTTGTTGTAAGCCCGCAAAACCCTTTCAAAAGCTCAAAAACACTACTTCACGAATTCGACCGATTGAAGATGGTAGAGCTGGCTGTTTCTGAGAATTTTAAATTCAGGGCCTCCGATGTAGAATTCCACATGCCCAAACCTAGCTATACAGCCGACACCTTGGCTTATCTTTCTGATAAACACCCCGAACACGAGTTTGTGTTGATTATTGGTGAAGACAATTTGGTGCATTTTCACAAGTGGAAAAACTACGCAGCTATTTTAGATAATTACGGACTTTATGTTTACCCACGTCCGCAAGTTGACCGTTCTAAAATCAAAGTAGCTCACAAAAACATTAAGTATGTGGAATCGCCAATGTTAGATATTTCAGCCACATTTATTCGCGATGCCATTCGTAATGAACATTCAGTTCAATACCTTCTTCCAGAAAACGTAGCCGATTATATTCGTTTCAAGAAATTCTATCAATAGTTCTTATCCACTTGGCTGAATTTATTTTCAAGCTGAGGCGACTAATTGGCTTTTCTTCACGTCTATTAACAAAGTAGATAACGTGCCTAAGAAAAAGAGGTACTTTATTTGTAGGTCAACACAAAACTCAAACCATGTTAAAACAACAATTTTTTATAGCCTTCTTGCTGCTATTTTCATTTTCTTCATTGGCGCAGGGAATCAAGGGAACTATTAAAGACGATAATGGAGAAGCACTTCCCTTTGCCTCCATTTATGTGAAAGAAGTTGGTTCAGGTACCTCATCAAACCTTGACGGCTTCTATGAATACCGACTCCCCGCTGGAAATTATCAAGTTACTTATCAGTTTATGGGCTATGCTACCGTAATCAAGAATATAAAGGTCGGTTCTGGTTTCGAAACAGTGAATATTGTCATGAAACCGCAGGTTATCAATTTGGCTTCTGTTACGGTAGAAGCCAAAGCGGAAGATCCTTCGTATACGATTATGCGCAAGGCCATTGCCAAAGCGGAATATCACTTGTTGCAAAACGACAGTTATTCAGCAGAGGTGTATATGAAAGGAACAGGCCAAATTACCAAAGTGCCTTGGCTTTTGAGAAAAACTTTTGAGAAAGAAGGAATTGATACTTCGCAAGTGTACACGTCCGAATCGGTAAGTGAAATCTATTTTGAAAGGCCGAATACATTTAAGGAAAAGGTAATATCAGTAAGAACAACCGGTCAAGAAAGCGATAACGCCAACCCCAATGCCTACATCAACAGCAGTTTTTATTTACCAGATGTGGTAAATGCAGTTTCTCCTTTGAGCCCACGTGCCTTCTCTTATTACAAGTTTAAATATGAAGGCAGCTTTAGAGAAAGAGGCTATGAAATCAACAAAATTAGAGTAACCCCACGCTCCAAAGGCGATGACTTGTTCGAAGGAGTAATTTACATCAGAGAAGATTTCTGGAACATTCATTCCTTAGATTTAACCACCAGCTTAATGGGCTTTCAAATTAGAATCGAGCAGATTTTTGCGCCCATAAAAGGCGAAATCTGGATGCCCGTTACGCAGAAGTTTGAATTTTCGGGCTCCATTTTTGGCTTGGCCGGAAGTTATAATTACTTGGCTTCGGTCAGTGATTATACCGTAACCGAAAATGAAGATTTAGACCCTTCGGTAATTCTTATCGATGAGAAAATTGAGGCTGCTCCAGAAGAAATCAAAGCCATTAAATCGGGTAATGTAGAAGAGGGCGTAAATCAGGTATTCAAAGAAGATCAAGAAGTTTCGCGCAAGCAGTTTAAAAAACTGATGAAGGAATATGATAAGGAAGAGCGCAAAGAAGCGGGTGAGGTAGATGTAGTTTCTGATTACTATTTCAATATCGATTCCTTAGCCACCAAAAAGGATTCAGTTTATTGGGTAACCAGAAGACCCGTGCCCTTGACAAAAAAGGAAATTGTAGGTTATGAGCGCGAAGACAGCACTTACTACGCAGAAAAGGCCAAAGCTGAAGCAGATACTTTACGTTTGAAAAATGGAGAAAAATTTCAAGCTAAGGACATCTTATTTGGCAGCTATTACAAATTGGGCGATCGATTGAGGTTTGATTTTGCGGGTTTTGTACCAAGACTTCGCTTTAATACCGTGGAGGGATTGAACCTAGATTTCACAGGTACATTTTCATGGCGACAAGATACCACAACCCGTTTAAGAATTTCGCCTTTTGTACGCTATGGTTTTTCTGGAGAGCAGCTCTATGGTAAGGTAGAAAGCGTTTTTGGAATAGGTAAAAATGAACAGCGTGGTACTTTCAGGGTGCAAGGTGGAAATTACATTGAGCAATTTAACCCTACTGCGATTGATGATTTTAGCAATTCACTCTATAGCCTTTTGGCCGAAAAGAACTTTGCCAAGTACTACGAAAAAACTTACGCGAATGTCAGTTTTGCCAAGCGTTTCCGTTTCCGCTATACCGTAGGTGCTAAGCTAGAATGGGCCAGCAGAAGTGAGCTTTTCAATACCACCGATTACAGCATTATTGATGTAGAAAACCGAGAGTATAAAACCAATCAGCCCGCCAATAATGAAACCTTTGTGGGCGGTTTTGTAGACAGTAAAGCCTTAATATCCAGTTTCGCATTTACTGTAAAACCTTGGTTGAAATTCAGAAAATACAATGGACGATTGATTCCTTTAGAGAACTCTTCACCAACGTTTAGGCTTTCCTACAAAAAAGCATTCAATGATGTTTTAGGAAGCAACACACAGTTCGATCAATTGGAATTTGGTTTGAAAACTACTTTTGATTTAGGCGTAAGGGCAAAGATTGACATTGAAGGAGAAACTGGTAAATTCTTCAATACTTCTAATGTGCTCTTCACTGATTTTAAGCATTTCCAAGGTAACCGGCTTCCTTTTAGTCCCATGAGTGTTACAGGAGGGTACCGACTGCTCGACTATTACAAATACAGCACCTCTACTGAATACGCCTCTATTTTTACGCACATCAGATTTAGAAAATTTGTGTTTACGCAGTTGCCAATGCTCAGGTTAAGTGGGCTGAAAGAGAACTTGTTTGTGAACTATTTAGCCACACCAACTTCTGATAATTACACCGAATTGGGTTACACCATTGATAATATCTTTAGGGTATTGAGGGTTGAGTTTATTCAATCGTTTCAAGGTTGGAAAGCCAAAGACTTTGGTGTGCGAATAGGAGTAGCGGCTATTATTGGCAACAATAATGATTAGTAGATGATTTCACTGGAACCCTCCAAAAGCTTTTTGTCATTAAATTAATCAGGGAATGGCTGATTTAGGTATATCAACTTTTGGAGGGTTTTTCTATTATAGAATTGGTTGAGAGCAAAAATGTAAAAGGCATTATCTATGTAAAAAACCTTTTTCTAACCCACTAAACTTTGTAGTTTCGGCTCCATAAGAAAAAATCATGAAAGGATTATTAATAGCATTATTGTTGGCTGTAGGAGCAGGATCGGCTTTTGGTCAGTATCAGGAAAATGTACATTATACGGTGGTGTCTAAAACCGCTACCGCTGCCCCAACAGTAACCGAGTTTTTCTCTATGTATTGTGGTCACTGTTTTCAGTTTGAACCTATGATGCCACAGCTTAAGACAGGCTTGAAAATGGGTACAAAATTCGAAAAGTCTCATGTAGATTACATCCCGCGCGATAACCCAGCAATGCAAGCAGGAATTGTGCAAGCATTTGTAATTATGGAGAATATGGGTGCCAAGGGCGCAGAATTACTTCAGTACTTTTTCGATCAGATTCATGTTAAAATGAGAGCGGTTGACGACATGAGCACCGTGAAAAAGATGTTTGAAGAAAAGGGCGTGAGCAAGGCTGAAGTAGATAAATACTTTGCAGATAAAACCTTAGAAGCCAGAGCCAAGAAAATGGCCAAAGAGTGGGAAGCCAAAGGTATTGGTAGCGTGCCAGCCCTAGTGGTAAATGGAAAATACTTAGTGAATATGGGTAGTGTAAAAAGCCTTCCAGAATTACTGGCCGTTGTGAACTACTTGGTAGACAAAAAATAGGTTAAGTAGAAAGGCGTGCTTAACTGATTAACATCGGGTCTCTTTTGTGAAAAGGAGGCCCGATTTTATTTACTGTCCATCCACAAAAATCAGTTTGCACATTTCCGTATCATATTTCATCTTTCGAAAAACCCTACAACCATGAAGAAACTCCTTTTTCTATTATTCATTTCAATCCTTTATTCCTGTCAGCCCAAGGCTACCGATGAAGTAAGCCAGTGGGAGGCACAGGCAGAAAACGTAACCATTATTCGTGATGATTTTGGCGTGCCGCACATTTACGGTAAAACCGATGCCGATGCGGTTTTTGGCTTGCTTTACGCCCAGTGCGAAGATGATTTTGCACGTGTAGAACGTAACTACGTTTGGGCCACAGGTCGTTTGGCCGAAATGGAAGGTGAAGACGCTTTGTACAGCGATCTGCGCGCCAGACTATACATGACAGTGGAAGAGGCTAAAGCGGCTTATGACGCTTCTCCAAAATGGCTTCAAGAGCTTTGCGATGCTTATGCTGACGGAATTAATTATTACTTACATACCCACCCAGAAGTGCAGCCTAAAGTGCTTACGCGTTTCGAATCGTGGTTTCCGATGTTCTTTAGCGAAGGCTCCATTGGTGGCGATATCGAAAGTATTTCTACCCGCAGAGTGAAATCGTTTTACGAAAATGACCAGTCTTTGGCACTTACCGAATTTGGCGATGGCCTTACACATCCCGATCCTTATGAAGAACCAAAAGGATCGAACGGTTTTGCGATTGCTGGCGAACATACCGCTTCGGGCGATGCCATGCTATTGATCAATCCGCATACTTCTTTTTACTTCCGTCCCGAAGTACATGTAGTGAGCGAAGAAGGCTTGAATGCTTATGGCGCAGTAACCTGGGGACAGTTTTTTGTGTACCAAGGTTTCAATGACAGAATGGGTTGGATGCACACTTCCACTGCCGTTGATTTTATTGATGAATTTGTAGAAGAGGTTTCTGAAGTAGACGGAAAACTAAAGTACAAATACGGTGAAGAAATGCGAGATGTACAGGTTTCGGAAGTTACCTTGAAATATAAAGAGGGTAACGAAATGAAAGAAAGAACCTTCCCGATGTATCGTACCCATCATGGGCCAGTTACCCATAAGCTAGACGACAAATGGGTAGTGACTAAAATCAATTGGGACCCTGTGAACGCACTTACACAGAGTTATACCCGCACCAAACTTAAAACCAATGATGAGTTCAGAAAAATGATGGACATCAGAACCAACTCATCTAACAATACGGTCTATGCCGATGCCGATGGAAACATTGCTTATTATCACGGCAACTTCATTCCAAAAAGAGACCCTCAATTTGATTATTCTAAACCGGTAGACGGAAGTAACCCGGCCACCGACTGGCAAGGGAAACATACTGTTGACGAGGTAATTACAATTTTCAATCCTGCTAACGGTTGGATTCAGAATTGTAATTCTACACCTTTTACTGCCGCACTAGAGTTCAGCCCTAAAAAGGAAGATTACCCAGTGTATATGGCACCAGACGAGGAGAATTTCAGAGGTGTGCACGCAGTAAAAGTGTTGAAAGAAGCGAAAGATTTAACCTTAGACGGCTTAATCGAATTGGCTTATGATCCTTATTTACCTGCCTTTGAAAAATTGATTCCGGGTTTGGTAGAGGCCTATGACAAAAGCAGCAAAAAGAACACAGACCTTAAGCCTGCCATTGATGTGCTTCGTGCTTGGGACATGAAAACCTCGAAAGAATCAGTAGCCATGTCTATGGCGTATTACTATGGTTCGCTTTACAGCAGAATGGGCAAAAACCCAGAACGTTTAAGTGGAAATGAGCGTGTGGATTATTACGGAACAGGTTCTCCTTTTTCTGAAAGACTTGAGATTTTTGAAGCTTCTATAAAAGAGTTGGAAGATGATTTCGGAACGTGGAATACACCTTGGGGCGAAATCAATAGGTTCCAGCGTTTGAGTGGCGACATCGACTTGAAGTACGATGACAACAAAGAAAGTATTGCCATAGGTATGGCTTCCGCCCGATGGGGAGCTTTGGCCTCTTATGGCGCGAGTAAAAAGGCTGGTACGAATCGTATTTATGGCTCTTCGGGCAATAGCTTTGTGGCCGTGGTAGAGTTTGGCGACAAAGTAAAAGCCAAGAGCATATTGGCAGGTGGCCAAAGTGGCGATCCAGCCTCTCCGCATTTCTACGACCAAGCCCAGCGATATGCCGATGCCGAGTTTAAAGATGTAGCCTACTACAAAGAAGATGTAGAAGCCCGCGCTGCAGAAACCTACAAGCCAGGCAAAAGAAAATAGATTTGAATTTAGATGGATTAGAATAAAAGGAGTTAGAGGAATCTAGCTCCTTTTTTGTTGGTGGCTTTAGTGCCATTTCGCCCTTGTTGGAGTTTTTCCAACAAGCTGATGCGGCTTAAAATGGCCTCTTCTCACCCATAAAGGTAGAATATTTAGAGGCCATGCTTAGTACCTCTAGCTTCGTTCAAAACATCCTTGTAATTGAAATCCGAGTCTACTTTTAAAACACCTCGTAGTTTTTTGACACGTGGAGACAATTGCCCCTCTTCATATTCGACTTTTGAATGGATGATGTATTTAAAATAATTCTCCACCATTTCAGACAGACTTTCACCTTTATTGGCAGCGTGCTTCTTGGCCTGCTCTATTACTTCCTTGTTTAGTGTAAGTGTTAAATTGTTTTTCATAGTGCGTGTACTTATTTATCATTGTCAGAGGCCTGTTGGTGAAGAACACCAACAGGGGTGGGAGGATTAGTTCTTTTTCTTTTTACCCCAAGTTATTGATCCGCATCCGAAAAACAGTTCTTCGTAGTGGCTTTCTAGTCCTTCGTTAAGCAACATTGAATGAAAATTTTTTGAGTTACCGAACTTTGAAGTGTAGGTGCCCAGCATTTTGTAGTCTTGCGAGTTTCCTTGAAATAGATAGCCTACAACTGGAATAATCTTCGTCAAATAAAACATATAGAAGAATTTAAGAAAGCTATTATTAGGAACAGAGATTTCAACAAAAGAATACGATCCTTCAGGCTTCAGAATTTTATTCAATTCATGAGCAAGTTCAGTGAGTTGCTTTGTATTAAATGTTTTCAGACCAAATGATGAAACAACATGATCAGCCGAGTTTGACTCAATGTCATTTTTAAGAATATCCTGCTCTAGAATGTTTATTTGGGCACTGACACTCTTTTTATTCTTACAGGCAATGCTGTTCATGTTTGGAGAGATATCAACAGCATTTATTTCATGAACATTGAGCTTAGAATGTTTTATTGAAGGCCATAACTCTCCCATTCCACTCATTAAGTCATAAATAACCACAGGCTTTCCTGTAGGTTTAATTTTATTGATACAAGCTTTTCTCCAGCGTTCTGTAAACCCAAAAGACGATATGTAGTTGGTTAGTCCGTATGTCGAAGACATAGAGTCAAAAAGCTTACTTACGAATTCGGGGTTGTAAATTGATTCCTTCTGCATTTCAACGATTATCACCAACGCGCTGGCTAATATAGAAAAGCTTATTTCATTATTGGTTCTTAGTAGCCTTTTCGTGAAAACAGGTTGGGTATAAACCAAATAATCACCATGCTCTACAAACCAACCCTGCCTGTTTTCCTTCCTTGAGGTTACGAAAGGTTTAGAAGCTTAATCGTTGAAATTAGCAGAGTAATAAAAGCGAAGGCTTGTATTAACATGGTTACCAAATGCTTGCACCTGTCTTATCGGTTAGAAACCGACTTATCAATCCTCCCCGATACAATCGAAGAGGAGTTGGGCGCGGAAAAACCTTATCCTTGAGGCTTAGGGTAGGATGAGTTGGGAGGATTTCGTTATTTATGAAATTAGTAATGATGAAAAAATGTTTTCAAATAATTTAATTGTATTGTCAGATAAACACTCTTTTATTTTGCTAGGTTTAACATTATTGATTAGCAATAGTGAAAATGTCGCTTCAAACTCCTTTTTGCTAATCTTTCCATGTTCTTTATTTTGATTAAAAGATAATTTATATAGATTCTGCTTTTCTTGATCTGAAAAGCATTTTTCGATTGTGCAATTTTCTTTTGGAATGGTTACAATTTCTTCATCTAATTGAAAGTACTCTCTGTATTTTTCCGCAGATGTCATTCCTTCTTCATCTGAATCCAAAAACACTTTAAAGTCAGTATTCCATCCAATATTCAAAGCAATTAATTCGCGTAAATGGTTAGCGCTTGAGCCAGGATAAATTGCGTAGTCATTAATCAAATCGTCTAATACCTTACTCATAATTAAAAGCACCTTCCTATCTGAGGGGCCTTCGGTAAGAATTGCCTTTTTCCATGGTATGTCTAATGAATTTGGGATTAACTGTAATAGGTTCGCTATAGGCTGATAATAGCTTTCTTTGGTTTGATTATTCTGTAAAAAGTCTGACCATTTGGTTGCTTTTACAATGCCGTTGCTTCCTTTTTTTATTATATAGGTGTTTTTAATATTTTCAAGGGAGATCAAATATTGACTGTGTGTAGTATATATTATCGATGTCTCTTTTGTCAATCTCATGAAATCACCGATCATACTCACCTGTGCTGTAGAATGAAGGTTTGATGCAGGCTCGTCTATTAAATAAATTGGTTTCCCAGATGATTTTCTTAATTTTTTACTTCTAAACTCTGTCTTCATCAAGAACGATAAGTACCAAATTGCCCCTCTACTTCTTTCTTCAGGGGTAAAGCTTGATCCATCACTGTCAAAAACATTTAGTTGAAAGCACTTCTTTGATGAGTTATAATCTAGCTCTGCTGAATCAATACCTTTTACCCCAGAAAGTTTCTTCCAACCGCTTGTGAAAACCTTATTTAAAGTTTTATTTACTTGCTTCAAAACTATTTTTGCATCCTGTTCTCTACGATTAGATGCACTGTAGTATTTTTTGAATGAATCAATGCTATAGTCTTTGTTTGTGTTATAGAATAATCCGTCAATAATATCATACCATATTGGATCGTACGCATCACTTAATTCGTTAATGAATATTTCTTCAGGAATTCTATCTTTAAAATCTTCAAAATAAATAACAAACGGACATACATGAACTATTTCGAAGGCTAATGCTCGTGATAGTTCTGATTTAGCAAAAGGAGATTTATGCTCGAATTGATAAAAATAAGGCTGTGGGTTTCCATCCTTGAATGGTATCACCCTTGAGATTTGTACACTTTTTTCATTGTTGATAATGTTGACAAAATTTTCTAGTTCTTTTTTTTCTTGAACACTCAAGACTTGTCCGCCTAGTTTAGAAATATTCCTAAATTCTAAATTGGACTCAAGGTTTATTGTCGCTGTAATTGTTGTGGCTGTATTAGTATTGACATCGGACTTTTTTTTAAGTGTGGAATAGAATTTTGGAGCATATTTTTCGGTAGGGTCATTAAGAAAATCAAAAGTTTCAATTGCTTTAAGAATGGTGGTTTTCCCGGATTCATTTAGACCCAGTAGTAGTAGTAAATCATTTTTTTTGAATGAAATCTCGACTGTCTTTAGGCCTTTGAAATTTTTAATTGAGAATGCTTCATAATATAACTTTGGCATCTCAGACGTTTTGGAAATTTTAGATTCCTTCCTCTTTACCTTTCCAAAAATATACTCTAATACGGGTTTGTTAAATAATTCTATCATTCTTATTAATTAAGCTCAACGGCATGAATACGCTACACACGTGCCCCATACACCCCTCAATAACTTACCAAAACCTCATTATAGCAGTCTAATAATGATCGCTACACGGAAGTTTCTGTCTATGGGAAATCAATATAGAGAATTACAATTTAAGTATCATATAATCCTGAAGTGGCTAGGCTATAAATTAATCTACTAAGTAATTAGTTGTAAATAAGAAAGCGCTTACGTAAATTGGCTTTTGGTTTAAAATATCAAAGTATGAAAGCATTCATTTCACTTAGTTTTATCGGGTTATTGTTGATGGGTTCGCCCAAGGAAATCGTGATGCGGCACGATGTAGATGATTCAGAATATGTGGCCCTAGGCGCAAAGTATGGCGGTTCGGCTGTGCGGTTAAATGCCGGCTGCGGCACATTTATTCAACCCAATTGGATTCTTACCGCAGGTCATGTTTTGGAAAGCCCAAGGGTGGGGGAAGATGTCACCGTAAACGGAATAAAATACGCCATCAAAAGAAAAATAATTCACCCTGATTATAACCTCAGGGGAGCGGTAAATCATGATATTGCGCTGATAGAACTGGAAGAAAATGTACCCAATGTGGAATTGGCCATGCTTTATGAAAAGTCGGATGAAGTAGGCAAAGAAATCATTTTTGCGGGCACGGGTTGGGCTGGCACAGGCGATAAAGGAATGGTAGACGGAGCCATTATCAAAGACCGAAAACTCAGGGCCGCCCAGAACTTAATTGATGGCACCAAACCGAGTTATATCCGCTTCACTTTTGATGCCCCGGATTCAGAGAATGTACTTCCGTTAGAAGGCATCAGCGGCCCAGGCGATAGTGGAGGCCCTGCCCTTTGGTTCGATGGCGATCAGGCTTATATTATGGGTGTAAGTTCCCATCAAGATGGTCGCAATACCGGAAAGCCAGAAGGGGTATATGGCGTGTACGAATATTACACCCGAGTAAGCGAATATCTACCGTGGATCAATGAGGTAATGGAGAATTGATTCTATTTCCAATCCCCCAACCCCCTTCACCAAGGACGAGACAGACATTTGCCTACTTTACCTCCAAACCCTAAACCCTAAACATTCCTCCAATGACTAATGACTATTGACCAATACACTAACATCCGTTGTTTAGCAGCCTATAAAACCCTAATTTCCACACGTTAAATTCAACGTACCCAAGACCCAAGCTCAATGCATATCAATTCAAAATTGCCCAATGTAGGTGCTACTATTTTCGCGACCATGTCTAAAATGGCGAAAGACTATAATGCTTTGAATCTGTCGCAGGGTTTTCCTGATTTTCCGGTGTCGCCCGAATTGATTGAGGGCGTTCATCACTATATGAAGGCAGGTTTTAACCAATATCCACCCATGACGGGCATGCCCCAGTTGCGAGAAAGAATTGCTGAGAAAATTGAAAAGTCATATAAGGCTAAAGTGGATGTGGAAACTGAAATCACTTTGACTTCTGGTGCCATAGAAGCGATTAATGCGACCATTACCACCTTAGTAAGCAAGGGCGATGAGGTCATTATTATGGATCCAGCCTACGATGCTTACGAGCCAATAATTACCCTGAATGGTGGCGTCACAATTCCGGTGGCTCTGAAACAACCGAATTTTGCTATCGATTGGGAAACCGTAAGGGAGAAGGTGAATGCTAAAACGAGAATGATCATTATCAACTCTCCGCATAACCCCACAGGCGCTATGATTGATGCCAGTGACCTGTCAATTTTAGCAGAGATTACGCGAGACACCAACATCATCGTGCTTTCAGATGAGGTTTATGAGCATATCGTATTTGACGGCAGAGTACATGAATCAATTTTAAAGCATGAAGAACTGAGGCAGCGGTCGGTGGCTACGTTCTCTTTCGGAAAAACCTTTCATGCTACAGGCTGGCGGATAGGTTATATGGTGGCGCCAGATTGGATTACTGCGGAAGTAAGGAAAGTACATCAATACATGGCTTTTGCGGTGCATACGCCTAGTCAATTGGCCATTGCCGATTACTTGGAAGATGCTGACCATTACAATAACCTTGGCGCTTTTTATCAGCAGAAACGTGATATGTTTTTGGAATTGATCAAAGGTTCTCGCTTTGAATCGCTGCCGTCTAATGGTACTTATTTTCAGCTGTTGAGTTATAAAAACATTTCTGAAAAGCCAGATTTAGAAATGGCCGAATGGCTGACCAAAGAAAAAGGCATTGCCTCCATTCCAATTTCGGTATTTTATGATACCAAAGAAGACAATCGAATGCTCAGGTTCTGCTTTGCGAAAAGCGAAGAAACCTTGACCAAAGCGGCTGAAATACTCTGTGCGATTTAGAGTAATCAAATTTAAATCAAAATCGGTTTCTTTGATCTAAACTCCCCTTAACTTAGCCCTATGCAAGACCTACGAATTTCCCTTGTTCAAAGCGATATCCACTGGCACGAAATAGGTGCTAATCTGGCTACCTACGAAGAGAAAATCTGGAGCCTAAAGGGCAAAACTGATTTGGTGTTACTGCCAGAAATGTTCCAGACGGGTTTTTCAATGCAAAACACCGAGCTGGCAGAACCCATGAATTTCACAACCTTTAAATGGATGAAGCAAATGGCATTGCAGATTGATGCGGTCATTTGTGGCTCATTTATGGTGAAGGAAGAGGGCGGAGTGTTCAATCGTTTGATCTGGATGCAGCCCAATGGCGAGTGGCAGAAATATGACAAGCGCCATTTATTCCGAATGGCCGATGAGCACGATCATTTTGATTTTGGTACCGAACGCCTCATTGTAGAATGGAGAGGTTGGAAGATTTGCCCGATGGTTTGTTACGATTTACGTTTTCCGGTTTGGGCCAGAAACCGAAACTTGGAATATGATTTACTCCTTTATGTGGCCAATTGGCCAGCCGTACGTGTCAATGCTTGGGATGCCTTACTGAAAGCCAGGGCCATTGAAAACGTAAGCTATACTGTTGGACTCAATCGAGTAGGAGCGGATGGCAATGGGATTGAGTACAACGGTCATTCAGGTGTTTATTCACCCAAAGGCGAAACCTTGGCTTTCTCTGGTTCCGAAGTTCCGAGAGAAGAGATTATTACACTGACCTTAAACCGAGAAGAGCTGGATAGTTTCCGAACCAAATTCCCCGCACACCTAGATGCTGACGATTTCGAAATCAAAAAGACGAAAACTTAGCGATTTAAGAAATCGCGAATTTGGAATGTTGATTCTTCCTTGCTCTGAAAGCTTGAGACCTCCTTCTTCATCATTTTCGCCATTTTCTCAAACATTGCATGCTCTCCCTGGATCAGAATAAAAGGGGTAATGGTTTTGTCCCGAAGCACTTTTTCAATCAAGGGAGCACAAGCACCAAGCTTCTCGTTTTCATCGGAATCTAAGAATAAAACGACCTTTTCAGCTTCTTTCAGAAACGAAACCCCTTGGCTGATGACAAAAGGTTCGGAGTGAGAATCGGCTTCGAAAATCAGCGCTTCAGGAAATTCTGCTTTCATCATTTCCACCCAGTTATTCCTGAACTGAATTTGGGCAATGGGCTTTATTTGAAGGTGAATGAATAAGGTCATTTCTGAATTAAAATGCGTTGCACAGTCGGTTTATTGGTTACGTTTGAAACCCGAACAATGTATACACCAGCAGCCAGTGGTTCTGTGTTTATTTCTTTTGAAAGTCCAGCCGAGATCGGCAGGTTAGAGAAAATCATTTCACCTTTTATCGTGTACATTTCTGCCTGGGCATTGGCATCCGTTCTAATGTAAAAGCTGCTAGTTGTGGGATTCGGAAAAAGCGTGAGTTGAATGGCATTCGATTCTGATCCAGTTTCAGCCGTGCTCTCATTTTTCAGCACGTACATGCCTCCTCGATTATTTCCAATAAGCAAGGTAGGCTTGCCGTCACCAAAAAGATCGGCAGCGGCCAACCACGAAATTTCACTGATGGCGGTAGGTGTTTGCTCATTCAGTAATTCGTTTTTAAGAATGTTTTGGGTAATAGAATTTGGAACAAAATCGGCATTGATCGAGCCAGAAAAAATACTGATTTGACCTGAGATGTCAGTTTTTATTAACTCTGGATTTCCACTATTATCTAAGTCAGCAATAAGTATGTTGGGGTTTAAGGCTTCAAAATTGGAGCTAATACCAGCGTAGTTTTGAATAGCATCTTCAAAAATGAAGTTGCCTTTGTTCAAGTAGAGGTTAACAGCACCAAATCGAGTAGCGTGGAGCAAATCTAAATTTCCATTATGGTTAATATCATAGAAGTGAACATTGTCATTTTCACCAACGGAAATTGCAATGTCTTGAGGGTTGCCAAAAGAGAAATTGCCTTGATTCAGTCGGTATTGAAGTTTAGTTTCACTACTTGCTGTAGTTGATTGATAAATTAGGTCTAGTTGCCCATCTCTATTTGCATCTGCAAACTGAATTTTAATATTTCTTAAGTTCTGAGATTTCAAGCCAAGAAAATCGTTGTTTGTTAACTCAAAAGCTGGGGTAAACTTTCCACCCGTATTTTCAAATAGGAAAACAGAAGCCGCAAAACCATTTTGAGTGATCTGGCCTCTGTTCCCGATAAAGAGGTCAAAATCGCCATCAGCATCATAGTCAGCAAAAGCTGGATAAATATTTTCGCCTAAATCGAGCATTTCGTTTTGCAAGAATGGCACTGAGTTTCCTGTAAAGCTGGGTTGAAGATTGGTACCTAAATTTGAGTAAGCTTTAGAAGTATTGCTAAAATCTACAGTGTTCAGAATGTTGCCATCTGCATTGCTCGAAATCAGTAAATCTTTGTTGCCATCAAAATTAATATCTGCAAGAAAAGCATTTGGGAATATTTGAAAGCCAGCGGGATTGGGAGCTGGGTAGCTACTAAAAGAAGTCATTAAGGCGTTTTGGGCATCGCCAACATTTTCCATGTAATAGAGCGTTTGGCAGAATTCGTCAGAGGTGATTAGGTCTAAATCACCATCTCCATCAGCGTCAAATAATAGAATGGTTTTTCCTCCTGCATGTTCCAATTCGGTTGGGCTGAAAATGTCATTACTAGTATTGGCTGATCCACCAAGATTACATGAGGTGTTATTAAAAGCGAAATTATTGCACTCGCATTCCGCAAAGTCGCCCCACTTCCTAGTGTCGCGCGTAAAAGTAAGGTCATCGCAATTATTGTTAATCTCCATACTTGTATTCCTATAGTAATCAATAGTGCTAGCGGTAGTAAATCGGTAGGTGAGAATGTCTAAATCACCATCGCCATCTACATCGGCAATGCCTGGAATGTCGGAAGCATTTACTTGAATATTGATGCCAGCATCGAAGTGTAAAAAGTCAACGGCTTGTTCCCACTCTGGTAGGCTTCCTGAACTGATATTTTTGAAAACGGTAATTCCTTGGGGCACAGAGGTGAAAATATCCATTTTGCCATCACAGTTGTAATCGGCTAAAATGAGCCAATGATGAATTTCAGTAGGGAAGAGTTTTTGATAATCTGGAGCCCAAACAAATTCGTTATTCTTGGCCAAATAGGTGGTTAGCTCGCCCGACATTCTGTGATAAACAATGAGGTCTTCAATTCCATCTCCGTCTAAATCCATTTTCTGAAATTGAGCAGAATTGATTCCTCCTTCCCAAGCGCGGTTTAATGTTTCTCCATTTATGGTTAGAGGAATGTTGTTTTCATAGCGAAATGAAAACTGTGCAAACAGATTTAAGCTGAGGAATAATAAAATTGCCGAAAAGAGAAACTTCATAACAAGGTTAAGCAAAGTTAAAGATTTCAACGATTGCTAATGTAGGAACGGCATAGCTCGTTAATCTGTATTATCTTGTCGTGCAATTTGACTGACAAAGATTTCAAAACCTATGAACATTGCTTCGCTTTACGAAAAATTTAAGGACTCTACTGGTGTCTGCACCGATACACGGAAGATAGAAGATGGCAATCTCTTTTTCGCGCTGAAGGGTCCCAACTTCAACGCAAATAAATTGGCCGAGCAAGCGCTAGAATTGGGAGCATCCTTTGCGGTAATTGATGACGCAGCATATGGCAATGATCCTCGTTGTATATTGGTTGACGATGGTTTGGAAGCGCTTCAGGCTTTGGCTAACTACCATAGAAAGCAGTTGAAAATCCCAGTGATTGGTATTACTGGCTCTAACGGAAAAACAACTACTAAAGAGCTTACAAGGAATGTATTAGCTACTGGCTATAAGGTTTCTGCCACTATTGGTAATCTCAATAATCATATAGGTGTGCCCCTTACTTTATTGAGTATTGGGCCTGATATTGAAATTGCTATTGTAGAAATGGGTGCAAACCATGTGGGAGAAATTGCTGCACTTTGCAAAATTGCTGAACCAACTCACGGTTTGATTACCAATATTGGTAAGGCGCATTTAGAGGGTTTCGGAGGTTTTGAAGGGGTGATCAGAGGAAAGACTGAAATGTACCATTGGCTGATTGAAAATGGAGGAACCATCTTTGTGAATTCTCAGAATGAAATCCTTTCTAACATAGCCGAGCGGAGAATTGAAGCCCCTGTTTATTACCCTGCTAAAGGTGATTATTTAGAGTTGAACTTAATCGAGGCCAAACCGAATATTGTTTTCGAAGATGCTGAAGGCGAACGAACCACTACTACGTTAAGTGGTGCTTATAACTTTGAAAATATTGCCACTGCACTTTGTGTGGGGAAATACTTTAAAGTAGATATGGCTAAAGCTAAAAATGCAGTGGCCACTTACAGGCCAGATAATAATAGGTCTCAAATTTTAGAAAAGGGAAGTAATACCATTATCATGGATGCCTATAATGCTAACCCCACCTCGATGAAGGCAGCCTTGGAGAACTTGAATCTACTGAGTGCTAATCACAAAATGGCCATATTGGGTGACATGCTTGAGTTAGGTGAAACTAGCGAAGCAGAGCATTTTGCTATTGGTGCGTTGAGTTCGGAATTGGGAATAGACGAGGTGATTTTTTGTGGGCCTCATATGAAAGCGGCTAAAGAAGCAAACCCTAAAGCATTATACTTTGAAACGAAAACAGATTTGAATAATCACTTGTCGGCCAATACAATTGCAGGCAGAACGATTCTTTTAAAAGGGTCTAGAGGGATGGGACTGGAATCGTTATTAGACTTTATAGGGTAAAAAAAGAGAGGAACGGCACCACCCGTTCCTCAACCTCAACCTAAGAAACTTAGTGACAAATAGCTTAACCATCTAATACTGCCACTATGTTAACATTCAACGTTTAAACACTAAGGTGTCTGAACGTTTCTACTCATTATCTTCACTTTCTTTTCTTCAATTTTGTAGGTAAGTCCCATAGGGTTACAAACCAATTGAAGAGCTTCATTTAAGTTTTTATTATTGAAATAGCCTGTATAAGTTCTGTCTTGAAGTGCATTTGCATCTACATCAAACTTAATATCATACTGTCTTTCTAACTCTTCAAATACATTCTTGAGTAGTATACTTTCAAAGTAGAAATCCCCCATTCTCCAGTTACCAATGTAAGAAAGAGGAATAGTTAAAACTTCTTCTATCTGACCTTCTTTGGCTGTTAATTTCGAGCCTGGTGTAATTATTTCAAATTTGCCGCTAGGCTTAATAGTTACTTTTACTTCCCCTGTTTTACAGGTTACTTCAAGAATATTATTTCTTTCTTTTACATTAAAGCTTGTGCCCAGTACGGCTACATTGCCTAGCTGAGTTTCAACAGTAAAGTCACTTCCTTTTTTCACTTCGAAAAAGGCTTCCCCACTTAACTCTAGAGTTCGTTCCTGTTGCCATTGCCTTTCCGAGAATGAAATTTTTGAGCCCGCGTTCAAATAAACAATTGAACTATCGGGCAGGTAAACGGTTTGCACCTCCGCAAGAGAGGTTGCTATAATTGTTTGATTGGTACTTGTTGATGACTGTTTGAAAATGAAAAACGCACCTATAGCTAAGATTAAAGAAGCCGCAATGCCCACCCAATACGATCTGTATAATGGAACAACTTTTTTCGACTTCTTCGCAGTAATCTTTTTTTCTAACTCAGCCCAAGCTTGAGCTTTAGTGTTATTGCTAGGTACATCAAAACCACCAGTTTTACTCAACGACTTGAGTAAAAGCGAGTCTGAAACATTTAAATGAGCTTTCTGAAGAAATTCCTCGGAAGAAATTTCACCATTCAGCCATTTAGACTCATGTTGATTGGTGTTTTGGTTTTGGTGCATTTGGTGTTATTACACACGTAAAGACACATACCCTACCTTAAGGTCTAGAAAATTAAAAGAAAAGATTAAGGAATATTGAGGGGGTGAAATCGAGCAGCACGATGTCGCGATACAATTGGGTTGGTTCTTCCCCATTATCAATTGCACGCTCAATTGCATTAATGTTCAATCTTCGGCTCTGGATGTTACGATGGTTGTATACATTAAAAATAGAAATACCGAACTCTCCTCTTACTTCTTCATTTTCAAATTTTAATGCTGCAGAAATGTCTAGTCTATGGTAGGTGGGCAGTCGCTCTACCGTTTTATTTAGGTTAAGAATCTCATAATTAACCACAGTGCCACTGTTATCTCGAATAAAATTAAGTTCAGGTTTAAAGAAGGGTTTTCCACTTCCGTATAGGAATGTGGCCGAAACATTAAATTTCTTAAACTCTAAAACGTGAACAAATTTTGCCTCATTCCGCTGATCTAATCTGGATGGAAGACGTTGACCACCGTTGATTTGAGAATAGATGCTACTTGATTTACTGTGGGTATATGACAGCCAACCATGGTATGGGCCGATTTTTTTCTGAATCAATACATCAACTCCACGTATTTTATCTTCACCTGCTGATTCCGCTACTAACGGCTGTGTATCATTAGGCATCCCAGGGTTTACTACGTGAGAAACCGTAAGCTCTACCAAGCCAGAAACGTCTTTACGATAATATTCCATATCTATCATAAAGCCATTTTTTGAATAGTTGAATCCACCAATTAGGTGCTCAGAACTCAACGCACCAAATAGGGTATTACATGCTAAATTCCATCCGTCTTGAAGGTTAGAGCGAGGGTCGTCATATAGCACCTGCCTAGCCAATTGATAATATTGACCATTCGATAGTTTGAGTTTTAATGAAGGGGTGAGTTGGTAGCTCATACCCAATCGTCTGCCGAAATAGTTTTTATTGGTAAGGCCTGTAGTATTATGCCTGAAGCCAACATTTAGTCGAAGTTTTTTAGTAACCCTGAATTCATCGGAGGCATAAAATGCAAGAATACTTCCCGACTGTTTCCGATCTTCCATAGGTAGCTGTACTTGCCCATCAATGGTTACATCATTAATTGCAGTAATAGAGGATAGATTGAGTCCAAAATCAATATTGTGTCTCTCTTTTAGTTTTAATTCATTCTTGTAATTGATTTGTAAATCAGCTACTTCGTTAAGGCGGTTTGCACTGTAATCTCTGGTGATTTGACCGTTTTCATCTCGGTCTTCACTATGGAAAAGGTAATCGAAATTATGGCCAGAATAAGCCAGTTGAAAGCTTGAGTAATAGTTTTTGTTCCAATTGCGTGACCAAATTGCACCCACCCCAAGGTTTCCCCACTGGGCGTTCTCTTCAGTGTTTTCCGTCATGAATGTGTTGCCAGAATTTGTGATTTGATCAAAATCAGTGTCCAGCTCATCCCTTCCCCAATACATAGAGAAACTAGCGATATCTCTACTTGATATGTTATAAGTAGATTTTAAGTTGAAATCATAAAAATGGAAATTGGGTCTTAGAGAATTGCCACTCGCTTGATCGTTCAACTGATTTGAACCCTCTCTGTAGTTTTTGTAAAGCTTCTTGAATAAGCTGCTTCTAATAATATCGGTATAGGCCCTGCGAGTACTGAAATGAATAGCTCCTTTACCTTCGTTCAATGGAGCGTTTACACTCATTCTAGCGCTTAGTAAATTTATTCCAAAAGAGTATTCTGGTTTATTGAAGTTTCCTGATTTGCCTGTTATATCTACTACGCCAGAAATTCTACCACCATACTTAGGTCCAAAACCGCCTTTGTATACCTGAATATCTCGTACGGCATCTGGGTTAATGGCACTGAATACTCCGAAAAAATGATCGAGACGATAAATTGTGAAACCATCTAAGAGAACAAGGTTTTGGCTGGAAGGACTATTTCTGATACTAAGTGCAGAAGATGTTTCGTCTGTTCCGCTAATTCCTGGTAGTAATTGGAGTGATCTAAAAATGTCTAATTCTCCTAAACTAGGTAATGAAGTTAGACTATTTGGGTCAATGGAGATTTGGCTAATTTCTTCTCCATACTGAATTGTGTTGTCAGTTCTAAGATCCACCACAGTAAATTCGGATAAATCTACCGTGTTTTCTGCCATAGAAATACGAATGGTCTTTTTGGATTTGTTTGGATCTAGCTTTACCGTGCTTTTTTTGTAGCCTAAATAAGTTACCTCAAGTGTAGATGTATCTGTGGGTACCTGACTTAAAGAAAATATACCGTCTTTGTTTGATATCGTACCTTTGTTTTCTCCAGCAACCCTGATTAAGGCATTAGGAAGCATCTCTCCGGTTTGGGCATCTAGTACAATTCCAAAAACAGTAAGATCAAATAGGCTTGGGGTTTTAAGGTCAATATCGACTTGGCCGGGGGTAAGAATTATTTTACCATTTAACACTTGGTAGTCAATTCCCTTGGAAGGTAATATCTCATCTAAAAAGGCAGTAATTGATTTATCGTTGTAGCTGCCGTTTATTGTTATTCCAGTAACTAAGGCATCGTCATAGGCTATTTTAACATCATACTTATTTTTCAATATGCGTATAACCTTCGATAGCGAGGTGTTATTAAAGTTTTCAGAGATAGAAATATTAGGAAGCTCTTGCGAGTATAGCAAGCTACTAATGAGTAAAGTGAAGAGAAGGCAGATTAGTTTTCGCACTACTTATTGTACCGTTACCTCTTTATTATTGATTTTAAAATCTAAGCCCATAGGTATGAAAACCAATTGTAAGGCCTCTTTTAGATTGGTTCGGCTAAAGAATCCACTATAATACCTTTCTGTAATATCTGCTTTCATATTTATTTCAATATTGAACTGACGCTCCATTTCTTCGATAACATTTTTTAGAGGTGCGGTGTCAAAGTAGAAGTCGCCTGTTCTCCAAGCTGCTGTTTTGTCAAGATTAAAATCGCTTAGAACTAGTTTGTTTTCCTTAAGCATTACTTTTTGCCCTGGTCTAAGTTCAACTTGCTGATTTTTTGAAGTAACTAATACGAGGCCAGTGGAGCATTCTACGCTAAAATCTTTTCCTCGAGAGAATACATTAAAGCTTGTGCCCAGTACTTGAACAGTGCCATTATTGGTTTCTACAATAAACTCTGCTCCTTTTGTTACCTGGAAGAAGGCTTCTCCGTCAAGTTTGACAATTCTTTTATTATACCAAGTTTGAGAATTATAAGAAGAAGTAGATGATGAGTTAAGCGTAACACTAGACCCTGAAGGTAAAACTATGTTTTCAACCATACCGAGCTCAGCTCTGTTTCTAACAATCTCATCATGCCCTAATGGGTTGTAAATTGTAAGATAGGCGGCTATAAGCATTGCAGCAATTCCAGAAACCCAAGCTACCCATTGACCCACTCTTTCTTTTTGAGAAATCAGTATGCGACTATTATCTTCTTTTTGCTCTTCAATTTTGCTCAATAGCTCATCCCAAGCCTGATTTTCAGACTTTCCTACAGGCACAGCAAGATTTGAAGAAAGGGCAATGGCCTTTTCTAATTCTTCGTGTTCATGGTCAAATGCTTTGGTGTAAAACCAATCCTCAATAGGGTCGTTGTGCTTCACTTATTCAATATAGTTAAATTTTGTGATTCACTTTATCTCGAAGAAAAGATAGTGCTCCATGCATTCGCTTTTCAACTGCTTTAACACTCAATTCTAATCGGTCGGCAATTTCTTTGTAGGTTAATTCGTCAATTCGGTTCATTAAAAAAACATCACGTTGCTTTTCAGGCATAGACGCAATTATGTTTTCGAGTTGCTCTTTAAACTCTTTTTCTTCTAAGGCGTACTGGGGGGACTGCTCATTAAACTGGTCTTTGTTTTTCTCCGCAAATGTAAAAACCACTTTATCGTGGCGGAATTTGTTGAGCAACATGTTGCTAGCAATGGTATAGAGATAGCTTTTTACCGTTTCTTGATTTATCTCCTCTCGCTTGTCCCAGAGTTTCATGAAGACGTCTTGAGTCAAGTCTTCAGCCAAATCAACATCTCCCGATTTATAATAAAGGAAGTTCTTGATAGGAGTGTAATAGAGGTCGAATATTTGTTTGAACTCTACAAGCGTCATTTTAGGAGCATTCTGATTTAAGACCCGTGCGAAGTTAATCAAAATATGTGTTTTAAGGTGTTTAAGCTGCTTTTTTGATAGGGTGAAAAATAAATCAATTTTATTTCGCCCTACTATTTGCAATAATGAAAACCAGTATTACCTTTGCATTCCCAATCAGGAAGGGCGCTTAGCTCAGTTGGTTCAGAGCACCTCGTTTACACCGAGGGGGTCGGGGGTTCGAATCCCTCAGCGCCCACAAAAGACAGTCAGGAATGGCTGTCTTTTTTTGTGCTTATGCATTTTGTTTACATTCTATATACTCCGTCAAAAGATCGCTATTATGTAGGCGAAAGCGCTTTTGTGTCAGGTCGTTTGGATCAACACAACGAAGGGCTTTACAAAGGTGCTGCTACAAAGCTCGCATCAGACTGGGAGTTATTTTTGGAAATTGAATGCTCCGATCGAAGTCAGGCCTTGAAGATTGAACGCTTCATTAAAAAACAGAAAAGAACGTAACTGGATTCTTGTCTAGCTTCATTTTGATTGTACTCCAAAATAGTTCGCGTGTTAATGATCTCCTGTTTGGCTCTTAAATAGAAAAGCCTGTGAAGATATTCTTCACAGGCTTTTCTTAGTTTATTCAGGTCGGCCTAATGAATAAGGCAGACAATTTGAAAGTTGATCAATGATTAACGATCGTAAGTCATGTCATCTGTTCTATCAACAGGAACTCTTTGGTCACGGTTAGCAAGAATCCAAGCGGTATAGAATACCAACTGACCTCTTTGAGCCATTACATCAAATTCGATTTTGTCAACTGTATCAGTTGGTCTGTGGTAATCTGCATGAACTCCGTTAAAATAGAAAATGATCGGAATACCTTTTTTAGCAAAGTTGTAGTGATCTGATCTGTAGTAGAAACGGTTAGTGTCAGCTGGATCGTCAAATCTATAATCTAAGTTAAGGCCAGTGTAAGTAATGTTAGCATACTCAGAAATTACTTTTAGATGGCTAGAAAGTTTTTCAGAACCAATTGCATAAACGTAATTTCTATCGTTTTCATGCTCAGGGTCTACACGGCCAATCATATCAATGTTTAAGTTTGTAACCGTATTCTCAAGAGGGAAAATTGGGTTGTCAGCATAATAAGCTGATCCTAAAAGACCTTTTTCTTCACCAGTTACATTTAAGAAAAGAATACTTCTGCGTGGTCTGTTTCCTTCTTTGGCAGCCTGAGCAAAAGCTTCAGCAAGTTCCATTACACCAGTGGTTCCACTACCGTCATCATCAGCGCCATTATTGATTACTGTGCCATCTTCATTTTGACCAATGTGGTCGTAGTGAGAAGAAATCACAATGATTTCATCTTTAAGGTCAGTTCCTTCTAAGAAGGCAGCCATGTTTTCTGTAGAGATTTCAGCAAGTTTTTCTTTTACTTGAAAGCTTACGCTTTTCTCTTTGATTGAAGAAGGAGAAGTTGCAGCGGCATCTAGCTTAGCAGTAGTTGTACCTAATAAATCAGCAGCCATTTCCTTAGTAATGTTGAAAACAATACTTTCATTACCAGTGTTTTCTTTGTCCCAACGAAGTCTTCCTTTCATTCTGAAAGCAGCCTGACGAGGTAATGTTTGCATAAATTGCTCATCGTTAGCACTGGCTACAAAAATAGCTTTTACACCAGCTTCGATTAAGCTTCTTTGAACTTCTCTTGAGCTTCCTGTTACAATAACACCTTTGTCTTTAATGTCCATTCCAGAAATGGCAGAACCATCACCAATATAGACAGTAGGTAGTTTAATCTCTTTATCCATGTTGGCATTCCCAGAGAAAATGAAGTCTTTACCATTCATTTTCTTTTTGCCCTTTACTTTTAAGTAAACGTCAGACCAATCTGACTGGTACATGCTGAATTTTTGACGGTAGGTGCCATTTACAGGCCCTGTTAAACCAATTTTTTTGTAGAAATCTTCTAAGAATTTTGAAGCCAATTTCTGACCCTCTGTACCTGTTTCTCTACCCATAAATTCATCAGAAGCCAAAACGCTAAGCTTCGCCTTCATGTCTTGTGGAGTGATTGTATTCCCGTACTTCATGGCTGTTTTATCTTGAGCCATTAAGCCTTGTGAAAACAAACAAACCACCACCGAAAGTGTTAATAATCTCCTCATTGGAATGTATTGTTTAATGTTGCAGTTTTATTAATTCACCAAAGCTAAAAAAATATTTAAAAGTACGGCTTAACTGTTACTCAAATGGTATTCTTTTTTAGCCGCCAACTAAGGATTTTCACACATAGTCTCTTACATTTGTGCTTCTTTTCAAAAGCGAGATTTTACACCTTATTGGAATACTGGATATGACTAAGATTGATTTAAGGAAAACCCAAAAATTTGAAGATCGACATAATGGTCCTGATCAACATGATGTGGCAGAAATGCTTAAGGTAATTGGATTACCAAGTGTTGAAGCTTTGATTGATGAAACAGTACCTGCGGGAATAAGAATGAAGGAATCATTGAACCTTCCTCTTCCTAAATCGGAGTTCCAATTTTTGAAAGATTTGAGGCAAATTGCAAGTCACAATCAATTGTTCAAATCATACATTGGAATGGGTTATTATGATACCATTGTTCCAGGTGTAATTCAGAGAAATGTACTCGAAAACCCAGGATGGTATACTGCCTATACTCCATATCAAGCAGAAATTGCGCAAGGTAGACTAGAGGCCTTGATCAACTTCCAGACGATGGTGATGGACCTTACAGGAATGGCAATTGCAAATGCTTCATTACTAGATGAAGCAACAGCTGCTGCCGAAGCCATGTTCATGTTTTCTGGGTTGAAGAAGAAGGAAAAGAAAAATGCGAATACTTTCTTTGTTGACGAAAATACTTTCCCGCAAACCATAGATCTTTTAAAAACACGTTCGATTCCTGTAGGGATCAATTTGGTGATTGGTAAGATCGAAGAGCTTGATTTAACCAACGAAGACTTATACGGTGTTCTTTACCAATATCCAGCAGGTGACGGTAGCGTTAGAGATTTCAGGTCTTTTATAGCAACTGCCCAAGCTAATAATGTATTTGTTACTGCTGCTGCAGACTTGATGTCTTTAGCACTTCTTACTCCTCCGGGAGAAATGGGAGCTGATGCAGTGGTGGGTACTACTCAGAGATTTGGTGTGCCAATGGGTTATGGTGGGCCACATGCAGCTTACTTTGCCACTAAAGACGAATATAAACGTCAGATTCCGGGTAGAATTATTGGAGTTTCTATCGATAGCCAAGGCAACAAGGCTTATAGAATGGCGCTTCAAACTCGTGAGCAGCATATTAGAAGAGAGAAAGCAACGTCTAACATCTGTACCGCTCAGGTTTTACTTGGGGTAATGGCCGGAATGTACGGTGTTTACCATGGTTCTAAAGGCATTAAACATATTGCCCTTAAAATTCATGGCTTCGCGAAGCTATTAGATAAAGGTTTGAATTCTTTAGAGTTCAAGCAATTGAATGAAGTGTATTTCGACACTTTAAGAATTGAAGCAGAATCTTCTGTTTCGGATAAAATCAGAACCATTGCCGAAGTTAACGAAATCAACTTCAGGTATTTCGAAAATGGAGACATTGGTATTTCTGTAGATGAAACTACAAGAGTAGACGATATTCAGTTGATCCTCGATGTATTTGCAGAGGCAAGCGGTCAGGTAGTTAAGTTTGATTTGGATGCTGAGGCAGCCAACTTGGAAGTTGAACTTCCTAAAGAATTAGATCGAACTTCTGATTTCATGACACATCCAGTGTTTAATCAGTATCATTCTGAGCACGAAATGCTTAGGTATATTAAAAAACTTGAGAACAAAGATTTGTCATTGGTGCATTCCATGATTTCTCTCGGTTCTTGTACAATGAAATTGAATGCTACAGCCGAAATGGTACCAGTAACTTGGCCAGAATTTGGTGGTATTCACCCTTTTGCTCCTTTAGACCAAACTAAAGGATACCAAATGCTCTTCAACGATTTAGTGGATTGGCTATCTGAAATCACTGGTTTTGACGATGTTTCTTTGCAGCCAAACTCTGGTGCGCAAGGAGAGTACGCTGGCCTTATGGTGATTAGAGCTTACCACGAGAGCAGAGGTGATATGCAGCGTAATGTGGCCATTATCCCTACTTCGGCACATGGTACCAACCCAGCATCTGCGGTGATGGCGGGTATGAAAGTAGTATTGGTAGCTTGCGATGAGCGTGGAAACATTGATGTAGAAGACCTTAAACTAAAGGTAGAACAAAACAGCAACGAGCTTTCTTGCTTAATGGTAACTTACCCTTCAACCCACGGTGTGTTTGAAGAAAGTATCAAAGACATTTGTCAGATAATCCATGACAATGGCGGACAGGTTTATATGGATGGTGCCAATATGAATGCTCAGGTAGGTTTAACCAGCCCTGGCCTTATTGGTGCAGATGTTTGTCATTTAAACTTGCATAAGACCTTCTGTATTCCTCATGGTGGTGGTGGGCCTGGTATGGGGCCAATCGGAGTAAGATCACATCTTGCACCGTTCTTGCCGGGTAGTCCAGTTGTAGAAAGTGGTGGAGAACATGCAATTACTGCGGTTTCTGCAGCACCTTGGGGTAGCGCTAGTATTTTGACAATCTCTTACGCTTACATTGCTATGATGGGTGCAGAGGGGTTAACAAATGCTACTAAGTTGGCTATTCTGAATGCCAACTATATTAAGACAATTCTTGAAAAGGAGTTTAAGATTTTATACGCTGGTTCTAAAGGACGTTGCGCACACGAAATGATTGTGGATTGCCGTGACTTTAAAGCCAGTAAAATTGAAGTAGGCGATATTGCTAAGCGTTTGATGGATTATGGTTTCCATGCGCCAACGGTATCTTTCCCAGTAGCGGGTACTTTAATGATCGAGCCAACAGAGTCTGAATCGAAAGTAGAACTAGATCGTTTCTGTGAAGCCATGTTGAGCATTCGTCAGGAAATCAGAGAAGTAATGGACGGAATTGCTGATGAGAGTGATAACGTTCTTATCAACTCACCACATACTCAAGCCATGGTGTTAGAAGGTCAGTGGGAAAGACCTTACTCACGTGAAAAAGCAGTTTATCCTGCTGAATATGTGAAAGAAGCCAAGTTCTGGCCGACTGTAGCTCGTATTGATTCTGCCTATGGTGATAGAAACTTGATGTGTAGCTGTATTCCCGTTTCCGATTACGCTCCAGAAGAAGCTGAGGTATAAACCAGCTTTGACTTAAAATACAAACGCCTCGTTACTGAAAAGTAGCGAGGCGTTTTTTTTATGCTTGCTGAAGTGATTGATCGCTTCGTTGATACTTGCTGTAGAATTGATAGGGTAAGTACAATGCTGCGAATAGTGCGAAAGAAATTATTAGGAAGGTTTCAGCGTATTCGAATTTCTCTGATGATGCTACTAAATTTTCCCTGTAAAATTGGTTCGTTATTTCGCTTAATTTTTTTCGGTTAACCTCATCTTCATTTTGATTTAAAAGGTAGTGCTCAACTTGCATCGCTTCCACTTTAAGTTGAGAACGTTTAGAACCAAGCAATGACTGACTGAAAAAAAGGATAGATAAACAGAGACATACAGCACTTGCGTAGCCTCCAATAAATGCGAGTTTTTTGATCATGGTGTTATATTTTTTGGTGGTTAAAAATTTTAAGTCGTTTTCAATTTGAATGGCGTAATCAGGCATTACTTTTTCCTTGGCAGTTGAGAAAGCAGAGGTAAAGTCTATTCGTCCATGTTCTATAAGTAATTCTACTTCGCAAGAAAGGTGGTCTACTAAATCATCGATTAGCTCGGTATTCGTAAAGCCTTGCTGGAGCAAATAGCTTCTGATTTGCTGTGTTTGGCCAGCATTAATCATGATACAGCTGGTTTTTGTTTTCCAAAAAGTAAGGATAGTGTAGACTGAAAGTCAGATAACTCTTGCATGGTGGGAGCCACTAATCCTGTTCCCTTCTTTGTGAGTGAGTAATACTTTCTGGTTCTATTGCCTACTAATACCGATTCAGTAGTAAGGAAACCTTCCTTCGTTAATGCATGAAGCGTAGGGTAGAGCGAACCTTCTTTAATTAAGATTCTGCCCTCCGTTTTCTCTTTTACCTTTTGCACAATCTCATAACCATACATTCTTTCTTCTTCAGAAAGCAGCTTTAGAATAATGGGTTTGAGTATACCTTTTAATAATTCTCGTGAATACATAGAACAATAATACATCATATTATGATGTATTCAAAAAATCTCTAATAATTTTTCGGAAGAGGGTAGCTATACTGACTAAACGAGCCTCCAATCCTTGTATATTAGCGACCATTCGAATAAATTTTGAGCAGAACTACATATTCAAATCAATTTTTACGTAGTTATGTTTTTGAAGCTTAGAATAACAAACCCGCTTTGACGATATACACCGCTTTAACATTTGCCAATCCAGCAGTACTGTGGGGACTTTTAGCGTTGGCTATCCCCGTAATCATTCATCTCTTCAATTTCAGAAGGGTGAAACGCGTGCAGTTTTCTAATATCGCCTTGCTGAAAAAGGTGAAGGAAGAAAGCTCTTCTAAACGTAAACCAGTAGAGCTGCTGATTTTACTTTCAAGGCTCTTGTTTCTTGCCTTCTTAATTCTTGCCTTCGCGCAGCCTATTTTCAAGGACAACGCCAATGATCAGGAATTGTCTGATGAAGTGCTGATCTATCTCGATAACTCATTGAGCATGGATATGCCAGTAAGCTCGCAGCAAAGTGCATTCGATCGAGCTTACTCTTTGTCCACAGGTGTGGTGGACGCTTATCCTGAATCAGCCAAGTTTAAATTTCTCGAAAACGGTTATGGCAATTCCTTAAACACCAGTTATACGGCTTCTACTATTAAAGATAGGTTTACAGAATTAGAATTATCTGGAGTTGGGAGAAGCATGGATGAGATTCAGTCGCGAATTGCAGCCAGTGGTTTTCGTGGAGATGTATATCTGATTTCGGATTTCCAGAAGAGCAGGGAAAATGAACTAGGGAACATTGCTAGCGACAGTCTCCGTAACTACTATTTAATGCCAATTGAAGGCGAGAATAACAGCAACCTTTATTTTGATACTGCCTATTTAGAAAATAGTTTTCTGCTTGGCGCCATGAAAAACAACCTTAAAGTAGTGTTGAAAAATGAAGGTGCCGAAGATTTTGAAGATGTGAATGTTAGGTTGTTTTTTGACGACCAACTGTCCAGTACCGCTTTGGTGAATGTACCTGCCAATGGAATTAAAGAACATATTTTCGAGGTAGATCAATCCGCCACTGGCCTCAATAAAGCAAAGGTCACCCTTGACGACTCCAAAGTTCTATTCGACAACGAATACTTTTTAACCCTGAATAATATTGAAAGGGTGATTGTGCATGAAGTGAAGGGGCCTGGCTCTAATGACTTCATAGAACAGCTTTATGCAGATAATGAGTTGTTCAATTATCAGGCTTTCAACGCCAATAACATTGACAATAATGAATTACTGCAAAGTGATATTATTATTCTGAATCAACTTTCAGACTTCTCAAATCAATTAATTTCGGCACTAAAAACCTTCCTAGAAAAGAATGGAACGGTATTGATTATTCCATCTGCCGAAAGCAACTTTCAGACTTTCTCTCAATTGGGACTTACCATAAGGTTTGACTCTGATGAACGTTTGGGCTTGGGGCAACCTAATTTCCAAAACCCATTTTTTGATGGTGTTTTCGAAAACACAAAAGAGGCCATCGCCATGCCAGAAGCATCCATCACCTATCGATTGATCAATAGTGAATTGGGTGTGTTGAATTTTAAGAATGGTAGAGAATTTCTTTCTAAGGCAGAATTGCCTTTAGGAAACGCCTATGTTTTTTCAAGTGACTTCAGTGCAGAGGCTACAAGCTTTCCGAGCCATTCTCTTTTTGTGCCCGTCATGTATAAATTGGCTTTGGGCAGTAAAGTCAATCTTTCCAAGCTCTATTATCTAACAGACGAGCAAACCATGGTCTATCCTCTAGAAGAAAGTTTAACGGCAAACGACATTGTAACTTTATCGGATGGAGAGAATAAGATTACACCTGACCAACGGATTTCGGGAAAAAGTTTAATTATGGAAATCCCTAAGGATGAACTAAAAGCTGGTCATTACAACATCTTGAAGGGAGAAACGGAATTGGGTACCATTGCTTTCAATCAATCAAAAGCAGAATCCTCGGTAGATCGCCATTCTATTGACGAATTAGAAACCATAGCACAGGCCAAAAACATCAATCTAATCCAGGCAGAAGATGGGATAGAAGTAAATCGCGAATTGACAGCTGGAATTAAGGGAATCAACCTTTGGAAATATGCTTTAATGCTTGGGCTTCTTTTTCTTTTTGCGGAAGTAATTTTAATCCGATATTTGTGATATGGAAATTTTAATCCGTGCTGCCAAGGTAATCGATCCTTCCTCTCCGCATCATAATTCGACCAAAGACATCCTTATTCAAGATGGTGTCATTAAAAAAATTGAAAACCAGATTAGCTTTGATGGAACTGTAATTGAACATGAAAACCTGATGGTTTCACCAGGTTGGTTCGATATACGGGCTCATTTTACTGATCCGGGAAAAGAACACAAAGAAGATTTAGAGTCGGGCTCTGCCGCTGCTGCCGCTGGTGGTTTTACCGATGTATTGCTGCTGCCCAACACCGACCCGGTGACTTCTAATAAAAATAGCATTAGCTATTACCTAAAGTGGAACAAGTCTGCCGATGTGAATTTACACCCTGCTGCTGCGGTAACATTGGGTTGTCAAGGCAAAGAGCTTACAGAAATGATCGACTTGCATACTGCTGGTGCAGTTGCTTTTACAGATGGTACTGAACCGATTTGGCATACAGACATTCTTTTAAAAAGCTTACAATACCTCCAAACTTTTGATGGTGTATTGATCAATCGACCAGAAGATAGAATGCTCACCGCTTTTGGAACTATGCACGAAGGCCAAGTAAGTACGGTTTTGGGAATGAAGGGAATGCCTGAATTGGCAGAAGAAGTAATGATTGACAGGGATTTAGAATTGCTAAAATACGCAGGAGGAAAAATCCACTTTAGTTTGATTTCTTCAGCCGGAGCAGTAGAAAGAATAAAAAAGGCCAAGGCCGAAGGCTTAAAAGTAACAGCCGATGTTGGTATTCACCATTTGATTTTTACAGATGAAAGCCTAATGGATTACGATACTAGTTTTAAGGTAAACCCTCCTTTCAGAACTGAAAAAGATAGACTGGCTTTGATCAAAGGTTTGGAAGACGGAACAATAGATGCTATTGTAAGTGATCATCAACCTCACGATCAAGAAAGTAAGCAGTTAGAATTTGATTTGGCCGATTTTGGAATTATTGGACTGCAAACATTTTATCCAGCCTTGCTTAAAGCATTGGGTAAGAGAACGGAAGAATGTATTGAACGGATTACCGCAACGCCAAGAAAAATATTAGGGCTTAAGGAAAACTCTGTTGTAGAAGGAGGAGATTGTTTGACGCTCTTTTCACCCCAAATAACATGGAGTTACAACGGAAAAACAAATAAGTCTAAATCAGTAGCCTCTCCATTCTTCAATCAAGAAATGACAGGGAAAGTAATTGGCATTATCAATAACGGAAGGTTTATTTCTAATGATTAAAGTTAATCCAAAACTTACTCGTTTATCTTTCAAGTATGGTGCCGTAACAGCCTTGTTCGTCATTATCGCTTTTTTAGTGTTTTATTTCATGGGGTTACAACCTTGGCGAAACCTTTTATCCTTCTTGCTGGATATTCTCATTATTGTTGTCTTCCTTTTTTTAGCATTAAAGGATTACAAGGACAATGTAGGTAGAGGAGAGTTTAGGTTCTATCATGGAATGACCATTGGGTTTATAGTATATGTTACAGCTGCTGCAATTTTTGCGCTGTTCTATTTTGTTTTTATCTATTGGGGTAGTCCAGATTTCCTAAACGAATATATTATTACAGCACAAGCAGATTTGGTGAGCAGAAAGGATATGATTGTTACAGCTTTGAGCGAAGAAAGCTATTTAGAGCAATACGAAATGATTTCCAACACCACTCGAGGAGTACTTGTGTTTGATGTTTTCATCAAAAAATTACTCATTGGCTTAGTAGTGACCCCAGTCTTTAGTATTATGTTAAGGTCTAGTCGAGCTTGATATGGTTCGTTAATCCTGAAAATAATTCGCTTAAGTAAATTGAATCATAACATTCATTAAATCTCTTTTACTTCCTAAAAATTATTAATTTCAATCCATCAACCTTAAAATTAGAAATTATGGAAGAACAAGTAACAGGTCGCCAGATAGGTATCAAGTACGGAGTTATCTTCGGTCTTATTAGCACCCTATACACTTTAGCCATGGCCATGGCGCGAATACAGCTGCCTTTTGTGGGTATGTTTATTCAATGGGCTATTGTTATTGGAGTTTTTGTTTTTGCTTGTAAAGAGTACAAGGCAAACAATGGTAACATCATGTCATTCGGAAAGGGCTTTGGACTCATCATGGTGGCATCACTTATTGGTGGTTTAATTCGTTCGGTAGCTAGTTATGTTTACTTTATTGTAGACCCTGCCTATTTAGACTTTATGAAGGAAGCACAGCAAAGTAGCCCTTTTGGTCCTCCGCCAGATCAAGGTAATGCCGCGGGCATGGAGGGAGTAATGTCGTTTGTTACAAGTCCAGAGTTTTTAGCGATTATGTCTTTTGTAATGGCTATTTTCGCAGGGTTAATCTTTGGTTTGATCGTATCTGCCATAATGAAAAACGAAGAAGACGAATTTTAGAAAGAATTGATACAAATTTCAGTAGTAATACCGCTTTATAACGAAGAAGAGTCGTTGCCTGAACTAGTGAATTGGATAAGCCGTGTCATGATTGAACACGGCTTATCTTATGAACTGGTCATGATAGACGATGGCAGCAATGATGGCTCCTGGGAGCAAATCCAACAGATGTCAGTAGATTTTCCTATTAAGGGATTGAAGTTCAATCGTAACTATGGAAAATCGGCAGCATTAAATGTTGGGTTTAAGCATGCTGAAGGTGAAGTGGTAATTACTATGGATGCTGATTTACAAGATAGTCCAGATGAAATACCAAGCTTGTATGCTATGATCAAGGAAGGTTATCATTTAGTATCAGGCTGGAAAAAAACTCGTCACGACCCTATCTCTAAAACCATACCTTCTAAATTTTTTAATCGAATAACCAGAATTTTATCAGGCATTAAACTTCATGACTTCAATTGTGGACTAAAGGCCTACGATCAGAAGCTGGTGAAAACCCTAGAGGTTTATGGCGAAATGCATCGCTACATTCCAGTAATCGCTAAGCGCAATGGCTTTACTAAGATTGGAGAGAAAGTAGTAGAACACAGAGCTAGAAAATACGGTACTACCAAGTTTGGTTTAGAGCGCTTTATCAACGGATTTCTTGATCTGATTTCGATTTCCTTTGTGTCGCGATACAAGAAAAGGCCAATGCATTTTTTCGGCACTTTAGGTACACTTTCATTTCTTATCGGATTTGTTTTCGTTGGTTGGATCTCATGGCAGAAAATTCATGCAATTTATATTTCCAAGAGTAATGTGTATAGAGATGTGGTAGATCAGCCACTATTCTTTTTGGCCATTGCGGCAATTATTATTGGTGTTCAGTTATTTTTGGCTGGTTTTTTAGGGGAAATGATGACCATGAATTCCCAAAACAAAAACGACTATATACTCGAAGACCATGTTGGTTTAAAGAAGAAATGAGGTTCTTTTCTGTAGTTATTCCTGTTTACAATCGGCCCGATGAAGTAGATGAACTTCTCAAGTCCTTAACACTTCAAACCCACACTCATTTTGAAGTAATTATAGTGGAGGATGGTTCTACAGAAAAATGTGATCAGGTAGTTGAATCTTATCAAAACCAACTTTCCATTCAATATTTCTTTAAGGAGAATTCAGGCCAAGGCTTTTCAAGAAATTACGGTTTCGAAAGAGCTAAGGGAGACTACTTTGTGGTTTTCGATTCAGACTGCCTTATTCCTGAAGATTACTTTGAGAAGGTAAATCAGTTTTTAGATCACACTCCACTTGATGCTTTTGGTGGCCCAGATAAGGCTCACCCTTCTTTTTCACCATTGCAGAAAGCCATTAGTTACTCTATGACTTCTCCTTTCACAACAGGTGGAATTAGAGGAAACAAGAATCATGCAGGCACTTTTCATCCTAGAAGTTTCAATATGGGTATTTCGAAGGAAGTGTTTGAAACTACGAAAGGCTACAAAATCACCCGAATGGGGGAAGATATTGAGTTTAGTATTAGAGTAATTGAAGCTGGGTTTAAAACAGGTTTAATTCCTGATGCCTTTGTTTTTCATAAAAGAAGAACCAGTTTCGCTCACTTTTATAAGCAGCTACACTTTTTTGGCAGAGCACGAATTAACGTAAATCGGTTCTTTCCAGGAGAGCTAAAAGCAATACACGCATTACCAGCCGTTTTTGTGCTTGGGTTGTTTATTTGGTTGACTACTGTTTTCTATTCTACATTTCTATTTACCCTTGGCGGTGCACTTCTCACCTTGTTTACTTTTGGGATTTTTGTTCACTCTTCAATACTCAATAAAAGTATTGATGTAGGGTTACTTAGCGTAACAGCAGCTTTTACCCAGCTTACGGGTTATGGTATGGGTATGATTTCAGAACTTTTTAAGCCTAGAGGCAATCAGCCTTTTTCACAGAAATAAATAATTTCATTGGCCGGAAGCGCGTATTTTCTTACCGTTTCCTTTGGTAACTCCATTACATAATGATCTTCGGTAACTTTAAAACCAGCCCTTTCCAATCGTTTACCATAATCTAAACCAAACAAACGGACATGATCGTTTTGCCAATAAACCCGCTCACGTTCTTTAGGATCAGTAATTGTAGGATCTTCTAGCGTTTCTTGTCTACTATAATCTTGTGGAGACTGAATAATGGCCCATCCGCCTGGTTTTAATACCCTGTAAATTTCGCTCATGGCTTTAATGTCATCATCCACATGCTCCATTACATGGTTGCAAAAAACAACATCAAACGTATTTGCCTCAAAAGGTATGTCGTGAACATCCATTTTTACATCGGCCAAAGGAGATTCTAAGTCGGCTGAAGTGTAATCGATATTGGGCATAGCTTTGAATTTATCTATGAAACAAAGCTCTGGAGCAATATGAAGAAGTTTCTGTGGAGCACTGAAAAATTGGGTTTTGTCCTTTAAGTACAGCCACATTAAACGGTGCCTTTCGAGCGAGAGTGAGTCTGGGCAAAGCGCGTTTTCTCTAGGGTTTAACCTTCCGTAAGGGAGGAATTTACGGTAGCTAATTTCACAGATTGGGCAAGTTACATTCTTACCTCTCATAAAGAGACTAACAACCTTTAGTAGGTGATGGCTAAATAGCTGAAGGTATTTTCTAGGTACCTTTCTGATGACAAAACTGATAAATCTTTTCATTTCAACGATTTCCGCAAAGATAGAAGATAAGATTAAACCCCACCCTTGCCACTGACAGGAACATGATGTTGTCTGAACAGAATATCTACCGTTATTATAAATGGATCGATTTGAGATTAAACTAAATGGATGTTAAGATCATCTAAGACCAGAAGAAGGCGTTAGTAAAACTAAGGAGGCTTCTCTCTATTGAATAATCGTAATTACGTGATTTTTAACGAGATTGGTTCTTTTTTCTTTTACGTTAGTGGCTGCATATTTCTATATATGGAATTGCGGAGAAATCTAATAGCCCTAGTTTTGCACATATTTAAACAATTATAAAAAGAGTCATGAGAAAAAAACTCATCATTATCGGTCTAGTCGTAGTGGCTGCTATCGTAGTTACCCTTACCGTATTCAAAACGGATACCGCTGAAGACGCAGTATCGTTATTCGCGACTGCTGAAAAAGGCGAATTTACAGTTGAGGTAACCACCACAGGCGAACTTTCTGCTGAAAAGTCTACAAAAATTATGGGACCAACCGCTGCCAGAGATTTCAATATTCGAAATATGACAGTAACAAAGTTGGTAGAAGAAGGAACTCAGGTAAAACAAGGCGATTATGTTGCCGACTTAGATAAGAGTGAGCTTTTCGAAAAAATTCAGACAGAAAAAGATCAGCTTGATGCTCAAGTAGCAGAGTATGAATATGCTAAAATTGATACTGCTCTAACTTTAGGTAGCGAGAGAGATAAGTTGATAAATCTAGACTATTCAATTGAAGAGAAGCAATTGCAAATAGAGCAGTCGCAATATGAGCCACCAGCAACAAAAAAGAAATATCAAAATGAGTTAGAAAAACTCTTTAGAGATAAAGAGCGTGCTTTGGATAACTACAAATTAAAGGTAGAGCAAGCTAAATCTAAGATGATTGATGAGACTGTTGATTTGAATAGAAGAAGAAACAGATATAACAGTGGTTTAAAACTATTAGAAGACTTCACTATTTATGCTCCTCAAGATGGTATGGTAATTTATACAAAAGGATTTGGAGGAGAGCGTATTGTTGAAGGTTCTCAACTTAATGGCTGGAGTCCAGAAGTAGCTGAGCTTCCAGATTTATCAAGCATGATTTCTACTACTTACATTAATGAAGTAGATATTAGAAAGGTAAAGCTAGGACAGCCTGTTGATATTGGCTTGGATGCATTTCCTGATAAAAGACTTACTGGTAAAGTAACAAGAGTGGCCAGAGTTGGACAGCAAAACCCAAATTCAGATGCTAAGGTGTTTGAGGTAATTGTAAGAGTAAATGAAAGTGATAAAGAATTGAGACCGTCAATGACAACAAGTAATATCATTGTAACTCAAAAACTTTCTGATGTTGTTCATATTCCGTTGGAGTGTCTGCATGTTTACAATGATTCTATCAACTATGTGATTAAGAAAAATGGTTCACTTCAAGAAGTAAAAGTAGGACTCACCAACAGTAATGAAGCAGTTATTGAGATGGGAGTCGAAGAAGGGGATGTATTGTACTTAAGTAAGCCTGAAGGAACGGATGGTAAAGAGCCAAACTTAATTCCTGAATTGAATGGTACCAGAATGGAGAAGTATGAACTTAATCCTAACGAAAATAAATTAGAAGACGATAGCAAGTGGGTAATGCCTGACGGAACTCCAATGAGCCCTGAAGTGATTCAGAGATTGAAAGATCAAGGAATTACCGACCCATCTCAAATGATGAGAGGTGGCAGATCAGGACAAAGACCAGCTGGTAGCGGTGCTGCTGGTGGAGCTACTAGAGGCGGACGTGCAGGTCAACCAAATCAGTAAGTCGAGCTATGAATAAGCAGAGTTTATTATCTAATTTCTATATAGCACTGGAAGCAGTGCTTGCCAATCAGTTGCGCTCTTTGCTCACTGCTTTGGGAATCATTTTCGGGGTAGCTGCGGTAATCGCCATGCTTGCCATTGGAAATGGAGCTCAAAAGGAGATTTTAGAGCAGATCGAATTGGTAGGGGTGAACAATATTATTGTTCAGCCAGTAGTAGAGCAAACAGAGCAACGAATAGGAGAGACCGATGATAATGATAAAAAGAAATTCTCTCCAGGCTTGAAATTGCTAGATGTTGAGAGTATTCGTGAAGGTATTCCAGGTGTAGCAAGACTTAGCCCTGAAATTCTACTAGAAACTTATATCATAAAGAATGGAATCAGAAGATCTTCAAAACTAGTAGGTGTAGAGCCGAGCTACTTTGAGGTTGCTAATTTTGAGTTAGATGGAGGGGAGGTTTTTAATGAAAATCAATTAAGAGTAGGTGCTCCGGTTTGTATTATAGGGAAGGGAATTCAAAGCAAATTTTTTCCTCAAGAAAACCCAATTGGTAAGAAGATAAAAGTAGGTTCTCAGTGGTTAGAGGTAATAGGCATACTTAAAGAGAGGTTTATTTCTGAAAAGGCCATAACCAACCTAGGGATTCGTGATTATAATATGGACGTATATACTCCAATTCAGACAGTTTTGGTGAGGTACGTAAACCGTGATTTAGTGACTGGCTCTGGTTTAAAGAAGAGTTTTGGTGGAGTTAGTATGTTTGGAGGAGGACGAGGAATGACTATCGTTTCATCAAGTTCATCAGATGAATCTAGCGACTCTGCTCCTAAAAACTATCATCAAATAGATCGCTTAGTAGTTCAGGTAAATGAATCTGCTAAATTGAGCTCTACTGCAGAAGTCCTCTCTAGAATGCTTGAAAGAAGGCATTATGGGGTGATTGATTATGAAATTACCATTCCAGAGTTATTATTAAAACAACAACAGCGAACTCAGAATATTTTTAATATCGTGTTAGCCGCTATTGCCGCCATCTCACTTTTGGTAGGAGGTATTGGAATTATGAATATCATGTTGGCTTCGGTAATGGAAAGGATCAAAGAAATTGGCTTGAGACTTTCTATTGGAGCAAAATCTTCTGATATTGTTTCACAATTTTTATTTGAAGCTGTGTTAATTTCAGTAACGGGTGGTATTATTGGTGTGATCTTGGGTATTACTTTAGCCTTTGCAGTATCATCATTAGCAGACTTTCCAACAGAAATCAGCTTTGCTTCAATTGCAATATCCTTTGGTGTTGCTGCTACTGTAGGACTTATTTTTGGAATTACTCCTGCTAGAAGAGCCGCAAGTCAAGATCCTATTACATCATTAAGACACGAATAAGATTCTAAAAACATTATGAAGAAGGTCATTTTATTATTATTACTATTTATTGGTCTGGCTCAAGTATCCTTTTCCCAAGAAAAAAGAGTGTTAACTCTTGAAGAGGTCATTCAGTTGGCTAGACAAAACTCAAGAAGTGCGAAACAGGCCGAAACCCAAAGAACCTTAGGCTTTTGGAGTTACAATGTTTATAAATCTGGATTAAAACCTCAGTTGTTAGTAAGAGGTACTTTACCAAGTTATCAGGATAGAACTATTCCTACTACCCAGCCAGATGGAACAGTCGTTTTTAATACGGTAAATCAAAATAACTCAAACTTAAGTCTAGGTCTTGAGCAAGTCTTACCATGGACAAATACAACGGTGTCTTTTGATACTAGATTGGCTCGTTTCGATGATTATGATAGAAACACAACTCGTTATCAAGGCGACCCTATTGGTATTTCAATAGAACAGCCGCTTTTTGCAGTAAACCCTTTTAAGTGGGATAAGCAGATAGAGCCGTTGAGGTATGAGCAGTCAAAAAGATCGTATGTACAAGACATGGAGCAGGCTTCTCAGATAGCTGTTAATTTATTCTTCAGGTTGCTCGTACAACAAAGGAATTTGCAGATTGCATTGCAAAATGAGCAAGCGAATGATACTGTATATAGAGTAGAGCAAGGTAGATATAATATAGGAACATCAACGGAGGATCAGTTACTTCAAACAGAACTTGAACTATTGACATCAAAAAGTGAGGCTCAACAAGCTCAATTAGATGTTCAGTCGCTTTCTTTGGAATTAAGAAACTTTATTGGTTTAACTGAAAATGTTGATCTAGAGCTAGTAGCTCCTATGGATGTTGCTGTGTTTGATATTGATTATGAAACGGCTTTGCAGTACGCGAAGGAGAACAGAGCCGAGTATTTGGATTTCAGACTTCAAAGGTTGAATGCTGAAAGATCAGTGGCAGATGCAAGAGCAAGGCGGTTTAATGTTTCTATAACAGGTTCCTATGGTTACAACAGTGCACAGACTAATGATTTAGGTGGTGTTTATGAGTCAAGCAATACTGCTGCTGGGTCTCAATTTAGATTGGACTTTAATATACCTATTCTTGATGGAGGAAGGAATAAAGCCCGTATGAATGTAGCAAGAGAACAACAGAAGCTGACAGAGTTCAATGTGGATCAAAATATGATTACGTTTGAGCAGGAGATTTCTAATGCTGTAAGGAATTTTAAGCAAATAATAGAACAAATTGCATTGGCCAAGAAAAGTGAGGAAGTTGCTTTGAAACGTTTTGAAATCACTAATGGAAGGTACTTGGCTGGTAAAGTGGATATTCTAACGCTAGCCAATGCTAGAACAAGTAAAGATGGAGCTATAAGAAGTTATGTTTCTGCTTTACAACAGTATTGGGATGCTTATTATGAGCTAAGAACATTGACTTTGTATGACTTTAAGAACGATGTTCTTTTGTACAACGAACTATTGGAATACGACCCGAAAACAGATTCAGTAATCGAGAAAGCTAAGCAATAAAAAAAAGCCCCGTAAGGGGCTTTTTACTTATAAACCTGTATAATTAAATGGACTGATTTGCATCAGTTCATTTTTTATTTCTGTAGAGACTTCCAAAGTTTGAATAAACTCTTTCATCACTTCAGCAGTGATCTTTTGATTAGTTCTGGTCAATCCTTTTAATGCTTCATAAGGTTTTGGATAACCTTCTCTTCTAAGTATAGTTTGGATGGCCTCAGCCACAACTGCCCAGTTATCTTCCAAGTCCGCATCAATGGCTGCTTGGTTTAATTCAAGCTTCTTAATTCCCTTTTCAAGCGATTTTAAAGCAATAAGTGTATGGCCTAAAGGCACTCCAATGTTTCGTAATACCGTAGAATCAGTTAAATCTCTCTGTAGCCTAGAGATTGGTAGTTTAGCAGAAAGGTGCTCGAAGATCGCATTGGCGATTCCTAAGTTTCCTTCGGCATTTTCGAAATCAATCGGATTCACCTTGTGTGGCATGGCAGAAGAACCTACTTCTCCCGCCTTTATTTTTTGTTTGAAGTAATTCATGGATACGTACTGCCAAACGTCACGAGAGAAATCGATCAAAATGGTGTTGATCCTCTTCATATTATCGAAAAGGGCTGCAATATGATCGTAATGCTCAATCTGGGTAGTTGGATGGCTGCGTTGTAAGCCAAGTGATTCTTTTACAAACTCATTTCCGAAATCAATCCAGTCGATGGCTGGATAGGCCACGTGATGCGCGTTAAAATTACCAGTCGCGCCACCAAATTTGGCCGCAAACGGAATGTCACCCAACAAAATCATTTGTTCTTCTATTCGACTGCTGAACACCTGCATTTCCTTTCCTAATCTAGTTGGAGAAGCTGGTTGGCCGTGTGTTTTGGCCAGCATAGAAATGTTTTTCCATGTTTCAGCCATTTCGTTAATGGTGTTTTTCACTTCCAAAACTGAAGGTTCAATTACCTCGTGCATTGCCCTTTTTAATGATAAAGGAATGGCAGTATTATTAATGTCTTGAGAAGTTAAACCAAAATGAATGAACTCGATGTGGTCTGCAAGACCAAGTGCTTGAAACTTGTCTTTCAGGAAGTACTCAACCGCCTTAACATCATGGTTTGTAGTTTTCTCAATCTCCTTAATACTTAGAGCATCAGCTTCGGTAAAATTGGCGTAAATAGACCGTAAGGATTCAAATAGATTTGAATCTACACCTTTGAGCTGAGGAAGCGGAATTTCGCATAACGCGATAAAATATTCGACTTCAACCTCTACCCTATATTTAATTAAAGCAAATTCAGAAAAATATTCAGTAAGTGCATTCGTAACCCTTCTGTAGCGACCGTCAATCGGTGAAATGGCTGTGAGTGTATTCAAATCCATGTTTTCGGTTTAAAAAGAAAGGGCAAAGATACTAAAATGTACCGGCTTGAGCGCTCATTTTTGTAACACTTCTCCCATTTCTGTATCTAATTTGGCGTAACAATTCATAGTTCGAAGGATGATGATTACTTTTGCGTTCTTTTAAACTACTTTCTACGCATTGGTGTTGGTACACTGACGGTTTCTTAAAAATAGAATTTAAAGCATGGCATTCGGATTATTCAAAAAAAAGCAAGCAGAAAAAAGTGAAATTCCTTCGGTTAAAGCAGGGCATTTAAACTTAAAGGTAAAGGAGGTAGTAAAGGAGACTGCTGATGCTATTAGTATTTATTTTGAACAACCAACTTCTGGTTCCATATCATATAAGTCGGGTCAGTTTTTCACCCTTATTGCAGAGATTAATGGAAAGATGGAAAGAAGAGCCTATTCGCTTTGCACTTCTCCATTTGTCGATCCCCACCCTGCCGTAACAGTGAAAAGAGTAGAGGGCGGCTTAATGTCGAACCATTTGGGAGACAACTTGAAGGCTGGTGATGTAATGGAGGTTTTGGAGCCCATTGGAAACTTCACTACTACTTTTGACTCCAATGACGAAAGACATATTGTTCTTTTTGGTGGCGGAAGTGGAATTACACCTTTAATGTCGATTGCTAAATCAGCGTTGAATCAAGAGCCTAAATCAAAGATTTCTCTTATTTATGCCAACAGGGATTCTGATTCAATTATTTTCAAATCTGCCTTGGAGCAAATGGAAGCTGATAATCCAGAGCAATTCAAGGTAGTACATGTGTTAGGCGAAGCACCTCCTGAATGGAAAGGTTACAAAGGCTTGCTCACTCAAGATATTATTAAAGAAGCGCTCGAAATGTTGCCTAAAATGGAAGAAGGGCAAACGGAATTCTTTATGTGTGGTCCAGGCCCAATGATGGATATTGTTGAGTCATCATTGTCAAACCTAAACATTCCAAAGGCGCAAGTTCATAAAGAAAGTTTCACTTCCGATGCAGGAAAAAAGAAGGAAAGCGCAACCGTAAGCAATGAAATTATTGCGCGTGAAGTAACCGTTATCTATGACGGTGAAGAATTTAAATACACCGTTGAACCTGGAGAAACCATTTTAGAAAAGGGCTTAGATGAAGATATTGATTTGCCTTTTTCTTGCCAGAGTGGATTATGTACGGCTTGCCGAGGAAAATGTATTTCTGGAAAGGTAAAAATGGATGAAGATGAAGGCCTTTCTGAAGCTGAATTGAACGAAGGTTATGTCCTCCCTTGTGTAAGTCATCCACTCACAGATGATGTCATCATCGAGATTGGCTAACAGAAAATCTGAATTTTTCAGAACTTTTAGTAGAGGTTGAAGGTCTTATATAATGTGGTTTTAGATTGATACTCTAATCTGCATTTCCGACATTCATAAAACTAATATTGTAGCCCAGCTACTATGATATGAGCATTTCTACTAATCAGACTGAACCTCAAATTTCAATCCTCGAAAACTATCTGAAAGTTAGGACTTTAACGAACGAGTTATGTGCGCCTTTACAACCAGAAGATTTTGTAGTACAGCCTGTAGTGGACGTGAGTCCGCCTAAATGGCATTTGGCGCATACCACATGGTTTTTTGAAAACTTTGTACTCAAGCCAAATATGGCTGACTACCGGGTTTTTGATAAGGATTATCACTTTCTGTTTAATAGTTACTACGAAACAGAAGGAGATCGTTGGATTAGGTCAGAAAGAGGTGTGCTTTCTCGCCCTTGGGTGAAGGAAATAATGGCTTATCGTACTTATGTGGACGATCACATGAGGGCGTACTTATCTGATGAAGTAATTTCAAACAATACACTGGAAGTACTAACTATTGGGCTGCATCACGAGCAGCAACACCAAGAATTGTTAGTGTATGACCTCAAGCACATCCTAGGAATCAATCCGCTTTTTCCGAGCTACAAATCATTTAGGGGAGAAGTTAGTGACACCAACCTTGAGGAAGAATTTCTTACGGTAGACGAAGGTGTTTACACCATAGGCTATCAAGGAAAGGAGTTTTCTTTTGACAATGAAAAGGGCGTTCATCAGGTTTTTCTTCATCGTTACCGAATTCAAGATCGGCTGATCACCAATGGTGAGTTTATGGAATTTATCGAGGCGGGTGGCTATCAAGATTTTAATCATTGGTTAATGGAAGGTTTTGAATGGGTGAAGAAGCAAAATATACGAGCACCTTTCTATTGGTTCAAACAAGACGGAGCTTGGAAGCACTATACCTTAGCAGGTTTAGAAGATATTAACCCTGATGAACCAGTAAGTCATGTGAGTTTTTATGAAGCAGATGCCTTTGCCAAATGGAAGGGGAAACGATTACCCACTGAGTTTGAATGGGAAGTAGCTTGTAAAATGCACGAACCAGAAATTCCAGAATCAGCCAACTTTGTAGACAATCGTAACTTCAGGCCTATACCCCGGCAAGGAGAAAATACACAATTTTATGGAGATGTCTGGGAATGGACAAATAGTGCATATTTAGCCTACCCATATTACCAAAAGCCAGAAGGGGCACTGGGAGAGTATAATGGCAAATTCATGATCAATACCATGGTACTCAGGGGTGGTTCTTATGCTACTAGTCGTAATCATATCCGCCCAACTTACCGAAACTTTTTTCATCCGCACTTACGTTGGCAGTTCACAGGAATCCGACTAGCAGAAAACTTCTAATCAATGAGCGAAACTACCGTTGCACTTTCAACCTTTGCAAAAGACATCCACTTGGGGCTTACTTCAAATCCTAAATGCCTTTCTTCTAAATATTTTTATGATGAAACGGGTGATCAGCTTTTTCAAACCATTATGGGGCTAGGAGAATATTACCTAACCCGTTGTGAGTTCGAAATATTTGATAAACAAAAAGAAGAGATTCTTAAAAGCTTTTTGGGTTCAGATAGTAGTTTTAATTTGGTTGAACTAGGAGCAGGTGACGGGACAAAAACCAAGGTGCTGCTAAAACACTTTGTTAATGAAGGGGTGGATTTCTCTTATTCACCAATTGACATTTCTCAACATGTACTAGAGGTACTTTCTAGTGACCTTGAAAAATCAATTCCCAAACTAAAAGTGAATGCAATTCAAGGAGATTATTTTGATGCTTTGGCAAAGCTAAATGAGAATAATTTCCAGAAGGAAGTCGTGCTTTTTCTAGGGTCGAATATTGGAAATTTTTCAAACGGCTCGGCACTTAAATTTTTAAAAAGGTTAGGCGATAATTTAGGATCAGGTGATATGCTATTCATCGGTTTCGATTTGATGAAAAACCCTAACGTGATTTTGAGTGCCTATAATGACAAGTTAGGAGTGACCAAAGAGTTCAATATTAATTTGCTCCGAAGAATAAATAACGAGCTTGGGGCTAACTTTGATTTAGAAGGCTATGAGCACTTCCCAACATACGATCCAATTTCAGGAGAAACGAAAAGCCATCTGGTAAGTAATAAGGAGCAAGAAGTTTTTATTGAAGCCACAGGGGAAACTTATTCGTTTGATGCCTGGGAAGCAATTCATACTGAAGTATCGCAAAAATATTCCCCTAAAATGATCTATCAATTTGCTGAGCAGGCTGGGTTTAAGGTGGTGAAAAACTTTAAAGACGAAAGCGAATTCTATGTAGACTCCCTTTGGGAGAAAATCTAAAGCGGTTTAAACTGCTCAAAAGCCTGATTACAATTGTGACAGAAATGTAAGGAACGACAAAGCGCGGGGCCAAAAGGCGTTTTCATTTCTGTATTTGTGCTATCGCAGTTAGGGCATTTGGAGTGCTCAAGCAAATCAATATCAACAATCAAATTATGTTTTGGAGGAGGAGCAAGGCCAAATTTCTTTAGAGCAGCTCGTCCCTTTTCAGAAATCATGTTTGAGTTCCACTGGGTTTCAAAAGAAAGGTGGACATCAAGGTTTTCAATTCCATTTTTCTGAAGTGTTTCTTCAACATCCCTTTTCATATAATCCATAGCAGGGCAACCCGAGAAGGTAGGCGTCATGTTTACTTTGACTTTTCCAGAATCTTCAATTTCAATTCCCGTAATTACTCCCAAATCGTTGAGCGAAAGCACAGGGATTTCAGGATCCATGACTTCATCCAGCCATGTTCTAATCTCTTCCACTGAAATGTCCTTCGTATTGCTCATTGTGTTTTTACAACCTTATAGACGATCAAAAGTTCCTCCAAATGACAAATGACAAATGACAAATGACAAATGACAAATGACAAATGACAAATG
>NZ_CAXBBV010000013.1:0-98292 GCF_963973945.1 uncultured Roseivirga sp.
TACCTATTATTCATTCTTACACTTATTTGTGTAAACCTATTTCAGGACAAGACAGCCAATCCTCCCAACCTCCTTCTCCAAGGAGGAGTGTTCGCAGTATCATTTATGCCCCATAATCTTAAATGTGCCGTCTACTAGGGAACCACTGTTCGAAGGCACATTATATAGATGAAAAGCTAAGAAGCTCATACAGCAGCATTAGTCCATTATCTAATGTCTAAATACTAACTACTAGTTACTAACCACTAAAGATTATTCAATTGATTCTCTTGTCCGTCTTTAGTTAGGGTGATGAACAGGGCTAGAAAAACAAAGCGCTTGGCGCCTTGCCCTACCACCTGTCGCTCGTAAATACCTTGAGCATTTGCTTGGTTTGCATATTGGTAACCAAACACATTGTCACGCCCGAAGATATTAGAAGAAGACATGTACAGGATAATATTCGGTTTTATAAGGAAAGCAGCATTCAAGCTTAAATCATGAAAAGTTGGGGTTTTGTCATTCTGAAAGCCTGACTTGTTTGGGTTGTGAAATGGCCTGCTCGAAGCAAAATTATAAGTAGCTCCAAACTGAGTTCTCAATGGCACAACAAAATGCTTAGCCACAAAAGAGAAGTTATGATTGGAAACGAAAGAAGGCGTTGCCAAGCTTGAGAAATCTCGATAGTCTCTTTCTGAATCGACATAGGAATAAGAAATCCAGTAATCAGTATTTTCGAAAGTCTTGCTGTCTCTCCAGAATACGTCTACCCCTTTGGCCTCACCAAAGCCAGTATTCGCGTAATTATTAGGGTTGAAATCATTGGCATCAGTGAACTTCACTAAGTCATCATACTTTTTCAAATAGGTTTCTACTCTGAAAACACGATCATTATGAATGTATTGATAGTTCAGAATGTAATGTGTCGATTTTTCTGGCTTTAAGTTCTGATTCACCAAAGCATAGTCGTTTTGAGCGGATTGCAAATACTGCCCGTAGGCCAACGAAAACTGCCCCTTTTCTGTCAACTTATACGACATTGCCAATCGCGGATTTACCCACATTTGGTTCAATAGGGAAGAATGCTCTAAACGTAAACCTGTACGTACCACAAACTTATTCGAGGCAAAGTAATCCGTTTCAACAAAAGTGCTGGCAATGTTTTCTTTAAAATCGAAGGCATCGTTTGGCCCGTTTTCGATATTGAATTTGTTGGTGTATTTCTTAATGAAGAACTCTGTCCCCATGTTTACGCTTACTTTTTCAGCTGCTTCCCAGTTAAAAGCAAGTTTAGCATGAACGCCTTTTTCGTCCTCCTCTATTTCATCGGTATTGAAACCAATTTTCTCTTGGTTCAAAGTGGTAGAAATCCCAGCCCGAACAGTCCAACGGTCAGCAATAATGTCTTTATAACTGGTATTCAAATAGAAGTAATCGTTACCAATTGAAACAGTGTCTTTCGCTCCACCATTATTAATATTGGGTTGACGAATGCTCAGGTTCGAAATGTCCATATTGGCGTACACCTTCAGCAAACCACTTCCACTTATTTTTTGCCTGAAAACCAATTCGGCTACTTTGCCATTGGGCGCCTCTTCCCAATCAAAGTCTTGTTTGATTAAATCCTGATAAGGGCGCAAATCGGTGTACTGAACCTTGCCTGAAATACTGGAGTTCTCCCGCTTTTTGGTGTAGGCTAAATCACCCCCAACCGTCATCAGCGAAATATCTCCTTGCGTTTTCTCGGCAATATCGTTGGAGTTTAAAACCAAGGCCGAAGAAAGCGCTTGGCCATATTCAGCCGAATATCCTCCCGTACTAAATATGGTGCCTTTAAACAAAAAAGGACTAAATCGACCACGGGTAGGTACATTGGGCGCAGTAGCGCCAAACGCATTTCTTACTTCAAGCCCATCAATAAAAACCTTGGTTTCATAGCCTTCTCCCCCGCGGACAAACAACCTCCCTGACTCACCAACTGTGGCTGTACCAGGCAATGTGTTTATTGCACCCATAATATCTCCTGCCGCACTGGCCGTGGTTACAATATCGAGAGGCTTTAATACTGTCACCTTCTTAATATCGCTGGCTTCAAATGCTCCCGCGGTTATGGTTACTCCATCAATTTTATTGATTTGCTCTTCTAAAATTACTTCCACCTGAATTGGTTGACCTTTCAATTCAAGTGTTTTTTCGAAAGTTTTAAAACCAATAAAACTCACCAATAGGGTTCGTTGACCTGTTTCGCTTGTTTGGAAGCTGAATGAACCGTCATTTTTAGAGTTTGCGCCATCAAATGAATCCTTGATGTACACATTGGCAAAAGGAATGGCTGTTCCTTGACTGTCTGTTACTTTTCCTGAAATAACGGTTTGTGCTTTGGCATTCGAAGCAATTGCTAGCACAAAAAGAAAAAAGAATTTGAAACGTTGCATTGTTGTTGTTTTTGAGTTCTAGAGCTGTGGGCTCGTTGTTGACTCAAATGTGCAACGCTCCGTTTCTTAATTGAAATTAGTCTTACCGAACCGTAGAATTAGGAGGATGAGTTGTTTGGTCCTTATAAAACCGGGAGTGGTGCGCCCTTCTGTATTCCAAAAAAATCAAATCACAAATGCCAGACGTTAATCTGGCATTTGTGATTTTCAGGGTCAGAATTTTCTACTCACACCTTAGGTTTTCCACTGGGTTTCTGCGGGCTGCTCTCATGGATTGATAACCCACTGTAAGCAGGGCTATAAGCAAAGTACCTATGGCAGAAACAATAAAGATGAAAGGGTTAAGCGCTATTCGGAAAGGGAAGTCTGCAAGCCATCCATCCATGTATAACCAAGCCAACGGGATGGCAATTATTGAAGAAACAAGAATTAGGACCGTGAAATTGCGGAACAATAGACCCAATAAAGTAGTCATTGAAGCACCCAAAACCTTTCTGATTCCGATCTCCTTTTTACGTTGTTCGGTTACATATGCAGCCAAACCGAACAAGCCCAAACATGCAATACTGATGGCCAGTCCAGCAAATACTGAGAAAATCGTTTTCAATCTCACTTGATCTCTAAAGGAACTGGCGAATATGTCATCTAAAAAGTCATACTCAAAAGGTTTCCCTCCACTAAATTTATCCCAGATGGATTCACTTGCTGCCAATACATCACTGGTCATGTTGGCTTTAAATTTCACACTCACACTTCCAGTGCTATTACCCAAAAAGAATACTTGGGGTTGAATTTCTTCGGTCATAGACCTGAAATGAAAATCTTTGGCCACCCCCACTATCGTGTAAGTATTCCCATTCTCCATTACCGATTTAATTTTTCTTCCAACTGGGTTTTCCAAGTAGCCGAACCGCTTAATGGCAGTTTCATTTAGCACCATGGCCATAGAGTCTGAGCCAAATTCTTTTGAAAAAAACCTCCCATCTGCCATTTTCAAATCATAGGTTTTGGCATAGTCTTCATCCACATACCAAATTTGCAATGAAACTGCCTCATCTGTAGTTGTGGCAGTTTCACTTAAAAATGGTGAGTCATTATAAGTGTTTGTTGCTGGAATAAAATCGCTTATTGTCGCGCTTTCGATTACTGCACTTCTTTCTAATTCGGTTTTAAAAACCTGAATTTGATCACCCAAAAGTTGTGTTTCATTGATTACTAAAATTTGATCCTTATTAAAGCCCAGTTCTTTATGTTGAAGATAATCCAATTGGCTATAGATAAATGCTGAGCCAATAATTAGAAAGATAGACGTTGAAAACTGAACAACCACTAATACATTCCGCATCCACCCAGCTCTTTTACCTTGAGTAACCTCCCCCTTTAAAACCTTTGAGGGTAAAAAGGATGACAGCACAAAGGCGGGATAAATACCAGCCAATAGGCCAACAATTAGTGTAGCCATTGCTAGGTAAGGCCAAAGTCCGTTTAAGCTAAAAATGGGGTTTATTATTTCCTTATTTGTAAGTTGATTAAAATAAGGCAACAGCAATGTTACAATGGCTATTGCGGCAATGGCCGATAGGAGACTATTTAAGATAGATTCTGTTAAGAATTGGTTGATCAACTGCCTCTTTAACGAACCCAGAACTTTTCTTACTCCCACTTCTTTGGCCCTGATAGAAGCCTTTGCTGTGGCCATATTCATAAAATTGATGCAGGCAATTAGCAGTATAAAAAAGCCAATGATACTGAACAGGTATACATTTTCGATAGAACCGCTCGAACGAATCTCATAATCCATGTTGGAATGGAGATAGATATCTTCAACGGGTTGTAAGAAATAAGTAGCTGCCAAATTACCGCTGGCCAAAGCATCTTTAATGTCCACCCCCATCATTTGTTTTACTTGATCGGCAAAATGCCTTTCTAGGAACGCTGGAAAGCGACCATCTACTACCTCCTTCGTCTCTTTCGCATTCAATTTTAGATAGGTGGTAAAATTATTGCTCAACCAGATGTTTTGACGAGCATCAGCTCTATTGAGCATAGTGATGAACATATTGTAGTCAAAGTGGGTATTGTCAGGAATGTCCGCAATTACCCCGGTAACCTTAATGTTCAATTCATCATTCACCCTTATTATTTTGTTCAAAGGATCCTCTTCTCCAAAAATTTTCTTGGCAGTAGTTTCTGTAAGCACAGCCGTATTGGGCTCGTCAAGCAAATGATTTCTATCTCCTCTTAAAAGTGGTAGAGAGAAAATAGAAAAGAACTCTTGATCAGCCCAAGTGATATGGTCTTGGCGGATATAGTTATTATTATAGGAAATTAGTTGGGTTGAATTACCCCTTGTTCTAGCGGCCTCTTCCACTTCAGGAAACTCTTCCTTAACGGTCTTCGCCATCGGATCGGGAGCAAAGGAAAGATTAAAGACATTATCCCCAAATTTCAAATTGGCGGCAATGCGGAAAATCTTATCGGAGTCTTCAAAATGCTTATCAAAGCTTAGTTCGTCCTTTACGAAAATGGCAATGAAGATACAGGCTGCCATACCAATTGCCAACCCTGTAAGGTTGAGAAATGAATAAAATTTTTGACGCATCATACTGCGATACGCCATCTTAATGTTGTTTTTGACCATTGTTGTATGTATTAAGTTAAGACTCAACCAAGAATCACGAAGAAGCGAAAACCTAAAAAGAAGAAGTACATTCAAAAAGAACTTTAAATCAGCTCTTCTTTTCCCTACTTCCTTAAAGTTTGACCTGTAATGCTCCTCCAAGTCACCCAAAATATCTTCCTGGAAATCAGGGTGACAGTAGAATGAAAAAATCCATTCCCCAATTTTTTTTAGCATAGTTTAAAATCAAAAGCGATATCTGGAATCTGATTTCTAAGTTCGAGGCGGGTTTCCATGTTATGATCCATGGCTTTTTTACCCAAAGCTGTAATTTTGAAATAGCGTTTCCGCTTACCTCCTCGTTCGCTAGTAGTTTCTCCAAGTTCCGAAATCAAAAAGCCTTTCTTTTCCATTCTGCGTAAAGCCGACTGTAGAGCTCCCACCGAAACTTTTCTTTTCAATCGGGTTTCTATTTCACCCTTAATGGCTACTCCGTAAGCCTCGCCATAAAGTACACCCACCGTCAACAAAACGATTTCTTCAAATTCTCCGAGCTGAAATTTCTTCATTTTGTAAAATTCTTGCCCCCCAAACTCAAGAGGGCTGTTGTTATTAAGTTCCTAAATGTAGTTTTTAAATTACGTGATTAAAAAATAAAAGTTCCTAAATGTAGTTTTAATGAATTATTCATTTTAAAGAAATGTGTTAGAAAACCAATGGCTTTTCTAAAATATCACCACTACCTTAGTTTACAAATCAAAACCTTATGAAAACCAAGACCTTATTATTTCTCTCGCTCTTCTTTGTCTGTTTAATACAAAGTTGCGGTTCAGGTACTACTCAAGAAACCACAGAGGCCGAATATGGCAACCCTCCTGCTGAAGGCTTTAACCTAGAAGGTTCAGACCCTAAAGCTATTGAAGTGGCCGATCAAGTAATGGAAGCCATGGGTGGACGTAAGGCTTGGGACAACACTCGTCATATCGCTTGGAATTTCTTTGGCGCTCGTGATTTGGTTTGGGACAAGTGGACTGGTGATGTTCGTGTGGATATGCGCAACACTACTTTCTTGATCAACATTAACGATAACACCGGAAAAGCATTTATTGATGGAAGAGAAATAACTGATTCCGACACTTTAAACAACCTAATTGGTAGAGGCAAAAGTGCTTGGATCAATGACTCATATTGGCTGCTTATGCCTTTCAAATTAAAAGACTCAGGTGTTACCTTGAAGTATTTAGGAGAAGAAAAAACTAATGAAGATGTATTGGCAGATAAGCTTGAGTTAACTTTCGATAAAGTGGGCAATACCCCAAATAACCGTTACTGGGTTTGGGTAGATAAAACAGACCACCTGGTAAAGCAGTGGGCATATTACCGTAATGCAGCAGATACTACCCAAGGCTTTAACGTTCCTTTCAATAATTACCAGCAAATGGGTGATATATTAATTTCAGGAGACCGTGGCGAACGCCAGTTGACCAACATAATGGTATTTGATGAATTACCTTCTTCTGTTTATAAATCGAAAGAAAAGCCTGACTTGGCTGCCATGAAAAAACCATGAAAAGACTGATCTATTTATTACCTGTTCTCTTTTTGTTAAGCTGTGGAAGCTCAGAAAAAAAGGAAGAAGAAAGCAAAGCGCTAACACCTTATTGGCAAGCCCAAACCTCTGGCTCGAAGGCCAGTTTACGAGGACTCAATGCTGTAACTGAAAACGTAGCTTGGGCCAGCGGTACTAAAGGAACAGTACTGAGAACTATTGATGGAGGAAAAACTTGGGAGGATGTGAGCATTGCAGAAGCTGACACCATAGACTTTAGAGATATTCAAGGTTTCGATGCTAACACGGCCATTGCGCTGAGCGCAGGACTACCTGCGGTGATTTACAAAACCACTGATGGGGGCCAAAGCTGGCAACAAAAATACTTTTCTATGAAGGAAGGTACCTTTTACGATGCAATGGATTTTTGGGACGATCAAAACGGAATCATTTTTGGCGATGCTGTGGATAGTAGATTACTTATTCTGAAAACCAAAGATGGTGGCGAGACTTGGCAAGAACTTCCTTTCGAACAAAGACCTATTGCCAAAGATGGCCAAGGCGGTTTTGCTGCTAGTGGTACTTGCCTAATTACGAATGGAAATTCTGATGTTTATATTGGCCTAGGCGGAGAAGAGGCTAGCCTTTTTTATTCTTACGATAGAGGCGAGACTTGGGAGAAAACCATTACACCGCTTCAATCTGGTGAATCAACTGCAGGAATCTTTTCTATTGCATTCAAAAATGAAAACGAAGGCCTAATGGTAGGTGGTGATTACCGTGGCGATTCTTTAACTCGAATCAATAGTGCTTACACCTTAGACCGTGGTAAATCGTGGTTTCCTGTTATGGCTTCTTTAAAACCACAGGGCTATCGGTCTGGAGTAGCCATTTTTAATGATTTGGTTTTGGCTGTAGGCAGACAAAGCTGCGATTATTTTAGAGAAGGAATGGAGGGCTATGCACCAATGGAAGGCAAATACTATTCTGTAAGCGTAACCAAAGACAATAAAGCCGCCTATGCTTCTGGCCCTGGAGGTGCTGTAGCACGACTTGGCTTTAAGGAAAACGAATAAATAATTAAGTAATCAGATAAGACGAATACACTTCGACTTATCTGATTACTATCTTAGCTTTAGGTTTTTTAGCGTAATCTTCCTTCTGGAAAAGTCTATATATCCAGCTAACGCTTTTATTATCTTCCGATAACTTATATTCATCATTTGAAACTGATTTGATCTTAGTATCAAACTCAATGATTTGTTCATAAGCAGCATCCCCGAACATCAAAGCCGCCATTTCTAAATCAAACTCTTCCTCTCCTTCCCCCTCAAGTCCCTTTTTGAAATTATCGATTGTCTCATTAAAGTCAGTTCTTTCAAAGGCATTGCCCTTTTGAGTGAAAAACACTGATTGTTTCGTTGGTCCTACTGCGGCTGAATCACGATAGAACTCGCTCATCCCTTTGTTCAATGCTTCCACATTATCAAAATCAAACAGCACCGTGTATTTCAATTTCTCTCTATCAAAATCATTCCTTCCATTCGATATCCCAGAAATCGCTTCCATTCTAGCCATCTTATCTTCAAAGTCCACTTCCATCTCTTCAGTAGCCTCCGCGATCTCCTCATCTGCCCCGCCTAACGATTTCATCATTTCAGCCATCTCACTCATATCAACAGTCATGGAATAGGTACCACTTCCATCTTTTTTAAACATAAACTTCTCAATAATTTTAACACAGGAGGTAAGGCAAATTGAGAGAATGAGAATACAGATTATCGAAAGAATTTTCTTTGTGGCTTTCATGTGTTTAGGAATTTGAAATTAAATATAAGCGATTAGCTTATATCTGATTACTTCATCAATAGAAATAAATTTTGCCTTTCGGCTAAACCTCGAAAATGACTTCATCATTTGGTACTCTAAATCGCTCTGAATATACACCGCCATCAGCAGCAGGCCCGCAGCCAATCACCATAGTTACTTCTGCCTTTCGAGGTAGCTTAAGGAATTTCTTAATTCGAATTGAGTCCATACCTTCCATAGGGCAGGTGTCATATCCTTCGGCCTTCATACTCAGCATAAAGGTTTGAGCTGCCAATGCAGCACTTTTATGTACACTTATTCGGACATCGGTAGCATTTCCATGCCGTACCATGGGCCGTTTTAACCCTACAAAAAAATAGATACACTTTTTAATAAAGCCCCAAACACCAAAAGGGTCGTTGAAATAATATTTAGGAATTAGGCTTTCATAATAGTTGAGCGCCCTTTTGGCTGCTTTGGTTGTAGGTTCGCCATAAACCCTTTTCATCTCTTGAACCAAAGCTTTTTGCCGTGTTCTCCAAAGGTCCTTTCGGGCTACAAATACCACCAACTCTCTGGCAGTTTTGGCAGCCTTCTGATTCATGCACATCCAGCTGACTTTCTCCCGTGCTTCTTCGGTACGGATTCTGTAAAACTCCCAAAGCTGCATATTACTACTATTGGGTGAAAGAATGGCCCTTTCTAAACTTCGCCTAACAGCTTCTGGATCAAAATCTGCCTGTTGATCGTAAATTCTTACCGACCTTCTTTCTTCAACAATTCTATCAAAGACTATTGCGCTTTCTATCATGCTATCCATACACCAAAGGAATCAAGGTTTCTGATAATGCCGCCAAAAGAAGTATGGCAACAAGGTTAAGAATAAAGCCTGCTCTTATCATTTCTTTCATAGGGATCATTCCTGAAGAAAAAACTATAGCATTTGGAGGAGTAGAAATAGGCATCATAAAGGCATAGCTTGCTGCCAAAGTAACTGGCAACGAAAGGTACATGGGGTTAATGTTTAAGCTTAATGAAATTCCTAATACTACAGGAACAAAAATTACAGTCAACGCCACATTGCTCATTATCTCTGTCATAAAAAGCATAAAGGCACTTAGACCCAAAACCAGAAGGAGTTTACTCATATTGCCTTGTTGGGCTATAGATTCACCTACAATCTGAACTATTTCAGTTGTTTCCATGGCTTTGGCTAAAGTGAGCCCACCACCAAAAAGAAGCAGAATTCCCCAAGGTAGCTTTTTAGTATACTCCCAATCCAAAAGGAATTCACCTCTTTTCAAACTAACAGGCGTTGCAAACATAAATATGGCACCAATCATTCCGATCAAAGTATCATTCAGTAATGTGGTGTTAAACCAAGTATTTAAATTCGCCCTAAGTATCCATGCAACAGCTGTAAGAACAAAAATGAGTGCTACCAACTTCTCAGCTCGGCTAACTTTTCCTAATGCGCTTATTTGGTCATCAATAATCTGAGAAGAGTCAGAAAGGTTTTTGATTCGGCTAGGGAACAGTACTCGAGTAAGCAAAAAATAAGTGATGGCAAGCATAATGAAACAGGTGGGTAATCCTACTTTTAAATACTGCGCAAAGCTCACTTCATAGTCCATCATTTCGCTCATAAAACCTACCCAAGCTACATTGGGTGGTGTTCCAATAATTGTGGCGGTGCCTCCAATGTTTGCGGCATATGCGATACTTAACATAAGCACCAATGCAAACCTTTTTTTTCCTTTGTCTTGAGTGTTATCAAGATTGAGCAAACTGGTAATCGAAAGTGCAATAGGAAGCATCATTACGGTGGTAGCAGTGTTGCTAATCCACATGGATAGAAAAGCAGTAGTGAGCATAAAGCCTAAGATGATTCCATTAGGATTAGTGCCTGTTAAACGAATTAAGTTCAGGGCAATGCGCTTGTGTAGGTTATGCTTTTCCATTCCCAAACCCAAGATGAAACCAGCCATAAACAAGAATATAATTGGGTTGGCATAGGGCGCTGTGGCCTCATTGGCATTGAAAACGCCTGTAATTTGAAAGAGAACAATGGGAAGTAAGGCTGTAACGGGAATTGGAGCGGCTTCGGTAATCCACCAAATGATCATCCATGCCGCAATGCCTACTACCTTCCAGGCATCTGGGGATATCCAAACCTCTGGAGAAAATGATAGAATCAGAAAAAAAACTGTTGGGCCAAACAACAGCCCAAAAATCTTCGCGCCTTTAAATTCAGTTGTATTCAAGTTTCTATTTTGTATGACCGACTAAGATAACATTTTTAAATAGAGTGATATTCAGTCACTACGGTTCAAATCTGTACTTTTTGCAGTAGACACCAAAAAAGAAAAGAGCCCCAACCTCGAGCTCTTTTTCTTAATCAACCTTAAAATACTAAAAACTAACTATGTATAATCAACCTTTTCTTAATTCTTTCCTGATAAGTATTGTTTCTCAATTTTTCTATCAAAACACTTATGGGTAGGTATACCTACTATGGAAAGAAATTGTTTCAGTATTGAGGATAAATTTTCGTTAAAAAAGGTTAACATTTTTTTCTGCTCTTTGGGTCGAAATCCTAATTCACCCTAACAGAACATCTCAACCAATTAATCCTTTGGCTTAGCCATTTATTGTTCTATTTTTGCCACAAATTTAAACCCACTGTAATGAGTGTTTTAGTCAATAAAGATTCTAAAATTATAGTTCAAGGATTTACCGGCTCTGAAGGTACTTTCCACGCTGAACAAATGATTGAATATGGTACAAATGTAGTTGGTGGTGTAACTCCGGGAAAAGGAGGCCAAGAACACATTGGTAAACCAGTATTCAATACTGTAGAAGATGCAGTAGCCGCAACTGGTGCCAACGTATCTATCATATTTGTACCACCAGCTTTTGCTGCTGATGCTATAATGGAGGCTGCCGATGCTGGTATTTCTGTAATCATCGCCATTACTGAGGGAATTCCTGTTAAAGATATGGTTCAGGCCAAAGAATATATTAAGAACAAGAGTGTTACCTTAATTGGCCCTAACTGCCCAGGAGTTATTACTCCGGGTGAAGCTAAAGTAGGTATCATGCCTGGTTTTATCTTCAAAAAAGGTAGAGTTGGTTTAGTATCTAAATCTGGTACTTTAACTTATGAAGCTGCTGACCAATTGGTAAAAGCTGGTTTGGGAATTTCAACTGCGATAGGAATTGGTGGTGACCCAATTATTGGAACACCAACAAAAGAAGCCGTTGAGCTTTTAATGAACGACCCAGAAACTGACGCCATCGTTATGATCGGTGAAATTGGTGGTAACTACGAAGCCCTTGCTGCTGAGTACATTAAATCTACTGGTAACAAAAAGCCAGTGGTTGGATTTATCGCTGGACAAACAGCGCCTCCGGGTAGAAGAATGGGCCACGCTGGTGCCATCATTGGTGGAGCAGAAGATACAGCAGAAGCTAAGATGAAAATAATGGAGTCTTGCGGTATTAAAGTTGTTAGCTCACCAGCTGACATTGGAGCAACAATGGCTGAGCTATTAAAAGCTTAAGAATAGAAAAAATAAGATGATTATAATAAAGCCTCAGAAATGAGGCTTTTATTTTTTACGCCCTATCGGCACTTAACTGATTGAGGGCAATCCAAGCCATCAATCCAATTCCAACCTCAATGGCGTCTTCGTCAATATTAAATTTAGGGGTATGAACACCTAAAGTGGTTCCTTTCTCAGGATTTCCAGTTCCTAAACGATAAAAGCAAGAAGGCACTACATGAGAGTAATAAGCAAAGTCTTCTGCTCCCATCCATAGATCAAGGTCAACAATGTTTTCTTCACCCAAGTAAGAGATTGCTGCTGCACGCGCTGCTTGCGTTGTGCCTGGGTCATTGGTTAGAAATGGGTAACCAACATCAACATTTACATCACAGCTACCTCCCATGGCTTCGGCTATTCCTTCAGCAATGCTCCTTATTCTTTTGTGTGCCTCGAAACGCCATTCTTCATCCAAAGCCCTAAAGGTTCCTCCAATTTTAACCTCATCGGGAATAATGTTTTGAGCATGCCCTCCTTCAATTTGCCCGAAAGAAAGCACAGTTGGTTTTTTAGGGTCAGCATTTCTGCTTACTACTTGCTGAAGGGCTACGATGATGTGAGAAGCAATAAGAATTGGATCAATTACTTTATCAGGAAGCGCAGCATGACCACCTTTCCCTTTTACGGTAAGGTAAATTTCATCGGCACTGGCCATATACTGACCTTCTCTAAAACCAACTTTCCCTGTCGGGATATATGGCATTACATGCTGCCCCAACATGCTGTTAGGCTTAGGGTTTTCTAGAGCCCCAGCTTTGATCATTAACGAAGCTCCTCCTGGATTTTTTTCTTCTCCAGGTTGAAATACTAATTGAACGGTTCCCTCAAATTGATCTTTGAGCTGAACCAAAATTCTAGCAGCTCCTAAAAGACATGAGGTATGCACATCGTGACCGCAAGCATGCATTACACCTTCGTTTTTTGATTTATAAGGAATATCACTGAGTTCGGTAATGGGCAAAGCATCCATGTCGGCACGCAAAGCCACGGTTCTAGACGAAGGGTTTTTACCCTCTATCAATGCTGTAAGTCCCGTTTCAGCAACTCCTTCTTTTGGTTCTATGCCAAGCTTTCTTAACTCAGAAGCTACATATTTTGCAGTTTCAAACTCCTTAAACGAAAGTTCGGGGTTGGCATGAATATACCTACGAATACTAACTGTATCTTCTGCATACTGAGAAGCCAATTTTTTAACTTCGGCCAGTAAACTCATTTTTCAAGTTTAAATTGCTCTGGAACTACAGTAGCGGTGGGGTAATATTTCTTTATTTTCTCATAAAGGGGTTGCGCCTCTATCTGCTGATAGAACTCACCAATCTTCACAAAATAGGTAGGCAATTTATATTGAATTTGAGCATCCATTGCAGGAAGAATATCAAATAGACGATTCCTCACCCTACCTGCCTCAACTTCATTTGTTCCTGAATACACCATAATAGTATAACCAGAAAGTGTTGCCAATGTATCGTTTCTGGTAATAATGGAGTCCATAACGGCATTCATCTTATCAGAAACTTCATAAGAAGACCTTATGGCTTCATTTTTTACTAGATCAATACTGTCTATCATACCTGATTGGCTTTCAACTTTAGGCCGATACTTAGACAGGTCATCGGAATAGCTCAGATCAACCTCATTCCCTTTCACATCCTTTTTAGGGACTGCCTGATTGGTACACCCAACTACCAAAAGAATGGCAGCAAGAGGTAGTAGGGTATGTGAAACAAACTTATTCATTGATGACCACGCATTTATTGCTTAGAATATCTTCTTCTACTTGCTTAAACTTAACGTCATTTTTCACAGTTCCGTCTTGGTACTGAACATTAACTCGGTCATTTCTACCGTAAATCTTTTCAGACTTAATAGGAGCAATTTTTTCAACTGGAGGTCTGTTTCTAGTATCCTGTCTACCGGCTAAAGCCGATTTAGACTCTTCCTTACTTTCATTCAGTTTTTGTTGACTTCCTCGGCTTCTCGCCTCTTGCACTCTGTCTGGTGCTTGTTGAGGTATGTCGGCTTTGGTAAGGAAGGAAACTGTTTCTTCGTTTACCTTAGAAAGGAAAGCTTTAAACAATTGGAAGGCTTCGAATTTATAGATCAAAAGCGGATCTTTCTGCTCATAAACCGCGTTTTGCACAGACTGTTTCAAATCATCCATATCGCGCAAGTGCTCTTTCCATGTTTGGTCAATTACTGCAAGCGTAATCGATTTCTCCATGGCTTTGATCAATTCAGCGTTTTCTGTTTCTACAGTTTTGTTGAGGTTTACAGCCACACCAATTTGTCTCTTCCCATCCATAAATGGAAGAAGTATGTTCTCAACCGTAGCTCCTTTTTCTTGCTGAATATGTTTCAGTAATGGCAGTGTTTTTTCTGCTATAGACTTGTTCTTCTTATTGTAGTCGGCATAAACTTCTTCGTACAAATCGTTTACGAGTGTGTTTACATCGGACTGAGTGTAATGATCGATACCAATTTTGGTATCCATACCCAATGTGCCAATACAGCTAAGTTTAAACCCGTCAAAATCGTTTGTTGGTTTTGTATTGTTCAGGATGTCCTCACAAGTATCATACATCATGTTCATGATGTCTAACTGCAAACGTTCACCGATCAACGCATTTTTTCTTCTTTCATAGATCACCGAACGCTGTTGGTTCATGATGTCATCATACTCCAAAAGTCGTTTTCTGGTACCGAAGTTATTTTCTTCAACTTTACGTTGTGCTCTTTCAATAGACTTGGAAATCATGGAATGCTGAATCATCTCACCTTCCTTCAAGCCCATTCTATCCATTAGCTTAGCTACTCTGTCTGAGCCAAAAAGCCTCATTAAATTATCTTCCAATGAAACAAAGAATTGAGATGAACCTGCGTCTCCTTGACGACCTGCTCTACCTCTCAACTGGCGGTCAACACGTCTTGATTCGTGTCTTTCTGTACCAATAATGGCAAGCCCCCCAGCGGCTTTAGATTCTGGTGCTAACTTAATATCTGTTCCACGACCTGCCATGTTGGTAGCAATGGTTACTGTACCTGGTCTACCAGCAGCGGCCACAACATCGGCTTCTCTGGCGTGTTGCTTCGCGTTCAATACTTGATGCTCAATCTTTTTAAGATGAAGCATTCTGCTCAAAATTTCAGAGATTTCAACCGAAGTAGTACCCACTAATACTGGTCTTCCTTCGGCAGTTAACTCAACGATTTCGTCTACTACGGCATTAAATTTCTCTCTTACCGTTTTATATACTTTGTCTTCTCTGTCTTCTCTTGCAATTGGTCGATTGGTAGGAATTACTACTGTATCCAGTTTGTAAATTTCCCAGAACTCTCCTGCTTCTGTTTCTGCAGTACCCGTCATACCCGCCAGTTTGTGGTACATTCTGAAATAGTTCTGCAATGTAATAGTGGCATAGGTTTGTGTGGCGTCTTCTACCTTCACATTTTCCTTGGCTTCAATGGCTTGATGTAGTCCGTCAGAATATCTACGGCCATCCATTACCCTACCTGTTTGCTCATCTACAATTTTCACTTTTCCCCCATCAAGGATATATTCCGTATCCTTTTCAAACATGGTATAAGCTTTCAGCAATTGGTTTACTGTATGAATTCTTTGCCCTTTTACTGAGTAATCTTGAATGGCTTCTTCTTTTTGCTTGAGCTTATCTTCATCGCTTAAAGTTTCGTCTTTCTCAAGTCTGGCCACTACTTCACCAATGTCGGTCATAATAAAGAAGCTTGGGTCTTCTCCTTCACCAGTAATTAAGTCAGTTCCTTTTTCAGTCAGATTTACCGCATTTGTCTTTTCATCAATGGTAAAGTAAAGTGGTTCATCTGCCTTAGGCATGTTCTTTTGGTTGTCTTGCAGATAGAAGTTCTCTGTCTTCTGCATTACCATCTTCATTCCTGTTTCACTTAGGAATTTAATCAATGGTTTATATTTTGGAAGGCCACGGAAAGCCCTGAACAAAGCCAGTCCACCTTCGTCTTCGTTTCCTTCTTTGATCAATCGTTTAGCGTCATTCAAATATTGAGAACAAAGCTTCTTTTGAGCATCTACTAGCTTAGTAACGCGTGGTTTCAATTCGTGAAACTCGTGCTCATCTCCTTTTGGAATTGGGCCTGAAATGATCAATGGAGTTCTGGCTTCATCAATCAATACTGAATCGACCTCATCGACCATTGCATAGTGATGCTTGCGTTGTACAAGCTCTTTTGCTTCTCTGGCCATGTTGTCACGCAAATAATCGAAGCCAAATTCGTTATTAGTTCCGTAAGTGATGTCCGCACGATAAGCCTCTCTTCTTTCTTCAGAATTTGGCTGGTGCTTATCTATACAGTCTATTGTAAGGCCATGGAATTGGAATAGCGGTGCCATCCATTCTGAATCTCGCTTGGCCAAGTAATCGTTCACCGTAATTACGTGAACACCTCTTTCTGCTAAGGCATTCAGGTAGGCGGGTAATGTAGCTACAAGCGTTTTACCTTCACCAGTCGCCATCTCAGCGATTTTTCCTTGATGCAAAACGATACCTCCGATTAACTGTACATCGTAGTGAAGCATTTCCCAAGTCACCTCAGTACCTGCTGCTAGCCATTTGTTCTTCCAAATGGCTTTATCTCCTACAACTTCAACTTGAGGGCCTTTGGCAGCAATTTGTCTATCATGCAAAGTAGCCTCAACTTCAAGTTTACCGTTTTCCTTTAGTCTTCTGGCTGTTTCCTTCACTACAGCAAAGGCATCTGGAAGCACATCCATAAGTACTTTCTCAAGTTCTTCGTCACGCTTCTCTTCCAGTTTATCTATTTGATCGAAAATGCTCTCCTTTTGAGCAATTTCCAAATCTGTTTCTTTCTCAATTCTAAGATGAAGGGCAGCCAGTTGATCATCAACTTCTTTAAGGTAACTTTTAATTCTACCTTTAATTTCTTGGGTCTTTCCCCTCAAAGCTTCATCAGAAATGCTGCTCAATTCATCAAACGCTTTGTTAATTTTATCAACGTAAGGTTTTACTTCCTTAATATCTCGATCTGACTTCGATCCAAAAACCTTTGCCAACCCTTTTGTTAAAAAACTCATACTGTATTTTTAATATGGTTTAAAGTTAATTTCTTGTCTAGAAAAAGTAAACATAAGCTTGATTTTATATTCACAGCTCGATTACTCCTTCAAATACTTTTTCGGCAGGACCTATTAAATAGATGTCCTTAAAAATGTTGTTCTCTTGATTAAAAGAAACCTGAAGCTCTCCCCCAACTGCATTGAGCCTAATTGGAGATTCGCCCCCTTTTAATGCAAAAGATAATGCAGCAGCTGTACAACCCGTACCACAGGATAAAGTTTCGTTTTCAACCCCTCTCTCATACGTCCTAATTACAAGTGAGTTGTTGGGGCACTCCTCAATAAAATTGACGTTTACCCCTTCGTTCTTGAAGCGATCTGAATAGCGAATTTCTCTACCGCTCTCTACTACATCTATGTCGTGGGCATTGGGTACATATTGTATATAATGCGGAGAGCCGGTATTGATCAAAAAGTCATCTCCGATCAATTCATGTTCGGCTACGTCATTCATTAATAAATGGACTTCTCCATCTGTAATAAACGCTTCGTGAGGCCCATCAATAGCCAAAAATTCAGTGTTATCCTGAATAATACCCAAACTCTTGGCAAACATAACAGCACATCGACTTCCGTTACCACAAAGACTTTGCGATCCATCTGGGTTATAGTAGATCATTTCGAAATCAAACTCTGGATGATCCTCGATCAGAATCACTCCGTCTGCACCTACACCAAACCTACGATCGCACAATTGCGAAACAAATGATAAATCAGATTTATCGATTTCTAGCTGCCGATTATCGATCATCACGAAATCGTTGCCTGTACCTTGATATTTATGAAATTGAATCACCTCTAAAACTTATATGGTGGGCAAAGGAACAATAAATGCGCCTCAATTAAAAAAGTGACATATTGGCGTAGAAAAAAGTTAAGACATAAAAAAACCTCCAAATGGAGGTTCAAATTCTTTAAGAGGAAATGACTATTTAGCCAATTTCTCTTTAATTCTTGCGGCCTTACCATGTCTACCTCTTAAGTAGAATAATTTAGCTCTTCTAACTTTACCTTTTCTAAGCACTTCGATTTTATCGATATTTGGTGAAAGAAGTGGAAACACTCTTTCTACACCCACACCGTTAGAAATTTTTCTTACAGTGAAAGTCTCACCGTTTGTGCCTGAATTTTTTCTCTGAATTACAGTTCCTTGAAACTGCTGAATTCTCTCTTTACCACCTTCTTTAATCTTCACGTGCACGTTGATAGTGTCACCAGAATTGAATTGTGGCATCGAAGTTCTTACTTCGTTATTTTCTTGCTCTATAAATTTGATAAGATCACTCATGATTTCTATCTCTAACAGCCTCGTCTAAAATCGGACTGCAAATATATGGAAAATGTTTTTGTAACAAGCAGGCTATCAATATTTTTTTACTCATCTAGCATTCCAGGTCGCCTAGCCCTAGTTCGCGCTACAGATTGTTCATACCTCCACTCTTCAATCTTGGCCTGATGACCTGATAAAAGCACTTCTGGCACCACCATACCTTTGTATTCAGCAGGGCGCGTATAAACAGGGGGAGCAACTAAATCATCTTGAAAAGAATCTGTTAGAGCAGAAGTTTCGTCAGACAATACACCAGGCAGCAATCTAATAATAGAATCTGCTACCACAGCCGCTGCCAGCTCACCCCCAGAAAGCACATAATTCCCAATACTTATTTCTCGGGTTATAAAATGCTCCCTTACTCTTTCGTCCACCCCTTTATAATGACCGCACAGTAAAATGAGATTTCCTTTCAAAGAAAGCTCATTCGCGATTCCTTGATTAAGCAGCTCACCATCAGGAGTCATATAAATAACTTCATCATAATCACGCTCAGCCTTTAGCTTAGAAATACAAAGGTCAATCGGTTCAATCATCATTACCATGCCTGCACCTCCACCATAAGCATAATCGTCAAGTTGGCGCTGCTTGCTGGTTGAGAATTCTCGCAAGTCATGTACTACCACTTCCACCAGACCTTTCTCTTGCGCTCTTTTTAATATAGAGTGCGAAAAGGGACTATCCAGTAATCTGGGCAATAATGTGATGATGTCGATTCTCATGATTAATCTTCTAGAAAAACATCTACTAAACCTTCAGGAATATACATGTACAATCTGTTGTTCTCCTTGTCTATTTCCTTAATCAGCTCATCTGTTAAAGGAATCAACACTTCTTTTTCAGTTTTATGTTTAATTGAAAGAAGAGTTTGCGGACCAGCCTCAAATACGTTCTCAACTTCCCCCACTAAACTATCGTCATTAGCATCGATTAAATCAAAACCAACGAGTTCATGAAAATAGAAATCGCCCTCTTCGCGCTCGGGCAAAGTAGATAGAGGCAAGTAAAGTGAACAACCTTTTAAAGCCTTAGCCAGATCTAAGGTATTCGTATCTTCAAAAGAAATAATTGCCCTGTCTCCGTTCAGTGAAATGGCTGAAATAAAAAAAGGAACCAGTTGTTGCCCTTGTTGGACAAAAACTGATTCCAAAGTTTTATACTCTTGAGGGTAATCCACGTCTAATAAGACCTGAACCTCGCCCTTTAAGCCGTGCGGTTTAGTGATATACCCTAACTGGTAACAATCTTCAACCGTCATGACCAACTATAATTAGTCTTCTTTTTTCTCTTCAGCAGCTGGTGCCTCTTCCGCAGCAGGAGCCTCTTCAGCTACTTCTGCTGACGCCTCTACTTCTTCAGTAGCCTCTTCTTCAGCAGCAGGTGCATTAGCTGCTTCTGCTTCTGCTTTTCTAGCAGCAATCGCCTCAGCTCTTGCAGTGTTTACTTTAGCTTCTGCATCCAACTTCGCTTTCTTAGCGTCATCTTTAGCTTTTGCTAATTGCTCTACTTTACCACTGATTTGAGATTCTTTGCCTTCTAACCAAGCCTGATATTTTTTATCAGCCTCTTCTTGAGTAACTGCTCCTTTAATCACACCAATTTGAAGGTGTTTTCTTAGAAGAACTCCACGGTAAGAAAGCATTGCCTTTACAGTATCTGTAGGCTGTGCTCCATTCATAACCCACTGAAACGCCTTCTCATTATCAATATTGATAGTAGCTGGGTTAGTGTTTGGGTTATAAATACCAATTTTTTCAATAAAGCGACCATCTCGTGGTGCTCTTGCATCTGCGATAACTACATCGTAAATCGCTTGTTTCTTGCGACCTCTTCGGGCCAATCTGATTTTTACTGCCATTTAACTTTTAAAGTTTAGCGAGGATCACGTCCTCTAATCTTTGAGATCACGTCTCAAAAATGGACTGCAAATGTACGGTTTTTTCTTTAATAGAAACATATAGGATTCATTAAAATTCAAACCGTTTTGATTCTTATACAGAACACTAATAATAAAGCACTTAGCTCGGCATTCAAATATAATGAAAACAGCCAATCCAAGAGACCAAAATCAAAGAACACTATCCCTCTATATACCAATTCTTTACTGTATAAAGAATTACTTCATTTACAAATACAACCCTAAGCCACCAAATACGATTAAGAACAAAACAACTTCTCGAAGCAGAAAAACTAATACATTTAGATAACCGCATAAGCGGTTTTTAATAACTAAGCTAAAGACATACCTTTGGTACTCATAAGAGGCAAACACCTGTTCATGGATAATTATTCTTATTTAAGCAATGCAGATCCTAAGGCTTTAGAAGCTCTTTATCAGCAATTCAAAAATGACCCCAGCAGTATTGATGAGGGTTGGAAAAAATTTTTCGAAGGTTTTGAGTTCGCTCAAACAGAGTATTCAATGCTACCAGATGGCCAAGCTTCGAGCACTACTCAAGCTACAACTGGTAATAATACTGTTTCTGACAAAGAGGTTCAGGTAAGAAACCTGATTCACGCCTATAGAACCAGAGCGCACCTAAGATCTAAAACCAACCCAGTTAGGGAAAGAAAAGACAGAAAGCCAATTCTTGACTTGGCCGACTTTAACCTAAATGAAGGAGATTTAGATACTCAGTTTATTTCTGGTGAAGAACTGGGGATTGGTAAAGCTCCATTGAGAAAAATCATTGATACACTTCAATATATATATGAAGGCACTGTCGGTTTCGAATACATGTATGTTCGTGACCCAGAAAAGCTGAAGTGGCTCAGAGAAAAAATTGAAAAAGATGCGCTTTCGTTTAAGCCATCTCACGCCCAGCGCGAAAGAATTCTTAGCAAGCTTAACGAAGCCGTAGTTTTCGAAAACTTCCTTCACACCAAATATTTGGGTCAGAAGAGGTTCTCTTTGGAAGGTGGTGAAACTACGATTGCCGCTTTGGATGCTATTATTAATAAGGGTGCTGAGCTTGGTGTTAAAGAAGTAATGATTGGAATGGCCCACCGTGGTCGTTTGAACGTTTTGGCCAACATCATGGGCAAAACCTATGAGCAAATCTTTAGCGAATTTGAAGGCAATTCTACACCTGACCTTACCATGGGCGATGGTGACGTTAAATATCACATGGGATTTTCGAGCCAAGTTACTGCGGTAAATGGCGAAAAAGTTGAGCTTAAATTGGCACCTAATCCTTCTCACCTCGAAGCAGTAAATCCAGTAGTTGAAGGCTTTGTAAGGGCCAAAGGTGATGAAGAATACAATAGAGATCGCTCTAAAATATTACCAATCCTTATTCATGGCGATGCAGCCGTTGCCGCACAGGGCATAGTATACGAGGTTACTCAAATGGGTAATCTTGAAGGCTACAATACAGGTGGAACCATCCATTTTGTAATCAACAACCAAGTTGGTTTTACTACCGACTTTGACGATGCTCGATCAAGTATCTATTGTACTGATGTAGCAAAAATTATTGATGCCCCTGTACTTCACGTTAATGGTGATGATCCAGAAGCGGTAGTTTTCTGTGTTCAGTTTGCTGCTGAGTACAGACAAAAATTTGGTGAAGATATTTTCGTGGACATGGTTTGCTACCGTAGACACGGCCATAATGAAAGTGATGAGCCTAAGTTTACTCAGCCGTCATTATATAATGTGATTTCAAAACACCCTAACCCACGCGAGGTTTATAATAAACAACTCATTGAAAAGGGTGAGATTGAAGCAGCTTTAGCCAAGAAATTAGACAAAGAATTTAGAGCACTTCTTCAAGATAGACTCAATTTGGTGAAGCAAAAGCCACTTCCGTACATCTACCAACCATTGGAAGAAGAGTGGAGGAACTTGAGAAGATCTAAACCAGAGGATTTTGAACAGTCTCCAGAAACTGGAATCTCAAATGATTCGCTGAAGAAAGTAGCAGACGCCCTAACTACTATTCCAAAAGGGTTTAAGCCTTTAAAACAGATAGAAAAGCAGCTGAAACAGCGTAAAGACATGTTCTTTAAAGAGAAGTCTTTAAACTGGGCAGCAGGTGAACTTTTGGCTTATGGGTCGCTTCTATTAGATGGAAAAAAAGTGCGTTTAACGGGCCAGGATGTACAAAGAGGAACTTTCTCTCATAGACATGCGGTATTGCATGACGCCAATACCAATGATGCATACAACAGTTTGAACAACCTTGGTGCGGATAACAAATTCGAAATTTATAACTCACTACTTTCAGAGTTTGGTGTAATGGGCTTTGAATTTGGCTACGCCATGGCAAACCCAAATGCACTTACCTTATGGGAAGGCCAATTCGGTGATTTTGCCAACGGTGCCCAAGTAATGGTAGATCAGTTCATTTCATGTTCTGAAACAAAATGGCAACGCATGAACGGAATGGTGCTTCTTTTACCACATGGTTATGAAGGCCAAGGCCCAGAGCATTCAAATGCAAGACCTGAGCGTTACTTACAGTTGAGCGCTGAATACAATATGGTAGTGGCCAATATCACCACTCCAGCCAACTTCTTCCACGCATTGAGAAGACAGTTGACATGGGAATTCAGAAAACCATTGGTGGTGATGTCGCCTAAATCTTTATTGCGCCATCCTAAGGTAGTTTCACCAGTAGAGGATTTTACTTCGGGTCGTTTCCAAGAGGTAATTGGCGATGATTATGCAACTGCTAAATCTGTAAAACGTGTTCTTCTTTGTTCAGGAAAAATCTACTACGATTTGCTTGAGCGCCAAGAAACAGACAAGCGTAAGGATGTTGCTATAGTGAGAGTTGAGCAAATTCAGCCATTCCCAACTAACCAAGTGAACGAAATCCTAAGCCAATATAAAGGTGCGGAAGTTTTCTGGGTACAAGAAGAGCCTGAAAACATGGGTTACTGGTCGTTTATATTAAGAGCCTATAAAGACACCGCCCTTACATTAATATCTCGTAAAGCGAGTGCTTCACCTGCAACAGGTTACGCCAAAGTACACGCTGCCGAACAAGAAAAATTAGTCGATCAAGCTTTCGCAAAAAATTAAGAAATCATGAGTCTTGAAATCAAAGTACCTACCGTTGGAGAGTCAATAACCGAGGTTACAATTGCCCAATGGTTCAAAAAAGAAGGAGAGTCTGTAGAAATGGACGAAGTTATTTGTGAGCTAGAGTCAGACAAAGCCACATTTGAACTAAATGCCGAAGCTGCAGGTAAATTGCACATTATTGCCCAAGAAGGCGAAACGCTAGAAATTGGCGCGACCATCTGTGAAATTGACACAGATGCAGCTGGAAGTAGTGCCCCTGCTCCAGAAAAAGAAGCTCCAAAAGCTGAAGCCAAAGAAAGCGCTGGCCCAAAATCTACTGGTGAAACTAAAGAAATGATTGTGCCTACTGTAGGCGAATCTATTACTGAAGTGACCATTTCTAGCTGGTTGAAAAACACTGGCGATTATGTAGAGCTTGACGAGATTATTGCTGAAGTAGATTCGGATAAAGCAACCTTTGAATTGCCTGCCGAGGCATCTGGTATACTTACCATTATTGCAGAAGAAGGCGACACTATCGAAATCGGTGCAACGATTTGTAAAATTGAGGTAACCGAAGGTGGTGCTCCTGCTAAATCTGAAGCAAAAACGGCATCTGGTGCTGCTCCTGCTTCTCAATCTGCTTCACAAGATCAAACTTATGCTACAGGGCATGCATCTCCGGCAGCGGCTAAAATTTTAGCTGAAAAAGGTATTGATCCTAAATCGGTAAAAGGCACAGGCGTTGATGGTAGAATTACCAAAGAAGATGCAGAAAGTGCTCAAAAATCGGCACCAGCACCGAAGGCAGCAGAAAGCAAAAAAGAAGATTCAGCTCCAGCCATTAGTGTTCCAGGTGGACGTAATGAAAGCAGAGAGCGCATGTCGGCCCTAAGAAAAACAGTAGCGAAGCGTTTGGTTTCAGTGAAAAACGAAACCGCAATGCTTACTACCTTCAACGAAGTGAACATGAAACCTATCATGGACATTCGTAAGAAGTACAAGGAATCATTTAAAGAGAAGCACGAGATTGGCTTAGGCTTCATGTCGTTCTTTACCAAAGCGGTAACCATGGCTGCCAAAGATTGGCCAGCTGTAAATGCTCAAATTGATGGTAACGAAATCGTTTACCATGATTTCGTAGACGTTTCAATTGCCGTTTCAGCTCCAAAAGGTTTGATGGTTCCTGTAATCAGAAATGCAGAAAGCATGAGCTTCGACCAAATTGAAAAAGAAGTGATGAGGTTGGCCTTGAAAGCGAGAGATGGTAAACTTACAATTGAGGAAATGACTGGAGGAACCTTTACTATTACTAATGGAGGTATTTTTGGTTCTATGCTTTCAACACCAATTATCAATGCTCCGCAGTCGGCTATTTTGGGAATGCACAACATTGTGGAACGCCCAATGGCAGTAAATGGTCAGGTTGAAATTCTTCCTATTATGTACTTAGCCCTTTCTTACGATCACCGCATTGTAGACGGAAGAGAGTCGGTAAGCTTCTTGGTAAGAGTGAAAGAATTACTGGAAGATCCAACAAGATTGTTACTTGGCGTCTAATCTCAATACTAAGTACTCACTACTAAATACTAGAAAATGAAATATGATGTAACAGTGATTGGTTCGGGACCTGGTGGTTATGTAGCGGCAATTCGTTGTGCACAACTGGGAATGAAAACGGCCATCATCGAAAAATACGATACATTAGGTGGTACTTGCTTAAACGTAGGTTGTATTCCTTCAAAAGCATTACTCGATTCTTCAGAACATTACCATAACGCAGCGCACACCTTTAAAACGCACGGCATTGATTTAGATAACCTTCAGGTAAATCTAAAGCAAATGATCGATCGCAAAGCTGGTGTGGTAACCGATAACGTGAATGGTATTGCCTTCTTAATGAAGAAGAACAAAATTGATGTTCACACTGGTGTTGGATCGTTCATCGATAAAAACAACATCAAAGTAACCGACAAAGACGGCAAAGAAGCCAAGCTTGAAACGGATAAAGTAATTATTGCTACGGGTTCAAAACCTTCTTCACTTCCTTTCATTAAAATCGATAAAAAGCGTGTTATCACTTCTACCGAAGCCTTAGAGCTTAAAGAGGTACCAAAACACATGATCGTGATTGGTGGTGGTGTTATCGGTATGGAATTAGGTTCGGTGTATGCCCGTTTGGGTGCCGAAGTATCTGTGGTAGAATACATGGATTCCCTTATTCCTACCATGGACAGCACTATGGGGCGTGAGTTGAAGAAGTCGTTGAAAAAACTCGGCTTCAATTTCTACCTAGGTCATAAAGTAACCGAAGTAAAAGGCACAGCGAAAAATGTAACTGTTAAAGCTGAAAACAGCAAAGGTGAAACTGTTGAATTGAACGCAGATTACTGCTTAGTTTCTATAGGTAGAAAACCTTATACTGATGGTTTGGGCTTAGAGAACATTGGCATTACACCAGATGATCGCGGCCGAATTGAGGTTGACGAGCATTTAAAAACCAAAGTGGATAATGTATATGCCATTGGTGATGTAATCAAAGGCGCCATGTTAGCCCATAAGGCTGAAGAAGAAGGCGTTTTTGTTGCAGAAACCATTATGGGGCAAAAGCCACACATCAATTACAACTTAATCCCTGGTGTAGTATATACTTGGCCAGAAGTGGCTGCCGTAGGCTATACCGAAGAGCAATTGAAAGAAAAAGGAGTTGAATACAAAACTGGCTCTTTCCCTTTCAAAGCTTCAGGCAGAGCGAGAGCTTCAATGGACACTGACGGTTTAGTAAAAGTATTGGCTGATAAAAAGACCGATGAAATCCTGGGTGTACATATGATTGGCCCAAGAACAGCTGATATGATTGCTGAGGCGGTGGTAGCAATGGAGTTCAGGGCAAGTGCCGAAGACATCGCGAGAATGTCGCATGCACACCCAACTTATACCGAAGCATTCAAAGAGGCTTGTTTAGCAGCAACTGACAATAGAGCGTTGCATATTTAAGAGCAATAAGACATACTGAAAAAACAAAAGAAGGCCGTCAAATGACGGCCTTCTTTCTGTTCAACATTAAACTCAACTCAACCAAATATTCTTTTATTATTGTGCTTTTTCTTTCGTAGTAACTCTTCTATTCAACCGTATCAAACCAACTTCTAATGAACTCTCTACTTGAGGAGACTGTAAGCATACGAGTGTTTTCATATCATATGTTTTAAACTGCGCAGCTACAAATACTGTGTCTTTCTCTTCATTCTCATATCCAAATGAGAAGCGAATATCTCCATCGCAAACGAAGTCGAACATTGGTCTTTCTTCATTATCGATTGTCAGTTTTATTTCTTTCTCAACTTCTGAAAATTGAAAAAGCGTTTTCTCATCTCCTGAAGCTTCCCATTGGCCTATTAAAGCCTCTTTTAAAACTTCATTTTTCGAATCAAAAAAGCCATTTCCTGAAACTCTTGATCCGTGGCAGCTAGTTATTAATATTGAAAGCAATAGGCATACTGCCATAGTTGGTTTTGAGTACTGATACATCACATAATAGTTGGTCGACTATTTATGATCAAAACGCTCGCCATTTTGAAAAACAGCTTATAACAAAAGGAAGGGCTTATATAGAAAGTAACCCCATCCCAAATTGGGATTAAATTCCCAAATCAGGTTTATAAATATAAAAAAATGTATTTCACATAATCAATTCTGTACAGTAGATAATCTAGAAACTATTAAGCCCAGGGAATGTTTCTCTGATCACTTACTAAGTTATAATCAATGAAGAGTACGTCTACTGTCCAAGTTTCATTTTCATTATGGGTAGCCAACTGAGCGTCTATATACCACCTACCATTCTTGATTTTCATCAATACTCTAATATCAACAGTTTGGGCATCGTGCTCTTCAATATCACCCCCTTCAGCTGAAAAACCTGCCACTATTGCCATTGTTGTACTTGCTGACATTCCTGTATCCCTATCATCTTCTCCGTCAAATCCAGAATATCGCTTTAAAACAAATGGTTTAGTACTAGGCTTTAAAACACCACTGTACCTAACATCGCCTTGCACATTAACAGCACCTTGTACTTTTAACTTATCTGAGCTATTGGGAGTAGTACCAATACCTACATTACCATAATCATAATCAATGGAAAGTCTGTCCTCAAGCACTTCATCTCCTGATCTTGTTCGTAAGACAAGTGCACCTCCAAAGGCATTATCACTCGAGTTTCTTCCCTGAATACTTGCCATAATTGCCTGTGCGTTGTTGTTGAAAAAATCCAGTTCAGCAAAGCTCTCTTTAAGATAGTGGTTATTACCCTGCAAAGTCAGTTTGGCTGAAACATCTATTGTCTGCCCGTTATTTGTAGCATCAATTAGGGCTGAAGCATTATTTGCCTGAAGTTTCAATTGAGTATCTGAATCATTGAGAATCAATTTGGGCTTGGAGGGATCGAAATTATCCATGTATAGACCCAACTGTTCTACATTGTTTTCATTCTTAGAAGCCAAAGCACTTTTCACATTGTTGCCTTCATCTGTGAACTTTACAGAAGTTGTGTCGTCTGAACTGTGCCTACGCAGTGCTACTTCACCTCCCTCAACTGTCAGTGGCGATTGCGGTTCGTTAGCAGTTTCTCCAATCACCACTTTCCCAGAATCCAAAACACTTAAGGCAGTAATAGAATTACTGACATCCCCAGTTACTGGATAAGATTTGAGCCTCAATCCTCCTAGTGCATTTCCATTTGGAGCATAATACTGGATAGCCGAGTTTCCAGCTGAACTCGTCCAGTGTAATGAAGGAAAATTACTGCTATTATTAGGTTCTAGATTAATGTCTCCACCCAATATATTTATATAACCAGCGTATGCAGCTGAGCCAATAGTAACCCCTCCATCATTGGCCAAATTCAAGCGTGGATAGGCGTTGTCGTTAACATAAAACTTTAATGCGTTCGATGCATAACCAAACCCTGAGTTTTCATTGCCAACAAACACCTTTGAGTTCTTCTCCTTAATTACCCCTTTCTCCAATATCAACGTGAACTGACCGTCCCAATAGCCAGGTATGTTCTGATACTGGATGTACATATTGGATTGACCCGATGGTGAAACAGGGACAAGGTTTTGAATTTCAAACACTATGCTATCCCGTGGCCCCAACACAATTGTTTCAGTAGGCCTCAGCCTCCAAAATGGTTGCTCGCCTTCTTTAAATTGCTCAACTGTCCATTCAGTAGTCACATCAGATAAGCTAGTATTCAGAGTGACCATTCCTTCGGTTATCTGAGATAGTTCCTGATAAGTATTTACATCCCAATTAGAGTCTATTGGCTCATTGGAGTTAGCATCCCACCCCTCAAAGCTGAGCACCAAGCAACTGCCCTCATCGGCATTCAGGGTGATGTTATTGGCTTCTGCCCCATTGTATGAAGTATCTGAAGAAAGCCCATTGGTTATTCTGAACGAGACTGTATTATTTTGATCTATAAGTATTTGGTTGGTGCCAGAAAAGCCAGCAATCAGCGGTATTTCCTTTTTACCCTGGTGGTTCAGTATGTTGATCGTTATTTCTCTTTGGCCTGTTACTGGTGTGGTTCCACCCTGAAAAATTAAACCCTGATAAGCCATTTGAACACGAGTACTTCTTGTTCCTCCTGCAGGATCTACAGTGAGGTTAAGAAGGGTGATACTAATACTATCAAGTGGATAAAATGTCAATTCTTGTTTGGCATTAAAATAAAGCGGAACACTGCCATCTGCGAATGCATCACCAACCATGAAGTACCACTGATCAGCTTCAATTATACTCAGCTCATCTATTGCTGATGAAGAGATTATCCCAGGTCGGAACAACAATTGCATCTGATAGTCACTAGCAGAAACCGAGTTTTGTTCAGCAAATACAATGGCTTGCTTGGCCATATTGGCTATTTGTAGTTGCACCTGACTGTCATCAGCTACATCGGTTATGTACAAAGTATTTACTTCACCATCATCTACAAGCTGAAAACCAAGAGGAAAAATATTGTTGAAAGAAGAGGTAGTAACCACGCCACTAGCCATATCTTGCTCAATGCCTATTGGACTAATGGCCCTATGGTAAATATATACTTGGGATAAGTCTCCTGCATAAAGTCTCGAACCATTAATAGTTGAGCCAATAGTCCCTTTGTTACAGCTTCCGCTATAGCCCAAGGGTTGAGCAAGATGGGCTGTTTTATTGGCATTCAGAATTCCATCAATGTAAATCTGCTTGGCTCCTGTGCCAGCCTCGTAAAGCACGCTTATAAAGTGCCATTGTCCATCGTTAATGTTTTGAGTACTGTAAAGTATGTCGTTAACATTGGTACGGTCGCAGGTTTGCCAATGCACTATACCCGATTGACTGTTATAGGTATCTATGTACAACCCGTAAAATGATGCTCCATTGTAATCAATCAGTTGCATTGCCCCGTTACCTGTAGTCCTCACCCACATTTGAACCGTAATTGAAGTAATGCAGCCCAAGCCTGTATAAGTAGGGTTAAGAAGGGAGATATCTACTGGATATTCACCTAAAAAGTGCACCACACTGCCAAATGTAGGGTCTGTGATAAGCGAAATATTGCTCAATGTGCCTTCGATCCTTCCATCGAAATTATTTCCCGAAACATCTTCAACAGTATTGTTAGTAATGTTGTCTAACGGCAGTAACAACTGTAGTTCATTGGCCAAATCATCGTCAACTATATCATCAATTTCGGCACTGGTCAGCGGGTCTCTATAAACCCTTACATTCGCAATCAGTCCATTAAAAAAAGTAGCATTAGCAAGGCATCCGCCTACACTTATTGCTCCATCTGCTGGTAAATTAAAACCAATGTTATTTGAAGATGTAAATGCAGTATCTTTACTATTGTGCCTTAACGTAAGGCTATTGCCATTAACTACCATGGCTATAAAATGCCATGTGTTTGCTGTAATTATTTCATTTGTTTCTAAACGCACATTGGCCTCAAAAGCATCAACCCATGCGTACAGGTTTCTTTCACTGTCAACTCCTAATTCAACCGCTATTTGGCCTCCGTTACTGGCCGAGGAGGCTATGGAAAAGATGGGATTATCGCCTTCAGCCAAATCATTTAGACAAACCCAAGCGGTGATTGTATAGGTTCTTTCTCCAGGGTCGAAAGCTCCATTGAAATTATTGGAACTCCATACTGGAAATATGAGGTAATCTTCATTTCCCGGAAAATTACAGACATGACCAAAGGTATCGTCTGTAATGATACTGACATTACCTACTACACTGGCATCGTTACTATTACCGGTTTTATCGACCACATAATCGCTGCCTTGTTCTTCAATAACTATACTATCTAATGGTAGGTATATGCAAAGACTGTCTAATGTACTCATAGCTGTTAATTATTAGGTTGATCGAACCCCAATGCTGTAAATCCGGGCTCTAGATTTTCGTTATCATTTTCTTCGTTATGTTCAATGGGCTGTTTTGGTTTCAGCTTCAGCCAGCCTTCTACCAGCTTTTGGCTTCCTTCAAATACAGCACCTTCCCTCGGAGGATTGAGGTCTCTCACTACATTCCAGTCAAACCTAGTTCGCTCTACCCACGACCAAGCATACCCAGCTTGTGCACTAAAGGGAATTGTCATCTTTAGGTCTGTGGTTAGTACAGGCGCACTTAAAAAACTTACTTCCATCTGGCTCATGGCTTGGGCATAATGAACGGATGGAATTTCCAATTCCTTTACGGGAACAATTCCGCAAGTAGCATGGAGCTTGCCCCGCGGATCGAGCAGCAGGGTCAAGTAGCAGTTGCCAGTAGTTGGCCCCAACTCAAATTCAAAATCGGACTCACCATGGCCTGCAATTAAGTTGTTGGCATTAAGTTCGCCTTCTGGTGAATAGAATACATCATCTTTAAACGAGTCTCCTTCTTCTATCCAATAGCCAATTGTTCCGTCATTCAACTGGTTGTATTCTCCTATTCTTACCGGGAACCTAACCGCTTCAAAGCGATCGGTGCTACGATAGTTTCTACTTAAATCTTGATGAAAAACAGGCCAACCCTGATTCACTACTGGGCCGCCACAGAGTTCAAGATTAAGGTGTGCTCTAACTACGGCAATGGGTTGCCCCATGAGCACGGAAAGTGAATCGACAGAAGCATAGTTCTCTGGGTCTATATTGTCCTGAGCACTATTTATTGTAATGAGGTAATCGCTAAAAAAATCGGGCCCTTGTAAAAGCAAGTAATTTACTACTCTTAGCAAATGCTCATTTTCTATTTTTTCGACCTGATATATGGCGCTGTCACTTCCTGGAGCTGGTTGCCATCTGGCCTTGGCATCTATGTAACCCAAAGCTTCTCCAGCCTGATTATAAAAGAACAAGCTTGCATCTAAATGATTGGGCAACATCCAACCGCAAACAGGCGAAGTGACGGGCTGCAGTGTCATTTCCTCTTCGTCTGTTTGGGCATCCAACCATCTGAAATTGAGCCTAACAGGCTGCATAATCCTTGGAGCAAGGCATACTTGATTGGCTAGCAAACTGCTTTCGTTCATCAGTTCTGTTTTGCCCACTGAATCCGTTGAAAAATCTTTGAATTGCCCAAAACTATCCACTAGCCTCAAGCGCATCAGGCTCATTCTTCCAGAACGAATTGGGTTGAAATCGTTTAACGGCAGAGGTGCCAAAGCCCGTTGATTTCCGACCAGATCACTTACTTTCTGGGTAAACATCTGATTGCTCTGAAAACCTATGGGTTCGGCTATATCCAATTGAGGTGTTTGCTCCAATTGAATCATGACTTGGTTGAATCCGCCCAAAGACTGCGTAAGCGAAGGCCAATCGAAATTAATGGAATAAGCCCTCAGAATTGAATAAATTGGGTCAGCCGCTTTGTCAGATTCGCTTGCTCCGTTTGGTATTTTGTTTTCCGTATACCAATTGAGCACTGATTGAATATTGTCCCAGTCGAGCAGATAATCATCACTTGGAGATATTTCCTGATCACCATAGTATTCTGGCATAATGGAATCATTCAGTGCCTGAACTAAAGTGTTGTTCATGCCCTTACTTGCGTAAGGGGTCATTACCGTAGAGCCAACATATAGATTGGCAGCAGGAATTACACTGCCAGCGCTTGCTTTAAGACTAAAGTCTGGAGCATTTTCAAGCAGATCATAATTAGAAGAAATAAAATCAGAAGAGTAGTTTCTGTCTGCGCTGGCCACATTGCTTCGATTGCTTAGCGGCATAAAGGCTGCTTCCCATTCCATTAAAATGGGGTTCCAAGGCTGGCGTTCCCAAACATTAATGCCTATGGACTCTGGATCATAATTATCAAAGAAGTCATCTATTTTATTCAGTAAACTTGAAGAGACTTCTTTGCTTGCGCCTGTTCCTGTGGTTAAATTTTGGTTATTGAATTGCGAGTCGTTATAGCAAATCAGTGCACCATCTGCACCATGCCTGTTAGTAGCTTGGGCATCGTCTCCAGAAATGCAAACAACAGGCTCGTTGGGTACCCAAAAACGGGGTGCTGCCTTGGCCGTCACGCTCAAAACCATTCCATTTTCTACGGCTGTTTGTGACTCATTAAACTGATTTACGGTATCGAGCAATTCATTGAGTGCATAAGCTGTTTGCCCCGCAAAGCCATGAATTTGATTATCAGCCACACCTGCACTTATCAATGCTTTATTATCTTCTAACTGAAACCGCAAGGCTCCAGCACCTGTTCGTTCCTGATGAGCTACCAACGATTTCATTTCCTTTTCAGAAATAAATAGGCGTATGAGATCTATTGGGGGAAAAGATTCATCGATACCACCTGGAGGGTAAGATGCTGCCATGTATTTATGCCAATCCGCAAACAATTGTTTTTGCATTGCTTTCCATTCATGGGTTGCTCGATCGTACTCGTTTTGCAGGGCATTTGCTTTTTGCAACAACCGCGATATTTCTTCGGGGATTGTTGTTTTTTGGGCATTCTGGCTTGCTTCGGCATTGGCAGTTTCATTGTTCAAGAGCTTTACATCCAAGTCCCAAATGGTACCTGCATCAATGGCAGAAAAGCCTTTGGTATGCCTACTTTCATTAAAATTAGCTAGAACATCCAGTTGCATAGTGCTTAACTGGGCCGACATTTGAACGGCTTCCAATTGTTCTTCAATCATTGTACGGTTGGCTGGGTCTACTTGATTGGCCAGAAAAGCCGACAAGGCTTCTGTTCCGGTATTGGCAATAGTTATGGGGTCGAATGAAACTTTTGAATTTGGGGTTGAATTGGCTGCTTCTGAGAAAACCAATTCCGCCACATAAATACTTTCTGCAGGCACGTATGAAGGGTCAGTGGTATTTTCACCTACCTGCCAATTGAAGGCTTCCAGCACTGCCAGAAAAACATCTGCTACCGAAGAGTTTCCATTTCTACCAGTATATTCCTGAATGAACTTGGCATAAGGATCTTTAGTAGCATCACTATAGTACCCTACTACTTTATAGTTCAGTGTGTCATCAGGAGTAAAAGTGACATCATCATCTAAAAAACCAAACACACTTGAACAGTTGGGGTAAAAAGCGGCAAAAGCAGCATCACCCCAGCCCACAGCTGTCAACGTTTCTAGATAGGTCTCTCCTGTTAAAGAAGTAAGCTCGGCCCTCAAAGGATAATTTCTTCCCATATACCTGAAGGGCTGCTCGTTGGTCGCTCCCTGAAATGGCATTGTTATGGCTCCCGAGGCTTTCCCTTTTCCTGGTGGAAATAAATAATCACTCTCTATTAACCATTCCCTTTCAGGGAGCCCTCCACCTGACCGAACAATCAACCATCTGTTGGGAGCATTGGGAAAAGTAGTTCCATTCTCAGTAATCAATGATCGGGTAAGTGCATCGGGTAAGGCCCAGTGCAGATGTAGTCCTTTTTTTAAATAGTGTTGCGAATCATCAAAAGGCTGTCTGTACAAAGTTTCGCTAATGTAGGGCGAGTCGCCATTATGATCCCTTGTTCCATCAGACCAAGGCGTTTTGCTAAAATCCATCATTGGCCCCGGTACGGGCATATGTTCCGAAAGAAGAAGGGCATCTAAAGCAACTGGAACGAGTAAGGCCATTTATTGAAAGTTTTGGTTAGTGAAACGTACACGCTGAACACCTTCTATCAATTCGAAAGCAAATTGGGCGGAGGTGATAGTATTGAATTCATTGGGCAATGCATTGTTGATATTATTAGCTGTTTCTCCACAGCTTATCACCCTATCTTCTCCTTCATTATAAAAGACCACGGGTGTAGTACCCTGTTCATTTCCATCTGTATTTCGCAAGGTTACTTCATATTCGTTGCCTTCAGTTTTCTGTACTCCAAAATGCAGCGTGGTGGGCTTTTGAGAGATGTCCACCGTTTTTACAATGCCTTCAAAAAGACAAAACAGAAAATTATCCGACAGCATTTCTTTTCTGATGATCCGTATAGGATTAGTACTGATCGGGTTTTCGTCTTCTGCGTAAACATCGAAGGCTTGGATCATAACATCAGGCCATGATTTTAAAGTGGCTGATCGGATCATCATGGCAGAATATTCGCCTTCTGAATTGATCCCGATTTCTTGAAGAATAGCCCTATCTTCCTCTAAACGAGCGGCAGAGGAACGGCCGATGCTGAATGCTCCATCCAGTAGGCATTTTAACCAAGTATGGTCTATCCTGCTAAATGCAATACTTTCTAAAGGAAACTGAGCTTCGTCTGGAATTATGTAGTTGAAAGGGATTCCTTCTAATACTCTTAACTGATTCAGGAATGGGTACAGCAATGCAGCTTGGGTGTCGGCATCCCTTACCATGGAAATTTCTTTTGGCGTTAATAGTTGAGGATAAATCCTAAAATTAGCCATGCTTCCAAAAAAATAACCTCGCTCACCTTCATAGTCGTGACAACCCAACTTCAGTAGGTTATAGGCAGGTAAGTTGTTAGATAGAACAACATTACTTTCAATCTTAATTTCACCGTCTACCCATACGATTACTTTTAAAGTATTGGGCTCAAAACTGTTTTGCAAAACGATATGATACCACTTTCCCTCTATCAAGCCGCCATCCATGTTGCGTTCCCCGTCAACTGTCATCAGTTTCAACTGGCTACCATCAAGCACCAGGCTATTGTAGAGCTTATTATCACTACTCGCAGAATACTCTATGATGTACCTCAAGTTTGCAGTAGAGCCATCAAGGTTGGGTTGTTCAAAGTGTTGAATGCGGATCCACAGCGAAATGGTTGAGGTATTGTCATTAATTCCAGTACATAAAGCATCGGCATTTACATAGGTTGTATCTCCATCAAAATTGAGGCAATCGCCAAACTGATTACTGGTATTGAAATGTGTTACCCCTTCTTTCAGAATTTGCAAGCTTCCTCCTGCTAAATTTTCTTCTTCTAACTTATTCAACCTAAAAAAAGCATACTGATTTTGACTGAGATTATTCCATTTTTTGCTCTTGCCATATATCGGCAAATGGGCTTTTTCAATAGCTTGTGTTGCGGATTTGGTTAAAAGTGTTTGCTTACGTTTCCACTGATACAACTGAGTACTGTACTGTTTACTTTTCAGTGCCAGTAGTCGGCCCAGCTCCCAAGCTGCGGCATAGGCTGCTACAAACATTCCCAAACTAGAATCGTACGCAAGCAAACTGTCTGCACTCAACACCGGAAGCTCAAATGAAAGTGTAGTTTGGGGTACGGCAAGTGGTCCTCTATAAAAAGAAGCTGTGCTCTGCCCATTCCTCAATTGATGGGATAAAACCAAAAAGCCTGCCTCATTGGTATAATCACTTGCCGGATTATCTTCCAATCTTTTAATGAGGTCGGCTGAGGATAACTGACTTAAGGCTGTTGAGAACAGTGTACCACTATTTTCACCTTCCGCTTCAAAACTCCATGAATACAATACTGGAAGTTGTGTGGGTTCGGCCAGAGCAATTGACCTAAGCTCGCCATTTGAAGTATAGGCTCCTTCAAATGAAACCAGAAAAGCGCGTGTATGGGAACCTACTCTTGGCAAACGATTGCCCACAATAACCGCAGAATCTTCTGGCAATTTTTTCCCCTGATCATCAAAAGAGCGTCTCACATGCGCCAGCAAACTTAGATCTTGGCAACGGGGGTAAATTTTCGACATCAACTCTACTGGAATATTAATGACATTCACCTTTTGTTCTGGGTTATCTCCCGATTCTGAAGGGAATACCTGACTGTCCAATGCGGTAATGGGAATATTCTCCGTGACAACACCATAACTGTCCATTTCCATTTGGTCAATCAGCAATAAGCCCAGCCAAGGCATTTGTCCAAAGGATGGTTCAAAAGCTTGATTGTCGAAAATTGGAGAGCGTTCCCAAGGCAGTGTAGTTCGTTTTAAAATCACATGGGGCAGCACTTCTGAAAAATCACCAATGGTATTCGGAGCTGGAAAAACACCAAATACTTCACTTGGAGATAAGCCAAACCGTGGCCCAAGTACACTGAAGTTCATCGATCCAGATTGACTCTCGCTTACTCCTTCACCATTAATGGTCAATTGGGTTTGCAATTGATAATCTCCATCCAATAAATCAGGTACTTCATTTTGGATGAATGTGATGCTGCCTTTGGTTGGGTCTTCTATGAACTGTCTGTTATCCATATCTTTCTCAGTTGGTTGAATACCCGTTTATCAATGTGGGTGAACCCAACAATTGGTTTGTAAAATCATCTGATAGATTGATCAAAGGGGAGCATCCTGCTGCTACCAAAACGGCACTTCGGCTCTCTATCACTTCATTGGAAAGTAGCGTTTCATCAATAAGGGTTTCTACACTCTCAGAATCGGTCTGATCAACTTCTAAGTTTGACTGTAAGTCGAATGCAGCAGCACCAAATCTGGTTTCGAAGTTTAACTTACTCTTGGGTATCTCTTGAGTATGCCCCGGAACAGGAGGGTTCAATGGAATGAACTTTAAGCCTGTGGCGCAATTTTCCAAAAAGAGATCACCATTCAATGATGGACTTGATTCCGTTCCCCATAGTGCTACAGGAAGCTTCTTACTAGTATTTCGGGTCTTAAATTGTGCTTCGGCCAAAGGGCTTCCGTCTTGCAAAACCGTAATGGACAGGGTTACATTTAATGAATCAAGGCCCATAGAGGCTACACCAAAAGCGGTGTTATTATCATGTGTAACTGTTTCATCCGCGCCCGTTTGGTTAACCGAAATGGCGGTAAGAGGTACTACTGATGAAACATCTAATGCAAAGTTTCCCGGATTTATAATGAATCGCCCATCCGTTGTTTGGCTTACCAAACCTGAAGTGGGCGTTACGGCTACCCATTGTTCTTCTGGTAAGAATGAGCTTTTGAACTCTTCCCAGGTAATGGGTGGTGGAGTAACAGGCAAGGCTTGACCAAAGTTAATATCGAATGAAATAATAGAAAGGTCAATGTGCATTGTCCCACTGAACTCGGGACCAAAAAGGTGCAAATCTGCACCTACTTCATAACTCAGTGTTTTCTTGAGGCCAAACTCACTAAACGTATAAGATGCACCAACAGAAACAGATGCTTTGGCATCATAATAAAAGGGTTTCCATCCCATCAACAGGTTGGCGTTGGTGTTGAACCAAATGGCAATGTCGCTGCTTTTCCAACTTACTTGTAACTGACCCCCAGCCATCATTGAACTGGCAAGTAGCGCAAAGTAGAGTTCTCCCTTAATGGTCAATGAGCTATCGTATTGCCAATTCAGGCCAATTCTCGGCACAGCAGGATAATGGCTTGGTACAATAAACTCCGGGTGGTAACCTCCGGCAGTCAGTACAAAATCGCCTTCATGTTCGCCTCCTAGCCAAGCATACATGGCCGCCCCGCCCGTAAGCTTCGCTTTTCTGGACAGGATGAAAGAATTGTCCGTAAGTTGAGCAGCTACAGCTATTCTATCGTCTTCAGAGCCATAACTAACATCCAAAGCAATCTGTATTTCGGCCAGCGCCTCATCTCCTGCAAGTGGCGGAGCCATTAAGGTAGCAGAGCCAAACAGGTCAATTTCCACGGTTTTGCCCAAACTAATCATAAGCAGAGCAAAGCAATCCAACAGTTTAAAGGAAGTGAACTTTATACCAGCCGCTGCCCAGTATTCTCCAACATTGAGAGGGGTATAGTTATTCAGCTTAACCAGTTCATCTAGAGGATCAGTAGCAGTTGTACTGTTTCCAAGAACTTCGCTAACCAAAGGGAAATTCAGAATATCATTTAATGGAGGAACTATTAGACTTCTATTATAGCCAAAGCCTCCTGTAATTCCGGTTATAATCAAGTAGGGCTGAATGGTGATGGGAATGCCCAAAATCATATAAATGAAAAGCGAAGGGTCTCCATTATAGTTGGCATAAGAGCCCATAGCACTAAAACCAAGCTCTTCAAATTGGATAGTGACTACTCCACTGTATTCATCAAAAGAAACACCGTTCAGCTCCTTTAGTTGATGTAAAAATGCGCCTCCCAATTCTAATGGTCCTTCCGAGAATTCTATTCCCATTCCGTCTAAACCAAAAGTGGGGATAAGGTCGGTATATGGAGGGCTAGCCGTTAACGGTGCGCTAACGGAAAGACCACTAACCGACATGGTGAGCCCAGCGGTTTGCAATGAGGCATCTATTAAGAACTTTAGTCTGTTGACATCGGATTGATAAAGAACTCCAATTCTCCCTAAATAAACTGGCCCAAAGTTTTTTTGAAGGTTCCAGTACATGGGCTCAATCACGAGACTATCGTCAAGGTCTCGGGTGCTAACTGCCTGTTCTTGTTGACCCGTTGTCAACTCTATCTCCCCTGTATCTTTATTAATCGCAATCGGTAGGCTGTACTGTTCTTGCCAATCACCAAAGCGCATAGTGGTACTAATGACGAAACCTTCGGGTATACTATTGGGGTCTGAACCTCTATTTTGAGGAAAGGTGATGGTATTGGGTGGAATAATTTCGTTTAACAAGGCTACTTCGGCACTTGATATTTCTTCTGAAGCCACTAAAAATTGGTAGGCCAGTGCTACTGTTTGGTCAGGCGAAAAATACCTCCCTACTAAAGGCAAATTGGATAGGTTGATGTTGTTGCCAATATCCAACCCAAAAACAAATTTGATATCTGAAGGATCACCTGTCTGTTGTGGTGCTTCTATGATCATACCGAAAACGGCATCTTTGAGCATAAAAGTGAGACCTTCAGGTATGGGGTTTTGGTTAGTATTTACCCCAAAAAGGGCTCCAATCAATATGCTAAGGTCTGTTTCCCAAGTTTTGTCATCGCTAAGTACAGCTACAAAAGCGCTCGTTGTTGGGTCGGTAGAAAAGGCCAAATCGAAAATAACTCCAGCTACGTCTAAGTGACCAGCAAATGACTTTCGATAAGTATCATCGCTTTGCTTTTCAATTTTGATATCGACAACCATGACGATATCCGTTTCCCATGCTGTTAAGTCCAATTCGGCATGGAAAGTAAAATCAAGCGTTTGAGTGTTCAATGTCAGCCCCAGATTGGTGATGGACATATCTGTCAGAAATTCAGGGATGATATCGTCTTCTATACCAAAAAGGGTTTGGGTTTGCTGAATTAGGTCGAGTACACTTAAACTAGAACCGTCTTCAGTTACTCCAGTAAATATCCAAGCACCGTCATCTCCAGGGTACTCTGCTTTCAACTGAATTATTGCACCAATAAGAGTAATCTCTCCAGCAATGAATCCGCTTAGGCCATTATCTTCTGGATCATAAGTTACTTGCAAACTGAGGCTATCCAAGTAAATAGGAAGGGGTGACAAATCCCAATCTTCAATAATTTCTAATTGGAGTTCGTAAAAGCTAGACTCAAGGTCGCATTCGTAGCTAAACTCATCTATTAACAAAGAGGGTACTCCATTGGAAGAGCCCAAAAACAATTCGACTACTTTGCGAAGATCAACGCCAGAAATGTATTCTGCCAAAGGATCAGTATCGTCAGGATCAAGAGGAATAGTGTTGGCCAATGCTCCAGTAAAATAAGTAACCGGGTTTCCTCCTGATATTTCAAAAGAGGCCAGTTCAAAGAAGTCAATCGAACCAGACCATGTAAAACTGGCATCCGGACTGCCCAGAGGGTTACTTACTAAAAACTCCAGATCGACCTGATCAATACTCATTGAAGCTTCTGAAGACTCCAATGTCAGTATTGTCCATGGGCTACTGTTAAGAACCTGTACTCCAATCGAAGATATGTTGGCTACTGCATTTGAGTTAAAATCATAATCCAAGTACAAGCCAGCAACTGATATGTATTGATCTAGCTGAAAATTATTCGGAATAATATTGCTCAGATTAACACCTCCAACAAAAGCGCTTAGTTGATCAATACTTGCCTGGATCAGACCTGAAATCTCAGCATAAAAACGCATTCTCATACCAAGGTTGGTCACTTTGACACTAATAGGCAATGTGTATGTACCTGTGGCAGCAACAAACGTAATTTCGGTGGCTAATAGTAAGAACGGTTTGGCAGTTTGCCCAATATTAGCTGCAGGATTAGACCCCACATCGAAACTTAATTGAACTTCTCCAGTAGCTTCTGCAATTGCTCCAAAATCAAAAGTAGGATTATCTGTAGAGCGAATGTCCATAGCTGCCAACCCTGCCCCTTCCTCTTCCAAAGTAACGGTCCCCAATAGCTCTAAAGATTGAATCCCGAAAAGCTCACTTAAGCCTCCAGTCATCGCATCAATCCTCAATACACCTTGGAAACCTACACTCACGGAGTTTATGGCTGTATTTAAAGAAAGTGATGGAAATGGATTATCAAAAATAAACGACTCAACCAGTGAATTCTGAAAAGGCGGAAAACTATCGGACAATAGCCATGTATTATCTGTGCTCGCCCGAAGCTCAAAAGCTCCTTCTAAGTCTTGTTGAGTTGGATCCACCACATAAAATGCAATGGTCACTGCCAAACCTTCAAATGGCAAATCGACTCCGATGCCAGAAACCACAATAAGGTTTAAACCCAAGTATTGATCGACCCAATCTTCGCCTGCAGGCCATTGATCTTGACTCTCAGCAATACTTGCATTACTTAAACTTAGGACTTGATTTGGAAAATTAGCTGCAGCAATGGCATTTGCACTAACCGAATCGAGGCTAGAAATCTCCAAATTAAAGACTCCCTCATTCAAAGCATTTTCGAGTACGTTTTGCAGGCTATTCATCAGGCTGTTGGCTCAGGAAAAACACGATAAATAGCCCTGAAAGCACCAGCATTACAATTGAAGTTCAGGTCTGGGATTTTGATATTGGAAAAAGTCGTTTCCCTACTCAAGTACAACCCTTTTGCAGGGATTAAAATAGGTAAAGATCCAACTGGCGGTGGGCTTTCTTTTAGAACGTAAAAAGTTTTGTCCTTTTTCTTGGTCTTAGCACCTTTTTTCTCATAATCATCTTTATTTTGGTCATAATAGTCGGCTACCCAATTACTTCCTCCATTGGGGGCAACACTATACCAAACATCTAAATTGTGAGGAGTCTCCAAAGTACTGACTACTTCTTCATAATTTGAAAGAACATTAGCTGGAGGGAAGAAAAAAGACTTGTAGAGCGGCCTGCAACTTGCTACGACACTTTTAGGCCTGAGTTTTCCCTGAATGAAGTTTAACGGAACTACAGTTTCATCCAAGCTAGAGTTAAAATCGTTGCAATGAACGGCACTGCTATGATGAGGGATATTACTGAGCACATAGTTAGCCTCATCAATCGAGCTGTTTAGAAACTTAAATGTAGTATTGGTTGCATCTCCCATTAGAAGCATGACTTCCTCATTATCCACCGATAAATTATTCTCATTTTTATAACTTATCCTTGTACAAAGGCTTGCTGTATTCTTGGTGATGGAATCAGTATATGGCGGTTCCACACTTGTTGTTTTAGGTACCGGATCGATTGGATCGCTTTCACCAGAGTTAAGAGATTCATGTTCATCTGTACTTTTAAATTCCCTTTTTTGAATTTTATTACTTTCTGGTTGCGCCAGTAACCTACGTTTTCCAGTTGTAGCAATGGTCTCATATGTTTTAAGAACATTACCTCCTACTATGGAGATATCCCAACCTCCCAACTGATTACCAGAAATAACTTTAAACACTGCTTCATTTAACTCATTCCTTATTCCATAATTCGAATTACTGCCCCCATTATCAGTAGTGGGTGTTCTAACTCTACTTTCCAAATTGTAGGTATAGTAACACTGTTCTTGACCATTGATAACTACCTCTATAACCTCCTCCGTGTCCCATCTTCTATCCATTATTCTGGAGCCTAGTTTGTCCTTCTTAGTTCCTAAATATTTATTCATGGAACGAAAACTCTTTGGCTTTTTTACCGAATAGGGCTCGCTAATTTTACTGTATTTAGAGTCTGGCCCCACAGAATTGGGACCATCACTGAAATAGACATTTCTTATCGTAATTGTAGTAGGAATGAATTCTACAATTTTATTGTAGTGATCTCCATCACAATGTGTAAGTATGAGAAAATCAAGAACATTCTTATTTGTTATTGAGGGCTGAATATCTGGATAAGTATAATTACCCGTCCATTGATCTATTTGGTTGCAAAGCCCTTGACCGATTTCAGACATTACCCGTTTTTTTTCTGCAGCACTAACATCATCACCTGAATATGCCTTAGATCCGCAATCAATCATCCCCACCCTACCATCGGGACAGCGAATAAGAGTACATTCCCCCTGCCCCATACTGACGAACATAAATTCAAATTTACCATCAACTTGATCCTCTGGAGTTGCATCAGTCATTTCAACATCAACAGAACCCGTACCCTCTACATTTCTGGGACTAACACGAGATGTTTTTTTCATGGAAATCATAGCAGCAGTATTACAGTTTCCTATTAAAAAAATTAACTAAAGGCTTTATTTCTAAACTTATACAGTAAGTCACTATACAGTCATACATAATATCCACATTATAGATCAACCATATTTTAATTCTAAATATCGTATGCGATAAGAAAATGTATTAACACAAAAAATACATTCTTTAACACATATCGAAAAATACAAAATTGATTTACAAAAAGATATATAAATAAAAAGCCCAGCTCATAAATACATGAGCTGGGCTTGGTCGGTTGCAACAATAATGAGTGGAACTTACCCACCTTACTTAATACAGTTAAACCTATTTAGATTTTCTAGTGCCTTGAACGGGAAATGAATCAGCCCCCATATTCACATATCCGGCCATACTATCTCCATCAAACGAACCTTCAATATTCGCTGTAGTTCCCATTACTTCGATTGAGCCAGAAAAAGCATTTCCAACAACAGTAAACCCGGTTACATTGAGTGTACCAAATTGATCTGTTTCCATTACAGCGGCATAAAGCCCGTTGTCTCCTGTAATTCGCATAATACCATAGCTATCCGTATCAGGGGTTTGTACACTATAATTCCAAACCCCACGAGGATCATAAGCCTTCTCTTTGGCTTTCTTCTCTACCTTGGCTGTTTCAGAAGAGGCAGACTTACCAGCTGCGCAGCCCACAATAAAGACTGCAATCGCTAAACCTAAAGCAAGTGTTAAAATTGATTTTATTTTTTTCATGGTGTTGTCAGTTTGTCTAGAATATTGTTCTGAATTTAAACTTTTTTTCTTTCAGTCGTGGCCAAAACTTCCATAAAATCAGCCACAAATGCCAATTATGAGAATAAGGCCTCTCTTGGTTTTGATTATAAGCTTTTCGCCATAACTTTGTGCCAATTTACACCCTAGTAAAACCGCACGTACCTCTTACAAATGCCTAAAGACAACAGCATAAAATCTGTCCTCATCATCGGAAGTGGACCAATCATTATCGGACAAGCTTGTGAATTTGATTATTCTGGTACTCAAGCCTCAAAATCATTAAGGGAAGAAGGAATCGAGGTAACCCTCATTAACTCCAACCCAGCTACCATCATGACCGACCCGGTTACGGCCGATAACGTTTATCTAAAGCCTTTGACAAAAAGGTCGATCATTGAAATTCTGGAGAAGCATCAAATTGATGCCGTTTTGCCAACCATGGGAGGGCAAACAGCTCTTAACCTTGCAATTGATTGCGACAAAGCTGGAATTTGGAAAAAGTATGATGTGAGAATTATTGGTGTAGACATTAATGCCATTGAAACCACCGAAGACCGCGAGAAATTCAGGTTGAAGATGGAAGAAATTAATGTCAATGTTTGTAAAGGAGAAACAGCGACTTCTTTCTTAAAAGGAAAAGAAATCGCACAAGAAATTGGCTTCCCTCTCGTAATACGCCCTTCGTATACCCTTGGCGGATACGGTGGAGGTTTTGTAAACACTCAAGAAGAATTTGACCAAGCTTTAACCCACGGTTTAAATGCTTCCCCAATTCACGAAGTATTGGTAGAGCAAAGTATTTTGGGTTGGAAAGAATACGAGCTTGAACTACTAAGAGACAATATCGGTAACGTCATCATTATCTGTTCTATCGAGAACTTTGATCCGATGGGTGTGCATACTGGCGATTCAATCACTGTGGCACCTGCCATGACATTGCCTGATACGACTTACCAAGAAATGCGCGACTTGGCCATCAAAATGATGAATGCCATTGGGCAGTTTGCTGGAGGTTGTAACGTACAGTTCTCAGTTAGCCCAGAAGACGACACCATCATTGGTATTGAAATCAACCCTCGTGTATCAAGATCTTCGGCTTTGGCATCGAAAGCTACTGGTTATCCAATTGCAAAAATTGCCGCTAAGTTGGCTATTGGTTACAACTTAGATGAATTGAAAAACCAAATTACAAAAACCACATCGGCCTTCTTTGAGCCTGCATTGGATTATGTAATCGTAAAAATACCACGTTGGAATTTTGATAAATTCAAAGGTTCTGACAGAAAGCTAGGCTTGCAAATGAAGTCGGTAGGTGAGGCCATGGGAATTGGCCGAAACTTCCAAGAAGCGCTTCAGAAGGCATGTCAATCTTTAGAAATCAAACGTAACGGATTAGGGGCAGATGGTAAGGAGTTGAAAGACCAAGCAGCCTTGCTTTACAGCTTAGAAAACCCAAGTTGGAACAGACTTTTCCATATCTATGACGCTTTCAAGCTTGGAATTCCGTTAAAAACCATTCAAAAGAAAACTAAAATCGACAAGTGGTTCCTTCAGCAAATTGAAGAAATGATCCAGTTGGAAGATGAAATTGAAAAGCATAACCTACAAACCTTACCTGAAAGCCTTCTAAGAATGGCCAAAGAGAAAGGTTATGCAGATAGACAAATTGCACATTTGATTAAATGTCTTGAAAGTGAGGTTTTCACTAAAAGACACGAAATGGGCATTAAGCGAGTGTACAAACTCGTGGATACCTGTGCAGCAGAATTTGAAGCTCAAACTCCATATTATTACTCCTCTTTCGATGAAGAAAATGAATCGATTAGCAGCGATAATAAAAAAGTGATTATTCTAGGTTCGGGACCAAATCGTATCGGACAAGGAATTGAGTTTGATTACTCTTGCGTTCACGGTTTATTGGCTGCCAAAGAATGTGGTTACGAAACCATCATGATCAACTGTAACCCTGAAACGGTTTCTACAGATTTTGATGTAGCAGATAAACTTTACTTCGAGCCTGTTTTCTGGGAACACATTTACGACATTATTCTTCATGAAAAACCAGAAGGCGTAATTGTTCAATTGGGCGGGCAAACGGCCTTAAAATTGGCTGAAAAACTAGATCGTTACGGAATTAAAATCATTGGCACAAGTTACGATGCACTCGACTTGGCCGAAGACCGAGGTCGTTTTTCAGAGCTATTGGCAGAAAACAACATCCCTTACCCTAAGTTTGGGGTAATTGAAGATGCTGATGAAGCGTTGGAGCTTTCTAAAGAATTAGGCTTCCCACTGTTGGTACGTCCTTCATACGTGTTAGGAGGCCAGAGTATGAAGATTGTGATCAATGAGCAAGAGCTTGAAGAGCACGTTGTAAACATTCTTAAAGACATTCCTGGTAACCGTGTTTTACTAGATCACTTCTTAGAAAATGCGATTGAAGCAGAAGCCGATGCCATTTGCGATGGAGAAGATGTGTATATCATAGGAATTATGGAGCACATTGAGCCTGCTGGAATTCACTCTGGTGACTCATATGCGGTGCTACCTCCTTACAGTCTTGGTGATTTTATCATCAGACAAATTGAAGCGCACACCAAGAAAATTGCGCTTGCGCTAAACACTGTGGGACTGATCAATATTCAGTTCGCCATAAAAAATGATAAAGTTTATATCATTGAAGCGAACCCAAGAGCATCGAGAACCGTTCCGTTTATAGGTAAAGCCTACCAAGAGCCATATGTAAAGTACGCTACAATGGTAATGTTGGGTGAGAAAAAGATCAAAGACTTTGATTTCAAGCCAGTTAAGAAAGGCTACGCCATTAAAGAACCGGTTTTCTCATTCCATAAATTCCCGAACGTAAACAAGGAACTTGGGCCAGAGATGAAATCTACTGGAGAGGCAATTTACTTTATAGATGATCTGATGGATGATTATTTCTTGGACATCTACTCTAAAAGGAATTTGTACCTAAGCAGGTAAAAAGATATGTTTTTAAAATTTTTATTCTTTGTAATTCTAATTGGCTGGATTATCCGCAGTGTGCTCCGCTTCTTTGTAGCAGGCCTAACAGGCCAACAAAGAACGGCTGGCGCTCGCCAACAGTATACGCAACAACATCGTCCAGAAGGGAAAATCAATGTTGACTACGCGCCTAAGAATACGAAAGAAAAATCCTCTGATAATTTCAGAGGAGGAGAATATGTAGATTACGAAGAGGTGGATTAATCCACCTCTTTTTTTGTGCTTATTTTTTAGGTCGCAGCGAGACGCTGCGACTAGCGAGGTAGACTGCATAACTAGTCTTAGCGTCTCGCTAAGACTTTTCATCATTACACAATCATGATTGACCAAGTTATACTTTCAAATAATACAATATACGCCACACAAATTAATTGATTAGTACTATCTTGAGTTATGGGAAGAAAGTATGCCATTCGTAGTCAAGAGCAGTTTTACTTCGTGACATTTACTGTGGTCTATTGGTTAGATGTTTTCATTAGGCAGGAGTATCGGAATATCTTGATTGATTCTATCAAATATTGCCAGAAAGAAAAGGGCCTTTTGGTAGGCGCGTGGTGCATTATGACAAGTCATGTTCATTTAATATTAGGCACAGATGAAACCTCTAAATTGGAAGACATCATCCGAGACTTGAAGAGTTATACTTCTAGACATATTAGAAAATATATGGAGAACAACCCACAAGAGAGCAGAAAGGAATGGATGCTGTGGATGATGAAGCGAGCAGGTGAGAAGAAATCAAACAACAAAGATTTTCAGTTTTGGCAACAGCACAACCACCCTATCGAACTTTCCACGAAAGAAATAATGCTTCAACGCCTTGACTACATTCATAATAATCCTGTTGATGCAGGTTTTGTAGACCAACCAGCCGATTGGGTTTTTAGCAGCGCTAGGGATTATGAAGACCAAAAAGGCATTATTGAAATAAGCTTTTTATACTAAATGACATGAGGTCGCAGCGAGACGCTACGACCAGTGGGGGATTTTCAGTTTTGGCAACAGCATAATCACCCTATCGAACTTTCTAACAAAGAAATTATGATTCAACGCCTTAACTATGTGCACAACAATCCAGTTGAAGCGGGCTTTGTAGACCAACCAGCCGATTGGGTATTTAGCAATGCTAGGGATTATGAAGACCAAAAAGGTATTATTGAAATAAGCTTTTTATACTAGGGTTATATTGGGTCGCAGCGAGACGCTACGACTAGTGGGAGCGGTCGAGGCTATGCGTAGAGCCGGATTTCAAGGCACTTTCCTGTCGGCCGTGACTGCATTTGTTAATAGTTTTATGTTTCATTTTATCACTATCAGCCCGCTTGATTATAGGTGTTGTTGTGCGTTTGATATTCATTTCTTTACCGACTTACATGCATTTCCTTCCCATCTCCAATTCACTATTATATCATTTTGATTTGCTGTAAAAGTTGTTTTACACCAATACTGGACTTGTCTTGTTTCAAGACGATTTAACCATTGATTGTAGTTCGTAGTAACCAAGGAGTTATTTGTATAAAGCCATGTGTACATTTTATTCTCATTTGGCATAGTGTAGACATCACTTGGAGGCCCCCAAGAAGTAATAAGTCCATTAATATCAGACCCTTCCCATGACTTTACTATTTCGGAATAATTAGCTGTCGTAGCACATGAGCTAATCATAAGTGAAACTAATGTTATAATAGATAATTGTTTAACTGTTTTCATATTCATATAATTCTTTAATGACGCACAACGGTTTGCAGCTACCCGTAGGGCGGGATTTATAGCACTAAACTTCATTCAGAGAACTGAACTTTCAGCTTGAAAAAACGATCTGCGAAGCACGAAATCCCGCCTTTTGGGTAGGTGCTGTTAGTGGCTGCCTTTATTTCTCTGTTCGTTTTCATTAGATTTGCCTTGACACATTCATATGTCCGATGATGTGGCTCTTACTAAATTTATTGGAGCTATAAGTTTTGTCTGATGTTCTCGTAATTTTAAATTACCTAATTTATCAGAATCACTTAAGTTAAATAATATTTGATTTATTAATGATAAAATGTCGTAATCTTGTTTGAACTGTTCATCCATTTTCCAATTTTCTTGGAAATGTCCCTGATGATTTCGGAACTACAAAGGTGTCATCACCATTAATTTCCTTACTTGTCTTGATGGACGGATTGTTTAGGAAAATGGATGAACCTGTTAAGTTTGTTACTGTAATTAATAGTGGTGGTGCTGTCCCTAATACGGAACTAACATTCTGATAACTAATTACCGTTTCAACCTTCACTTTCGCAAACTTTCTTTTAATTGATTTTACAACAAGTAATAATAAACTCAATGTTGTAATGGTTGCAGTCTACGCTGCAATTCTTACTTTTTTGTCTGGGTCGGAGAAAAGTTCTGAATACCAGTTCCAAAAATCTATTGCTGTTTGCATACTATTCATTGTGGTTAAATATTTATTGGTTGTAAAAACCTTCTTCGCCAATTGGAGTCCAAAAGCTAAATTTTACAAATTTATTGCGCCTTTTTTCGTCAGGTATTTGCCTTACCTGATATGGCATCCCACCCGTCCTAACATTTTTGCCCGCTAAATAAGCAAATGTCAATTCAATGATGTTAAGCATATTCTTAGTTGTTATTTCTAAAAAATCGCTTAATGAAGTTCTTTCTAATTTTACTTTTTTGTGGTTCAATAGAATTGTAGGTGAAATAATGTTTCCATCTGTCTGCAACTCAAAGTCAAAAACCTTTGTATGTTCAAGTCTATGATCGAATCCATTTCGTAACTCTCGGATAACTTGCATAAAGTAAACTGTCTTTTTAATGAACTCTACAAAGGGGTCGGCTTCTCCATACTTTTCTTGCAATTTTTCGTGGAAATTTGGAAAATGAGATTGCTTTGTCAAACCAAGATTAGGGTAGAACTTAACTATTATTTCCATAAGAGTTTGTTCAATGTGGTCTGCTTTCTGAAATATGGTTTTGCATTTTGATTCAAGGCTAACAACAGATGGAAGTTTATAAGAAACTTTTTGGTTTCTTCTTTCTTCGTATTCGTCAGCAGCAGTTTTTTCGGCAAACTGATATTCTTTAATTTCCTTTTCAAGTATTGAAATTTCAGAAAGCAAATCTATTGTCAAACCTATTAATTTGGGGCAGTCAACAGTATTTGAAATATATTCCGGTCTAAATAAAGTCATTGCTGACAAAAGTGTCCTTGAAACAGTTTCTGATTCTGTTCCCTTGTCTATGATAAGTTTATGAATTGTTGTTGGAAGATTTACATTGGTTCTTTCGGGGTCAATTGTATCAGCCATTACCATTTCATAGATTGACCTTTCTTTGATAACTAAAAGTCGTCCGCCAATATTTTTCATTTCAATAATAGCTCCATCTTCTTCAGAACCTATGTCTGTGTGTCCGCCCGATTCTCTCTTTCTGTCAATTGGTCGTTTTTCTTCCATATTGTTGGTCGTCTGTTAAGGTTGCCACAACGCTATATATACGCCACATTTGTGTTGTTTATATCTCATGTAATTTATAAAAACTTCCTTATAGCACTAGTATATTGGTCGCTATAAGGAAGTTTTATGTGGAGTGGTTAGAGGAATAAGTGCTTATAGCAATTTTCGCTAGTCTTAACGTCTCGCTGAAACTATAATGACTCGAAATTCAAACTATTCCTTTACCGCATATTTAATAAACAACCAAGTAACCAAAGGCGGCACAAATACAGAAATCACCAGGCCCAAAATCATGATTGCTCCTTCTGGTTCAATTCCGCCAGTCGCCACTAAGGCGATTTCACCCAAAGGGCCTTTAGAAAACAGTCCGTTGTTGATCACATTCCAGCCAAGGTGAAGGCCAAAAGGAAGCATGATACTTTTAGTTTTGGCAAAAGCATATGCCCAAACCAAACCCATTAAGCCTGTCAGTAGAAATATGTAAATCATGGGTACCACATTCCCAAATGCCCCGAATGAAAACCAATGATAGACGCCAAAAGCAATGGCAGAAATCAATACCCCTGTCTTGCTGCCTAGTTTTTTAATAAGGATGTAAAGTAGAGCGCCTCGATAAATCAGTTCTTCGGTAAATACGGATTTGAGATCGTACCAAGCTGAATCAAGTAATAGGGTAAAACTAAATTGGTCACTTAGAAGCCAAGTTTCCGATTTTAAACGAGCGAGTGCAAGGGCGACCATGGTGCAAATAACAGCTGAAACCAAAAAGCCCAACCCGAACTGCTTTAATCGCAAGCCAAACGGAGTAAAACCAAGTGCCAACAGACTCTTCTTTTCGAAAAGAAGGAGCATTAACCAGGATACAAGAAGAATAATTAGAATGCCGAGCATAGCAAAAAATTGGACTACAAGTCTAAGGCATTCTTTTTTGAATAAAAAATGGGTTCATTGTTGAACCCATTTAAGTAATTTCTTATGACAATAGAAGTCTAGGGCACTTTATAAACCATTGCGTTAATGTGCATTCCTGCGCCCACCGAGGCAAAAACCAGAATGTCTCCAGAGCTGATTTTATGCCCTTCTAGCTTATTCCGTTGAATTAAATCCAACATTGTAGGAATTGTGGCAACAGAACTATTTCCCAAATCTTGGATGGTCATAGGCATAAACTCCGCCATAGGTTTTTCTTGTTCACAGATTTTGAAAAGCTTCTTCAAAATGGCTTCATCCATTTTTTCATTGGCTTGGTGGATCAAAATTTTATCAACATCCTTTAGCTCCACCCCCGCTTTGTCCATTGCCGTTTTGATGGCTTCGGCTACATTCACTAGTGCATACTCGTAAATCTTACGGCCTTTCATTTTAATAAAGCGTTTGCCGTTTTGCTTTTCTGGGTGAAAAGAAGCCCCCATTTCTAGGTAACTCAATTCAACCGTAGCATCTGTTCTGGAACTCTGCGAAAGTACACCTCCATTAGTATCAGCTGATACTCCTTGGAAAATAGTGGCACCTGCTCCATCAGAGAAGATCATAGAATCACGATCGTGCACATCCACAATACGACTAATGGTTTCCGTACCCACCACCAAAACGTTCTTGGCATCACCCATCATAATCATTTGATAGGCTTGGATACTTGATTGCAACCAACCGGGACACCCGAAAATCACATCGTAACATGAAGTAGCTGGGTTCTGAATATTGAGGTTATGCTTTACACGTGAAGCCAAACTCGGCATCATGTCCGTGCGCTGCGTACCCACTTCCATATCTCCAAAATTGTGAGCGACAATTATGTAGTCAAGCTCTTCCGCATCTATAGTACTATCGGCTAATGCGTTTTTAGCGGCAATTGTTGCCAAGTCAGATGCCTTTTGATCGTCATTGGCATAGCGTCTGGCCTTGATTCCTGTAATACCTTCAAACTTTCGAATGATTTCAGCATTATCTGCCGTAAATTTCTCTCCGTTTTCCTGATAGAATTCAGCATTCAGAAAATCTTCATTCTTTATTATTCTTTCGGGAATACAGCTCCCCACTCCGTTAATAATTACTTTGCAATTGCTCATAATTCACTTTTGTTAATTGTGCTTCACGGCATCCCAACAGGCTTCAGCAGCCTGATCTATCCTGTCGTCTGAAAGATTTTGATTATTATCAATATGTTGTTTGAGCAAAGAAACGATTGGCCCATACAATAGCGCAATAATGGTGTACAAGGGTAAATCCTTCATTGCCTTTGCACGCTTTGATTCAATAAAGAACATCATCACGGGTGAAAGAATCATAAAGGATTCTTCTCTAGTGAGGTTGCTCATATAGGGTGCGTACCTGTGCTGCTCAATGAAATTAAATTCCTTAGGGTGCTTCATAAAGTAGTGCACCATGTTTTTCCAGAGGTGCATGAAGCGCTCTTTAAAGTCACCTTCATCACTATAATTATTGAGCATAGCCCGAATAATATCTCTTTTTATCTCCTTGAAAAGCTCATTTATTAACTCCTCCTTATTTTGAAAGTACCGGTATATCGTACCTGCGCCTACCCCAGCACGCTGTGCAATAATGGATATAGGCGTACCATGAAAGCCCTGCTCTGAAATCAAATCTAGAGTAGTGCCTAAAATTAAGGAACGTTTATCAAGCTTATTCTCAAACATTTGTCGTGCGGAATGAACGTTCATTCCGCGATACGAAGGAAAAGATAAATGAATAAAAAACCAATCACTTTTTTGCTTTTCATTCGGTACCCACAGGTTTTTATTATAGGTTCTCACGATTAGTCTTTGGCCTCCCACAGTTTTGACCTATTTTTGTCCCCTATTTGTTTATAAAGTTCAAGCTTAATAAGTACGCATATGTCTTGGTTTGAGAGAAAGGTTAAAGGGATTACTACCCCTACAGAACAGAAGAAAGATGCACCAGACGGTTTATGGTTCAAAACTCCTAATGGGAAGATTGTTCATACCCGCGAGCTTAAAAACAATGCTTATGTAAGTCCAGAAGATGGCTTCCATGTGCGCATCGGTTCTAAAGAATACTTCGAAATAATTTTCGATAATAATAAATTTACTGAAATGGACGCCAAATTGACTTCTGGCGATCCGCTTAAGTTTGTCGACAGCAAGCCTTATCCAAAAAGGATTGTAGAAACTCAATCAAAAACCCAATTGACTGATGCCGTTCGTTCGGCTCATGGCAAAATGAACGGGATTGACATTGTGGTTTCATGCATGGACTTTGCTTTTATTGGCGGCTCTATGGGGTCTGTTGTAGGGGAAAAAATTGCACGAGCAATCGACTTCGCCTTGGCCAACAAAATGCCTTTCTTGATGATTTCGAAATCGGGTGGTGCACGAATGATGGAAGCTGGTTATTCATTGATGCAGATGGCTAAAACATCTGCCAAACTTGCCCGACTTTCTGAGGCAGGCATTCCTTACATTTCGTTATTGACCGATCCTACTACGGGTGGAGTAAGTGCTTCTTACGCCATGTTGGGTGACTTTAATATTGCAGAACCAGGTTCATTAATCGGATTTGCTGGCCCACGAATTATCCGCGATACGGTAGGTAAGGATTTACCAAAAGGCTTCCAAAGTGCTGAATTTGTACTTGACCATGGCTTCTTAGATTTCCTTGTTGACCGTAGGGATTTGAAAAAACAATTGACTACGTTATTGAGCATGCTGAACAATAATTAGTCCTTGAAATTTGAGTTTAACTCTTCCAAAGAATAGAAAAAAGGTGGTTGATTGTACTTCGTACTTCAGCCATTTTTTATTTCTATCTTCTATACTTTGTCTTGATTTAGGAATTAAGAGCAACTAGCTTAACAGTCTGAAGTATCTTATGAGACTTATTAAGCATCCCATACTTTGCAATTACTACGTCACTTATCGTTGCAACGCAACCTGTAGCTTTTGCGACATTTGGGAGAAGCCCTCGCCATACATTACCCTCAAAGATGCCGAACGAAATTTTAGCGACCTCAAAAAGCTAGGCGTTAAGGTAGTCGATTTTACGGGAGGCGAACCGCTACTCCATCGTGAACTGCCTGAGCTTCTAAAACTGGCAAAGTCCTTCGGCCTCATTACTACGGTAACCACCAATGGTTTGCTCTACCCTAAGCGAGCTGAATCGCTCAAAGGTTTGGTAGATATGCTCCATTTCTCGCTCGATTATGCCAATAAAGAAAAGCATGATACCGCCCGTGGTGTAGCCTGTTTCGATACCGTAATGGAGTCAATTCAGTTGGCCAAAAATTTAGGAGAAAGACCCGATATTTTGATGACGGTGTTTGAAGAAAACATTCATGAAATCGAAAAGGTCTATCAACAGATTACGCTTCCAAATGACCTTGTTCTCATTCTCAACCCAGTTTTTGAATATAACGAAGTTGAAACGGGGCCTTCGCTTTCCTCTTCAACCTTAGACCTTCTAGATAAGTGGGCCAAACGCAAAAATGTATACCTGAACGAAGGCTTTATCCAATTAAGACGCGATGGCGGAAATCACATCGACAAGCCAGTTTGCAAAGCTGGCAGTACCACCATTGTGATTTCTCCGCAAAACGAATTGGTAATGCCCTGTTATCATTTGGGCATAGAAACCATCCCGATTGAAAACGATTTGTTCAACCTTTATCAATCAGAAAAAGTGCAAGCTGCCATTGCCATGGAAGGCCGATATAACGCCTGCGAAGGTTGCGCGATCAACTGTTATATGCAGCCCAGTTTTGCAGTTGAAATGAATAAATATTGGTGGAAGGCGCTTCCCAGCACAATCAAATACAACCGCATCAAAGGCACTTGGAAACGGCTTTTTGAGGTACTTTAATTTAATCTCTTTTCTTTTCCTGACCCCGAGACTTCGGGGAAGGATCTAAACTTCCCACTTAACGATTCTGTTTCTAGATCCTTCGTGCCTCAGGATGAAAAGCAGCGTGCATACAACTGGATTAGACATTAGTTTTGGGTTTATCAGTCTAATAAATGAACAGGCTCACGCTAACTTAGCTTCAAATGATTGATTGAAACGAAACTGCCACCTAAATCCTAGGGTAAATCACCACCCTACCCTCCTCAAGGAGGGAATACTGAGAAGGTGAATGATTTTTCTTGCTACATAATTCTTCCGCGTTTCGGAGAAATGAAAATCAAATTTCCGCCAAACCATTCCCCTCTATTAAGAGGGGTTAGGGGAGTGTTGTGTCAACCTATTTCAGGACGATACATTCATGATTCTGCTTTTAGATCCTTCGTCCCTCAGGATGAAAAGCAGCGTGCACACAACTGGATTAGACATTAGTTTTGGGTTTATCAGCCTAATAAATGAACGGGCTCACGCTTATCGCCAAACCATTCCCCTCTATTAAGAGGTTAGCGGAGTGTTGTGTCAACTTATTTCACGGTGAAACACATTCAACTAACCGAATCACACTTTGCGCGCCTTTCCGTTCTTTGCGGTTCACTCTCTCCAATTCAATAAAAAGCCAAGATCAAAGCAGCTGAAGCTACACCTACAAATACCCATAGGGCAATTCCGTACACCAAAGGTTTATAGCCTACCACTTTAAATTCTTTGAGCGTTAAACTGGCTCCCATTAAAAATAGTACGAGTGACATTAGTGACTTAGAAAAAGTGAACATACTTGATGACAGTGCTTTTGGTAGCGGAAAAACGGCCGAAACAACCATGGCAAGTATAAAGAGAAGTACGAACCACGGGAATTTGAATTGCTTTTTATCTTTGGTGAAAACGGCCATTCCGAGCATTAATGGGATAATCCACAACACCCTGACCAATTTAGCTGTAGTGGCTAACTCAAGTGCTTCTTTACCATAAACCGAAGCTGCCCCCACTACTGAACTGGTATCGTGAATGGCAATAGCACACCATAAACCGAATTGATGCTGTGTCATATGAAGGAAATTTCCGAGGCTAGGAAAAATAAAAACAGCCAAGGCGTTTAACAAAAAAACCACCGCCAAGGCCGATGAGATTTCTCTAGTAGACGCATTGATTACTGGTGCCATGGAAGCGATAGCACTTCCTCCGCAAATCGCAGTTCCAGAAGATATAAGAAAAGACATTTTCTTATCTAAATGAAACCGCTTGGTAAGGAAGAAGCCCAGCCCTAGCACAGCAAATACAGAAAGTGCTGTCAGTGTAAAGCCTTCCGATCCTGCCGACAAGGCTTTATCTACAGCAATACAAAAGCCCAAAACCACAACCGCAGTTTGAAGCAACCATTTAGTAATTTTTGGTATTTGATTAAAACCTATGTTACCAATGATACTTCCGAAAGCAAGCCCCATTATCAAAGCAATTGGAGCATTGACAACAGGTAAAAGACATAGCGCAGCCAGGCCTAAAAAAAGGCTTCTTTTAAAAATTAACATGGCGTTGGGTTTAAAGGGGTTCTTAATTCAAGTTTTCTAAATACTTATAGCCACTTCCCGTATTCACCATTAGTAGCTTCTCTGAATGTGAAATTTCCTTTGAGGCAATGAGTTTTGGAATTGCCTTCCATAAAGCCGCACCCTCAGGGGCTACAAGTACCCCTTCTTGTTTCGCCATTTCCTTCACACCATCGATCATTTCTTGCTCGGAAACGGTAACGGATGTGCCGCCCGACTCCTTCACTACACGATGAATCATATCTTGACCAAAGGCCACTGGCACAGCCAAACCATTCGCCAAAGACTCTGTGTACTCAGAAATATCTTTGGTAACTCCATTCAAAGAATCGACCACAGGGGAACAATTGGCTGCCTGCACCACAATCATTCTTGGTAGTTTCGTGTCAGCACTTAGCCAGCCCAAATCAATCATTTCATGGAGAGCTTTCCATATTCCAAGCAAACCCGTACCTCCGCCCGTTGGATACAGAATTACATCGGGTAATTGCCAATTCATTTGTTCGGCAATTTCATAGCCCATCGTTTTCTTTCCTTCTAAGCGATAGGGTTCTTTTAGGGTAGAAATATTATAGGCACCTTGCTCTTGTTCAATTTTAGCGGCCAACGCTCCACATTGATTAATCAGGCCTTTTACCAAAATCAATTCTGCTCCGTAATACTGACACTCTTCTTGAAATATTTTTGGCGTATGGCTTGGCATAATTACCGTGGCTTTTATACCAGCCGAAGCGCAATAGGCAGCCATTGCTCCTCCAGCATTTCCAGCAGTAGGTACTACACAATGCGTTACTCCAAACTCTTTTGCTTTTGAAACGGCCATGCTTAAGCCTCGTGCCTTGAAAGACCCAGTTGGATTGAGTGATTCATCTTTCATTTGAAGGTCACTTAACCCCAATTGAGTGGCCAATCGCCTGAGCGACAATATGGGTGTCATGCCTTCGCCAAGCGATACAATGTTAGCATCATCCAAAACAGGCAGCATTTCGCGATAGCGCCACATATTAGAGGCGCGATTTTTTATTTCAGAAGTTTGAAATAACGATGTGGGCTCATATTGCACCACTAAGGGTTTATTGCAACAAGTAGCAAAGCTTTGTACCTCGTGAAGATTATAAGATTTACTGCACTTAGAACATTCTAAATGAGTAGCGAGCGAAGTTTGTGTTTTGGTGAAATTCATAATGCAAAAGTGCGTCATGAATCATAACCAATCAAATGAATAAAAGTAACCTATTATAACTTTTGGTTATATATTAATTTGGCTTCTTTAATTAATGCTTTGACCACATCAGGCATGGTTTCACCTGTTCGGGTAACAAAGTTAAAGCTTCGTTCTATGGCTAAATCAGAAATATTTACTTGTGTCAGTAAACCCAATGCTACTTCGCGCTTTACTGCCAATGGCGAAAGAAAGCCTACGGCTGTATCTTCTATTAAGAAGTTCTTAAGTACCTCAGTTCCGCCCAAACGCACAGTGATGTTCAAGTCACTCATTTTAATATTGGACTGTGCCATTTTTCGCGCCAAGGCCGAAAGTGTTCCTGAACCCACTTCGCGCAAGGCCAAAGGAATTTCCCTAAGTTCCTTTATTGAAATTTCACGCCCAGCATAAGGGCTATGAGTAGAACAAATTGGAATGATTTTATCCGCCATAAAGAAGTCGTAATGAAGCCCGCTTGCTTCATGCTTATCTTCTACCACTGCCAAATCAATTTCTTCATTGGCAAGGGCTTTAAGAATGTTTTCCGTGTTTCGATTGACCAAAGTGATTTTCACCAAAGGCCATTTTTTTCGGAACGAAGAAAGCACCTTGGGCAACACATATAATGAAAGCGTAGTACTGGCACCTATCCTAAGTTCGCCTTTAGCTGTTAGCTGACTTTTAATAATGTCCATATCCGACTCCATGCGCTTCTGGACGTGCTTAGCTTCTCTTAAATAAAGTAGCATTTTTTCACCTTGGGGGGTTAAAAAAACAGCATTGCCCTTGCGCTGAAAAAGAGGCACCTCCATTTCTCCTTCGAGCTTTTTTATCTGTTTACTTACGGCTGGCTGCGAAATACAAAGAATTTCAGCAGCTTTAGAAAAGCTGAGGTGGCTGGCTACAGCATAAAAAACTTCGTGCGAAATGGATAACATAGGCCGCAATATACTGGATTGGGAGAAAGAAGACACGAAACTTTTTTCTCACTATTTCGGGTTTAAACAAGCCCCTTTGAACTTCTTCTTCCCAGTGTAGGAGACTAGTTCACAACCATATTAGACCAAACTCAGTAAACTATACTTCATGCCATTTTTATGAAAAATCTATCCTACTTATTTTTACTGTTGGTCTTATTTAGTTGCCATAACAAAAACTCAAAAGCCCCTATTCCTGAAATATCCATCGAGATTCAAAAGAGAGTTAATGAGTTTAATGATTCAACTTTCGTTGATCAAACCTTAGACATTCATTATAACAACGGAAGTCTTTTTCTAACTGAAGTAAAAAATGGTAGAGTTTTAGAGTTAGATGAAGATTATCAATTAAAGCAAATTTTCGGACAGAAAGGTGACGGGCCAGCCGAGTTGCAATATCCAAAAGCCTCTCAAATTCACAATAATCAATTGCTCATATTGGATGAAGGTCACCAGAAAATCAAGGTCTTCAATTTAGATGGGACAATTAGTCACCAATTTGGCAGAGAGATTCCTAACAACGGAGGATTCTTCATTAAAGATAATAAACTGTACGGAAGTAAATATGATAAATCTACCCCGCCACTTTTTTCCTACAGCTTAACGAGCAAAGATTCAATCCACTATTTCGGTTATCAAAACAGACGACTCACTACTATCAATCATGATAGACCTAGAGTCTTTTTCTTATTTCCGTTTAAGAACCAAATTATAGCTGTAAGTGAAAATGAGCCTGTAATCGAAAGATTTGATTCAGAAGGAAACAAAACCGAGGAACTCTATTATCCTGAATATTTTGAAAATTACATTGAGCAAGCAAAGGAAAGAGAGAGGAGCGAGACCAAAATGCGTGGCACAGCTACTTTCATGTCAGACGCCACTTTATCTGGCAATGAACTTTACATTCTTACTATTGGCTACAATAAAACCAAAGCTAAATCCACTCTAAATCACATTTTTAACTTCACAATATCAGACTCTAATATTTCACTTTCAAGAATAATTGAGCTCAATAATGGTAAAGATGACACTTGGTATATGTCATTTACTATCGTAAGAGACAAAATACTAGCCTTCGATGGAGTGACCTACGAGCTTCATGAATTCTACCTTCCAAAGAAGAAATAACTATAGGTGAAATTTTACGATTTTGACATTGTCATTTACAAAGCTGGTTAGGCCGTATATTACTCCGTTTTCTTCATCAACTGTAAAGGATTTTAAAGATTCATCCAGTTCATAATAGTCTAGTAATTCACCTTTGAAACTATACACTAGGATTTGGTTTGCCATTTTTCCAGTTTGTGTAATTTCCTTTGCGGAAAGCCCTGAGTATAAAAGGTAAAGTTTGTCATCTGAAAGGTAGCTGTCTATAAAGCCAAACTTCGTGTCTGGGCTTGGGGCAAAAACTGAAACACCTCGATCTGGAACTACTTTAAAATCTGGTTTGATATCAAATGGCCCGATAAACTCTCGAACTTCTTCACGCTCAACATCCAAAATCATAAATCTATCCAAGGCAATACAGACATAAGAAACCTTCGTGCCAGATGAATTTGTTCTCAACCTACCTTCATAAACTGAGGATATCACATGATTAGGGTACTCTCCAAAGTCCTTCTTTTCAGCCCAATCTCCGATTCTATTTTTCACATCACCCTTTTCATTAAAAAAAGTGAAAATCGATTTTCCATCGAGGTTAGTACCAATGTATAAATCTTCTTTTAGAAACAGAGGCTCTAATACCCCAATAGCATCTCCCACGAGCTTTATCTGTCTTTTTGCCAAAGGGTTTTCATCCTGAATACTAAATTGAGAAAGTAATTTCTGACCAATACTGCCCACCCAAAAATCATCGGCAGACTTTCCTTTTTGCAAACTCCAAGGATTCATGATTTCTCCTGGCCCAGACCCTTTTACTCCTTCTATTTTTCTACTGCCTTCAGATAAATTAAAAATTACAATTTGCTCATCAGGATTGCCTTTGGTGATTATCAAGTTATCGTTTTGATAGAGAATATGCTCAACCCTACCAATCCCAACCCGAAAAGGTAGCGTCTCAGAAGTCAAATTAATCGGAACAAGAACCGATTTATCCCTCTTACCAGAACAAGAAAAAAGAATAATCACGAATAGAAAGATACACCTCATAATATGAAAATAGAATGATCATCAAAAAGTCAGTTTGACACTCAACGCACTAAACTAAAAATTAAGTTATAAATAAATTTCATCTACTCAATACTAGCTCAAAACATTTAAACCCCTGTCTCACAAATCTCTCTTATTCTTACTTTCAGTAACTAAATCATGTCTATTCAAAAGAGATTATCCGTAGCTAAAAACTGAATTAACAATTCATTTTTTTCTTCATCTATTTTGAAATTCGTAAAATGGCTTGTACGTTTGTGCCCACAAGTCGAGAATTTTTGATCTGGCATCAGCCAAGTTTCAAAAATCGATTTATACAGAAGCGTGGAGAGATAGGCTCTATGAAACGCTAGCAACCATCCGTAGAGGAAAGGTGCTAATTCCTAATCCCAAAAGAAAGCCAAGTGGTTTTCGGGAGAATATAAATTTGACAGTTATGCAAACCTATTTATCCTTTGTGGACAAGTGTCCGCTAAACACCAAACCCTCTAAGTCAGGGTTAAATTTTCATGTCCAAATTTGTTGTTTGATTCCAGCATAACTCTGTACCCTACAGAACCCACCCCTGCTGTTTCAAATCCATAATTCTTGTGTCATGATTGTATCTATTCCATTTACTCAAACTTCTAATAAAGTGAACGATTCGTTACACTATTATCATCATTCAGGTGAATTCCGATTGGAATCTGGTGAAGTTCTCAATGATATTCAGATTGCCTATCAAACTTTCGGCACACTTAATTCTGACAGAAGCAATGTAGTTTGGGTTTGTCATGCCCTAACGGCAAATACAGACCCAATACAGTGGTGGCCTGGTTTGGTTGGCTATAATTACCTGATAAATCCTGAAGAGTATTTTATTGTTTGTGCGAATATTTTGGGCTCATGTTATGGTACTACAGGCCCTAGAGATTTCGACCCAAAAACAGGTGAAAGATATCTTTCCAGTTTCCCAAATATCACTATTCGCGATCAGGTGAAAGCCCATATTCTACTTAAAAATTATTTAGGAATTGAACGTATTGCGTTAGGTATGGGTGGTTCTACCGGTGGTCAGCAAATATTAGAATGGGCCATTGAAGACCCAATTTTCGATAAGTTATTCATAATTGCCACTTCGGCCCAAAGCAGCCCATGGGGAAAGGCCATTCGAGCCTCACAGCGCATGGCCATTGAAGCAGATGTTTCCTTTTTCTCTAGTTCGGTTAACGGAGGAAAAAAGGGAATGGAGGCCGCAAGAGCTATGGCGCTGTTGTCCTATCGCACTCCAGAAACTTTTAATCAGAGTCAAAGAGATGACAATGAAGCACTAGAGAATTATAAGGCAGAAAGCTATCAACGCTATCAAGGTATCAAGCTGAGCAATAGGTTTGATGCCCGCAGTTATTACACCTTAGGCAAAACCATGGACACTCATAATGTGGGGCGCGGAAGGGGAAGTGTTCAGAAAGCATTGGCAAGCATAAAAACGGAAACTCTAATAATAGGTATTGAAAGTGACATTCTGTTTCCATTAACAGACCAACAAACAATAGCAGATCACTTACCAAATTCAACATTTGAAATCATTCAATCTGATTATGGCCATGATGGCTTTTTAATCGAAACTCGAAAAATATCTGAAATACTAAAACCATTCTTGAAAAAATGAGAGCAATTAAAATAGGTCTATTTGGCTTTGGCTGTGTAGGGCAAGGTCTTTATCAAACCATCAACAACTCCAAAAATTTTGAAGGCGAAATCGTAAAGATTTGCGTGAAAGACCGACATAAAGTAAGGAGTCTTCCAGAATCTGTTTTCACTTATAATAAAGAGGAGATTCTAAACGATCCTTCAATTGATGTGATTGTTGAGTTGATCGACAATGCGGAAGCAGCACTTGAAATTGTAACTACGGCTTTAAAAAATGGCAAATCGGTAGTTACGGCCAACAAAAAAATGGTTGCAGAAAACCTAGAATACCTGATTGACCTACAAGAAAAAACAGGGAAGGGGATTTTATATGAGGGTGCTGTTTGCGGTAGTATTCCGATCATCAGAACTCTGGAAGAATATTTTGGGCATGAACCACTGAATGAAATCAAAGGTATTTTCAATGGCTCTACCAATTATATACTAACCAAGATTTTTGATGAGCGACTAGATTACGCTCAAGCTCTAGAAGAAGCCAAAGAAAAGGGTTTTGCTGAAAGCGATCCTACATTAGACGTGAAAGGCTTCGATCCTAAATTTAAGTTGAGCATACTGCTTACCCACGCGTTTGGCATCAATGTGTCGCCAGAGAAAATTGCCAATTTAGGTATCGATCATTTACAGCCAAGCGATTTAGAGTTTGCCAGAAAGCATGGCTATAGAATCAAGCTAATTGCCCAAGCTTCGCGTAAAAATGATGAAGTATTTGCTTGTGTACTTCCTCAGTTTGTAAAGGAAAATCACAACCTCCGGAATGTGAACAACGAGTTCAACGCGGTTACGCTAAACGGTGAATTCTGTGACGATCAGTTGTTTATAGGTAAAGGAGCAGGAAGCTTGCCCACTGGAGCAGCCGTACTTTCAGATATATCGGCCTTAAGTTATGATTACAAATACGAATACAAAAAGCACTACAATCAAGGTAAGGTTCATTTCAGCAGTGAAAATGCCGTAACAGTATATGCCAGTTTCGAAAAACCAGAGCACATTGACCTGAATGAGTTTGAGACTGTTTCTGAAAAATTCTTCTGCTTTGATAGAAGTTATGTGATCGGTAAAATCAAGCTTTCGAAACTACTCCAATCCAAATGGGTTTATAACTCCAAAATTAGTGTAGTGCAGTTTGACAACGAAACCGAAATTTCGGAAGAATTAGACCTTGGAGCGCTAGAAAGCGAGATTTCTGAGTTGAGAAAAGGGCAAAAACTGAGAGAAAAAATCAGTGTTTAGAGAGTATCTTTTAAATGCGCGGTTTTTTTACTGAATCCTTCTCCATTTTAATCTTAAGTGGATATATTTGTAGCCCTTACGGGAGGCCGGTTTTCGGCCTATCCAATTGTTGATTTAAAAGAGATTGTTAAATGTCTTCAGTAATTATCACTTCAGTAGTCGCTTTTTCGGCTGTAATTTTATTGCTCGTACTGATTTTGCTTTATGCACAGTCCAAGTTAGTTCAGTCGGGAGACGTGAAAATCATCGTTAACGGTGATGAGGCGAACCCTATTGTTACTTCCGCAGGAAGTACCCTTTTGAACACCCTTTCTGGTAAAAAGATTTTTCTTCCATCTGCTTGTGGTGGTGGTGGTACATGCGCCATGTGTAAATGTACCGTGAGCGAGGGAGGAGGCGATGTGCTTCCAACCGAAGTTGGCCACTTAAACCGTGCAGAGCAAAAAGAAGGCGTTCGTCTTTCTTGCCAAGTAAAGGTTAAAAGCGACATGCGCATTCAGATACCAGAAGAAATTTTCGGTATCAAGAAATGGGAATGCGAAGTGGTTTCAAACTATAACGTAGCCTCATTCATTAAAGAATTTGTAGTGAAGTTACCAGAAGGTGAACACTTAGAATTTGAAGCTGGTGGTTATATCCAAGTAGATGTTCCTCCTGTAGTTTGTGATTTCAAAACAATCAACATCGAGCCGCATCCAAACGATCCGGCTGGTCCAGATAAGTTTAAAGGAGATTGGGACAAGTTCCAGCTTTGGGATTTGAAAATGGTGAACGAAGAAGAAATCTTCCGTGCCTACTCAATGGCCAACCACCCTGCAGAAGGAAACATTATTATGTTGAACATTCGTATTGCTACTCCTCCTTGGGACAGAGCAAATAACAAATGGATGGATGTTAACCCTGGTATTTGTTCTTCTTATGTATTTACTAGAAACCCTGGTGATAAAGTAACGATTTCTGGCCCTTACGGTGAATTCTTCATTAAACCTACAGATGCAGAAATGCTTTATGTTGGTGGTGGTGCAGGTATGGCGCCAATGAGGTCTCATTTATTCCACCTTTTCCACACTTTGAAAACTGGAAGAAAGGTATCGTACTGGTACGGTGGACGTTCTAAAAGAGAGCTTTTCTACCTAGATGATTTCCAGAAAATTGAAAAGGAATTCCCGAACTTCCAGTTCCACTTGGTGCTTTCCGAGCCGTTGCCAGAAGACAATTGGGTAGAGAAAAAAGATGTAAACGATAAAGAAGGTGATGGTTTCTTAGGTTTTGTTCACCAAGCGGTGATTGACCAATACTTGAGCAAACATGATTCTCCAGAAGATATCGAGTTTTATTTCTGTGGACCTCCAATGATGAACGCAGCAGTAATTAAAATGTGTGACGACTGGGGTGTTCCACCTGAAAACGTAGCATTTGATGACTTCGGAGGTTAATTAAACCCAAGCAATAAAAATACACAGTGGCCATTCTTTTAGGATGGCCATTTTTTTTGTTGAATACTTCAGTTTTAAATGAAATACGACCAGTTATTCGTGAATAGTTTTCGGTAGCTGGTGACATTTATTCGCTTAAGCCTCTTGTTTATTATTTCTTGAGAAAAAATTTAGACCCAAATTAATTCTCGATGAAAAAAATCAAAGTCTTAGTAATTCTATTCATTGCTAGTATCTCGTTATCCAGTTGCGAAGATTTAGCCTCTTGCGGTTCGGCCACTGTAGTTTTTTACAATAGTTACGGAAACTCTATTACCTTAATTGTTGATGGCACTTTAAGAGGAAACATCAGCAATGGAAGCCAAAAAACCATAAGCTTAACAGAAGGTAGCCATACCTATACTATTGGTGGTTCATCTCAAAACAAATCATTTTCTGTTAAGGATTGCGGTACTTTAAACATAGAGATCACCAAAAACTAGACCTTAAAGGCCAACAATATCGGTTACCCAGAAATTACAGTAAACACTTTATTCTTAGTAAACCGAAGTAGTTTTGCTTAATTAAAAAGGCAGATAAAATATAAACCACTCAATGAGTGGTTTTTTTATGCTCTAACCCATTGCACCACTTTCCCGAATAGACTAAAATCACCTATCTTTATTTTTTCTGAACTAGGTAGTAACCGAATGAATCTTAAACTCTTTTTTAGCCCCGTAGATATTTCTGAAGAATTGCCAGCAAACAGTGTAGGACATTCTGTTCAATCTTCTGGCAACGATAATTTTGATATTACCAAGTGTGATATTGCCCTTGTGGGTTTAACAGAAAATAGAGGAGCGAGTGAAAACAAGCCTGAAAACGATGGTGCTGAAAAAATCAGAGAACGTTTTTTTAGGTTGAAAAAAGGAGCAGGCCGTTACAGAATTGCCGACCTAGGAAATTTAAAAAGTGGAGAAACACTAGAAGATACCAACGATAGATTGAGAGAAGTTTGTGAGTTTTTACTTCAACACAAAATACTACCTATTGTTATTGGTGGGTCGCACGACCTTAGTTTCGGTCAATTTCAGGCTTATGAATCTTTGCCTGAACTAATTACACTCTTGAATGTAGATGCTACTTTAAACCTTGAGTCAGAAGGTATGGGAAATGCTACTTTCCTAGACAAAATATTGACTTACAGCCCCAACTACCTTTTCTCTTATAATCATTTGGCGCATCAGAGTTATTTGGTGGGACAAGATCATTTGGGCGTATTAGACAAGCTTTATTTTGAAGCCATGCGACTAGGGCAATTAAGAGAGAACTTTCCTGAAGCCGAACCATTAGTCCGTATGGCCAACATGATGACTTTTGATATAACTGCCATACGTAGTGCCGATGCCCCTGCAAACCCAGATGCCCAACCCTTTGGTTTAACAGGCGAAGAAGCTTGCCAGCTTTGTTGGTATGCGGGAATGAATGAAAAATTAAGCTCCATTAGTATTTCTGGCTTCAGCCCCGACTTAGATGACCAACATGGTAAGACTGCTACCGTAATCGCCACCATGCTTTGGTACTTTGTGGAAGGCTTTTACAATAGGAAAGACAGCGGAAAATTTGAGTCTAGCGAGTACACTCGTTATGTAGTTTCACAAGAAGGTACTGACGATACAATGGTTTTCTACAAAAGTAAATCGACAGATAAATGGTGGATGCTGGTTACTTTTGGCAATAAACATAACCAAAAAGCCTATTTGCCATGCAGTTACAAAGACTACACCAATGCTACCCATGGCGAATTGCCCGAAAGATGGATTAGGGCACAAGCCAAGTTGATATAATCTTCAGAAACTCTCCAAAAGTTAATTTCAGAATATAATCATCAATTGACCCATCACAACTTTTGGAGAGTTGGTTTATTAATGGCTCCAGAAGAAAAATGAAAAAGCTCTTTACACCGTCTGTGAAAGAGCTTTTTGCTGGGTCATTAAAATAAAAATGGTATTTTTCTACATTGCTCCACTCACCGTTTCGCAATGTTACTTGCATGTACTACGCATCAATGCTTGGATACCCTACCTCTTTTTATAATTATTCAATATTTATTTTGTAACTGATTGTTTTGTTTTTGAATATAAGGTTACTCTATTTAGTTATAAATCATCATAAATTAAATACTTATACTAATTTCTGATATCACAGAATTCACGATTTGATGATCTCCCGAATTGGGTAGCTTAAAACATAAATGCCTAAATTTCTATAGAAATCAAGCCACTAAAGCCATGAGAATCAGATATATCGTTACTCTATTTTTGTTTCTAAGCATTCTAAGTTGTGAGCAAGAAGAAGCCAATTGGTTAAAAGGAAATTTGCACACGCATACCTATTGGAGCGATGGAGATGGATTTCCTGAAATGGTTTTGGATTGGTACAAAAGCAACGACTACCAGTTTATTGCACTTTCAGAACATAACATTATTGCCAGAACCGAAAAGTGGAAGAAGATTCCAAAAAGCATGATCTACCAACAAGCTTTTGAAGATTACTTGAAGAAATTCGGAGAAGATTGGGTAGAATATAAAGAAGACAGCACAGGCATTAGTGTAAAGCTGAAAACTGAGCCTGAATACAAACCATTGTTTGAAGAGGCTGGCAAATTTGCCATAATTACCGCTCAAGAAATTACCGATGGCTATGGTGGAAAGCCATTGCATATGAATGCTACTAATGTTCAGGAACTCATTCAGCCCAGGCACGGAAACAGTGTAGCCGAAACAATGCAAAACAACATTGATGCGGTATTGGAGCAAAGAGAAGCCACAGGCGAACCCATTATGCCTCACATTAACCATCCCAATTTTGGCTGGGCCGTTACTGTAGAAGACATGAAATCACTTCGTGGAGAACGTTTTTTCGAAGTGTTTAATGGTCATCCTCAAGTACATAATTATGGAGATTCCACCAGAATGGGTATGGAGGAAATGTGGGATCAAATCAATATTGCTTACCTCAACAGAAATCAGCCTTTGATGTATGGCATTGCTACAGATGACAGTCATAATTACCATTTGTTTGGTGGACAGTACAGCAATAGCGGCCGTGGCTGGGTGATGGTAAACAGTAAATCGCTTGACGCTAAATCCATTATTGAAACCATGGAGGCTGGAAATTTCTACGCTTCAACTGGCGTAAGCTTGGCTTCTTTAGAGCAAGATGAAAATGAAATCGAATTGAAAGTTAAGGCAGACGCTGGCGTGAGTTATACCATCGAATTTATTGGAGTAAGAAAAGGAAGCGACAAAAGCGAGGTCTTCGAAACGGTGAATGGAACCGAAGCCTCTTTTGAACTGACCAAAGAAATGCTCTTCATCAGGGCTAGAATTAGTTCTTCAAAAATCAAAGAAAACCCGTTTCAAGAAGGTGATTATGAAATGGCTTGGACGCAGCCGATTTCGCATTAACTGTAAGGTTAATTTCTCTTCTCAAACGCCACCAATCCTGAAGCATTCTTCTCGTATTTAGCAATGTAGGAGCTGTTAAACTCTGCTGAAAAGTTGACATCGCCTCCACTTATGTTTGTTGGCGTTGGGCTGCCTTCTGGAAAGAAATACACTTTAGTATTACCGAATTTGGTGTGAAGCATATAATTGCCATAGGCTTCCATTTCAGCATTTTCAGGATCGGCTACGGTAACAATGTACACTCGAACGACTGGCCCAGTATTGTTTTCGTTACGGTAAAAAGCCACTTCGGTAAACCCACCTTTGAGGTCGGAAACGGAAGGCTGGCTAAAGGACTGCCATAGCATAATAGCCACCAAAACGCCAATTACTAAAATCATCGCAGTTCTGTACTTTCGCATTTCCATATCAGATCAATCCTCTAGATTTCAGTTCAAGGTACTTGTTAATGGTGTTCACGCTCAACTCTTTTGGAGGCGTTAAAATGGTATGAATTCCGTGGGCCTGAAGCTCTTTCATAATCAGCTTCTTTTCATAAGCCAATTGTTCTGCAATTCCCTTTGTATACACTCCTTCCAAAGAATCAGCTTTGGTTTCAATGAGTTCCTTCACTTCCGTATTCTCAAAGAAAATACATACCAATAAATGCTGTTGATTGATTTTTCTGAGGTAAAGCAATTGCCTTTGTAAGGAAGAAACCGAAACGAAATTAGTGTAGAGTAGAATAAGGCTTCGCTGCGTTACCTTCCGTTTTAAGGAAATATAGAGCTGTGAAAAGTCACTTTCTTTATAGGCTGTTTTCTGCTTATATAAATGCTCCAAAATTAAATTCAGCTGCATGTTTCGAGAAGAAGCAGGCAAAACTGAATTCACTTTATGCTGAAAGGTAACCAAACCAGCCTTATCGCCTTTTTTCAGGGCAATGTTAGAAATCACCAAACTGGCATTAATCGCATAATCCAGTAAGCTCATACCCTCAAAAGGCATCTGCATCATTCGGCCTTTATCAATTACAGAATATACCTGCTGCGAACGCTCATCTTGGAATTGATTGATCATCAATTCCGACCTTCGGGCAGAGGCTTTCCAGTTGATTTTTCTATAATCATCTCCAGCTACATAGTTTTTGATTTGCTCAAACTCCATGTTATTCCCAATTCGCCTGATCTTCTTGATACCGCTCTGCTGTAATTGATTTGAAATGGCGAGCAATTCGTACTTACGCATTTGAATGAAAGAAGGATATACGGAGACTGCTTTGGGCTGCCCCAGTTGAAACCTTCGTTTCACAATACCTAGCTTGGTAAACACAAAGGCGTTTATGATTCCAAATTCGTATTCACCACGCTTTACTGGGCGAAGGGAATAATTAATATTCTTGACCTCTCCAGGCTTTAAAGTCAGGTTAAATTGCTGATTCCTAATTTGAAACTGCACGGGCAATTCATCAAAAACCTGAATAAATACTTGTTGTTGAAACCGATGTTCTAGAATAATCTGAATTGAATTTTCATCTCCGTTAGAAAACTTTTCGGTCATTATTCTTTCTGCCACCAATGGTGTTTTTTGCTTATACAAAAGCAGCGTATCGAGCACTAGCAGTACCAAAGCCAGGTAGAAGAGCGTTTCTGCTATTGCGGCTACTGCAGGAACAGCAAAACCCACCATAAACAAGAACACCAAAGCCCCTGCTACGGCAAAAAAACGATTGGTGAGATAGAAAGACTTGATGTAATTCATTAACGCGGTACTTCAGTTTTAGCAACCAACTGGTTGATTACTTCTTCGGCAGTAACCCCTTCCATTTCCTTTTCAGGTGTAAGAATAATTCTATGGGTGAGCACAGGAGAAGCCAAGAATTTAATGTCCTCAGGTGTTACAAAGTCGCGTCCCTGAATGGCTGCGAAAGCCCTTGCGCCATTGAGCAGAGCCAAAGAAGCACGAGGAGAAGCCCCTAAATAAATGGCGTGGTCGTGACGTGTTTGAGTCACGATTTCAGCAATGTATTTAAGAAGTTTTTCGTCTACTACAATCTCAGTTAAGGTAGATCGGTATGCAGCTATATCCTGCGCATTGAGTACTTTAGAAACACCATCGAGTTGACTGCCTTTTCTGGCCGCATGGCGGGTTAAAATTTCTGTTTCTTCATCGAGTGAAGGGTAACCGATTTCAATTTTGAATAAAAAACGATCGAGCTGCGCTTCTGGCAGTCGGTAAGTTCCTTCTTGCTCAATCGGGTTTTGAGTAGCCAAAACAATGTAAGGCTCATCCATTTTGTGTGTAGTTCCATCAATGGAAACCTGACGCTCTTCCATTACCTCGAAAAGCGAGGCTTGGGTTTTTGCCGGTGCTCGGTTAATTTCATCAATAAGCACAATATTCGAGAAGATAGGCCCTTTCCGGAATTCGAACTCGGAAGTTTTTACATTGAAGATTGAGGTGCCGAGTACATCGGAAGGCATAAGATCAGGTGTAAACTGAACCCTAGAAAAATCTACATCAATACTCTTCGCCACCAGTTTAGACGCCAATGTTTTGGCTACACCCGGCACACCTTCTAAAAGAATATGACCATCGGCAAGAATAGCGGTTAAAATCAAATCGACCATTTTTTTCTGGCCCACTATGACTTTGCCAATCTCCTCACGGATTTGTTCTACACCTGCCTTTAGTTTTGTCAGGTCTACCCTGTTTTCGAATGTATCTTGATTTTCCATATGCTATACTATTCCGTAAAATTCGTTCATTAATTTTTCCATCATCAGAAGTTCGCCTTCTTCGATCATATCATTTGCTTCTATTCGCTCTACTAATTCTACCAAAGCAAAAACCTTTGCCTTTTCAACGCCAGATTTTCTCGTGAGCTCTAGTTTAAAGGCCTTATCCACTTTATCTGTTCTGAGCGTGTAATGACTTCGTACATAATCCTTCCAGAACAGAATTCTTTTTTGCGCCAAATTCTTATGGTTCTTCTGCTGGTGATAAAGCTGCCCCAGTGTATTCACAAATTCAAGGGTGGCATTTTTCACTGGCGGAATCACTGCAATGATGCGTTGCCTTCTTTTCGATTCAAATAAAATGAAAATGAATACCGTAGCCAACAGAATGAAAATAGCCCACCTTAAAGCAGGATAACTCAACAAAGCCCTTATTTCTGAGCGTGACTCAAGTTTACCCATCTGGTAATATTCTATATGCATTAAAAGCTCATCTTCAGGCAAGAGGCTCAACATTGAGGAAGCAAAAGCAGAAGTTTCTTCATGTAAAACAAAGTAATTTGTGAAAGCCAACGGCATGGTGCTCAAATACAAATTGCCTTGACCACCATTGTATTTAAGCAGAACAGGTTTACCATCTTCTCGCCAAGCCATTTCGGTAATGCTGTCGCTTTCTACTTTAGAAAAGTAAGCAGCCGTAGTTAAAGTCGGGAAAACGAAAGTCTCTTCATTTCCATTTGGCAAGGCAAATCGCACCCTCGTTTTAGTTTCTTCTGCCAATTCATTTGCTATTTGGGTAAAGTCGGAAGGATTTAATCGTTGCTCCAAATAGGCTTCAAAACGCAAAGAATCTTCAAAACGAGTAGAAAAATCTTGTGCTGCTAAAAAAACCGTATGCCCTTTTTCAACATGCTTTAAAAGCGAATTGAAGTCATTATCATCAAAAATCAAATTGCCAGCAATTGCCAAGAAGTTATCGTCTACCTCTTCTTGTTCTACTAATTCATAAATGGTTTTAAAACTCGAAGGTATATCTCCCTGATCGAAAAGATCTTTGAGTAAATCGTGTGTAGCGAAAGTGCCAAAAGGAATACGGTCGCGGTAATGATATGTGACCGTCCAATCCTCAGGTTTCGGTTTCTGCATTTCGTACACCACATAAATGGTAATAATGGCAATAAAGAATATCAGGTATTTTTTGTCTTTCATTTCTTCGAAGACTTTAAAGTTCCGATACTCTCTAAATGGGATTTGGCCTTAGCAACCATGGTTTCGTTAGCTTCAAAATGACCATACCAAGTGTAGTCAAAAAGGAAACTGAGACTAGCAAAATCCTTTTCTATGTTATGACCCGACAATTCGTATAGATATTCTCGATTCGTTTTCCCCTTTCGAATAGCAATGAGGTTAGCATCTGATATTCTTTTCAAGGAATAGAGGTAAGTGAGGCGCACCGCAATTCTCCACTGCGCTTGGCTGATAGCTTGTTGAATTTCAGTTTCAAAATCAATTTCATGTAGCGTTTCTTCATCTACCTGATAAGGCTTTGCTTCAGACTTAGTCTTCTTAAAAAGGGTTGTTGGCTGAATACCTGCTAGTTTGACAATGAAAAACACGAAAGCCGCAATGAGCAAACCATAGAATAGAATTTCTAATATACCGCTTGTTACCGCAGAACCAAATAGGTTATTAAACCAACCTACAATCCTATCCCAAAGTCGCTCCAGAAAGCCCTTTGGTTTGGCTTTATACACTTCGTACTGAAAGCGCTTATCGCCCCTGTATTCATCTAGCTTTTGGGCGTCAAAACTCCTTATCTCTGTTTGTGGAGATTGATCAGGTAAAGCTGCAAAAGCAGAGGAGCCTGCAAAAGCAAATTGAAGTGTCAGAATTAAGAATAATAGATTAATATGTCTCTTCATCCTCCACATTTCCGGCATCATCCATCTGCTCAATTCTCGACATCAAACCTCTAGATTCTCTTCTTTCAACCAAATTAAAATACTGAAAAGCCAAAGCTAAAAAGCTGATAGAGTAGGTAAGAATAGCTCCAAAAGTTTCAAATACGGAAAAGAGTATGCCCAAGGGGTTACTACCAAAATTTGATTCATCTAGTCCGCTCAAATCGCCCGATTTTTGCACAGAAGTAAATAAATCACCAAAAAGCAGAAAGGTTCTTGGTAGGCTAAAGAGCATATTGATAACATAGCCAATAATTCCTGTTACAAACAATAAGCCTAAAGTACTCCACCATTTGTCTTTAATTAATTTAAAAGACCTTCCAAAAGCATCGATTGGGTTATTGTCTTCAAACACAATAATGGCAGAACCTAATGATAGCACAATCATTAAATAGACACCTGGGATGAAAAAAAAGAACATCCCAACAACAACAACAATCGCAGCTATAATATTAAATACCAACAAGTTGAACACCTTTGAGAGCAAGTTTCTGGTTACATCCGGAATTCGAATTTCGGACGGGGCTTTACCTTGATAGACCCTCATGTAGCTATATGCCACCGCAGGCATTACGGCTGATGTAACTACAACCGAAATCAACATCACACCATACATACCCATCATACTAATAACAAAATCAGGTGTGACTCCTCCATCCAAATTAAGGAAACTCAAAGAAAACTGACTCATCATGATATTTGAAATGAGAAGGATTGGGCCAGATATAAGCAATTGAGCCCTTAGATAAGGCCATGCGTTTTCGCGAAGGAAAACAAAAGTCATGTTCAGCTTGTCTCCAAACTGGCGCTTTTTATAAAATTCTATCTGCGGTGTATACGCCATTTTTAAACAATTTTCGAGGGTAAATAATTATGTAATAAACCATAAAAGCCAACGATCCCAAAATGATGGTGGCTTTTAAAGCACTCGGCATTCCGAACAATCGGGTAACAAAAGATTCTAGAAAACCAGCAATAATAAACATAGGCACCAAGCCTAAAACCACTTTTGCTCCTGTCAAAGCTCCTTTTTTTAAAGATTCAAGCCTAGAGTAAGTACCTGGAAACAACATTGAGTTGCCCATAATGAGCCCAGCCCCACCTGCCATTACTATAGATATAATTTCTATGGTACCATGAATCCAAATCGTAAGAACCGAAGTAAGTAAAAGTCCTTTTTGGTAAAAGAAGTATTGAAAAGAACCCAACATCACTCCGTTCTTGAAAAGCATAAAGCCCGTTCCTACTGAAGCTAAAATACCCGCAGCAAAGGCCATAAATGATACCCGAATGTTATTGAAGGTAATCGCAAAAAACATATCCGTCTGCCCCATAGAATCATAAATACCAAGTGGATTTCCACTTTCAATATTCACTAAGGTTCTATTCACATAGTTGTCACCCAATATAAGCCTTACAAAAGTATCGTCTTGTGCTGCGGAAAATGCTCCGATAATACTTGACAGCAAAAATATGATTAATGAATAACCAAAGGCTTTGCGGTGAACCCAGAATATTTCGGGGAGTTCTACTTGCCAAAATCTTACAAATCGGCCCGAACTCTGTTTCTTATTCTTATAGATATATTGGTGAACTTTTGTTGAAAGGTTATTAAGGTAAACAGTAATGTCACTTTTAGGGTAGTGCGTTTTAGCATAGGCTAAATCGTCCGTCAGCTGAATAAACAAACTAGCAAGCCTGTCAGGGTCTTTTCTGGCTTTGGAGGAAATTTGCCTTTCGAACTCTTCCCATTTACTTATATTTGCTTTCACGAAAGCGGATTCCCTCATCTTTGATTCGTATTTAAGTCAAAAATTATTCAATAATAGTTCTTATGCAAGCGGTAAGCATTCAAACCTCACAAAACATTCAATTAGAGTACCCGCTGGCTGGTATTGGCGATAGAATTTTGGCTTTTGTTATAGATGCGATAATCATCCTCAGCTTTATCTTTATCACCAATATAATATTAGGCGCCTCTGGCATCTCGATGAGCGTGGCGATGAATGTAATGCTCAGCATTGTTGCTTATTTGTATAGGCTCGTATCAGAAGTGTTTTTCAACGGCCAAACCGTAGGTAAAAGGGCTCTGCACATCAAAGTGGTGAAATTAGATGGAAGCGTTCCTTCATTCAGTGCCTATTTCCTAAGATGGCTTATGGAACCCATTGATTTCTTCATTATGGGGCTTGGGGTGGTCTTTATCATTTTGAGCAAAAACGGGCAGCGTGTTGGCGACCTTTTGGCAGGTACTACAGTCATCAAGATGAAGAAAATCACGGCTACAAACGTCAGAAATAAAGTGATCATGGAAACCGTGGATGAAAACTATGTACCGAAAATACCCGAAGCTGCACAGCTAGCGGACAATGAAATTCGTTTGATTAAAGATGCTTTGTCGGTTTTTAGAGATGGCGCCAAACAAAAGCCTCTACTACTTATTGAAGAAAAGCTTAAAGAGAAATACAACATACAAAGCGACATGCCCACTGTGAAATTCATGTATACGTTACTTAGAGATCACACTTATTATATGACAAAGTAGGATGCTAAAGACTGCTTTTTATATACTGGCGATTTCCTTCTTCTTCAACATAACTTCGTTATCCCAAACCGAATCGACTTTCCCAAAAACCTATTCCGAGGAAGAGTATACTCCTTTGCTCGACTCGCTTAGGCAGGTTTACGGTGAAAAAATAAGCTATAAAAACAGTGAGCAGATGGAATTGACTACACTTTTAGCCATAAGTCATTATCCTTTTCTGCAAAACCGGAAGGTCAAAGTGATCATTAAAAAGGTAAAAGGTGCTCCTGTGGAAGCCAGCTTTTCTCCTCTTAATGTGGTTACACCTGCCAGAGCTAAGGTGTATAAAATCATTATTAAGGAGAACTCTTTTATGGAAAGACTTTCTCTCAACAAACAAGTGGCTGCACTTGGTCATGAAATGGCGCATTTTATTCAGTATGAAGAAAGAGGCTATTTTGGCACTTTATTCGGACTGTTGCGCTATGTTTCTTCCGACAAGTACCGAATCAAGTTCGAAAAGACTGCCGACAAAATCGCCATGGACCATGGCCTTGGCCCGCAAATGCTGGAGTTTGCCTTCTACACATCCAAGGAAGATATTCAAAACTATATGAACCAAATGGGCTATGGAAACTAAAAACTATACGCGCTCCCAGTTGGCACTAAGAAACGGCCAAGACCGCCCTGAAATTTGGGTGGCCTATCAAGGGCGAATCTATGATGTAACCACTTCAAAGCTTTGGAGGAAAGGCATGCACTATGAACATTGGGCTGGTCAAGATTTAACCGATGAACTTCCTGATGCCCCACATACCGAAAAGGTATTTGAAAAATTCTCTGTAATAGGAATTCTCGTTCCCTAACTCTGTCCGATTCATCAAAATACTGTGCTATAAGTGATCGCTTTGTGTACGTTTTCGTTACACATTTTTTACGAATACGAACACATTTTTTAGTTAACTATCTAACTATATGCAAGTTAAGTTTAATGGCACATGGATTGGATAAAGAATAGCATGTCGAATAGAAAAAGTCAAAACGAAAATTTAAACAACACGGTCATGAATAGCTCAACGGTTAAAACTCAAAAAAATTTAAGTGCAATATTAGGTCTAGCACTTGCGGTCATCACATTGTTTCAAGCAGGAGCAGTAAAGTCAAACGAAGTTTCTGATAGAAGCTTAGCCTCAATTGAAGAAGCTGAGTTGAGAGCTGAAATCGATAACATCTTCCCTGACGATGGATTAACGATCACAGAGAGAGCTTATGCAGAAATTGCTGCTGAACAAACCAAGTACGTAAAGGTTTTTAATGCCGAGAATGAGTTGGTCGCTCAAGGCTTAACTACTGAAAACGATGAATTAAGACAATTGGTAAAACAAGCTGATTTTCTTACTCAAGTATCAGGTCAAAAGTATTACAGAATATCAGAATAAGTCTTGGTCTAGAGCAATCTAACCGCAGACACTATTCGCAAGGTCAAAGTCAGTTTAGTTTAATTAAGGTCAATTTTAGGTAAGAAAGCCCCGAATCGGGGCTTTCTTTTTTTAGCCAAACTTTAACTCATTATTAAAGAATCAAAGTACCTTTTACTGAAAACGTACTGCCTTCAACTCTTCGGTCAGTGCACGCCCTCGTCTTTCAATTTTTTCATCACCAATGGGCACCAGTAACTTTTTAAATAAAATCAAATGATCTTCTGAATGCTCCTTTCCCCTTTGGGCTTTAATATCAAAGTGGAAAAATTTCGTCCACAACACAGCTTTTACATGTGTTTTATGAAGGTCGTACATTACCATTTCGGCTTGTACGTACTTTTCGGTATAATCAATCAGTCTTGATTGCACAATCACTTTTTCCATTACAAAAACTGGCCTAACATAGGTCATTTCGTGATGCCCCACTACCCAAGATCTTCCTTCTTCCTTGGCCATTTTAAAAACATCGAAATCGTAAGTGCTGATGAGATGATCCTCTCTTACATTCAACATATAATCTAAGTACTTAGAGTTATTGAGATGGCCATAAGGGTCGCAATCTTGAAAACGCACCAATACTTGGCTTTCGGGTTCTTTAATCAATTCTTTCATCATAATATTAATAGACCAGTCTGTCTAATTTTGAGTTAAAAATTTTTTAGCTATTCAGAATAATAGGAATATATATTTTCTGGTTTTTAAGGTATTTAACATCCTTGTGTGCTTGGCTTAAAACAAAGGCTCCTTCAAACATCGCATATAACTGCTCTGCTTTTTGGTTGGCTTTAGATATTCCTCTGCGTTCTAAATAACCTGCCAAATTTTCTTGCCAGCCTTTGAATATATTCTCGCATGCCAAACGAATATCTTCATCCATTGAAGTGGCCACAGCTGCTACTGCGGTAATCGGGCAAGCGTCTTTGTAATCAGATTCAAGCAAATCATTAATCATTACATCTACCATAGCAGAAAGGCCTTCTAAAGCTGGCTGACCTCTTAATGCCTCACCATACTTAAGCATTTGTGCTTCCCCTCCATATTGAATGGCTTGGCGAATGAGTCCGTTTTTGCCATCGGGAAAATGGTGGTATAGCGAACCCTTAGGTACACCCACTTCTTTCAGCACTTCAGAAATACCCGTTCCGGAATAACCTTTCCTACGAATTAAGCCTGCTGTAACCTGAATTAGCTTGTCCTTTGTCGATAGCATGTTCAAAGTAAATAAAAATAGACCGATTAGTCTAGTAATTCAAAAATTATTTCTTCTCCCCTTACAAAACAAAAAAGCCAACCGTCTTTCGACAGTTGGCTTCTCATTTATATTAAATCGAGTACTACTTAACTTCTTCGTACTCTACGTCAGATACGTCACCTGATTTTGAATCGTCTTCTGCACCTGCGTTTGCATCCGCACCGCCTTGTGCACCTGCAGCGTCAGCTCCTTGGCTTGCAGCGTACATTTCTTGCGAAGCAGCTTCCCAAGCTTTGTTCAAAGTTTCCATTGCGGCATCAATGCCTTCAATGTCTTGGCTTCCGTGAGCAGTTTTCAAACTAGCAAGAGCTTCTTCGATAGGCTTTTTATTGCCTTCAGAAAGCTTATCGCCATACTCTTCTAATTGCTTTTCAGTTTGGAAAATCAATGAGTCGGCTGTGTTTAACTTTTCAACCTTCTCTTTCTCTTTTTTATCAGACTCAGCATTGGCCTCAGCTTCTTGCTTCATTTTTTCGATTTCCTCATCTGTTAAACCAGAAGAAGCTTCGATTTTAATTTTCTGCTCTTTTCCTGTGCCTTTATCTTTAGCCGACACGCTCATGATACCGTTTGCATCGATATCGAAAGTTACTTCGATTTGAGGAACACCTCTTCGTGCTGGTGGAATATCGCTCAAGTGGAATCTACCAATAGTTCTGTTGTCCTTCGCCATTGGTCTTTCACCTTGCAATACGTGAATTTCTACAGAAGGCTGATTGTCGGCAGCAGTAGAGAAAGTCTCCGATTTCTTGGCTGGAATAGTAGTGTTCGACTCAATCAATTTAGTGAACACACCACCCATGGTTTCGATACCTAGTGAAAGAGGCGTTACATCAAGTAACAATACATCTTTTACTTCACCAGTTAACACACCACCTTGAATTGCTGCACCAATCGCAACTACCTCGTCAGGGTTTACACCTTTTGAAGGTTTTTTACCAAAGAATGCTTCTACTACTTCCTGAATTTTCGGGATTCTTGTAGAACCACCTACCAAGATTACTTCATCAATATCTCCTGTGCTATAACCCGCGTCAGACAAAGCCTTTTTCACTGGCTCCATTGATCTTTTTACCAAGTTATCTGCTAATGATTCAAATTTTGCTCTTGACAATGTTCTTACCAAGTGCTTTGGTACACCGTCAACTGGCATAATGTATGGCAAGTTGATTTCAGTAGAGTTAGAAGAAGACAATTCGATTTTTGCTTTCTCCGCTGCTTCCTTCAATCTCTGAAGTGCCATTGGGTCTTTTCTCAAATCAATTCCTTCGTCTTTGTTGAACTCATCTGCCAACCAGTCGATGATTACTTGGTCAAAATCATCACCACCTAGGTGAACGTCACCATTGGTAGATTTTACTTCGAACACGCCATCGCCCAATTCTAAGATTGAGATATCGAAAGTACCTCCACCTAAATCGTATACCGCGATTTTCTGCTCTTTATCTTTTTTATCAAGTCCGTAGGCCAAAGCCGCAGCAGTTGGCTCGTTGATAATTCTTTTTACTTCTAAACCAGCAATTTGTCCCGCTTCTTTTGTAGCCTGACGCTCAGCATCGTTAAAGTAAGCTGGCACAGTAATTACCGCTTCAGTTACTTCTGTTCCCAAGTAATCTTCGGCAGTAGACTTCATTTTCTGAAGAATCATTGCTGAAAGCTCTTGTGGGGTATACTTTCTATCACCGATTTTCACTCTTACGGTGTCGTTATTTCCTTTTTCTACTTCGTATGAAATGCCTCTTAGTTCTTCTGAAACATTAGAGAATTTCTTTGCCATAAATCTCTTAATTGAGCTTACGGTGTTTTTTGGGTTGGTGATTGCCTGCCTTTTTGCAGGGTCTCCTACTTTTCTCTCTCCGTTACCATTGTCTAAAAATGCCACAATAGACGGGGTTGTTCTTCTTCCTTCGCTATTAGGGATTACCACAGGCTCATTACCTTCCATTACGGCAACGCACGAGTTGGTAGTTCCTAAGTCAATTCCAATAATTTTTCCCATGATGTATAAATGATTTCTTTTCTGTTGCTATTTAAACTCACTCCGTATTTATCAATGGTTGTGCCAAAGGAATTTGCCTGACATTTGGTGACACATTGACAGAAGGATGCACAAAAAAAGTCTAGCCGACTGACTAGACTTCTGTTTTACAGCGTCAAAAATTGTATTAGGCCATCTTAACGTTTTCTAAAGAGAATACAAAAGCGGTCGCGTTTGCTCCAGATCCTCCACCTGTCATTACAATATCGGCAGAGGCCAAACCTAAGAGTGAAATTTCTGTGTTGATATTACTAATAATAGCCGAATTCATGATTTGGCCTTGCGTAATTTGAGAAGCTACTCCAATAAAAATTGTTGGTGTGAATTCGAAAACGGCTTTTTGACCTGGTGCAATATTGGATTTCATTGCGATCACGCTCCCATCTCTATAAACATAACCACTAACCGCTCCCCTTTGCAGCGAGTTTTTTAATTCTATGCTTTTTGGTGAAGCGGCTGATCCTGAGTATTGAATTAAATCACCAGAAGGTGCCAAAACCATTTCGAATGCCTGACCGGGCATGGCGGATAGATGCGGAGTGTAATTCCCATAGCTATCACTCATAGCTACTTGGAGTACACTAGAATAAGTAAAAGGATGATAATCGCCTTGGCCACAATTCTTAATAACTTTCCAGGCTATTGCGATTTCATCGAAACTAGTAGCCATGTTCTTCTGAAAAAGAACGATCTCCGAATTATTCTGATCGTTGGACTTATTAATAAAATTCAATTGTATTGCGCTCATGAGGTTGAGGTTAAGTTATTATTAAACAATAAGTATAATTAAAAAAATTAGACTAAAAGTTAAGGGTTTAAATGTACAATAACAACCAATCCTATTTATGCATCACATGAAGTCAACTCATTAAAAAAGGACACGCTTAACCGTTCCTCCATATTTTTTATCATAAATTTCCGACTACATAATGAATGCATAACTTGTCTGGCAGTTGACAAAATACTATGGCCGCTATTTTCTACTACCTGTTTGTAAAGCCCGTTTCACTATTACCCTTGGGGCTAACTTATATTATTTCCGACATCTCATGCTTTATCATTTATAGGGTTGTTGGCTATCGAAAAAAGGTGGTAACCACCAACCTTAAAAACTCATTTCCAAATATGTCCGAAAAGGAGATCAGGGAAATTAGAAAGAAATTTTACAGTCACTTCACAGATTTTCTTTTTGAGAGTTTTCGGAATTTCAGTATTACTGAAGAAGAAACATTGGCTCGCTTTAAGGTTGTCAACCCTGAAATTTTAAAACCATTTGCTGATGCCAACCGAAGCGTTATTATTGTTGGGGGTCATTATAATAATTGGGAGATGTTAGCAGTTGGAATCGACCATTACATTGAACATCAGAGTGTAGCGATCTACCACAAACTTGGGAACAAGTTTATAGACAATAAAGTGTTAAAATCGAGATGTAAGTTTGGTTTAAAACTTATCCCTCGCCCTGAGGTGAAAAAATTCTTTGAACAAGACGATCAGCTCACAGCTACTATTTTCGGATCTGACCAATCGCCCAGTATTGCTAAGAAGGTGTACTGGACCCAATTTCTGAATCAAGAAACTGCTGTAATGTTTGGGGCAGAAAAGTTTGCCATAGAAAAAAACTACCCTGTTCTTTATGGAGGCCTCCACAAAGTAAAGCGCGGTTATTACGAGTTCAAGCTTGAATTACTCTTTGATGAGCCCACCTTATGTAAGCATGGCGAAATCACAGAAGCTCATACCAAGTGTCTAGAAAAACAAATTATTGAAGCCCCTCAATACTGGCTTTGGACGCACAAGCGATGGAAAAGAAAAAAGACCGCAGAAGAGAGGCTAGAAGAGCAAGCATTGGCCAGTAAAGGCTAACATTCTAAAAGACAATGTGCCTCGCGCTTTTTCTTTTATCTTTGCACCTCAATTCAAAATTGTATGGGTTTAAAGGAGGAGATAGCGAAACGAAGAACTTTCGGAATTATTAGTCACCCCGATGCGGGAAAGACAACTTTGACTGAAAAATTACTTCTTTTTGGAGGGGCAATTCAGAAGGCTGGAGCTGTAAAATCGAGTAAAATCGATATGCATGCGCGTTCCGACTGGATGGAGATAGAAAAGCAGAGAGGTATCTCTGTGGCTACTTCCGTAATGGCCTTTGAATATGAAGGCATGAAGGTGAACCTACTCGATACGCCTGGTCACCAAGATTTTGCCGAAGATACTTACCGAACGCTTACCGCAGTTGATTCCGTAGTAATGGTAGTGGATTGCGTTAAAGGTGTGGAAATCCAGACGGAAAAACTGATGGAAGTTTGCCGTATGCGTAATACGCCTGTAATCTCTTTCATCAACAAGATGGACAGAGAGGGCAAAGACCCTTACGATTTACTGGAAGAAATTGAAAGCCGTTTGAACATCAATGTTCACCCACTTAGCTGGCCTATTGGAATCGGAAAAACATTTAAAGGGGTTTACAGCCTTTACGACAAAAGCTTAAGACTTTTTCAACCTAGCAAGCAAAGACTCTACGAGGAAACCGTAAAATTATCGGACATTAACAGCCCCGATTTAGAGAAATTTATTGGAGAAAAAGATGCCAAACAGCTTCGCGAAGATGTTGAGCTAATTCAAGATCTATATGGCGATCTAGATATCGATGCCTACTTAAATGGAGAAATCGCCCCAGTATTTTTTGGCTCTGCGGTGAACAACTTTGGGGTGAAAGAACTTCTAGACACTTTCCTTAAAATTTCACCAAAACCACTGGCCAGAAGTACTGACGAAAGACTGGTTGAGCCAACAGAAGAAAAGTTTACGGGTTTCATATTTAAAGTGCATGCCAATATGGATCCTAAGCACAGAAACCGTATTGCTTTCTTGAGAATTTGCTCTGGTAAATTTGAAAGGGGTAGCAATTATTATCACACCCGTCAGGATAAGAAATTTAGAATTTCGCAAGCCACCGCCTTTATGGCACAGGACAAAGAAACCATTGACGAGGCTTGGCCTGGTGACATCATCGGCTTGTATGATACTGGCAACTTCAAAATTGGCGATACGCTTTCGGATGGAGAGAAAGGCACCTACAAAGGTATTCCAAGCTTCTCTCCTGAAATTTTCAGGGAAGTAATTAACCGCGATGCCATGAAAACCAAGCAACTTGAAAAGGGCTTGAACCAACTTATGGACGAAGGTGTTGCGCAGTTGTTCAGTTATGAATTAGGTTCTAGAAAAGCAGTGGGTGTTGTGGGGCAACTTCAGTTTGAAGTAATTCAATACCGATTGAAAAATGAATATGGCGCTTCGGCAGATTTTGTGCCGATTCAAGTGCATAAGGCTTGCTGGTTTTCTTCAAAAAACCCAAAGAAACTTCAGGACTTTATGGATTCTAAACAGCGCCATATTGCCAGAGATAAAGATGGCAAACTGGTGTTTATGGCTGAATCAAGAGCTTGGTTACAAATGGTTCAGGACAATTTCCCTGAAATTGATTTTCACTTTACTAGCGAATTCTAATGGAAAAAATAGTTCAACCCATCTATGAAGACAATCACCTGCTGATTGTGAATAAACCTGCTGGAATACTGGTTCAAGGTGATAACACTGGCGACAAGCCATTGGTAGATTATTGCAAAGACTACCTAAAGGAAAAATACAACAAGCCGGGGGCTGTGTTTTTAGGTGTGGTTCATAGAATAGACAGGCCTGTAAGTGGAATTGTGGTTTTTGCTCGCACCTCTAAAGCGCTTGAAAGAATGAATAAGCTTTTCGCTACCCGAAAAGTGCAGAAAACGTATTGGGCTGTGGTGAAAAGAAAACCGAGACAGCCAGAAGGAAAATTAATCAGTTGGCTGAAAAAAGATCCTTCTAAAAACATCACCACTGCTTACGATTACCAAGAAGAAGGTTCGCAAAAAGCAGAACTTGACTTTAAGGTGTTAGGTAAATTGAACGATCATTATTTGATCGAAGTAAAGCCAATTACTGGTCGTCCGCACCAAATTAGGGTTCAACTTTCAGAATTGGGCTGCCCCATTCGTGGCGATTTGCGCTATGGTTTTTCTAAACCAAATCCAGACAAAAGTATTAACCTACATGCCAAAGGACTTTACTTTGAACACCCAATAAAAAAAGAGCCTTTGATCATCCGCGCAGGCTTGCCAAATGACCAGTTCTGGGAGCAATTCTTGACTTTGGAGAAGATCAAAATCAAGGACAAAAACGTAGACAAAATTTATTAAGTAATACAATAGCCATTTTTAAAACATGCAGAACGATCCAGAATTAAGCGGCAAATACTTGGGCACTATTACCAAGGACTTTGTACTGGTGGCCGAAACATTGAAAGAAGCGGCTTACCAAGTGAAGAAAAGAGGTTTCTCTGAATTTCCCATTTTTCCTATTTCTAAAACCGACATTTCTGTTGGGCAACTGTTAATAGGAAAGAATGAAATGAATACTACTTGGAACTACTCTATCACTTATTTAGATGAATTTGTGCAGCGCAAATTGGTAGAAGATGAAGAGGCTTTTAAAAAAGCTTATAAAGACCCTGATGAGTTTTGTTGTCTTTTTGTGGTAGATCAAGAGTTCACAAACTTCTTGTTTATTCCTTATCCTGAGGATTAGCGGCAAAATTTAGCTTCACAACCCTCCAAAAGTTCTCCTTTTAGCATTTAACTAGGTGATTTAACACCGTCAATATTGCTATATCAACTTTTGGAGGGTTTATACGCTATAGCGCTTGATAACCAATCCTCAGATTCTTCGTTCTCCTTTCAATATATTCCATTAAATTGATGTATGGGTGAAATTGCCGAAGAGACAAGAAACATGGTGCGTGGTCTGCTCACCAAGCTCTCAGATATGAGGGCTGATTTAACATGGAGAATCAATAACACATATAGCAACGGAATTGATAATACCGTTTTGGAAATTTTGATTTTTGAAAGTAATCATCAAACAGGAAGAATTGCTTTTCAATTAGAAGACGGTCATGTAATCAATTACCGCTACAAGGAAGTAGAAAAACAATTACCCGCTCAAATTATGGATGTACTTTTAGATGTAATCAGTTTTGAAATGACGGTTGCTTAGTTTCTTTCTCCATTAGCTTTGCATAGCCCTCCATTAGTACTTTCGTTTTAACCCCTACTTTTCCGCTAGCAATTTCTTCATCATTAATCTTCACAACAGGCATTACTTTTTTATTGGTGCTTGTCATAAAAAGCTCTTCTGCTACCAAAACCTCTGTCAAAGTAATAGGTCTGATTTCCACTTTAAAACCGAGCTGAGGAGCCATATTGATCACATTCATTCGGGTAATCCCGGGCAAAACTCCTTCTTCATTTGTAATCAATTTGTTTCCTTCTACTAAAAACACATTGCTGCGCGAAACCTCACTGATATATTGACCATCATGATAAAGTACATCAACATGTCCTTTTTGCTTCCATATGGGTTCTAACCGAACTGCGGTAGCATAGTTGGTAGTTTTCACTTGGGGCATTTCGCGGGTAAACTGATGAGTCATTAAACTCACGCCCTCAGTATAAAAGGACGGATTTGTTTCTGCAACCGCGGTGTTGGTAATAATCAAATTCGGCTTTCCTGCCGAAAAACCATCGGGCGAAGCACCACCTGTCATTAACACCTTTACACCTGAAAGTGGAAACTTGTTGTGGTCAATCAGCTTTCTGATGGCGGATTCAATTTCATTGCGTGAAAAAGGAATTTCCATTCCCAACAAACGCGCAGAGTTTTCAAAACGGTTTAAATGCGCCTCCATAAAAGCAGGCGCTCCATCATACACTTTGAAATAATCGAAAATTCCGAAACCTCGTAATACACCTACATCGTCAATTGAAAAGGTAATCGACTCTTTCGGAACAAAATTACCATTGAAGAATTGAATGGATTCCATAGCTAAAAATTATAGAGTAAAGATGCTGATATTTTTAAAATCGGAAATAGTGTTTGACCGAAAAACTCTTGATGTTATTTCCTCCTAATGCCTGTTTGCCATTCTTGTTAAACCCTTAACTTTAAAAGGAAAAATTTGCTACGATCACCGTAATGGCTAAAGATTATTATCAAATATTGGGGATTACCGAAGAAGCCGATCAGCAGGAAATAAAAAAGGCCTATCGGCAAAAAGCACTTGAACTTCACCCCGATGTAAACCCTTCTCCTGAAGCCATTGCTATTTTTCAAGAAGTGAAAGAGGCTTATGAGGTTTTGGGCGATGAAGAGGCTCGTATACATTATGACAGCGGAACGATAATTATCAACTTCGAAGATTTTGAAGAGCCCGCCCAAAGGCAATATTACCAGCCTGAATCTCAACCCGTTCCCACAAATTTTAAAATCTACGCCAAACAAAGCACAAGACTATGTGCTTTGGCACTGGTTTTCAGTCTAACCTTCTTTTTCGATTGGCTTGTTCAGGGCGATTTAGGTACTACGGAAGTTGAACATGCCGAAGTGAGTGATTACAGTGGACGAAATGGCGGTCGCTATTTTATGCATGTGGCCACCTCATTTGGCAACTTTAAGACTGTAACTTTTGGTAGCCCCATTTATGCAGGCGAAATTCTTGAAATGAAGAAAAGCCACATTTACGGTTTCCTCAAATACAAAAGGGCAAATGAGACTCAATTTCAGTTTACCTACAACACTCCTTCAATGATATTTTTCTTGGCGAGCCTCGTATTACTGGCTGGGTTTTTTGGAATCATTCCCAACACAAAACCCGAGCGAAAATTTAATGCTGCCATTATCGGCTGTTTCTTTAGCCTTACCTTAGTTATTTTCCTCTTGGCTGCTTAAATGATCCCAACCTTGTGCTTTTAAGTCAACCAAATTATTGTTTTTAGTTACCAACCTATTGCCTTTGGTTAACTCTTGGGTATGGCCTATAAAGTGGATGTCTTCGTGTTTTTCTAACTTTTCGTAATCCTCTTGCTTAATGGTGAAAAGAAGTTCATAATCTTCTCCTCCGTTCAAAGCACAAGTAATTGGGTCGAGGTTAAATTCCACTGCTGTTTCATAAGTCTGCCTGTCGATTGGAATTTTATCTTCATAAATCTGAATGCCCACACCAGAATTGGAGCTCAAGTGCAGACATTCTGAAGCCAGCCCATCTGAAATGTCGATCATGGAAGTAGGTACTACCCCAAACTCCGCCAGTTCATGAATAATATCCATTCTGGCAATCGGTTTTAACTGGCGTTGAACAATATATTCGTAATTATCTAACTGCGGCTGCAAATCTGGATTGGCCAAAAACGCTTGTTTTTCACGCTCCATTACTTGAAGTCCCATAAAGGCGCCTCCTAAATCACCAGTAGCACAAAGAATATCGCCAACTTTTGCTCCTTTGCGGTAAGTAACTTTTTCCTTTTCTACCTTACCAAAAATAGATATGGATATGATCAGCCCACTATTCGAAGTAGTAGTGTCTCCGCCTACTATATCTACTTGAAACGCTTTGGCGGCTGCTTTCATGCCTTCGTAAAGTGCTTCAATGGCTTCTACAGAAAAACGATTACTGATCCCTAAGGAAACGGTTACCTGTTCTGGCTTACCGTTCATTGCGGCAATGTCAGAAACGTTGACCGAAATGGCCTTGTAGCCTAGGTGTTGTAACGGCACATAAGATAAATCGAAATGCACTCCTTCTACCAACATATCGGCTGCCAATAGACCAAATTCATCTCCAGCATTAATCACCGCGGCATCGTCTCCAATACCCATTACTGTGCTGTGGTTTTGTGTGTTGATTCCTTGGGCCAATCGGCTGATTAAACCAAATTCACCTAGTTGAGATAATTCTGTTCTGCTTTCTGACATGGCTTTTCCTCGTTTCGGTCGCAAAGATACTATTTTAGTCAATAGTCAATAGTCAATAGTCAATAGTCAATTGAAACACGTGTGTAGAAAGAGGTTGCTTGATTTTCCTCTTTTATTTTGCGCTCATCCTTTCAATCAAAACAATGAAGAAGACAAAACTCATTTCACAAATGACCAATGACCAATCTACTATTTTACCTCCTGACAAAGCTCAACCAATACTCCGTTGGTTGATTTAGGGTGAAGAAAACAGACGATTTTATTGTCGGCTCCTTTTTTGGGTGTTTCGTTGAGTACGGTAAAACCTTCCGCTTTTAAGCGAGCGATTTCAGCTTCAATATCTTCCACATCAAAAGCAATATGATGAATGCCTTCGCCTTTCTTTTCAATGAACTTGGCAATTGGGCTGTCGGGGTTGGTAGCTTCTAGTAATTCGATTTTATTTGGCCCTACTTGGAAAAACGAGGTTTTCACTCCTTCCGTAAGTACATCTTCTATCTTATAATGAGGTTCACCAAATAGCTTAGCAAATAGCGCGTTGGAATTATCAAGGTTCTTTACGGCAATGCCGATGTGTTCTATCTTTCGCATAGACTTATTGAATCATTAACTATCTTTGTAAATTAAAGGAAACTTTCGAGGCCTTGTGCCTGTTTCTAATCGAGGCTCAAATTATCGCATTTGGGCAGCATAAAAAAATCAATGCATATGACGGGTGCCGGAACAGATATCCATGTAGAGAGTATTAAGCTTCAACGCGAGATTGAAAGCCATTTAAGTATTAAAGGAAGCGAATTGAGTTTTGAGTTTCAGCAGAGCGAGGGTAAAACCAAGCTTGACCTGATTACGATTAGCCCAAGGCACAACCAATCTTTTCTTTTCCAGTCTGTGTTGGGCATAGATAAGCTTGATGCGTTGAGAAAAATGTTGGACTACGTAAAGTCTTACAAAGACAAATACCAGTCTTACACCGTTCAGTGGATTGCGAAGGGCGAAAAAGAATTGCACACTTCGTATTTCAGAGCGGGCAATATGTACGATGCGCTCGATAAATTATATTATGGACGCGACATCAACACCATAACCGTTTTTAGTATAGTACTTAATCCTGTGGCCTAATGATAACAGTAACAGATTCAGCAAAAAATAAAATTTTTGAGCTTCGTTCTAAGGACGGAATATCAAATGACAATAATATTAGGGTTTCGGTGCAAGGCGGAGGCTGCTCTGGCTTGATGTACGACCTTGATTTTGATTCTGAAATAAAGGAAAAAGACGAGGTTTTTGAAGACAAGGGAATTAAAATATTGGTCGACAGAAAAAGCCTCTTGTACCTGTTGGGTACTACCCTCGATTTTTCTGACGGACTGAACGGAAAAGGTTTTCAGTTTGTAAACCCGAACGCTTCGCGCACTTGTGGTTGCGGAGAGAGTTTTTCGGTATAAGCATTTCCAAAATATTGAATTGAAAAAGGTGTCTCGAAAGGACACCTTTTTTGGTTAGGTAATTGACTTCTTATATATAAGATAGGTCTCCCAAAGCAATTCAAAATAAGCCTCTAAGGAAATATCCGCCAATTCAGTCCCTCTTTCCAAGTTTGATTCTAGTATAAAAGCTCTTTGAACTGCCGCCCCATACCTATAGTTATCCCTAGTGATAGTGTAGTCAAAAGAGATGTGGGTTAAATAGTCATCATATCTAAATAATTTTTTCTCAGTGAAAGAATCGTTGTAAGGAAAATTACTCCTGTCTAACAGCGGAATTAGGTCAGAAATTCTATCCTCAACCTTATTGCTACTATTGCTATCGGAAGCCATTACTGGTGCTCCTGTATTTTTTAACTTGATCAACCCAGTTTCAAGTCCTTCTGTAGACCCAAAGAGAAATCTCAAAAACTCGATAATAAGTGGAAAGTTCAATTGTTTTGAGCTTTCTACATCTCTACTTGTTTTCGTTGACAAAGTAATTTTCCTTCCGATTTCACTATACATCAAACCGTTGAGCTTCAATAATGACCTCAAATTCAAAGCTTGTGATCTAATCAATGCTCTAACTAAAAAGACAACTTCACTTGTAATAGCATTACGCCAATACGAAAAATCCGCTACAGAATGAGGGCCAGTTGTTATAGACTCGAACAATGCTCTAAGGCTTTCTACAATCTCTTCTTGAATATTAAATTCGAAAACAGTCTTGGAATAAAATTTATCTATATAGCCAGAAAAATTGACATTCTGACCATATCGGTTTTGGAAAATATTATGAACATTTTTAATGTCTAAAACGAAGACCACTTTCTCAAAACCGAACTTGTTATCTTCTTCTTTATCAAAATCTACATGCGCAGCAAAAACATTAAGTAGCCTAAACAAATGATCTGGATCAACGCGGTCCAAATCGTCAATCACTAGAATATTCTCTTTGACTAACCCACCTTTAATGTTTTCTAGCAATGATTTAATGAGAGAGGAATAAAAATCAAATTCATAGATTGAGCCTTTCGATTCAGACATATCTTCTATAAAAGAGGCTATGTGGGTAAACTCTGTTTTGTTCAAAGCATCGTGCTCTTCTTTGAACTTACCAACTAAACCGTCTAAGTCTTTTAATACCTCTGAAATGGGTTTTCCAATCTTTGGTACAGCCTTTAAAAAAATATGAAATAGCTTATGAAACTCCTGTTTTGCAAAAAACGATAAGTGCTCTAGCTTAGAAATCGAAGCTTCATATACTATGTGTTCAAACTTTAATATTTCATAAAAGAGATCATACTTAATAAGTTCGAAGATGTCTTCATTTGAAGAGACAGAATAGTTTACAGGGAATAGATGTATCACATTATACTTCTTCTCGTTAATTTCTGAAAACTCCTTGATGAAGGTAGTCTTACCGATACCAAAAGGCCCCGAAAAAATGATGCGTTTATTGCCTTCCAGGTTTAAATGATCGGCAAAGTCCTTTTTTGGTTTAGATATATCAATTCGAAATTCAGTCATTTTCTTCATCATAATTACTAAAACAAAGTATCACTTTAATTTTAAAATCTATTCATAATACCGCACTGAAATAAAGCGTCTTGAGAATTACATTTGACATTAGAATTCAATAGCTTAGAACCATAAGCCCATAAAGCATTCGCAATGGAAAGATTGAGTAAGTCAGAAATTAGCTCCTATCAATCCAATAAGAGGTCTCCTGCGATAGAAGCACTGGTGGCACATCTTTTAAAAATTGGTCTCACTTTTAGGCCTGACAATCCAGAAGGTAGTTCAATTGTTTGTTTTGCCGAAAGTGAAGAATTACGACCTGAATTCCGCAGCAGCTATACTTCTACTGACTTAATCCATTATATCTATGCTGATTTGACGAACGCTGAACAGACTGATTTAATGAACATTACCTACCCAAAAAACACAGCGCAATTTTGGGCTTTGGTAGCCCAAGGGCAAACTGAGAATTGAAATAAACATTGAAACCTTCCTTTTTCAACCTAAGATTGAATAGCTTAGAATTATAAGTCATAAAAAAATTAGAGATGGAAAGACTGAACAAATCGCACCGAATGAGCCAGATTGTAATGCATGGCGACACTATTTATTTGGCTGGCCAAGTATGTAAAGACGACACGCAAGACATGAAAGGCCAAACCCAAAGTGTATTGGATAAAATAGATGCACATTTAGAAAGTGTGGGTTCTAATAAATCCAAGCTACTGATGGTTCAGGTTTTTGTTTCTGACATGAGTCTTGTAGGGCAAATGAATGAGGTTTGGGATGCTTGGGTAGACCAAGAAAACCCTCCTGCCCGCGCCTGTGTTCAAGCGCCTTTTGCCCGTCCAGAATTACTGGTAGAAATGGTGGCTACCGCTGCCATTTAGATTTTATCAACTTATTTGAAGGTCGGCCGGAACTGGGTAATCTGGCCCCGACACTTCCTTAAAGTTATAAGCAGAAGGAAGAGGTGCACACCTGTGTTCGGAGATTTGTTGCATTAGATCCTCTATTTCTATCTCTTCAGATTCGAAATATGCCTTTTCATTTTCTGTAAACACTCCGGTAACATCTCGTTTCAGAATTTCTTTCATCCACTGCTTTCTAAGGAGCGCCCATTTTTCATCTTGATGAGCATCTTCTAAAACGGCTTCAATGGGTCTGACTTCAACATATATTGTTCTTCTCACTCCCTCAGATCGCTTTGGTGCTGAACTATGAAGAATCATGGCATCATGTATTAAAATATCTCCTGCCTTAGCTGGTTGCTGAACTACTCCTGGCGGATTCCAACCATATTTTGATTCCAGTTCAAACAGGTCTTGGGTCTTAAATTGTGTTTTGGGAACAAAGCTTAAACACCCATCATTCAAGTTGGCATCGTCTAAATAAATACCCACGTTCAGGTACGGATAATTTCTTGAGTGGGGCGCATCTTGATGCCACTTGACCACTGGGTGAGGGTGTTGATGTTTATAGAGAATATCTGTTTGAAGCACCACCGAGGTAACTCCACTGTATACCTTTATCAGTTTTAATAAACTCGGAGTTGCCAGCAGATTCAGAAGATCATCAGTATATTTTAGGTGTAAATCATCAAAGCGCATTACTCTTGGCCCAACAGAATCATTGGTAACACAGGCGCCTTGCAGAGCACTTCCTTTATGATGAAGCTCCAATGCTTCGTTTTCTATTTCATTGGCAATTGTTCTCAACCTGTTAAGCACCTCTTTTGAAATACCTTCTTTAATTAGGCAAAAGCCATCTTCTAAAAATTTACCTGTATCCATCTTACTTGTTTTCACGTCTTGCAAAATTCATCTATGCTGGTAATCATTTCTCTCCATACAAGTCAGGCTTTTTAATGACCATCCAAAGACTAAGCTTTACGATTTCCCCCATGTTGGTACAGGACAAAAATGCTTTTTCATCGTAATATTTAGCGAGGTCTTTTCGCAACTTTTTTACTTGTTCGGGAAAAGCCAGCGTATCTTTAATCATAGCATTGATAAGGTCTAGCACACGATAACGCTCTACCCTAAGTCGGTTGGCAATCAATGAGCGCTCTTCCTTTTGATATTGCTTTACCGTAGCGGGCGTCATATGTTTAAGCCCCAATTCAATCAGTTCATTATTCTGTTTGAAATATTGAGGCAGGTAAACACTTTTTCGCCCTTCATAAGATTGCTGATCGAAATCTATGGCCTTCAATCGATACGTCACTTCTTCAAAATCAGGAGTTACGTTTACCACAAAGTTACTAGAGTGCATATCACCCAAAAGCCGAACGAAACATCGTTCATTGAACTTAACAAATTCTTTGGCCAGTCTAATCTCATTAAGCATTTTGCTATTCATATGGTTCTTTATAAACTCATCTCCGGGAATACCCACAATGTGTTCTTCGATTAAAGTGTTTTTATGCACCACGTAGCTCATGCGGTTGGGCGAAAGCAAATGTTCTAACTCTAGCCCATAAATTCTGGAGGCATCAGCATTCTTCACATAGAAATAATCGAAGTTATCGTTGATCTGGTTTACAATGCGTACCCTGAAAGGCTTCGTATTGCCAAAAGCACAGAGGTCAACCCTATCTACTTTAAGATGTTCCATCACCCCAACATCTCCATCGGCCATTAATACAGAGTAGATTTTTTTGAGTGACAAGTAAATGTCCTTCATTTCATCTTGAGCATAGAAAACCGTTTCCCAAAGAGTGTCATCGCCTTTAGAATTGTAAAGCGGAATGGCATTGTTGTACCTCAATAAATCATTGTATTGAATAGGTACTTCAATGAGCCTTTTATAGCGCAAAAGATAGGCGCGTAGCTCTTCGCTTATTTTAAACGGAATCTTCTTTTTACTGATCAGGGCCATTGCAATGTCTCTTTGCTGTAAGATAGTGATTTGGATGGTTAGGAGTTAGAAGTCAATAGTCAATAGTCAATAGTGAAAACGAGCTAAACAATTAATCGTCATTGCTCATTGGCTTCAGTGAAAGGAAGAAAACACAAAAATCGACCGTCATTCCGAAAGCTTACGCTTCAGATTCAGCGTTGGCGCAGGGATGCCTTTTTCAAGCGACCGCTGGTTCCGGTGCCTCGGGGTGTCCGTTCAAAACAGCAGCGGTAAAGAACAGACAGATTGCCGATTCATTAAACCTTGTTATCACAGGCTTAATTTCTCGTAATGACTATTCCATAAAGGAAGACACTGAAATTCAGGTAGTTGTTTAGCCTTGAGTATTTCGATATATTGATAGACTTTTTAAAGGGTATACCAAATTCAACCCATGATCAGAACCATCAAAATAGGGGTAATCTGCATTGTCCTGTGCCTAATTAGTTTGCCCAAACTTGCCTCGCAAGAAATCAAACTCAAAGAATATTCTTTCACTGAATTCTTTCAGATGATTGAAGAGGAAGAGGATTCAGTCTTCAGATTATCTAATGCCTTTTTAAAATTTAATAAAGAGACCGATCAAAAGTTTATACTGACCTTCGAACTCAACAAGCCATTCAACCTCAAATCGGCTAATGAAGATTCCATTCGGATTGATAAAGCATTGGAATTGACCAATATCGTGATAGAAAGTTTTGCAACGGCAACCCCTGAGTTTCTTCTTTTCGGGTTGGGAAAAGTCGTATTTTCTAAACCGGTTCAATGTACCAACTGCATCAATTTTATGGTAACTCAATCTACCTTTAATAGTACGATAACCTTTAAATATAATCGTCAAATTCGAGATTTGGCATTAATATTACCACCCATTCTCCCTCCATCATTATATATATGCAGCTCTAACTTTCAATCTGGCCTAGTAATAAGCAGTGGCTCCACTCAAGTATTTTCCCAATTCAACTCAGTTACTGATAAACGAAGTCTTCATCTGACATCTTTTGAAAATGTTATTAGTGCCAACAAAGAAAAAAAAGAAAGGGTTGCCATTTTAGGTTCCGTATTTCAAACAATCCTATTCAATAAAAATGTTGTTGAAGGATCCGCGAATCTAACAATTAGTTCAGAACCAGCAGAAACCCAAAACGAGAGTAATGGGAGGCTTTTCGGCTTAGAGATCAATGAAAATGAATTTAACGTGCCCATAACAAACCTACGTTTCGATGATCAAAATACCGACTTAGTTACAATGAAAGGTAATCGATGGTCGGGTCTAATCTTGACTTCAATAAGTGAATTGGATAGGATAAATACACTAATTGACGGGGCTTCACTCTCAGAGAAACTGATTGATGAAGAAACTTATAAGGGATACATTCTTCCTAGATTAGATGAAATGCAATTGAAGCAAGCTGATTTCTATTCTCAAAAGGATTTAGACAACTACCGGCAAAAACAAATGATAGAAGATGTGAACTTCTACAACTCCGAAGTGGCTTTGAGAGGTTTGTTTAAGAATTATTTCGACAGCAGGCATGATGCAACATCAGCCAACCAATTTTACATAGAAATTAAAGACCTAGAGACAAGGCGGTTAGCCTATTTGTATCATCAAAACCCTACCTTTGACGGCTTCTTTAAGTGGAGGATCAACCAATTTCTCAAATTATTCTCAGCATATGGTACAGAGCCTGCCAAAGCAGTTACATTTTCAGTCTATGTTATTATTGCTTTTGCCTTAATCTACCTTTTCTTCCCTAATCATTGGGACAGCCATGGCAAGGACAGAATTTTGCACCGTTACCAATTCTTCTTTAAGTACTTGAATAAAGATGCGGGTATGCACGATGTTTACTTGGAAGACAAACAAGATGAACTGGCACATTATAATGGTTTTAAAAGTTTCTTTATTGAAAATGGAAAGACTGTTCCGAAGTTTTTTCTAGCTACAGCTTTACCGCTCTACAGATGGTCCATTGCAAGTACCAAAACAACCTCTTGGTTTCTTCAAAAAATAGATATTTTTAAAGGCAAGTGGGTTGATTTACCTACTCCCCAACGAGCGGCCAAAACAACCCTGCTTATTTTTACATTTGTCATTGCCTTACTATATGATGTCTTTATAAAAATGTTGAATGCCTTAATGCTAAGCATTAACACCTTTACCACACTTGGATTTGGAGAGATTCCCATCAAAGGCTTACCCCGTTACTTGGCGATTATTCAGGGCTTTATCGGTTGGTTTATGTTAACTATCTTCTCTGTGAGTTTGATTTCACAACTACTGAACTAACAGCTGACTATCATTCCGAAAGGTGTCTTTTTCAGACAGCCGCGGGAATCCATCCAAATACAGAATGTCGGAGTAACTTGAAATTCTCAGCTACTTAGACTCTACCTTTTTAAAATGTAAACCTGAAAAATAAGAGTTGAGTTAGGAGGCACTTCACGGGTACCTTCTGATCCATATGCCATTCGTGCGGGTACTTTTATAAAACCATTATCCCCTTCCTGAAAATACTTGAGCCCTTCTTGAAAACCATCAATCAAATCACTCTTTTTTAGGTTAATACCTATTGGTTTCTTTGTTCTGAAGGAGCTATCAATTTCTTTTCCATTCTCTAAATAAGTAGCGTAGTGTAAAACCATATCACTAGGCTCTAAAATAGGCTCTGTATGGATTTCTCCTTTCACTTTTGAGAGCCCTAAGTTATATTTTACCTCAATCCATGTTATGCTATTGAATTGATCCTCTCTAATTTTTTCAAACTTCTCCTCAGGGTTTTCATCCGTCACAATATTTCCAGCTTCATCCCATTCTTTCAATTGAATTAGAATTCCACGGTCGTTATACTTTTCCTCGCGTTTCTTAGAACCGTCTTCGTACCAAAAGGAATGCTTACCAATTTTGATCCCATCCGCCATTCTACCTTGGTACTTCTTCTCACCATTTTCATACTTCTCCACTGTCTTCTGTGCAAAAACAGAGGCCGCTTGAAAACTAAGGAATAGACAAACACTAATAGTGAGCAGGAATGATTTCATGGTAGGAACTTTTAACTTCAAGAATGGCCAATTTACAAAGAGAACATTGCTAGAACAACCTCTTTAATAATGCTAAGCCTCGCATTTAAGTTGGATTGTTAGCTGTATGTAATTAGAAAGAGCAGCCGTTTGGCTGCTCTTTCTATTTTGTTGCGCATATCATTCTCTTTTACCTACTCAACCTCGCAATATGCACCCAGCTGTTTTTGAATCGGGTGTCGTTTCTGATCTCTTTCATGCGGGCGATGGCCTTGTCAAAGTCGTTCAGGCTTTCGATGTAGAGGTAGTCAAGCTTGCGCTTTTGACTGGTGAAGATGTTGGCACTAGGATATTCTGCTTTTAGCT
>NZ_CAXBBV010000014.1:0-95606 GCF_963973945.1 uncultured Roseivirga sp.
TAAATCTATTACAGTACTAAATGTTAAACCTGTAAACTTTTTTTAGGACGAGTCACCCCATCGTTCAATTTGTAAAAAGTTCAACATTCCTTTAATTGAATTTATTAAAAGTTTGGAAAGCTATGAAGCCAAACAGCTTTCCACCATCAGACAGTTGAACATAAAAAAGGCCGTTCAATGAGCGGCCTTAAATAGCTATTTGATGAGTACGGATACCTAACTGCACCGATGGATTGATACCACCTGAAATGTCAATTATGATTTCTTTCTTAGATTTTCTAAATCACAACTATATTGACTATAACGCTCTTAACAAACTACGAGCTTTTAGTTCTGATCAAGATCACTCCACCACGTCCTTCTTGCCCATATTGATTAACAGAAGCAAGGCTATTTAGAACTTTAATCGATTTAATGTTAGAAGGAAGCACCATGGCATTGACCTGAGTATAGTTGGTACCCACCATTACATTATCAATAACAAATAAGGGTTGAACGTTAGCAATCCCTCCTGCCCCCCCTCCTCGGAGCACAATGTTTGGTCTACTTTCTGTTCCCGATATTGTTATTCCAGGAATAGACTTTAGTGCTTGATAAAGAGAAGAGTATTGTTCAAACCCCTTATTAGGGTCAACTCGATCTTGTGCAATTGATGATTGAGATGCACATTGTGTAAAAAGAAAAGTGCATAAGACTAAGAGTAAAATTGTAGCTGTTGCTTTCATGGTTTGTTGTTTTTTGTATATAAATGAAAAGTATGACCTAAAGTGACTGAAACTCAAAGCCAGAGTATTTCAAGTATCTTAATTTCTTTTGAATGGAGTCTACCTTAAAGATAGTTAGAAATAGTATTAATTACTTAAAATAGATTTTCTAATTAATACTCCTTTATTTCTCCCATCCTAATTTCAAAATCAGATACAAGGTATAAAAAAACAGTGCCTAGAAAAGTTAGGCACTGTTTTTTAACTTATTGTTATTCAACCTACCCGAATCAAATCAGGCCATCCATTAAATAACTACTTCTCTAAAACCATAGTGCTTGTCCCAAAGTTACCAGCATTAACATTAGCGTACATTCTAATTGTTATTCTGTTGTTAGCACATTGGAATGTAAAGTTACTACCAGCACCTTGAATAAATCTGTACTCACCGTATTGTGAATTAAATCCAGAATCATTCCAGCCTTCTTGTCTATCAAATGAAACCGTTTGGTCTTTGTTCAAAGTCAAAACGAAGTCCGCAGAACTCCCTCTAATCCTACGGTTGCTACCACCTTGGAGATTCTTCAAAGTAATTTGATTAGCTCCAGGCCCAGCCTCTACAGTTACAGGGCCAAGTTCAAACCAACTAGAGGTTATAACATTCATGGTACCCACATAGCTAGACACATCTGGCGGGCTAGGACATGCAATAATCAAACTAAATGTAAGCGCATTTCTATAGCCTGCTGTTGTTGTCAGTTGCTCTTGAGTATTTCCTGTTACTTCACCAGTAGTAAAATCAGCACTCAAAGGAGTAGCGTTAAAAACAACACCATCGTTTCTTGTTGCAGTCGCCCAAAACCTAATAGATTGACCAAACTCAAAAGTTGATGGATCTACCCCTAAAGCTGCAGCAACATTTGTTGATGTAAGGCCAATCCCAAATTGCCCAGTTGGGTTCGCATGAGAAACCACCAAAGTGGTATCACCACCGCCAATGACATACACATCGTAAGATGTTAAGTTATTATTCACATCTTCTACAAGTTCATTATAAGACCAAGACGAAGGATCATCTGCTCCAATTAATGCATTGAATGGGCCAGCAAAACGAACAAACCCCCCGTTTTCAAGTCTAAAGTGAACTTCATTCCTAAACAAGTCTTCATCGGTACAAGAAAATGCCATGAAGAACACGCACACCAAGAGAATATACTTATATAATTTCATATTCATGTCTTTTTAATTAATAAAATTAGCTGGATTAGTATCCCAAAACACTTGATCAGTAATTGATTTTTGTGTTGCGAAATCTGGATTTGAATTTGAGTTCAATTCACTATCAGGCAAGAAATAACTTCTTACAAAAGCCCCAGCGTTAATTATCGGATCCTGAAGGAATGACGGGAAACCAGTTCTTCTATATGTATTATATGGAAGTAACCCATTTGTATAAGATGAAATGTACCATTCTCTAGTAATAATATCTAATTTTTCAGTATTAGATGCGGCAGTATATTCAGCCAGTACTTCATTCACATAATCATCAATCTGACCCGTAGTCATATTAGCTGGAGAAAAACCTCTAACCTTCTGTAAAGCCTGTCTCATACCTGCTTCTAAATAAGTAGCAGGGCTACCTGTTGTTCCTAAAGTCAAAGCCGACTCAGCTAGCATAAAGTTTGTCCAAGAAGAAAGGTGTAAAGGAGCTATTCCCTCACCTGTTGCACTTGTTTGAGATGCAGGTATTAAATTCCCTTCATCAAACGCCCCCATTGCCGGATAGATACCATAAGTAGTTCTGATATTAGCATCACCAGGAACACCCTCATTATCTGTATGATCCCTGCCATAATAGAAATCGCCAATAGTACAGAAGTCGTAACTCGCATTACCATTACAACGAACAATATCACTAGAAATTAAATCAGCAGCAGTTCTATCAGACTGTCGATAGAAATAGTACTTCATTCGTGGATCTTCAACTGACATTGAATCTTTCATGTAAGACATTAAGCCATTGCTCATGTAAGCACCTGCACCATTAATATAGTTACCTGTAAATAATGGGTGACGGCTTTCAATTGGAGTTGGGGTAGTACCATATTGGAATTGTAAATCTTCCTCAGGTTGATCAATAAGACTTCCAGCCCCAATAAGAGCGTTAATCCCTTGAGTAGATTCTGTACCATTCACTAACCTTGTTTGTAAGTACATTCTCAATTTCAAAGTATTTGCATATGCTACCCATTTAGCCGCATCACCACCGTAGTACAAATCATTAAGAGGTGCTCTACCTGTGCCGTTGATATTAGCAATACCTTCATCAATCAAGTCATACATAGCAGTATAAATATCTGCTCCTGCATCCAATCCTGGATTCGGAAACTCTCCTGATTTGTTTGCCTCAGTAAAAACTGCTGTACCAATATAGTCAACAATATTCACATACATTGTTGCCTGCATAATTTGCGCTACTCCATAATGGAAAGTGAAACCTTCATTATCTGAGAAGCTCTTCAGTGCATCCAAATTAGTACCAGTATTATATATTTGTGACCAGTTACCGTTCATTGTACCTTGTCCTGGATTATAAGTCCCGAAAAAGTTCACCATTCTCATTGGCCCATCAGATAAATACCCCAACGAGGTCATTTGGTTCCTGAAGTTGAACTGTATTGTATTAAATACCAAGTCTACGTCCGCGGATGCAAGTGTTAGCGCATCTGGATTTTCTTGCAAATCTAATTCTAAAGTGTCGCAAGATACGATTCCCACAAAAGCAAGAACCACAAATAGTCTTTTATATAAATTCATAGTCATATTTTAAAGCGTTAATCTAAGAGCAAGAGAAAATTGTCTCCTGGTAGGATCCGACTGCGTATCAAAACCTCTTCCATTTGAATTATTTGAACTCACCTCTGGATCAAAGTTTATACCTGGAGGAAAATTGAATGCTTTATACCATAGGTTTTGAACATTGAATGAAAAGCTTGCCGCCTGAAAAGGAGACTTCTCCATCAATCGATTTGGCAATCTATAACTCAAATTTACCTCTCTAATTCTCAATACCGTAGCATCGAAAACCAAGTTGTCATTAATATCCATTGTATTCAAGAAGTACAAATCATTAGCACCTAACTGTATAGTGTTTCTGATTTTGTTACCATTATCATCCAAAATTGGTAACCCTGTAGTAGGATCTCCATAAATACCAGGGATAATGTATGTACCTTCTCTATCTTCAGTATCAGTAGTGGTTCCTCTTCTAAAAACGTTAGACACAGTGCTTGAATAAAAATCACCACCTTGAGTATAATCCACCTGAACATTCAGATTGAAGTTTTTATATGAGAAACCATTAATAATTGTATAATTAAAATCTGGGTTAGGGTCACCTACTACCTTATTTGGTAATCCAGCTTCTCCACTTCCAATAACAGTACCATCATCAGGATTAATTAACGCTAAACCATTCTCATCTCTTACCACGTAATTTAATCTAAATGCACCTAGTGGCTGACCTTCGATGGCATAATTAAGACCATTAGCGTAAGACACAAACTCTACCCCTTCAGGTAAATCAATTACAGTAGTTTCATAAGCCGTAAAGTTGTTCGTAATCGTCCATGTAAAGTCGTTAGTTCTAATTGGGTAAACCGTAACAGAGGCTTCTAAACCCTTTGTATCGATTCTACCAGCATTAATGACCGTACTTGAAAAACCTGTTGAAGCAGGCAAAGACCTACCTAATACTTGATCTTCACTGATTTTCTTATACAAACTCAAATCTACTGCTACTTTATAATCAAAAAGCTTAGTATCTAAACCGAACTCGTATTCCTTAACTCTCTCTGGAAGAAGGTCTGGGTTAGGACGGAAACCTGATACCGCATTGGTAGAAATGTTTGTTCCATTAAGCGTAACAAATGCTTGTGCATCTGCAGCCAAAGTTGCTCTTGTTTGGAATGAACTTGGGAAGCCAGCCGAAGTACCATAACCAAGTCTTACTTTCAAGGAACTAAGTGTATTAGACTTTAAGTCGTCCCATAGGTTAGTCGGTATAAATGCCGCGGACGCAGATGGGTAAAACAAACTTCTATTGTTTTTTTCCACTTGTGATCCCCAATCATTCGCTCCATTTAAGGTTATGTATAAATAATCTCTATAGGCAAATTCAGCTTGAGCATAAACACTTACATTGTTAGTCCTTCTATCAATATTAGCTGTTGGTTGATATGTTGTGAAGTTGCTATGTCTGAAGTAACCAAAAACTACCTGATTTGTACTACTGATTCCAAAACTTTCAGTATTAATACTTCTTGTTCTTGCACCCGCATTAATATTCAAAACCCAATCAGGAGTCAATGACAAATCAAGCGCATTAAACAGTATGTTATGATCAAAAGTCAATCTCTGAGAGTTTGTAGTAGATAGGCTACCAATTCCTTGATTAGAAAGGCCTCCTTTGTTGACCCTATTAGTACCAACCGTATTGTAGGAGTCTAGTCCAAGTCTATAGCCTATAGAAAGCTTATCGTTGATATCATAATTAATACCAACCTTACCGAAAAATGCTCTTCTTATATCCTTAAATGAAGTGTTCTTCAATTGCCACAGTGGATTCTCCAAATCTGTTCTATAGAAGATATTACCACCAGTTAGCGGGTTTTCAAAAGGAAGCCCCTGGATATCCAAGTTTCTTGGTAGATAAACCATTCTATCAAAAATATTGAACGTAGGATTTCGAGTATCATTCTCTGAATAATTGAAGGTTGTATTTAATGACAGTCTATCAGTTAACTGAGAATTAATGCTAGTCCCCAATGTAAATCTTCTTTGATTGTTTTCTGGAATATAATTAGACTGGTCAACAAAGCCAGTATTGAAGCCAATAGAAGTTTTCCCTACGTTGGCACCTATATTTACACTAGTGTTTGTTCCCCAGCTATTTTTAAAGAAATCATTTACGTTATCTGGAAAAGCTTTGTAATCCACAAGCCCCTGTAAATCTGGAAATAATACGTCATAACCAGGTTGTGCACCAGTGGCATAGTGATGAGGCACTTGAATATTGCTATCAAACCTTGCTCCCCAGTTCCCTACGAAAGTTACATTGGCAGCATTATCAGCCCCTTGCCCATAAGTGTTTTGAAAGTCTGGTAAGTTTGACACTTGGTTCATTACAAATTGTTGATTCAGTGTCATTGTGAAAGCAGCTTCATTCTTACCTGCTTGGCTTGTTTTAGTTGTTACCAAAAGAACACCATTACGTCCTTCTTGACCATATAAAGCAGATGCCGCTAAGCCTTTAAGAACAGTAATATCGGCAATGTTATTCGGATCTATATCTTGAAATCTATTGAAGTCAACATAAGCTCCATCAACAACAATTAAAGCATTGTTATTTCCATTTACTGAAGATTGACCTCTGATGGTAATATTAGCTTGTCGTCCCAAAAAACCACCAGCAGATATTACAGAAACGCCAGTCACCTTGCCTTTCAGCAATAATGCAGCATCAGCTTCAGGTCTTGCCTCTAGCAACTCTTTGTCTACCTGGCCTATTGCGTAACCAAGAGACTTTTTATCTCTCGCGATACCTTGACCAGTAACTACAACTTCACCTAAATCTTTTGCATCTGGATTTAAGCGAATATCAATTGTAGTCTGTGTCCCTATTTGGACTTCTTGAGTAACATACCCCAAGAATCTAAAAATAAGAACACCACTTGCTGGAGCAGACAGTTCATATGTACCATCTGGTTGTGTGGCGACACCCGTAGTGGTGCCCTTAATTATGACATTAACACCAGGAAGCCCCTGGCCAGTTTCATCAGTTACTTTCCCCTTGATATTACGCTCTTGCGCAATAGTGGATAAGGAGACAAGCACTGACATCATGAAAGTCAGTAATACTCTCTTCATAGTTAGTAGTTTTAGTAAAAAAATTATTTTAGTAAATAATTCGATTGAATTACCAAATGTAAAATAAAATACGGTCAAAGAAAACATTGACGACATTTTTTCACCTATTAAAGACTTAAAAGAGCATTTTATTCTTAATTACTTACGACCTCATTCAGAATTACATAGCTTTTAAATTGACAAATAAGACACCCAAACGATACATAATTGGATTATTAAAGTTGGCAATTAGATTAAAAAATCTAATAACTATTTTTCAAAGACAATACCTTCCTATTTTAAACCGATATTGCACTACATAACTAAAAACAACGGATAAACACCTAAATAACAGCCAGTTAAAAAAAATATAAGATTGTACAATAGCGTCATCGAGATCCATACATAAATTCACCTGTACGGATTCAAAGCACTCATTGGCTGATTATTATGATCTCATCCATCTACATCAAATAGTTGAACAAAATTAAGAACCACCAACATCAAAGGAAGAAATACAAGTGAGCGAGTAAAACTCACAGTCTCAACTATCCTAACGGAATAAAAAGCTTTAGATAGACTGCAAACAAAAAAAGGGCTTTCCGTCTGAAAGCCCTTTAACCAAAACATTTGTGTGTGTACTCAATTAATCTTTCACATACCTTACCGCCATTTCAGCAGTTATTGATATTTTACCGTGATTATATCTTAGCTCTCTGTTCGGTACAGAGATGTAATTACCAATTTCTCTGTTTGAAGATTTCACCCAAAAGAACCCTACTTGGTTAACTCCAATTCTACCCATGAGCGGATCTTTATATCCCTCTGATTCAAAATTGAACAAATAGTAATCCTCTGGTATTATCTGATTCGGATCCGATAGGAACCCCGTTCTTTCAAGAAGCTTGTTCCATTCATCACTTGTAGGAAGCCTCCAACCTTCAGGTGCAGACATCTCAGCTTCTATATACGACATCTGCTTTGATGCTCCTTTAAAGTTAACCGTCATCCAAACTGACTCACCAAATTTGGCGGTAGGGTACGCTTCTCCATTTCTCCAATCTACCCATTCACTGCCTGGAACCCAATCATTATTAACCTCTGGACTCAAGACCACAAACTCCTCTGGAGAGCTTAGCAACCCATCTATTGGCAGAGTCAATAGTGGTGTGATAAATGCTAAAGCGAAAAGTATTTGACGTATTTTCATAACTATTATTTAAATCAAAGTTGGCTGATAACAGGCTCTTATATGCTGAGATAATTCGTATTAATAATTTTAGGTAATTCAATTAGCACTATAGGTCTTTTACCTAGAGAGATTAAGTTTCCATCTTAACCCTAAATCGAAACTTGCAAACCCATCAACTCTGCCAATTCCTGCATTAAAAGACAAATCTTCTCGTAACGCATACGCTCCTTCTATCGTTGGTTGAATTGCTAGAAATCGGCCGTCATAAAACCCTACCTTCAAACTTGGCAACACAGTAAATTTTGACTTTGGATTAAGAGTATATTGAAAGTATGATCCAGAAAATGTCTTCTGACCTTTTTCTGAGTTATCAAAACTTTCCAATCTGGTGTAACCCAACTTTAAGCGCGATTTAAAATCGACCCCTAATCTGACTCCGTATTTCCATCCATAAACCGTTCTATTTGCAGATGGAGATATCTCTATATTGTATTTAGGAGTATTTGCTCGCTTGAAAAGGGATTGAGAGGACACTTCTAAGCATACTAGGCTTAGCATAATGATGATGGCATATTTCATGGCTTTGGTTGTTGTTATTCTGTAAAGTAAAAGTAGCTGATAACCAAAGGGATAAAGTATGAAAAAAGCGAATCATTACATTTAGGCTAAACCATCAAGACGGTAGGTATTTTACTTAAACATCACATGGTCTGGCACAAAAAAAATGGAGGCCAACCCTTGATCGACCTCCTTCAGAACAACTAACCAATGAGCCATGAACGCTCACCGATAATCTTTATTGGTTCAATATTTCTTTAATATAAATTGAGATGTCATGCGGTGCAGTTTCATCTCCACCAAAATAGGGATACAACTTATAATACAAGCCTGTATCGCAACTCGCCCCTCGGTCAACCTCCTGACTTACTTCTCCATTCAATAGTAGATAAAATTTATTGTCAACTATTTGAATTTGATAGTGTACTGTTTCGTCAATAGCTACATCTCCCATATGATGATAACTTACCGCTCCGCTGGTATAGGCATAAGAGAAAATTTCTACTGAATCTTTTTCTATACTATACCTCCACCCAAATCTTACACTATTCTCATGGTGCAAACTGTTGCAATCAGAAAAACCCATTAGCTTATTAATGTCTTCTTGATTTTTGTTTCCTAGATCGTAACGGACTGTCTCATCAAATCGTGCTGTAAAAGCCAGCATCTCCGACTTTAATGTCCCGAGCTTATCTCCCGGAAAACCTCCTACCCTTCTGCTAGTGTGCTGCCCTTTTGACAACAAATACTCAACTTCGTTTTGTTCATAAATATCTGAGCATGAACTTAAAGTGACTAGCAGTATTATTAACGATACCAAAGTCTTCATCTTACTCAGCTCTTTGATTTTGACACGCAATTACATTTCTAAGAAAATTATTCAGTGGACTCCTTTGGCTTTTAGGCCGTAAAGTACGGGACGGTACTGACCAGTGTGACAACCTCTTTCTTATACTTCTTTGTTTTGCTTTAATAACCTTATCCATTTCATTGTTAATGGATTTGTTAAGCGTATTCACTCGGACTGTTGAATCAAAGAGCCATTCGTAACTACGACTTTTATATCCGTTAGTAGACTCAGTGCCTGTCTTAGATTTCCACGAAACTGTTGAAGATTCTAAGCCTCGTGATTTCAGATGTTTTTGGTTTAGCTGTTCCATGATTTCTTATTAATACATGTTCCAAATAAACTTCAAACCAAAACCCTTCTTCTCCCCCACTCCATATTCAAAGCCTAACTTCCAAGATTCGCTTAGGTCAAACCTAGCTTCTCCTGCAATAAAAAGCGCCTGAAACTCTGAATTGTAAGTAGCCAATCTCACCGATGGTCCAATCTGCATATAGTCACCTACTGGCAACATTATACTACTGTGAATTCCAGCGAAGCGATCGTCCATGTATCGTTCACCAAAATCGTAATCCCTTGTGTGGAAATAACTGAGGTTAAAGACTTCTTTAAAATTGACACCTATCTGATATCCAAACAAATCGCCTCCATAATTGAAATAGGTTGGAGCTACTTGAAAGGTGAAAGGCTTTTCATACCTTGCCTTATAATAGGTTTGAGAAAAAACTGAGTTGCTACCAACGAGCAACATCGCGATGATGATTAACTTTTTCATGACTTTTGATTTAATTGTTCTGTATTCCAAAGGTCATTGAATGGCGGCCCGATCTTCTGGGTCAGTTCCCTAATATGAAAAATATCTGTTTTACTTAAATAGATTAGAGATTGAAGTAATCATAACATGTAGGTGATATACCTTTCGATAGGATAGATTTTAACCTACTTTGATATATACATTCACTTAGCTTCTTACGCATTTCACCTAAAACACCTCTTACAGCCTTATATTAACAATCTTTAACAGCCATTTTTTAGAAAGCGCTTGACAAACGGTTAACCTAGACGTCAAAGGATTACTATCTTTGTTGATTAGCTAAAAAATACATGACTTGGTTTAAATCTATAGGAACGACAGAGGCGATATTTATTGGGCTTTTTGTTGTCGCCTATCTCGCATACATTTTCCGTCTTACAACAATTGCAAAAAGGTTACAAACTAGCTTCAGGCCATTATTACTGAAGGTGTTGCTCCGTACTTTGGCTTTTGCTCTAATCATCTTCTCGCTGATGGGACCATCTTTTGGAGAAACAACCAAAGAAGTAAAGTCGGAAGGCAAAGACATTTATATTGCTGTCGATCTATCTCAGTCAATGAACGCGCAAGATGTTGAACCGTCTAGGCTTTCAAAAATCAAATTTGAACTCAATAATATCGTTGAGGCCTTTAGCTCAGACCGCATTGGGTTGATTATATTTTCATCTGAAGCTTTTATACAGTGCCCCCTGACTTACGATCAAAGTGCAATCAATCTATTTATTAGCACACTCAAAACTGACTTGGTACCTAATGCAGGAACAGATTTTAGCGCTCCATTAAATATTGCTATGGAAAAGCTTGACCTAGCTGCTCAAGGCCCTATCACACAACAAAAGTCGAAAATTGTATTAATGATAAGTGATGGCGAAGATTTTGGAGATGAAACTGACAAGGCTGCTAAAAAAGTGGTGAGCACAGGAGTTAAGCTCTTCGCTCTTGGGGTTGGAACTGAAAAAGGGGCCAAAATTCCAGAGGGGCGATCTTTTAAAAGAGACAGAAACGGACAAGAAGTAATAACAAAGCTAAACTCTGAGTCGTTAAGAAAGCTGGCAGCCGATACTGGCGGGAGTTATTTTGAAATTAATCAAGATCAAAATGATGTTAAAAGACTGATAAGAGCTATTAATGAAGTAGAAGGTGAAGTACGAGACACTCGCCAGATTGATGCTTCAGCTAATAAGTTCTACTATTTTCTAGGTGCTGCAATCATATTGCTACTCTTAGATGCACTAATAAGGAGAAAGACATTACGTTTATGAAATATTTAATCACACTCATTCTAGTATTCACTAGTATTACTGACCCAGTAACTAGAATTGCTAAATCCAATGCCTTAAAAAAAGAGGCCAAAGCATTCTACGACAAAGAAAACTACGAACAGGCAATTTCTGCCTATGCCAATCTTTTGGACTCTATGTTAGTTGGTGATGAAGATGCCAGACTCAATATGGCCAACGCTGCTTACCTTTTAGCTTATGGCGATAAGGAATCATTGGGTATTCTAAATGAAGCTTCTAAAAACCCTGACAACCTAGACAGTAGTGCTGTGGGAATGGCTAGTGAAAGCTTAAAATATGCCAGTATTGCTAGCAACAACTATGACGAACTATCTAGCAATGCAAAAAATAAGGTAATTGCTTCAAGTGCTTTTAATCAAAAGGGAATTATAGCTTATAAAAGAAGTGAGGCGGCAAAAGCTGAAGAAAAGGAATCTCTAACTAATCAGGCTTTAAATGATTTCAAAAATTCGTTGAGGAAAAATCCTGAAAATGAATCTGCTAGATATAACTATGAGCTTTTGAAAAAGCTGATAAGGGAACAAGAACAGCAGGAGAAAAACAACGAAGACAGCAAAGATCAAGAGGAGAAGAAAGATCAAGATAAAAAGGATCAGGAGCAGAAAGACAAAAAAGATCAACAAGAGAAAAACGAGCAAGAAAAGAAAGACCAGGAAAAACAAGAGAATAAAGACCAAGAGAAGAAGGATCAGCAAGAAAACAAAGACGAGCAAGACCCTAATCAAGAAAAACCTCAGGAAAAAGATCCTCTTGAAAAGCTGAAAGAAAAACTAGAAGAGATGAACATGAGCCCTGAAAAGGCTCAGATGATTTTAGAAGCCATGAAGAACAATGAAATTCAGTATGTTCAACAAAATAAAAGAAAGGCTACAAAGAAAAAAGATTCAAGCAAACCAGATTGGTAAACCCTTATGCCGCATCAGACTTCATTTGAGTGGATTTCTGATATAACATTCTATGTGCCAATGGTAAGGCAATAGCAAAGGTGATCTTATCTGACGATTTCGAAGCTTCTATTTGACAGTTTGATAAGTTAAAAAGCTTCTTAATTACATAGAGTCTGAGTGAAAGCATACTCATTCTTTCATTGTCAGTGAAGTTCACGCGATTTGAAAAAAAAGACTCCCATTCAGCGCAATCTTTTCTGTCGTTATATGCCATACTGATATTTACATTCACAAAGCTCTGATTTAGCTTAACCATAAGTTCTGGTTTATTCCCCGTTGGGAAATCCCTCATTAAGTTGATCAATCTATCAAAAGCCCATACTGTTTTTTCAAAATCAGTATTCACATACACGTCCTTAAGATAATCTTCTATCCTATGTTCTTTACAGGCTGAATATTCTTGAAAGCAAATATTTAATTGATTTTCGATTTCTAATACTTTGTAGTCTTCTTTGGATTGGTCGAGCATTTGGTGCTCCATTCTTAAAAGCAAAAGCATATCGTCTACTATGTTTCCTACACTTTCTGCCTGACTTAATATTTCACGCACTCGCCCCTTCACGGCTCCTTCATTTACCCCACAGCTTCCTGCTATGCGGCTAATGAGTTCCGTATTGAGTTTTATTGCCGAAATTGAACCTTTATAATTCCGGCTTAGAATGTTTGAGAGTTTGAAACTAAAAGGCTGAAAACATGTACCATTGAAGGGAAGACCTTCATGTACCTTTTGATTATTGGCGTCCATATTTAGGTGAATGTGCCTGTCTTTACTTGTGTTAGTTAAAATAAAGACAGGCGGTTGTTCTTAGTTATAAAACTAATTGAGAACTATAGGTAAAATATGAAGTGATCACCTAATAAATAACAATCAAAGTATCACCTAATAAATAGGTGAATCACTTATTAGATGTCGTCAAAAAGTCTTTTTTCTAAGGCATAAACGGCCAAGCCCGCCATGTTCTTAGCTCCAGTTTTTTCTAATAAGTTTCTCTTGTGAGCATCAACCGTACGAACAGAAATAAATAATTCATCGGCAATTTCCTGATTCGAGTATTCTTTGACGATAAGATGAAGCACTTCCCTTTCTCTTTTGGTTAAAGGAATATCCAGTGCCATTCTGGAGCCTCGCGACTTATCTCCCCTTAGGTTGTTCATGATTATGGTTGTCACTTCTTGCGAGTAGTAGGTATTACCTGCAGCCACTTCTGTTATTGCCCTCTTAATTTCCTCTTCTCCACTGCTTTTCAAAATATAGCCTTGAATACCGTAATTGAGCATTTTCTTAATGTGCTGTGTCTCGCTCAACATGGTGAGTGCTAAAATCTTGAATTCAATGGTTGCTCCTTGAATCAAGTTTTTCACCAACTCAATACCATCCATAGAGGGCATAACAATATCTGTTACGAGCACATCAAAATTGCTGTTCTTATTTATCATTGAGAGCGCTTCCTGTCCATTATTGGCCTCACCAACAATTTCAAACCTTTCATCTTCGTCAAGGTAAAACTTAATACCATCGCGAATCATTTTATGGTCATCAACCAGAAATATTCTAATCGTTTTCATATACTACTTTAGAGTTACCCAATGGGACATTTAAAATTAATGAGGTGCCTTTTCCTGGAAAAGAATCGAGAATAAATTCACCTGAAAGAGCACTAGCTCTGTTTTTCATGCTTGCCAAGCCAAATCCTGAAGAATTGAAGTTAATATTATCCATATCAAACCCCTGTCCATCGTCTTCAATAATTAATTGAATGCTAGAAGGTAGTTTTATCAACTGAATTGAAACACTTTGAGCTTGAGCATGCTTAATAATGTTGGTAATAGACTCCTGAATAATTTTATAAAAGCTGGTTTCAGTACTAACATTAAGTCGTTCCTCCTCTAAGTTAGTAATGAATTCGAAATTCACAGCAGAAGTAGCATTCAATTCATCAACTAAATCCTTTACTACTTCAGTTAAACCAAAGTCTTCAATAGCTTTAGGCATTAATCTATGTGCTATTTCGCGCGTTTGGTCTAGAGATTTTCTCAGGTTTTGCCAACCTCGCTCATATCGTTCTAGCACCCTTTGACTCAACAGATGTTTTTCCTTTTTCACGAACTCTAAATTGAGCGAAGCGATAGTCAGGGTTTGTTGCAAGCTATCATGAATCTCTCTAGAGATACGACTTCGCTCTTCATCCGCAGCGTCTAAAACCGCAGCCAATACTTTTTCTTCAGACCTCACTCTATCGGTTATATCAAAAACCGAGGCTTCAATAGATAAAGGCTCTCCATTTTGGCCAAAGATACCATGACCGAATTCTGAAAGCCATTTTATTCTTCCTTCTTTATCAAGAATTCTATAATTTAATCGATAGGCTTGTTTATTTTCTATTGCCGTTTTAAGGCTTGATTCAACAAATCTTTTGTCATCAGGATGAATCAGTTTTTGGTATTGCAGTCGATTTTCCTTTGTCAGTTCATCTGCTGTAAAACCCGTCAGTTCACTACAGTATGCATTTACATACACAAACTCTTTAGATGGATATTTGGCACTATACACAAGCCCTGGAATATCTTCAACTAAAGACTGATATTGGGCATATGATTTTTCTAGATCAAGGGTTAAGTTTCGTTCTTTGGTTACATCCATTAAAGTACACACATGCCTTTTTGGTAAGTTGGATTTATCAAATTCTACATTCTTACCTAACGCCCTCATCCACCTTAAATCACCAGCTTTAGTTACCAGCCTTATCATCACATCCATTTCGTTGATGATTCCAGATTTTAGATTTTTGGCTAGTTCTAACACCAACTCAACATCTTCTGTGTACACGCTTTTATTGATGTGATCGGAGACATTATTCTCAAAATCAAACTTAGATCTCCCTATAAGTTCATAGTAATTATCATTCCATTCAAGCACATCATCCTTAATGTTCCAATCAAGAATTATTTGCTTAGTGCCAGAAATAGCAAGGTTCAAAACCCTTTGGCTCTCCATAAGCTGTTCTTGAGCAGTCCGAGTGGCTGTTACATTCATTGTTAGCCCTATCACTCGTACTCTTCCGTTGGTGTCAAGAAAAGTTTTTCCTTTGGATTTCAGCCACCTTAATTCTTTGTTTTGAGTCAGTACTCTGTATTCAAGTTCATAGTGTCGAAGTTTACCTACTTTAAGTTTACTGAAAAGCATTCTCACTTTCTCACTATCATCTGGATGCAGTACTGAATCCATAAATTGATCTTTTGTAGGATCATATCGCCCCTTTTCCTGACCTATAATCTCCAGATAATTATCACTTACACTAACGGTATTAGTTTCTAAGTCCCAATCCATTAAGGCCATATTGGCACCGTCAAATGCTAGTTTTAATCTTTCTTCATTTTCTAATAGTTCTTGGTCTTTAAGGTACGAATCTGTGATGTCTAAATTTAGGCCAATCACTTTATCTCCTTCTTCCTCACTAATCCTAAAAATCTTAGCTGTAGACCTTAAGTATTTTGTTTTACCCGTTTCAGTCTTTATTTCATATTCTACATCGAACACTCCCCTATCATTCACCAGGGATTCTAAATTTCGAGTCAGTTGGTCTTTGTGCTCTGGCTGAACGTAATTCAGCCAATCAGAAAGTTCAATCTGACTACTATCAGCTAATTCTCTCTCATAGATTGAAGCCATGCCTTTATCCCAAACAAGATGATTAGAAACCATATCCCATTCCCAAACACCTGTTTTAGCGGTGGTTGCTGCTAACTCGTATTTAAGATTGGCATTCAGAATTGCCATCTCCTTCTCTTTGAATTCGGTAAAATCTATGTGAGTACCGTAAATTATGAGTGGTTGACCAGCCTTATCTCTTTCTATAATCTTACCTCGATCTAAGATCCATCGCCATTTTTCATCTTTCCCTTTTACTCGAATCAAAAGCTCAAATCCTCCACTGTCTTTAACTTTATCATCATAAAGTGAAGCTTCAATTTTCTCAAGATCATCGGGGTGTACCCGATCATTAAAAAATGATTGCTCATGTACAATTTCATGGAATTCATACCCCAGCATTTCAGCATAATATTCATTGAACTTAGTTTTACCTGTTTTCAAGTTCAATTCCCACGTGCCTATTCTAGCCGACTCAATGGCCAATGCCATTTTTTGCTTACTATCCAGTAGTTCTTTCTCAGCCTTGACCCTGCCTGTAACATCTCTAAAAACTGCAAAGATGAAGATGTCACCATCGATCATAATTCTACTCAGGTTTACTTCACAGTAGATGATCTTTCCATTTAGCTTCTTTACATCCCAAAAGAAACTAGATTGTCCATTCTTTAAAGCATGTTCGATTTGATCAGACAAAAACTCTTCTGAAAGCTGACCTGTGGTCTGATATTCAGGCGTAAATTTCCAGAGTTTTTCATTCTTCAACTGTTCTTGAGCTACTCCAAAAATAGATTTAACATTAACATTGCAATCCAAACAAAACCCATCTTTTAGAATGATCATAGCGTCATTGCTCTGCTCAAAAATGGTACGAAACTTCTCTTCGTTTTCTTTTAAATTGGACTGAATAAGGTACTGGTCATGAACATCTGTAGAAATACCAATTAGTGAAGTAATATTGCCTGCACTATCTAGCATGGGTGATATAGAAACCATAAACCACCTGTAAATGCCGGTTGAGTTTTTAATTCGTACCTGTTCAGAAAAAGTAGTCTTATTTTTATTGGCGACTTTCCATTTTCGATGGATTAGAACAATATCATCAGGGTGAAGAAAATCCAACCACTTTAAACCCAAATATGCATTATCATAAAGCCCAAAATATGTTCTTCCCTTATTGTTCAGGTAAGATAAATTACCTTGAACATCTACCAGCCAAAGCATGTGGGGCAAAGATTCTGATTGAAATCTGTATTTTTCTTCGCTTTCCTTCAACGCTAGATTAGAAAATACTTCGCTGGTAATGTCTCTTATCATTCCCATCAAATCATCCCCAATTCGCTCTATTTCGCAGTATAAAGACCTATCTTCTCCTTCTATGTCTATTCTGAAGCTAAAATTTGTTCTTTGACCAGATTTTAATTCGAACGCTTGGGAAATCACGCCCTTGTCTTCTTCCTTTATTCTGCCAAAAAAGTCTAAAGAAGGACTGGCTGAAACGGGTACTCCTAAAAGATGATATATATTATCTGACCAAACAATTTTACCTGTTTTAAGGTCCATTTCAAACGAGCCTATGCCTCCAATCTTTTCTGTTCTAGATAATAGCTCTTTAGTATTCAGTAAATCCAGTTCCTGAATTTTCCGATCATGAATATATTCCTCTATCTCAATATTTTCAGAGTGAAATAAAAAGACATCTATCTCTCCATTATCATTAAATACTGGTGAAACGGTAATCTGAATATCAAAGAAAATTCCGCTTTTACGTTGTGAAGTATATTTTCCTTTCCATTGCTTTCCTGCGTTTAACCTGAGCTTAATTTCTTTGATAATTTCAGGATCAATAAACTTAGGGTCTAATAATGTGACAACCTTACCCAACGACTCTTCCCTCTTAAACCCTGTAAAGCTTTCGTGAACATCATTCACATAGAGGGTTACTCCAGAAGTATCCGTTATCGCAATCGCATTAGAAGATTTGTTAATCGCTGCATACAAACTATTTAGCTCTTGCTGATTTTTTCTTTCTTCCGTAAGGTTCTTAAAGCTTGACAATAAGTATTTGCCATTACCAATAGTTACAATCTTGGTTGTTTCGCTAATATCTAAAATGGAGTCTGTTTCTGTAATGAGTTGATACTCGATGCTTTCAATCAACTCCTCACTAAATATTTGTTTGCGCTTCTTTTTAAAAAGTTTTAAAGAATTTGAATCTACGAAATCAGCCAATTTCTTGCCTTCAATCCCTTTATCAGAAGACTCTATTAGCTCAATAAATTGATCGTTGAATACGAGTATATACCCCGCTTCGCTCGACAGAGTCATCCCGAAGTCATTAGTATTGAACAGTATTTCAATCAAGGATTTATTGCCCTCAATTGCGCTATACAATTGCTCCTTTTCATTAAGCCAGTTATTGCCTTTCAATACCCTCTTGTCTGCCATTCTCACAATCTCCTTAATGTTTTCACTGATTCTTGTTTCAACTTAGTATGAAAAAAACAAACTACATTCTTTAGCAGAAAAAGTACCTAAAAGAGTAGCCTAGGTGAAACCGTCAAATATGAATGAATTTATTTTCTTAAAGCTAAGCGATCTACCTAGTCATTAAATTAAGGGTTTATCTCAAGGTTTCATTGCGATATGTAAACAAATAAAATGCATAGAGAACCCTTCACTCTTTATTCACTCACTTTCACATCGTACTTCCCTTCCTATTTGGCTCAGTATTTCTTACATTTGCTAACACTCGTTAGGCAATTAAATAATTCAATATGAATGAAGTTTATATAGTATCGGCTGCCAGAACTCCTATTGGTAGCTTTGGAGGTAAATTGGCTGGTTTCTCAGCTACACAACTTGGATCTTTTGCAATTAAAGGTGCTTTAGAAAAAGCTGGTTTAGACGCCAAGCATGTGCAAGAAGTCTTTATGGGCAATGTAATTTCTGCAGGCTTAGGTCAAGCTCCGGCAAGACAGACTGCAATTGGCGCTGGTCTTGGAGACAACGTGCCATGCACTACCATTAACAAAGTGTGTGCTTCTGGTATGAAAGCCGCTATGTTTGCTGCTCAGTCTATCATGATTGGTGCGCAGGATGTAATTGTAGCTGGCGGAATGGAAAGCATGAGTAATGTACCCTATTACATTCCTAAGGCTCGTTATGGATATAAATATGGAAATGGTGAGTTAATAGACGGCTTGTTGCACGATGGCCTTTGGGAGGTTTACAACCAGTTTCCGATGGGGAATTGCGCTGACAATACCGCCAAAGAAATGGGCATAACAAGAGAGCAACAAGATGAGTTTGCCATCAATTCTTATAAAAAAGTAGCCGCTTCTACAGCTGCAGGCCATTTCAAAAATGAAATCATTCCAGTTGAAATACCGCAAAGAAAGGGGGATCCAATAATTATGGATGAAGACGAAGAATTTCACAACGTGATTTTCGAAAAAATACCTTCATTAAGACCTGTATTTAGCAAGGAAGGAACCGTTACTGCTGCCAACGCCTCAACTATTAATGATGGTGCATCGGCAATGGTATTAATGAGCAAGAAAAAGGCTGAAGAATTGGGCATTAAGCCAATTGCTAGAATCATAGGTTTTGCAGATGCTGCTCAAGATCCATTATGGTTCACTACAGCTCCTTCAAAGGCAATTCCTAAAGCAATGGCAATGGCAGGTGTAGATAAGTCGCAAGTTGACTATTATGAAATCAATGAAGCATTTTCTGCAGTAGCTTTAGCCAATAACATAGAGCTTGGTTTAGATGCCGACAAAGTAAATGTATTCGGTGGTGCAGTAGCAATGGGGCATCCGCTAGGTGCCTCTGGCTGTAGAATTGTAACTACCCTTACTTCGGTGCTACATCAAAAAGGAGGTAGTATTGGAGTAGCCGGAATATGCAACGGTGGTGGTGGTGCATCGGCCATGGTAATAGAAAAATTATAACATCAATTATACTAAACCAAAAAGCCTTTCGTAACTTTACGTAAGGCTTTTTTTATGAAACATCTATTTTCAATCATACTGATAATCAGCGGCTCTATCTCTTTACTGGGCCAGCAAAAGGTGGTAAAATACTACCCACCAGAAAACAAGATCATCAAAGAAGAATATTACATTCTGGATAATGACACCACCAAAATTCATGGTGATTACATTAAGTATTATGAAGAAGGTGGAATAGCCATGAAGGGTAAGTTTGAAAACGGAAAACCCAATGGCGTATTCAACGAATTCTATGAAAACGGAAAAAAACTAAGCACCATAACCTTTGATCAAGGAGAAAAAACAGGCCCATTCCAAATTTTATCCCGATCAGGAAAACCGATTCAAAACGGGGGATACAAGAATGGTGAACTCAACGGTCTGGTGACTGCATATTATGAAGACGGTACCAAAAAGACAGAAACCCAATTTAATGACAGTACTCCAATAGGATGGGCTAAAGAATACTACCCTTCAGGAAGCCTAAAATCAGAGTTTGAATACAATAACGGAACTCAGCATGGCCCGGCCAAAACCTACTATCAAACTGGAGAAATCTCTTCTGAATTCAATTACAAACAAGGTGTAATTGAAGGCAAATACCTTACCTACTACAAAAACGGCCAAATCGAATGGGAATATAAATATGTTGGTGGCTATAAAAATGGGCCATTCAAAAGATTTGATGGAGACGGAAGCTTGTTAGACGAGGGAAAGTATCTTGATGGCATATATGTAGGCGAAGTAAAAAGCTATTATCTCGATGGGGCTCTCAAAGAAAAATTCACCTACGACAAAGGAGCCAAAGTGGGCAAAAACTATACTTACTACGAAAGCGGCAAGGTAAAGAAAGTAGAAGATTACACGCGAGTTACTCAAGATGTAAACATTCAGGAGTTTTATGAGAATGGAAACACAAAGAAAAATCAATACTATGTAAACGCTTCTCCAAACAAAACCTGGGTAGAGTTCTATGAAAATGGGCAAAAGAAATCAGAAACCCCTTATAGCAACGGAGTAGTAAATGGCTTTTACAAGGAGTACAGTAACGAAGGTTATCTTGAAAAGCAATCGCCATATCAATATGGACGAAATACAGGTATTCAAACCATGTTCTTCCCAAACGGAAAAGTAAAGAGTGAAACCAGTTATGTGAATGGCTCAAAGTCTGGAAATTATACTGAGTATTTTGATGGAAGAAAGATGAAAATCAAGGGAAATCATAGATATGACATGCGCGAGGGAACTTGGCAGTACTATAATAGCAACGGAGATGTGACCAAAAAAGAAGTCTATTCTAGGGGCAAATTAATCAGTTCATCAGAAAACTAAACCAATCATTAAGCAAGATTATTTTTTGACTATTTTTGCCAAATGATCCAAGGTATTAGAGAAACCAATTTCAGCTTTCCAAATCAGTCTGATTTCTATAGAGGAAAAGTAAGAGACATTTATTTCTTTAGCGATTTTATAGCCATGGTGGCTTCAGATAGAATATCAGCTTTTGATGTGGTGCTACCTAAGGCAATTCCTTACAAAGGACAGGTATTGAACCAAATTGCTTCAAAGTTTTTAAAAGCCACAGAAGATATTGTTCCCAACTGGATACAGGCCACACCAGATCCAAACGTGAGTATTGGATTGAAGTGCGAAACCTACCCTGTAGAAATGGTCATTAGAGGCTATTTGGCTGGTCATGCATGGCGCGAATACCGTCTCGGAAAAAGAAAGCTCTGCGGAATTGAGCTACCAGAAGGTTTGAAAGAAAATGACAAACTACCTCACCCTATCATTACACCAACTACCAAGGCAAAAGAAGGACATGATGAAGATATTTCAAGAGAAGAAATATTAAAACAAGGGTTGGTATCTGAGCGAGAATACAAACAACTTGAAAAATATACTCAAGCCATTTTTAAAAGAGGAACAGAACTAGCTGCTGATCAAGGTTTGATTTTGGTAGACACCAAGTACGAGTTCGGCCATAAAAATGGAGAGATTTACCTCATTGATGAAATTCACACACCTGATTCTTCAAGATACTTTTATAAAGAAGGCTATGAAGAAAGGCAGCGAAATAATGAAAAACAAAAGCAACTTTCGAAGGAATTTGTGAGACAATGGCTGATTGAAAATGGTTTTCAAGGCAAAGAAGGTCAACAAATCCCTGAGATGACCGATGAGGTTGTTAAATCAATCTCAGACCGGTATATTGAACTTTTTGAAAAAGTAACTGGGGATAAATTTGTAAAACACCCTACTCAAGAAATCGAAAAAAGAATAGAAAATAATATCCTCGGATACCTAAATAAAAATTAAGAAGATGAAATTTACAGTAGATAAACAAGAAAAATATACCCTCATAAAACTGGACGAAGATAAACTGGACGCAACAATTGCCCCAGGCTTAAAGTCTGAGTTTGTCAACCTAAGTACGCAAGGTGTTAGCAATTTGGTCTTAGACCTTTCCGCTACCAAATATTGCGACTCTTCTGGGCTAAGCGCTATTCTTACAGGAAACAGAATTTGCACAGAAAATGAAGGAGTTCTAGCACTTAGCGGCCTACAGCCAATGGTTCAGAAATTAATTGAGCTTTCTCAATTGCACAAAATTCTAGAGATTCTTCCTACCCAACACGAAGCCATCGAATTCATTATGATGAACGAACTTCAAAAAGAATTGGGAGCTGAAGAAGGCGAAGCTTAGTTCAGCGGTTTGAGTATAAAAGTAAAGATATTAGGCTCGAATTCTGCCGCTCCAGCCCACAAGCGTAACCAAACTTCTCAGTTAATTACTATTGAAGGGCATCTCTATTTGATGGATTGCGGAGAAGGTACTCAGCTTCAACTAAAAAGGTACAGAATACCCATTCAGCGAATCAATAATATCTTTATTTCTCATTTACACGGAGATCATTACTTAGGAATTATGGGGCTTTTATCTACCATGCACTTAATGGGTAGAAAAAAGCCCCTTAATCTATACGCTCCTTCTGGCTTGGCCGAAATCATCACCCTTCAGCTTAAGTACTCCGAAACGGTATTTAACTATCAAGTAAATTTTCATCCTGTCGATACAAAGGCTCATAAACTCATCCATGAAGATGATTTTATTAGTGTCTATACTATCCCTTTGAATCACAGAATCCCTTGCGCTGGCTATCTGTTTGCTGAAAAACCTAAAAAACGAAGGATTATAAAGGACAAATTGCCTGAAAATTTCTCGGTTAAAAATATAGTTAAACTTAAAAATGGAGAAGACATTTATGATGGTGATGGCAACATCATTTACCATCATACTCAAATGACCTTACCACCAAAGCGAGTTTATAAATACGCATTCTGTTCCGACACAAAGTATGATGAATCCATTATCCCTATTATTCAAGATGCGGATATGCTTTATCATGAAACCACCTTTATGGAAGAACATGAAGACAGGGCATCAAATACCTACCATTCCACAACCAAACAAGCTGCTACTATTGCAAAAAAAGCAAATGTAGGAATGCTGCTAATGGGCCATTTTTCCATTCGATATAAAGAATTAGAACCACTTAAGGTTGAAGCTCAATCCGTTTTCCCTAATTCTCAACTTGCTATTGAAGGAGAAGACTTTATCTTAGACGACATTTCTTAAATCCATAGGCAATGGGCGAGTCGACTCTGAAAAATAAGAAGACCAATCTGTTTCTAATTCTAGCGGGCATCTTCATCACAAACGCCCTGATTGCCGAACTCATTGGTGGTAAAATTTTCTCTTTTGAAAAAACCTTAGGCTTCGACCCTCTAGACATTTCTCTGTTTGGAGATTTCATGCTCCAGTTCAACCTTACTGCAGGAGTATTGCTTTGGCCAGTGGTTTTCATCACTACAGATATTATCAATGAATACTTCGGAAAACGAGGTGTAAAGAAAATCACTTACATCACGGTAGGGTTAATTGCTTATGCCTTTTTAGTAATCTATTTAGCCATAAAGCTTGTTCCCGCAGACTTTTGGCTGGGCGTATATGCTACAGATGCCAATGGCAATGCTTTCAATATTGATGAAGCTTTTCAAAAGGTATTCTCTCAAGGATTGAATATTATTTTTGCCTCACTTGTGGCCTTTCTTATTGGTCAATTTGTAGATGTTTATGTCTTCCATAAACTAAGAAAGATTACTGGTCACAATAAAATTTGGCTTAGGGCTACAGGCTCCACCTTAATTTCTCAACTGATCGACAGTTTTGTTGTGCTTTTTGTGGCCTTTTATTTCTTGGGTTCTTGGCCAATCGAACAGGTTTTAGCCGTTGGGATAACCAACTATATTTATAAGTTTCTAATTGCAATTGCCCTTACCCCCCTCCTCTATATTGCTCATTATTTTATAGATAGGTATTTAGGGAAAGACATTTCGGAACAACTTCAGGAAGAGGCAAGTAACGAAAGTGGGGATAAGCTATTCTAGCGAAAGAAATTATCTAAAATAACAGCTGTAGCAATGGCTACATTTAAAGATTCAGCACCACCTCTTCTAGGGATGTGGAGCGAATGGGAAATATATTGCTCCAAATCTGGGGCAATCCCTTGCGATTCATTTCCCATCAGTAAAATTCCATTGCTGGTCAATTCTGATTTGTAGATATTCTCTCCTGAAAGCAACGCGCCATAAACAGGCAGTTTGGTTACCATAAAGACCTCTGGTAAATTTCTGTAATACACTCTTACCCTTGTAAAAGACCCCATGCTGGCATTAATCACTTTAGGGTTATAAAAATCAGCCGACTCTAAAGAGCATATTATGGTATCGATACCATACCAATCAGCTATTCTAATGATAGTGCCTAAATTTCCAGGGTCGCGAACATCGTCAAGTGCCAAAACCAATCGATCATCAGGGAGAATAAAGTCAGAATCATTCTTCATTGAAACAATTGCCAAAGCCGCACTATTTGTCTGAAAAGTACCAACCATTTTAAGCTCGCTTTCAGTTACTTCAATCACCTCCTTTACCCTCGATAATTGATCTACTGGCAACAATTCAGCATAAGCCTTAGTCGTTAAAAGAAAGTCGATGGTAAAATCAGACTGTAACACCTCAGAAACACCTTTTGCACCTTCAACAATAAACTTACGTTCTTGATGTCTATATTTTTTTAATTGAAGAGATTTAAAGTACTTTATCAATCGTTTTGAAAGCATATTGTAAGCTATTTGTGAAGTCGGCAAACCTTTTATTCTTATTCCTTTTTTTCACCATCCTAATCAGCGGTTGTACTGGCGTCAGACATCTGGAAGATGGCGAAAAACTTCTTTACAAGCAAAGTATTGTGGATGTTGAAAAAGCCAACAAAGATGCACTTTCTGAACAAATAACCCTCACTCCGAACACTCGAATTCCGCTCTTAGGTCCTCTCGGAGCTGCAATTTATGAGCTAGGCGAAAACAGCTACGATACCGCGGAAATTAACCGAGACAGACGGAAGTACATTGAGAAAATGGACAAGAAAATTGAAGAGAGAGAAAAAGAAGGGAAATCTACATCTAAACTAGAAACCAATAAGAAAAGAAAACTAGAGAGGTTTCAGAATAAACTACGAAACGGAAATTTTGCTATGCGCACAGGCACACCATTGGCTGTTTATGACAGCGTGGCCATTGCTAATTCAAAAGAAAGAATGCTAACCTACCTTAACTACAATGGTTTTTTAAAGGCAGAAATTGATATTGAAACAGAAGAGAAGCGAAGAAAAATTCATCAGAAGTTCATTGTACTAGAAGGCCCAAGAAGCTATATAGATAGCCTAACCCTGAGAACGGGCGACTCGACACTAAGTAGCCTTATTAATGCTTCTAATGCAGAATCATTTCTTAAGATTGGAGATCCTTATAGCAAAGATAAAATTGACCAAGAAAGACAGAGGATTGAATCTTTAATGAAGAACAACGGGTACTTCAATTTCACCAAAGGTTTTATTGAGTTCGATGTATTTTTTACGCCAAACCAACTCGATTTGTGGATAGCCACAGTGATCAACAAACCATCTGACAGGCCAAAACATCAGATATACAAAATGGATTCTGTCATATTCAATAGCAATGGTAGCGACATTCAAACAGACACCACTGAATATCAAAATGTGACGTACGTCTCTGGCTTAAACTACTATTCACCAAAAGTGATTGACACGCGCCTTATCTTTAGAAAAGGCAACCTCTACAATTACACCGATGTAATTAATACCCAGCGACAATTATTGGCTATTGATATGTTCCGTTATGTAAACATCAACTTTGATACTACTCTAGTTCCGGGTAAAATGATAACCAATTTTTATACGGCCCCGCTAAAGAAGTATCAGATTACGCAAGAACTAGGACTAAACGTTAATAACAACACCAATTCTAGCTACCCTGGCCCCTTCTATAACCTTTCATTAAAGGACAGAAATATTTTTGGAGGTTTAGAGATATTGGAGCTCAATGGGTTTGTAGGAATTGAAGGGATCGCAAAATCAAATTCAACAGAATCATCAAATTCCAATCTTCAGTATGGAGGAAATCTTTCACTCAGTTTCCCGAGGTTCATTACCCCTTTCCCTTCGCGAAAGCTGAATCTTGAAACTTTCAATCCTAGAACCACAGTGTCTTTAGGATACTCTTATACCGACAGGCGTGAATACAAACGAGAAAACATTAATGGAAATTTGGCCTACAACTGGCAAAACCTAAAAGGCAATAAAAACTATACGCTTACTTTATCTGATGTCAATTTGATTTATACCCCGTTCATCAGTACTGACTTTCAAGAAAGATTAGATCAGCTCGAATCGCAGGGAAACACACTCAATTTAGCTTTCAAACCTTCATTTGTAACCAGTACGTCATTTAACGCAACCCTAAATAATGATTACTCCAACCTAACCTCTCCATCATCATTCTTCCGCTATTTCGTTGAGGCTGGAGGAAGCATACTGAACATTACTGGCAAAGGTCTCTTATTAAATAATAAACTAGAGAATTATCAATTCCTCAAATTTCAATTGGACTACCGTAGATATTACCCTTTGAGCAGAGAACGTGCTTTAGTCGTAAGAGGTAACCTCGGTGTTGCAGACCCTTATAATGGCAGAGATTTACCTTATGAAAAATACTTCTTTTCAGGTGGAAGTAACAGCAATAGAGCTTGGACACCAAGACGACTAGGCCCTGGCTCTGCTTTTCCTTATTTACTGGATGAAAACGGAGACAATGTGAGAGATGCTGAAGGCAACTTAGTACCTGACCGCTCGAAGGACAGTTACAGGTTTGAACAACCAGGAGAAATTCTTTTAGAGCTTAATGCAGAATATAGGGCCAATATTGCTGGTTTTGTGGATTGGGCTTTTTTCGTAGATGCTGGAAATGTTTGGAAATTCAATGATACTGCTCCAAAAGACCCAAATGACGCTATTCCGTTATCACCTGGTGCCGACTTTAAATTCAATCGATTTTATAAAGAAATAGCCGTAGGAGCTGGGTTAGGATTACGATTCGACTTTTCATTCTTAGTATTCCGTTTTGATGTGGGCCATAAAATTAGAGACCCTCGCTACCCTGACGGTGAGCGTTGGAGAAAACCATTTCAAAACAAAAATCAAACGGTTTGGAATATTGCAGTGGGTTATGCCTTCTAAAATTAAAGCATAAAAAAAGCGACTAATTTACCATTAGTCGCTTCACATTTAAAATTCAATTTCCTTAATAATTCAACAATTCTGAAAGTACTCCTTCTACCTTCTCAGCAGTTGGAAGCATTTGTTTTTCCAAATCTACGTTCAATGGTATTGCAGGTAAGTTAGCCGCCCCGTAAGTCATTACAGGAGCATCTAAAATTTGGAAACACTCTTTTGAAATACGCCCTGCCAAAGATTCAGCAAAAGAATTCATTAAAGGCTCTTCTGTAAGTACCAAAGCTTTATTGTGTCTTTTCACTGCTGCAATTACACCTTCCCAGTCCAAAGGATTCAATGTTCTTAAGTCAAGAATCTCTACTTGGCCTTTAAACGTCTTACTCGCGGCACGTGTCCAGTAAACCCCCATTCCATAAGTAATTACTACACAACTTTCCCCATTTTCAATGGCTTCCTCACTCGCTTCTTGATCAATTCTAGATTTTCCCAAAGGAATAATGTAGTCACTATCTGGCTCAAATGTTTTTGCACCTTCAGTTCCTGGCACTTTGGACCAATATAAACCTTTATGTTCCAGCATTACCACTGGATTAGGATCATGGAAAGCTGCCTTCATCAAGCCTTTCATATCTGCAGCATTAGATGGATAAACTACCTTAATTCCCCTGATATTAAGCAAAGTAGATTCGATACTTCCTGAATGATATGGGCCACCTCCACCATAAGCACCAATCGGCACTCTAATCAATGATTGAATAGGGAACTGCCCTTGAGATAAATAACAGCTCTTTGAAAGTTCTTCTACCAGTTGGTTAATACCTGGCCAAATGTAATCGGCAAACTGAATCTCTACAATGGCCTTTGCTCCCACTGCCGACATACCGGCTGTAGACCCTACAATGTAGGCTTCTTGAATAGGTGTATTAAAAATCCTGTCATCACCATATTTTTGAGCCAAAGTAGCTGCCTCTCTGAATACTCCGCCCAAAGTTCCGCCTACATCTTGCCCATAGAAAAGAGATTCTGGATGAGTCTTTAAAATATCATCAACGGCATGTAAGGCTGCATCCACCATTACCACTTTTTCTGCCCCTCTGGGCTTTCGGTGGCCTTTCTCTTTTGTAATTGGAGTTGGGGCAAACTCATGATCCATAAATGTGGCAATATCTGGATCATCAGCATTTATTGCTCTAGCATACTCTGCTTGCACAAAGGCCAAGGCCTCATCTTCAATTTTCACAAGCTGAGCTTCCTTCCACCCACGTTTTTTAAGTTCCTTTCTCAATCTTGGAATTGGATCACTCTTCAAGTGCTCGTCAAAATCTCCTCTATACCATTCCTTTCTCACTCCCGAAGTATGGTGGCCAAGCAAAGGCACTTTGGCATGCACAAGAATTGGCGCTCTATTTTCTCGCACATATTGAAATGCCTTCTGCATTCCCTCATAAGAGTTTACAAAATCGCTCCCATCTACGCGCATGCGCTCCATTCCAGTAAAGCCCGACACAAAATCATAAGCATCCATTGCACGCATTTCGGCACCAGTGGCAGAAATACCCCAATCATTATCCTGAATCAAATAAACGATGGGTAACTTATGTAATACAGCCATTTGAAAGGCCTCAGAAACTTCACCTTCGGTAACAGACCCATCGCCCAACGAGCATAGTACAACAGGGTTTTTATTTCCTTTCAGAAGGTTTTGGCTCTCCAAATAATGGATACCATGCGCCATTCCAGTGGCTGGTATGGCTTGCATTCCTGTGGCTGAACTTTGATGAGGTATTGTTGGAAAGCCTTCTCTTTTTAAAGATGGATGACCATAGTAAGTTCTACCTCCCGAAAAAGGATCATCCTTTTTCGCCATAAGCTGAAGCATCAACTCATAAGGCTGCATACCAATTCCTAATAAAATAGATTCATCTCTATAATATGGTGCTGCAAAATCATGAGCCTCTAATGAAAGGCCTGCCGCCAATTGAATAGCTTCGTGCCCTCTGGATGTACTATGAACATATTTACTGCAAATAGCCTTGTTCTCTTCGTAGGTCTGCGCCATGTTCATGGCGGTGTGCATTAATCTGTAGGCCTTTTCGAACAATGGTTTGGCTATGGATATTTCTTTATTCTCTTCTTTTGAAATTTTCTTGGTCTTGATAACTCCCATATTTGTGGTTATGTCAAATTCAAAAATAGCCAATATTTTTGAACGTTGTACTAAAAAACCTACCGATCGTTAGGCAATCTATTTCCGATACGGAATTGCCTTTCAGCGGTTTGTTTTACTTTTGCAGTATGGCAATGACAGACAGAGATTCGATTACTCGAATTTTCAGAAATATTCAAGATCATATCTGTAAAGAAATCACCAAATGTGATGGCACAGGCAGCTTTATTGAAGATCAATGGGAACGACCTGGTGGAGGTGGTGGTATCAGCCGCGTAATGCGCCATGGTACCATTATTGAAAAAGGTGGTGTCAATTTTTCTGCTGTGCATGGAAAAACGCCCGAAAAAATATTGAGCTCGTTCGGGCTTACAGAAGGCGATTTTTTTGCTACGGGGGTTTCTATTGTGCTTCACCCAGAAAACCCAATGGTTCCTATCATTCACATGAACATTCGCTATTTCGAAATGTCGGATGGAAAATATTGGTTTGGCGGAGGTATTGATTTAACACCTCATTATGTAGATAAGTCTGATTCTCAGTTTTTCCATGAGAAATTAAAGGCTGTATGCGACAAGCATCACGCAACCTATTATAATGAGTTTAAACCTTGGGCAGATGATTATTTCTACATTAAACACAGAAAAGAAACTCGAGGAATTGGGGGCATTTTCTTCGATCATTTGGGAGAAGATAAAACCTTTAGCAAATCGGACCGTCTGGAATTCGTTAAAGATGTTGGGCTGGCTTTTGCTCCTATATACACTTATTTAATGCGTAAGAATTCAAAACTTCCTTACGGTGAAAGGGAAAAGGAGTGGCAAATGCTCAGAAGAGGTCGCTATGTTGAATTCAATTTAGTACACGATAGAGGCACTCGTTTTGGTTTGGAAACGGATGGACGTATTGAGTCAATTTTAATGAGCCTGCCCGCACAGGCTGGCTGGGAGTATGATTTTCAACCACTAAAAGGAAGCAAAGAGGCAAAAACTCAAGCTTTGTTACAAAAAGGAATTAACTGGCTAAAACCTTAAATGATCGATCAATTAGAACAATGGGATAAGGCTTTGTTCCGCATTATTAACGGTGCGCATAATGGCTTTGGTGATTTTATAATGACTTGGGCCAGCGATAAATTTATCTGGATTCCACTTTATATACTCCTTCTTTACTGGCTGTTTAAGTACAATAAGAATTACGGATGGATGGCTCTTTCGCTTGGTTTGCTCATATTGATAAGTGACCAAACGGCATCAGGACTTTTAAAACCTTGGGTAGCTCGCCTTAGGCCTTGTCACGATCCTGAAATGATGGATTGGGTGCATATACCCGATGGCTGTGGTGGAAGATATGGCTTTGCTTCGTCCCATTCTTCAAATATGTTTGCCCTTGCCTTTTTCTGTTGGTTCTGTTTAAAAGACAAGCTAAAATACATTTGGCTTTTGCTGCCTTGGGCCGCTTTAATTGCTTATAGTCGGGTTTATTTAGGCGTTCACTTTCCTGGCGATGTAATTATGGGAGCAATCATTGGCCTTTTAGCTGCCTTTATCTCCTATCATTTTTTCAAAAAACTTAGCAATCACTTCAAAGCATGAAAGTCTTCTATACTGGGCTAATCTTTTTTAGCTTTCTATTATACAGCCATGCCCAACTTTCGAAAAGCTGGGAAGGTGAATGGCGTGGAAAACTCGAAATTTATAATGAGAAAGGGTTGCAGCAGTCTGTTGATATGGGGCTGAACATTATATCGCAGTCAGACTCATCTTGGAAGTGGCAAATCATTTATGGTTCTGGTGAACAGGAACAGTTAAGGGATTATCTTCTTTACAAGAATGAAACTGATCCAAATCAATATGTTTTGGATGAACAAAACTCCATTCAACTTTACCTAAGCCATGTTAACCAAGGACTTTATAGTTGGTTTACGGTAATGCAAAGCGAGCTTCTAGTAAGCTATGAGTTAATCGATGGGAAAATTCATTTTGAAACTATTACAACTACTGAAAGTCAGTCGCTTACTACTGGTGGAGAAGATAACTCTCCAGAAGTAAAGGCTCAAAAAGTCAGAAATATTCAGAAAGCTGTGTTAATAAAAAAACCATGAAAAAGGACGCTATTGTTTTTAAGTATTTCAAACGAGTTTTTGAAGACTATCAGGTACTTGTTTCTGTAAACCCAATTGACTTCTCTGGTACAGAATTAATTATTCACCCTGATGGAAAGGTTGAAAAAACTGAAATGAATTTTGACGAAGAAATTTATGATGACTTAGCCGAAGATAATTTCAAAGAAAGTAGTCCATTAGAGTTCCAACTCTATATGAAAAAAGACTTCTTTGAAAGGAAAGAGGGCTAAACCAGCTGGTTCTCGTATGCAAATTTCACTAAGCCTGCGAGGTTCTTCACACCCAATTTACTTACAATATTCTTTCTGTGAGTTTCTACTGTATAGGAACTGATAAAGAGTTGTTCGGCAATTTCGTTGGTGGTAAGCTCTGAGGCAATCAGTTTAATCACTTCCACCTCACGTTTTGTTAATTGTACTTGGTCTACAGCCTTTTGAGTCTTTTCCAAACTATCAAAAAGTGACTCAGTTACATCATCTCCGTAAATTCTTCTACCTTCTGACACCTCATTAATTGCAAATATTAATTCCTTCTTACCAGAGTTTTTCAAGATACAGCCCTGCACTCCAAGCTCAATTAATTGCTTAGTAAATTGAGCATTATTATGCATGGTTAAAATAAGTACGTTCACCTCAATATTCTTCTTTTGCAGCTGTCTAACCACTTCAATTCCGTCCATTTCGGGCATATTGATATCCAGCAGCAAAACGTCTACCGCGTTGTGTTCAAGTTTACGTAGCGCATCTGGCCCATTCAAAGCGCTATCTACTACTTTTATTGAAGTGTCATCCTCAAGTATTGAGGATATGCCATCAATCACCACTTGGTGGTCGTCAACTAAAAGAACTCTAATCATGGTGTATTGGTATATCAATTGAAATTGTAGTGCCTGCCCCTCTTCCCGAATCAATATGGAAATTACCATTGAGTTTGGCCACTCTTGCTTTTAAGTTACTTAAGCCTATTCCAGTCTTCTTGTTTACAGCCTTCAAGTCAAAACCTATCCCATCGTCTTCAACAATTAGGTTCACACTTTCATCCCCTTTTGTAAGTTGAATATTGGCTTCTTTTGCTTGTGAGTGCTTTAAAATATTGCTAATCAACTCCTGAACAATACGGTACAGTTGCAGTTCTTGTTCAGCACTAAGCACATTATTTAATTCATTAGAGTACAGGGTCACCTTAAGCTTTCCTGTCTGCGAAATCTTATCTTTCAGGTCTTCTAAAGCTGGAACTAGCCCAAACTTCATTAAAACACCAGAAAGCAGGTTATGTGAAATACTTCTTACTTCGCCAGTGGCTTGGTCTAGTAAATCAGATGCTTTCATGAACTTGGCATGCGCTTGATCATCCTTACTCAAGCTTTCTGTCACTACACTAAAATGTAATTTAACCATCGAAAGAATACCCCCAAGGCGATCATGTAAATCTATAGCCACCCTTCTTCTTTCTGTTTCTTGTCCTTCTAAAACTCCTTGTAGTGAAGCTATTTCTTGTTTTTGAAGCAGTTCATCAATTTGTTGTCTGTTGATCTCTTCGTTTTTTTCTGCCAGAGCCTTTATATTCTTTCTACGTTGATCAATCACATAAATAATTATGAAAGCTGCTACAACAAGAGTTATTGACACAATTAGTGTAATGGTTTTGTATTTGCGCTGTTGAAAAGCGAAGTTTTTTTGGCGTTCATTTTCCAATTTAAGAGATGCTGTTTTATACTTTTCCTTTAAATCCAAAATCTGATCGTTCTCACCCTTCAAGTAAATATCTTCTAACACAGAAATATAATTCTCATAGTACCGTATAACTTTATCGTAATCCTCTTGATCTCGGTTTAGCTTAATCAGTCCATAGAGTGCATCACCTTTGTCCTTTAAAAAATTATTCGCGTCTGCAATTCTATAAGCATTAAAGTAATATTTCTGTGATTCGTCATACTCTTTTTTAACCCTATGAATCATACCCAACATCCGTAAGTTGCTGCCCTCCAGCTGAGGAGAATCAGCCATTTTAGCAAACTCAGATGACTTTAAAGAGGTCTCTATGGATAAATCAAGTTCTCCTCTTGAATAGTAGATAGAGGCTAAATTCGCCAAAATCAAACCAGCATCCTTATACTGGTTCTTCCCAATGAAATAAGGTAAGGTGTTTTCATAGTAATAAAAGGCTGAATCCAAATTTCCATCAATCTGATACGTCCCCCCTATTCCATAAAAACCTTTGTTTATATAAGATGAATCATTAATCGATTTAGCCATCAAAATTAACTTTCTATAATAATCGCGAGCCACATCTGTTTCCTTCAACAAGAACAGTACAGCTCCAATTCCTAAATTAGATCTGATTATATTAAGCGTATCATTTTCTAGCTCGGCCCTATTTTTTAGAAAATTAAAAATGACCAAAGCCGAATCGTATTTCGATTCGGCTTTAAGTCGATCTGCTTTAATAACTAGGTCATCAAATGATTTTTTGGATTCAAATTGATTTTCTTGACCAAATACTTGGCATATGATAACCAGAAAAAAACCAGCTAAAACAAAAAACTTCCTCACCTTCAATTATCAATTTTGGGTTGGAGGATGAACTGGAGGGTCCTCATCAGGATCCGTTGTTGGATCGGTAGGGTCTGTTGGGTCATCGTCTGGGTCTGGCTTTCTGCAAGCCACTCCAAATGGGTTAAACATAAAGCCAAATGGCTGTTGTGTCAAGGTTTGTTTGTCTTTTTTAATCATATCACACTTTTTTTGATTGAAGATAAAATATACACACAATGAATCTCTTACTTTTCTATGAGGGAAACAAGCCAGATTCAAGCTTAAAATAAGCATAATGGGCTTAGGAAGTAAATACCCAGAAATAGTGAGAATAATAATTTAATATTTCGGCTCTCAAGTTTTCCTATTAGCAATTTCTTAATACCTTTGCGCCCGGCAGAGGGGTGCGACCAGCTCCCGCTGAACTCCCCCAGGCTGGGAACAGAGCAAGGGTAAGCGGTTGTAGCGGTGCGACATCCTGATGCCTTTTTTTATCCCCTTCTTTATCGTATTATTACTTCCTAGACTTTTTGATTATGTCCGTTTATCTCGCAGAATTTGTGGGCACGGCCATCCTTATCTTTTTTGGGAATGGAACCAACGCTGCCACTACACTAAATTTTTCTTACGCTAAAAACTCAGGCTGGATTGTTACCACAATTGGCTGGGGCCTAGCCGTTACTTTTGGCATTTACGCAGTTGGCCAAATTAGTGGAGCACATATCAATCCTGCCGTAACTCTTTCACTCGCCATGACTGGTGATTTTGAATGGAATTTAGTGCCTGGTTATATTATTGCCCAAGTACTTGGCGCAATGGCAGGTGCTTCGTTTACTTGGCTACAGTATTTACCACACTGGGATAAAACCGAAGATAAAGGCGCGAAACTAGGAGTTTTTTGTACAGGAGGAGCCATTGACCAAAAAGGAGCTAACTTATTGAGTGAAGTTCTTGGCACAATGGTGTTGATTTTTGGCTTACTAATGATTGGTGCTAATCAGTTTGTAGAAGGCTTAAACCCTTTAGTTGTTGGCGGACTCATCGTTGTTATTGGCATGGCGCAAGGCGGCTCAACTGGGTATGCTATTAACCCTGCAAGAGATTTTGGCCCAAGACTGGCTCATTTTATATTGCCAATAAAAGGAAAAGGGAGTTCGAAATGGAATTATGCTTGGATTCCCATTGTGGGCCCAATTATCGGAGGAGGGCTTGGTGCAGGTTTGTATCAGTTAGCTTTCAATGCTAAAACAGGAATACTTACATGGGCTTGTATTGTAAGTAGTGTCCTAGTTACTGCTTACGCCATTGCAGAAGAGGCAAAGAAAAAATAGCAACTCTCGGTTTCAAAACTTATACAGCAATCCCAAAATGGGATTCTATTTAAGCCAAAAACCTCGTTAAAATCATTTAAACGTAATGGCATTCCATTTGAATACTCAATATCAGTATATAAACATGAGTATTATGAGAACTGCAACATTACAAAACCAGGGTCAGGCAAGAGTAAGAAGAACTGCTTCAAAAAAATCCAATTCCTTTATCAAACTTACCTTTTGTATTCTTTCAGCATTCATCGTTTATCAAACGTTTATTTCTGTAACTGGGCTGGTTGGCTAAGCCAAAAAATCGACTAAGGATTATTAATGCATAAACAATTTCTTGTTCTATGCATTTCTGCGTTTTTAGAAGGCTTATTCATTCCCACAGACCAAGCTAATTCCCAATTCGGGATAATCTCAACAAGAAAAAGCAGGTTTAAACCCGCTCAGGGCACTGGCACTCAATTTGGATACTTACTACCGAACTTAAATACAGAAATTATGAAAGCTGCAACAACACAAACTACCACTTCTAAAAAAACCAATTCATTAACAAAATTAGTAGTTGCTGTTTTCGTAACCTTCATTGCTTACCAAACACTCATTTCAGTAACAGGAATTATAGGCTAAGCCGAAAAATTAAAAAGTAGAGTAATTAAAAAGTGCATAGACAATCCCCGACCGTCTATGCATTTCTGTTTTAAGGGAATTGGGCATCATTTCTTCCCACCCATCATCAATAATTCCTTTAAGTTAATTTCTGTCACGAATCGTTTTTCATCAGAAAAAAACAGAATAAACTGAACTCTAAACCCCGTTTAAAAAACGAGATAAGTATGCTTTAATAGATAAGATGGTTAGCGCACTCTTACGAGTCAGAAGTATTGGGCATAGAATATCAAACCTTGATACCCTTGATATATAGGAATTGTAGACAAAAGATTGAATGATAGAGCTAAACACGTTACAAATAAATTTTACAAAAAAATCAAGAACCGAATTGTCTGACGAAATCCTTCTCAAGCTCTTGGCTAGCTCCAATAATGGAAAAGTTAAAGCTAACTAAATCCATTGTTTCAATGACTAATGTAGCCCCTTCATTGTTAAATGCGCTTGAGATTGTGAAGGCTCCTTTCCAGTTTATTATTTTTACAATAGGAGAGAATAATTTAACATCTCTATAGATGTCATCAGTATCGTATTCAACTCCTTTATATTTTAAAACGATGTTATCAAAACTTAATTCTTTGCTCATATTATATTCTTATATATAGTAATTAGTTAAAAATATACTTTTATACGTAAAATAATATATAATCCTTATTGGTTAATAAGGAAGTTCCTAGCGGTTTTTTACGTAAAACGAGGTCTCATCTTCTTTATCAATATTCAAAAGCTCAAATTTAATTCTAGGCATATTCAGATTAAATCCTAAATTAGCCCAAAAACATTCAAAGCCAACATGAAACACATTTTAATCATCTCATTCATGCTCATATCGGGCATAGCACTATCTCAGGACTGCAAGTACTCAATAAATGAAGTAGACAAGTTCACAAAAAAAGAAATTAAGGAGACAAAACGGGCTTTATTGCATGGAGGGCTTACAAACTCCCTTATATTCACTTTGGGAAATGTTGACAATGATATTCGTTTCATACGATTTGAAATCGGGATACATGACGTATGGAGCGTTTACAAGGGTGATAAAGCCGTTATATTGTTTGAAAATGGAGAAACAATTGAAATAGAATCATTGGATAACGTTATTTCAGAGGCTTACTCAGATGCTCTTTCGGATAGCCAAACAGGAAGTGTTTCTTATTTTCTTACGTCAGAAAAAATGAGAAAACTAGAAGCCAACAAGGTTGAAGGGGTTAGAATTTACATGACATCAACAACTATCGACTTTGAAATCAAGAAGAAATATTCTGGTAACATCTCAGAGAGAATTAAGTGCATTAAGTAGTTATACAATAATTAGCTTCTACTTATCCAAAAACAGGTCTTATGATCTGTTTTTTTTATTGTATGTCTCTATTGTTTTAAAAAACCTATACCTGCAATACATCAGTTCAGAAATCAGCTAAGGCTACATGTTAGTGTTCCCCCTAAAAAATTTCATCCATTAACACGGGTAATATAAAGGCACACAATTAGCCTTGCCAACTGTGTGCCAAGAAAGACAAATTATTTTACCTCATCTCTTCCCGCCCATCATCAACAATTCGTTTAGATTAATCTCAGTCACGAATCGTTTTTCACCTGCCGAGTTTTCATACGACCTGTGCACCAACTTTCCTTCAATACAAACTTCCGCACCTTTCTTTAAATACTCAGCAGCTATCTCTCCTACCTTGCCCCAGGCAATAATATTATGCCATTGCGTGTCTTCAATTTTATCTCCATCTGCATTTTTGTAGGCATCTGTAGTGGCCAATGAAAACGTAGTAAGTTTTTTACCTGATGTTAAGTTTTTCACTTCTGGATCTTGACCTAATCTTCCGATCAACTGTACACTGTTTCTTAAATTTCTCATGATATAAATTGTTTAATTTTAAAGTTTGTTGTCCTCTCGGTTTGTATTTCCGAATTGACAATGGCAAAGTAACAGCAGGTCGAAAAGTAAAGTCGGTTGCTAAGCGTTTGTAGTCGGGTAACATTCGTTTGTAAACGTTTACAATTGGATATATCACTCTTTTACAATAACTTAACTTCCAACTCGGAAAAGTGGTAGTTTTCGTTTTTTAGATTTTTCAGCATGGAAGAAAGACAATGTTTAGAGTGTGGAGACGCGATGTACGGCAGAATCGACAAGAAATTTTGCTCAGATCAGTGTCGTAATACCTTCAATAATCGACAGAACAGTGATTCAAATAACTATGTACGAAACGTCCATAACCTATTGAGAAGAAACAGGCGAATTTTGGAGGAACTCAATCCTGATGGCAAATCGAAAACCACCAGAAACAAACTCATAGAAAAGGGATTCGACTTTAACTATCACACTTCTACTTACACTACAAAAGCAGGCGCCACCTATTACTTTTGCTATGAATACGGCTACTTGCCATTAGAGGGCGATACTTTTGCCTTGGTAAAAAAGCTCGAAGAACTGAACTAGGTTTAGTTTCAAGATAATTTCTGCCGTCAATAAAAAGTTGTGTTTATAAGGGCGCTTCAAGCAAACAAAAACATTAGCTTTGTAATGCATTGCAAATCAATCTAAAATAGATCAAAATGAAGTTCTTTATCGACACCGCGAATCTTGATGAAATAAGAGAAGCCTACGACTTAGGCGTGTTAGATGGTGTAACCACCAACCCTTCTTTAATGGCTAAAGAAGGCATTTCTGGCCACGATAACGTAATAGCCCATTATAAGGCGATTTGTGATATTGTAGACGACAACGTAAGTGCCGAGGTAATTGCTACCGATTACGAAGGCATGTTGAAAGAAGGTCGTGAATTGGCTCAAATCGATGACAAAATCGTTGTAAAAGTGCCAATGACTAAAGATGGTATTAAGGCGATTAAAACCTTTACAGCTGAAGACATCAGAACCAATTGTACATTAGTATTCTCTGCTGGCCAAGCTTTATTGGCTGCCAAAGCAGGTGCATCTTATGTTTCTCCATTTATTGGAAGACTTGATGACATTGGGTATGATGGTTTAGAGCTTATCGAGCAAATCTGCCAGATTTACGATAACTACGGTTTTGCTACCGAAGTACTGGCTGCCTCAGTACGTCACACAATGCACTTATTGCAGTGTGCCGAAATTGGTGCAGACGTTGCAACTTGCCCGTTGAAGGTTATCACTAGCTTGTTGAACCATCCGCTAACAGACAAAGGTTTGGCACAATTTCTTGCCGACCACGCCAAAGCAAATGGATAAAACTTTAGTTCCAACTTCGGGTTATGCAAATGACCCGAAGTTATTTAGGAATATGTATATCATTAAAGTAAAAGGGAAAGCTAAAATCCCAGATTACATTCAGTTAAGAGACGAGAATTTCGTGCTCATAGCATACTTTCGTGCCGACCGACCGTTAAAAAAGTTAGAAAAGTATGACCTTGAAGGGAAAGAAACTGAATTGCAAGAAGTAATCAATAACTTACCTTTCGGTAAACTTCAAAAACTGGATATTTAAATTATGCCTTTTTCAGGAGAACCCATTGTTCGCATCGAGGATGCCACCATTTTTCAAGACGATAAAACTGTGTTGAACAACATTACTCTTTCCATTAATAAAGGAGAGTTAGTGTATTTGGTTGGAAGAACAGGAAGTGGAAAGAGTTCTCTGTTAAAAACGCTTTATGCCGATTTACCTCTTCGTTTGGGTAAAATCAGAATTGCTAATCATGACATTCAGAATATCAAACGAAAGGATGTTCCACTTTTAAGAAGAAAACTAGGAGTTGTATTTCAAGACTTCCAGCTCTTCCCCGATCGCTCGGTTGCTGAAAACATCTACTTTGTAATGAAAGCCACTGGCTGGAAAAACAAAGCCAAGATGAAAAGTAAGTTGGCCGAAGTGCTTATGCGTGTTGGTTTGGGAGTGGTTGCTAATAAAATGCCACATCAACTTTCTGGCGGTGAGCAACAAAGGGTGGTAATTGCACGTGCCTTAATTAACGATCCTGTACTTTTAATTGCCGATGAACCTACTGGAAATCTAGACCCAGAAGTTTCAGATGGTATTTTCCAGACTTTTATGGAAATCAACAAAGGTGGAACCTCAATTCTGATGGCCACGCATGATTATAACCTTATTAAAAATTACCCTAAGCGTGTTCTTAAATGCGAAAAGGGAAGTATTCTCGATTCTAATGAAGTTGAATTGAGTTTATTTAAAGTGAGCTAACACCTTCTGAGGTTTTACTTTTAGTTTCTTCCAAAATCTCCAATTGCTTTTCGATTAAATAGAGTTTTTGTTTGAGCAAATGCACCAATGCACTTTTAAGTTGAGGTGTTTCTTGTCCGTTTTCAAATGTAGTTTTCAACTCTTCATAATTCTGATCTAGGGATTGAATATCGGCTTCCAAAAAGCTGAAATACTCACCTGCCTCCACCTCTTCCGACAGCTTCGTTTTCTTATCAGAAATCATCTGAGTGTAAAAAATTTCAAGCTCTTTAAACTCTTCCATAGCAGTGCTTTCTTTATTAACATCGGCACCAAAATATTTTTCGGAGCCCAAATAAGCTACCGCAATAAGCAACACCGCAACCGCTACTTTCCAAAACCAAAGAGTCGAAGTTCCGGTAGCTTTATCATTCTTGTCAAGCCCTTTTTGGATTTTATTCCACACCTCAGCTCTTGGTACTTCAGTATCGAATTGTTCTTTATTTTCTTTTATGAAATCTTCTAGCTTATCCTGCATGTTGAAATTCCTCTTTTAATATTTCCCTCAATTTCTTTTTTGATCTATTAAACTGCGACTTAGAAGTCGATTCTGTAATGTTCAATATTTCTGCAATCTCTTTATGGTCATACCCTTCAATCAAATAAAGTGTGAGCACCAATCTGTATCCATCCGGCAAAAGCTCAATCGCTTTTTTGACCTGACTTACATTGAAATCGCGATCATCTTTTTCTTCATGTTCGAAACGATCATCATAGTCTCCATAGTCTTCTACGGACTCAAAATCTAAACGTCTTTTCTTGACTAGGTTAATGGCGTTATTAAGTGTAATTCGCTTCAGCCAACTGCCAAAAGCTGCTGTTCCTTTATAGCTATGAATGTTTTTGAAAGCACTTAAGAACGATTCCTGAAGTACATCTTCAGCCTCTTGCTCATTTTGGGTTACCCGAAAAGATACATTGTACATGGCTTTCGAATAAAGCTTGTACAACTGATACTGCGCTTGTCGGTCGCCCAGCATACACAGATCAATTACCTTTTGATGAAGATTTTGATATTTCGGTTCCAAATTTCTAATCCTTGCGCTAAAGACAGCCCGCTTGTATGAGGGTTGCTTAGGAAAGGTAAAAAAATTAAAGAAGTTTTGGAGGAATAGGAGGCTAATCTTCTAGACGTTCCCTTAATGCCCTAATTCACCCTAACTCCTAACAACAGCCCCCACCATCGTAGAAATAGGTAGAAGGCGAAACCCAAATATTTGAGTTATTCAAGGCTTCTAAATTTCCTGCTGTCTTATCACAAACCGATAGTGGTTGATTCTGCAATAAAATATGACCACCGTGATCATCGAAATGGGTTTCTGTTCCGTAATAGATTGCGGTTCTGCCCGTAAACACACACGACCCATCGGCTGGCATTGGATCCTTAATCGCGCAAACCTCTACACTCTCTATATATATTGGTTCGACAGTATCATACTGATTGGGATGCAAAATTCTATACGGCCTTTTCGCCCTAATCTCCACCGTGCCAAAACCGACATCAGTAATCATTTTGATGTAGTCTTTTAACGGCAACGAACCACTCAAACAAAGTCCGCGCAATCGATCATCATTCTTGAGGTTTTCGGGCATGGTTTGTTCCGCTATTGGGTCAGATAATACCAATCGGCCATGAGGTTTCAAAACCCTATACATTTCTTGAAGTGCCTTTTTCAGGTCTTCTTCATGAAAGATATTAAACAGACAGTTTTGTGCTGCTACATCAATTGAAGCATCTTCAATAGGCAAGTTTAGCGCATCGCCTTGTCGGACATCAATAAAAGAAGCATCTAACCAATCATTGGTCAATTCTGCTTCCTTGATGTTTTTCCTGCAAGCATCAAGCATTTCATCCACCACATCTACCCCAATAACTCCCGCTTTCTGACGGCTAAAATACGAGAACTGAAGAAGCTCCATTCCTCCGCCCACACCTACATAAAGTATTTTGGGTGAATTGACCAAATCCCTTGGATGGACAGTACTGCCACAACCGTAATTCATTTCAAGCATGATTTTAGGGATTTCCAAACCTGGAAATGACCACACTGGAGTAGTGGTGCAACAAAGCCCAACATCTGGTGTTTCGGCTGCTGCCTTATATATATCTTTAGTCGTTTTTAAGTAGTCGTTCATTTGCTAATTTTTTGTTGTGGTTCCTCCGCAGCTTGAGCCCGCACCTGCCGTACAGCCGAAACAGTGTTGGTTGATCATTATTTCCCTCGCCATTAATTTATCTAGGTTGAAATCCCTGATATGATCTGGCGCATCATTTTTCAGTTTCATTTCAAGCATTTGATTAAAGTCGCAATCATATAAATAGCCATCCCAACCAATTGAAATCATAGAACGGCACATTACACCTGCCACGGCAGTAGGATTAAAGGCATTCACCAGCTCGTTCATGTATTCCTCATAATTATTGCTATTGACGAGATAATCCAAAAATCGACTCACTGGCAGATTGGTTATCGCATACAAGTCATTGAAAACGATATTGAAATTCTCTTTGAGTTTTCTTTCAAACTCACTTTGCAACATCGCCTGATCGTCTGGTAAAAATGCACCTGATGGATTATACACCAAATCAAGTTTTAAACCTGTCCCTTCTTTTCCATAGCCAATCTCATTCAGCATTTGAAGCGCCTTAATGGACTTTTCAAACACACCATCACCGCGTTGAGCATCGGTTCTTCTGGCCGTAAATGATGGCAATGAAGACACCACATTCACCTTATGCTTTTTGAAAAACTCAGGCAAATCATGGTATTTCGGGTTGGCTAAAATTATGGTAAGGTTACACCTAACTATGATGTTCTTATCCAACTTATAAATCTCCTCCACGAACCAACGGAAGTCAGGATTCATCTCTGGAGCACCTCCCGTCAAATCCACCGTAGTGGCCTTAGAAATCTTAAGCGCATCCAAGCATTGCTGCATTGTTTCTAGCGTCATGATTTCCTTTCGGTCAGGGCCAGCATCAACATGGCAATGTTTACAAACCTGATTGCACATTTTGCCAACATTGATCTGAAATACCTCTACAGAAATAGGCTTTAAGGGCATCATCCCAATGGGATCGATTTTCTGCTCGAAAGAATCAATACCAATGGCATCATGATCATCCAAGATTCTAATTTGCCTTTTAGCAATAGAAAGTGCGTGTTGTTGTCTTTTTAATGTCTGTAAAGTCATAGACTACATTAATTTCTCTTTCACCTGATTCATCATCTGCACTCCATGGGCCAATACCGCCCCGCCTTTTATAGCAGCAGCTACATGTACCGCCTCCATCATCTGTTCTTCATCGGCCCCCTTTTTCATACAAGTGTCGGTATAAGCATCTATGCAATAAGGGCACTGAACAGCATGAGCCACCGCCAAGGCTATCAGTGATTTCTCTCTAGCGGTTAATGCGCCTTCTTCGAAAACGCTGCCGTACCAATCGAAGAATTTGTTTCCCATTTCAGGTTGGAATTCCGTTATGTTTCCAAACTTTTTAAGGTCGCTTGGGTTGTAATATTTTTTAGGCATGGTATTATTTCTTAAGTAGAAAGCCCTTTTCAATTTCAAAACAGAAGTCATTTCAAGTCATTCGACATAAAAAACATTGCACATTGAAATTGGGCTCCTTTGTATAAATTGATTAAAAATGATTTCTCTTCGACAAATACTAATTGCAAAGAGAAGTGTAGAGTGGCTAAGAAACGAATGAGGGTGGCCCTCTAAGCTCCGTCAGTTGAAACCAAATAGATTTTGGAAGCGTGAAATCGAAATTAGTATGTAAAGTATAAGTTCCGAAAATTCCTTTCAGAATTTGCTTGAACGTTTTCGACAAGTATAGCCCTTGCTTAAGTATACTCTGAAAATCAGATCTTTTATTTAAGTCAATCAGGTGCCTTTCTAATTCTTCTGAAGACAAAAGTGATTTAAGTTGATCGAAAACCAACCCAGTATTCCAATCAATATGAAGGAATGTACTAGGGTTAAAGTCTTTTTTTGAAACACCGATTAAATAAGCTCCACCATGGTTGTCTCTTCCTAAAACATTCTTCCCATTTTCGAGCTTATTCTTAACCCAAAGTAAGTCTTCTGAAGTGAGCTCTGGAGCATCATTCCCAACAACGATTACGTTTTCAAAACCTTCTGAGAATAAGTTCGATATACCGTTTGTGAGTCGCTCTCCAAATGAACTTCCAATTTGTTCATCAGAAAAGAGTGTTTTTACCGGAATCTTCGTTTGATCAATCGTTCTCTGAGTTCTCTTGACCAGAAGATTAAACAAATTAGAAAACTGCTGAACGTTCAGGCCAACATGCTTTGTCAAGAATTCCTCTTTGAGGTTTCTTGAAAAAAATAGAATAGCAGTGTTATTGACTTGGGACATTCAGTTTCCTTTGAGCTTATCAACTCGTTTTCGGTCAAAAAGATTTACCCAACTTAGAAAAGTCTCGGGACAATGTCGTACAAAATACTTTTAAAGGTTCTCGCTGGTAAAAAGAGTATTCAACTAAAGTCTAGAGTCCGTGTCCAGTATTGCGTATTCGAAATTATCGGACCAGCCTGTTTTTAATGGCAGCACTTTTCTCTTCCTTCCCTCCTTAATCATTCCTGCTTTTTCTAAAACTCGGGCAGAACCCACGTTATCTACAGCGCAGCCCGCTTCAACTCTGTGTAGATTTAAATCACCAAAAGCAAAGTCCAATATTAATTTTAAAGCCTCAGTACCATATCCTTTACCCCAAAAATCAGGATGAAGTTTAAACCAAACTTCGCCATTCTGAAATTTGACATTTCCCAATTTCAGAGCAATGAGGCCTACAAAATCATCAGTCTTTTTTGTCCGTATTGTAAATGTATACTGTTTGGCGTCAAGTTTTTGATGTTCTGAAATCCAAGGTTGAATGATTGATTGGGTATGCGCTATGTTTTGCGGAATACCAAGCGTATTGAATTTGTCTACCTCTGGAATACTATGAAGTGCATGAACTTGCTGTAAATCTGCTAAGGATAATAAGTGAAGATCAAGTCTCGCGCTCTGAAGGTGAATCATAGAGGAAAAGTATGAAATACTGTTACGACAACATACTTTCAACTTACTTTTCCAATAAGCTACTTTGATCTATCTCCAAAACGATAACGTATCCCCCATGTTCCTCTCAAAAGCGCATCATCTCCAATTATTGGAGTCAACTCCATCTGAAATCCGAAATTTTTCTTCTCGAACGGGTAAACATTAATTCCTAAAGGAATCACTAAACCTTCGTAGATATTCAGTCTAGCTCCCAACCCTCCATAGAAATTGTAGTCATTATCCTTTTTAATAAACCTAGTGAAAACAAGCTCTGGAGAAATGTCTTCAAAAAAATTATCGGTAGAAAAACGAAGTTCACCCATATACTTATCCTTCAGTTCATAATTAAAGCCAACAAAAGGAAGGTTAGTCTGATGAACACTCACTCCAAATTGAGCAAAAGTTTTAAATGACATGGAAACAAAAAGCATTACAAACAGAATAGTAACTCTCATACCAAGTTCAATTAATTATCAAAATCAAAAATAGTATAATTACATATACTCAAGCACTTCAGTTGAAAAAATAATCGGAGATTTTTCCAAAATCTATTAAAAAATAAAGCCCTTTCCATGTAAGTGGAAAGGGCTTTTATGTGACCTCGGCAGGATTCAAACCTGCAACCTCTTGAGCCGTAATCAAGTGCACTATTCAGTTATGCTACGAGGCCAAAACTAAGATTCGTTAAATCCCGTTAAAATTGGTCTGCAAAGGTAATTAATTCTTCTACTTTGCAAAAGCTAGTTATTAATACTTTCAAAAAATACTATCTTTGCCCAGCTCAAAAAAGCGAATAAACATGAGGAAATTAGGAATACTACTTATAGGAGTTTTAACACTAGGATCAATTGCCAGAGCTCAAAGACCAGATCTTCCTGGAAGTCTTGTTGTTGACTGGGGTTTGAACACTTTATTAAGCGCCCCAACCGATGTTAACCTTAATAGTTTCAGATCGAAAACTGTTAACGTAATATATTACTACGACTTACCAATTGGTGATAATGGCTTTACTTTTACACCGGGTATTGGTTTAGGAATGGAAAGATTCACTCTTGAAGATGGAAAAACACTTAGAACCAGTGTAAACAATTCGAACGTAAGAAGTGTAGCTGTAGCTGATTTGGCAACGGTTTATCCTCAAGCAAATACTTTTGATAAATCGAAGGTTGGCTTAAACTATCTAGACATTCCGTTGGAGTTCAGATATTACACAAGTAAAAACAACATGAGCCGTGGGTTCAGGGTAGCATTAGGTGCCAAAGTTGGTGTTCTTTACTCTTCTTTCACTAAAGTGAAGTTTGAAGATAATGCAGCTGACAAACGAATGATCAAGGATCGTCAAGACCTTGGTTTCGAAAAATTTAGATATGGAGTACAAGCCAGAGTGGGGTTTGGAGGGTTTAGCCTTTTCGGGTATTACGAACTTTCTGATAAATTTGACATCGCTCCTGCTGGTGGGGTAGACACACAAGGTTTGTCATTCGGAATTTCGCTTACGGGCTTCTAATTCTGGATTCAAAAATATAAGAGCACAAAAAAGGGAAGATAATCTTCCCTTTTTTGTGCTCAATTTCTTTAGGTTACTCTCCCTTAAATGCTGCTTTTCTTTTTTCTAAGAAAGCAGTAGTTCCTTCTTTATAATCATAAGTAGCTCCTGCAATATCTTGACAATAAGCCTCATACTCTAGCATTTCTTTTAAGCTAGAACTCTGCGACTTGTTCAACATTTTTTTCATTAAACCAATTGCCTTTGTTGGGGCCGAAGCATAATAATCGGTGTATACTTTTACAGCTCTGTCCAATTCTTCATCTGGAACACACTTGGATATAAGCCCTATTTTTTCGGCATCAGAAGCCGAAACCCTAGTACCCATAGTGGCTAATTCAAATGCTTTAGAACTCCCTACCAATCGGGGTAAAAAATAAGACGAACCTGAGTCTAACACCAAGCCAATATTCACGAAAACTTCAATCAGTTTTGCGCTTTCACCTGCCACAATTAAGTCGCAAGCCAAGGCAAAGGAACAACCTGCTCCAGCCGCAACCCCATTCAATCTACAAATTACAGGTTTAGGCATTTCAGTAATTGCCTTGATAATTGGATTGTATCTTTTGTGTAATGAATCTGAAAAAGAACGATTTGGGTGCTTTGCAGACGCTTTCAAATCTTGCCCGGAACAAAATGCCTTTCCTTCCCCAGTCAACACTAATACTCTAACCTCTTGATCTCGCTTTGCTTCTTTCAAAGCTGCTTGGATTTCAAAAGTTATTTCATCGTTGAGTGCATTATACACATCAGGTCGATTTAGAGTGAGCGTAGCTACACCATTCTCTTTTTCAAATTTTATAAACTCGTACATATGCTAAACAAACAATAATACAGAACTGAAACAAACTAAAAAGCCCAAAACAAAACCTGCAAATGATTCAGATGGCTTATGTGCATTTAAATATAATCGAGACCAAATCACTATTCCTGTTAACATAACAGCGATAATTAGTGGCCAAAACAATGTATTCCCATTTGAATATATTCTTGAGAACACCACAATAAAGCCTAACCAGCCTGCCACACCAGCGGCATGTGCACTTATTTTCCAGAAGTAAGTTATGAGGTTGGTAGTAATCACCACAGTTGTCATTGAAATCATAATGACTGCCATTGTTGGATTAAACCAAACTTGACGACTCATTAAATAGGTAACTAGAATATAGAAAACTGATATGAAAGCAAAGGGAAGATACCTTTCTCTCCTTTCCTTCATATGTAAGTCTTTTATCACTTTGGTAAACCTAAAAAGCAACACAATAAACACTGGAATCACACAGGTGGTTAAGAATATCAAAACCAACACCGTAGTTCTGCCCTTTTCTGTAAGGTTTGAACTATTGTCGATATGAAACAGGTAAGTGTAAAAAACCAAAGACGGCATTAACAATGGCTGGAAAACGACAGATACAATTTGAGCAAGTAACTTCAAACCTATAGTTCTTTTCTTAGTCTTGCCACAGGAATATTCAATTGCTCTCGGTATTTGGCCACCGTTCTTCTGGCGATGTTATAGCCTTTTGCTTTCAGCGACTTCTCCAATTTATCGTCAGATAGAGGCTTGCTCTTATCTTCATTATCTATTAGTTGGCTTAGAATATTTTTCACTTCTCGGCTACTCACGTCTTCTCCAGAAACTGTAGAAATTCCTTCTGAGAAAAAGTACTTTAATGGAAAAATGCCAAAGTCGGTTTGAACCGATTTTGAATTAGCAACACGCGAAACCGTAGAAATATCCATGTTGATTTCATTCGCAATGTCTTTCAGAATCATTGGTCGAAGCTTGGTTTCATCGCCTTCTAAAAAGAATTCATACTGAAACCTCACCATCGCATCCATGGTACGTAAGAGCGTATTCTGACGCTGCTTTATGGCATCAATAAACCATTTGGCTGCATCTAGTTTTTGCTTTACAAAAGAAACCGTCTCTTTCAGTTTCTTGTCTTTTTTATCGCTCTTATCATAAGCCGAAAACATATCTGAATACGACTGGCTCACTCTTAATTCAGGTGCATTTCTTGAATTCAATGTTAAATCGAATTCACCATCATTATTGGTAAGAATAAAATCAGGGATTAAATACTGAGTTTTAGCCATCCCACCCGAAACGCCTCCTGGCTTCGGGTTTAATTTAGTAATGAGGTGAATCGCATCTTTCATCAGCACCTCATCTTCAATATTGAGTTTTTTTATAATCTTATCGTAATGCTTCTTGGTAAACTCTTCAAAGCAAATGGAAAGAATGTCCTTCGCCATTTCTACCGCTGGATCAGGGTCGTCTTCCTCCCATCTTCTATCCAATTGAATTAAAAGGCATTCCTTTAAATTTCTTGCACCAATGCCAGGAGGATCAAACTGTTGGATCTCACGAAGTAAGTCTTCAAGTTCATCTACATCTGTTTCTACATTTTGGGCAAAGGCCAAGTCATTTACGATAGCATCTAGCTCTCGTCTAATGTATCCATCACCTTCAATACTTCCAATGAGTTGTTTAGCCACTAAAGTCTGACGATCGTCAAGGCCAAGGAACCCCAATTGCATATCCAATTGATCATTCAGAGAGCTTTGCATTGCCACAGGCATCTCTCGGTCATCATCCTCAGAGTAATTGCCGTCACCTTGCATTTTATAACCAGCATATTCGTCATCACCCAAATAATCCTCAACATTTAAATCCTCTGTCGAAGAAATATCATCAGAAGGCTCATCAAAATCCTCTTCTGTAGTTGGAGCCTCTGGCTCTTCTCTGCCTTCTTCCAAAGCGGGGTTAATTTCCAATTCCTCTTCAACCCTAGTATCCAACTCAGCAGTTGGCACCTGCAACAGTTTAATAAACTGTATTTGCTGTGGCGACAGCTTTTGGCTAAGAGACTGATTTAGACTAAGTTTTTGCATTGATAGAAAAATCCTATTGGTTATAAGCAAATTTAGAATAAAGAATTGAGGAACAAATGAGATCAGCCGACTTTTTAACAAAAATCATGCAAATTTAACAAACGGCTTAAAAAACTTATTCAAGGAGGTTTTACGCATAGATAACGACATTGTTCGGAATAAATTCTCATTGCTTATTTTTGGTGTTCACGTTGTGAATCACTTCAAAAAAGACTTGTTTTGCATTCGTTTTTTTTACTAAAGACCAATTCAGGGTTTGCTATGACAAAAAGAATCAAAATTGAAGCGTTATTAAAAAGCAGTCAATCTAACATTGACGTGACTGTAAAAGGATGGGTAAGAACCAAAAGAGGCAACAAAAATGTAAGTTTTATTGCCCTTAACGATGGCTCTACCATTAATAACCTTCAAATAGTAGCTGACCCAAATTTGATTTCTGAAGACATTCTTAAACTGGCTTCTACAGGAGCATGTATTGCCGTGAACGGAACTCTTGTGGAGTCTCAAGGGGCTGGACAGAAGTTTGAAATCAATGCAAAGCACATCGAAATTCTTGGCGCTGCCGACCCAGAAAAATATCCGTTGCAGCCCAAAAAGCATTCAATGGAATTCTTGAGGGAAATTGCACATTTAAGACCTCGCACAAACACTTTTGGTGCTGTATTCAGAATCCGTCACGCCATGGCTTTTGCTGTCCACAATTTCTTTAATGAAAAGAAATTCTTCTATCTGCAAACCCCTATCATCACGGGGTCTGATGCAGAAGGTGCCGGAGAAATGTTTCGTGTAACCACTTTAGACGCCAAAAATCCTCCTTTGAAAGAGGATGGCTCAGTTAACTTTAAAGAGGACTTTTTTGAAAAAGAAACTAACCTAACCGTTTCAGGTCAATTAGAAGGTGAATTAGGTGCATTGGCACTTTCAGATATCTACACCTTTGGGCCAACTTTTAGGGCAGAAAACTCTAATACTACAAGGCACCTTGCTGAGTTTTGGATGATAGAACCTGAAATGGCTTTCTATGACCTTCAAGACAATATGGATTTGGCTGAAGAGTTCTTAAAATACTTAATCAGTTATGCTTTAGAAAACTGTGCAGATGATTTAGCGTTTCTTGAACAGCGCTTGTTAGACGAAGAAAAAAACAAGCCCGCCAATGAGAAAAGCGAAATGACTTTAACTGAGAAGTTAAGGTTTGTAGCAGAAAATGACTTTGAAAGGGTAACCTATACAGAAGCGATTGACATTCTTAGAAACTGCAACCCGAACAAGAAAAAGAAATTTCAATACTTAATTGAAGGTTGGGGCACAGATCTTCAGTCGGAGCACGAACGCTATTTGGTAGAGAAACACTTTAAAAAGCCAGTGATACTAACCAACTACCCTAAAGACATTAAATCATTCTACATGCGCATGAATGAAGATGGAAAAACGGTAGGCGCAATGGACATTCTTTTCCCTGGAATTGGTGAAATTGTGGGAGGTTCGCAACGTGAAGAACGACTTGACAAACTGGTGAGCAGAATGAACGAAATGGGTGTCCCTACTCACGAAATGGAATGGTATTTAGATACTAGAAGGTATGGGTCAGCACCTCATAGCGGCTTCGGACTAGGCTTTGAGAGACTGATTATTTTTGTTACGGGTATGGCCAACATTAGGGATGTAATTCCTTTCCCTAGGACTCCTGGAAATGCAGAGTTCTAATTGAACCAAGGCCGTAACAAAAAAAGGTTTGAACTTAATAAGTTCAAACCTTTTTTTATGCCATGTTTCCATTGGCGAATTTCTTTTGCTAAATCTACTTCTTGGAAAAACGAATTGTCTGTTGAAATTTAGATTGGTCATCTTTCACCAATACCAAATAATAACCTCTTGGGTATGAAGTTACATCTACGCGATGCTTCTTATCACCAAGGTCTTCAGAAGTCATTTCCATTTTACTTCCGATAATATTCCGAATTTCAATTTTTGGCTTTTTCAAATCTAACTTGGACAAGTCGATTGTTAGAAAGTCAGATGTTGGGTTGGGGAAAACTTCTACTTTAACCTTTGGATCATTGTTCATCTTCAAACTGGCCAAGGTCTCACTTTGAGCATTGGCCAATACCGAAAACAACATTAACGACAGAATCATTAATGTTTTAGAGATTGATATGTTTCGGTTTAAAAGATTCATTGTCTATATAGACCCCAAAGTTACTCTTAAGGTTTAGTTAAAGTTACAGTTTTTTCAAATAAAATCACTATTCTCTACGTTGCGAAAAACTTCTGGTAATGCAGAAAGCAAATCTGATGCCATCAATGCCGTTTTCCCTACTGTATTTTCAGCTAAATCGCCAGCCCATCCATGAATACAAACTCCGACTTTTGCAGAAGTCGAAGCGTCATCTCCTCGTGCCATCAATGCGCTGATGATTCCTGTTAGCACATCTCCGCAACCAGCGGTTGCCATTCCTGAATTCCCTGTGGAGTTGAAATGTATTTTACCATCTGGTGTAGCGATTACAGTATGCGCTCCTTTCAATACTATTACCAATTGCTTCTCAATTGCTTTTAACTTCACTTTCTCAATTCTCTCCAATCCATCTTCGCATTCTCCGAACAACCGATTGAGCTCTCCTACGTGGGGTGTAAGTACAGAGCCCTGAGGTATTAAATTGAGTAATTCTTTATCTAATGCAATTAGGTTTAAAGCGTCCGCATCTATTGCCATAGGCCTGTTAAAAGATGTGAATAGCTGCTTAAGTAATTTTCCTGTTTTTGGGTCGGTACCTAAACCTGGCCCAATCCCAATCGCATCAAACTCATCAACTTTACCCATTTCTGAAACACATTCATGTTCAGAATCCAAAGAAACCATTGCCTCTGGCAATGAAGTTTGCATTGAGGCGTATCCTACTTGCGGTATATGTACGGTAAGAAGACCCGCTCCAGATCTAAGGGCAGCCTTTGCGCTCAAAAAAGCAGCTCCCATTTTACCTAAACTTCCTGCTACAATTAGTACTCGACCATATTTACCCTTATGATCAAATTTCTTCCGATCAAAAAGAGAATGATCTATATCACTCTTGTCAAAAATAAAATAGTCAGTGGCCTCTGTCTTTAAAAATTCAGAATCTAAACCAATATCTACAGCAGACCATTCTCCCACATAAAACCCTGTTTCTGGAATGAGGAACGAAAGCTTAGGAATTTGAAAAGTAATGGTCCAATCCGCCTCAACTATTTTCCCTGACAGGTTCACCTTATCTGCAAAAAGGCCAGAAGGCATATCTACAGATACAGTTTTTCCTTCATTCTGGTTAATCAGTTGAATGACTTCTGCCGCAAGCCCAGTTGCGGGTCTATTCAAGCCAGATCCAAATATTGCATCAATGACAACACCTCCGGTAAGGTTTAAATCCTTAGCTTGTTTAACAAGGTTTACCTGATTGATGTCCAAAAATCTTCGATAGTTTTTGCGACAGTCTTCTGAAAGCTTCAAACCAAAATCGATCAAATGACAGTTGACTTTCAATCCCTTTTTAGTCAATAATCTGGCAATGACAAAACCGTCTCCACCGTTGTTTCCAGGACCACAGACAAAATCAATCACATGATTGCTTTCCACTTCAGTAAGAAAAAGCTGTACAAAGGCTTCTGAAGCTCGTTCCATCAAATCGATAGAAGAGATTGGCTCGTTCTTGATTGTAAATAAATCCCATTTACGGATTTGTTCGGCACTTAAAATTTTGATCATTGAAACTCTAGATATGGAGTCAATTTAACGATTTGAATTGAATCAAATGAGGTTAAACGACTTAAGTCGGCTGGTGATCTAAATTTACCATACCTACTTTTAGCATCCATTATTTCTTTAGTCTGTTCATAACTGATGTATGGATGCGCATTTATTTCCTTGAAAGTTGCCAAGTTGATTTTGATTTGTTGGGGCTTAAACGCTGCGTTTACTATAAAGTGAGCTTCTAAAACTTGATACAATGAATCAGATATTCCATACACATCTTTGATTTGATCAACATGATGGAAGCCTCCTAACAATTGCCTGAACTTCACTATTCTGCTCGAATAAGTTGGGCCAATCCCCTTTAGTTTCTGGAAATCTATAGAATCAGCTTCATTAATGTCTAACACAAAAAAACTCTCTACTGAAGAGCTCCCTTCTGCTTCTTTAAATGGTTGGGGCTCACTATTTGAAAACTTTTCAAAAGACTCCTTTACTTTATTCTTTGGGTAGGATAATTCATTTGGTAGCTGAATGTAGGGCTCAAGCACTTGATAGAGACTATCTGAAAATCCGTAAATACGTTTCAAGTCCGACTTCACCTTAAAACTTCCACCAGCATTTACATAATTTCCAATCCGATTGGCCAAACGCTGGTCTATGCCCAGCGCCATCAATTGCTCTTGATTTGCTTTATTGGGTTCAAAAAAAGTAAGACGGAAGCTAGTTTCAGGAATTACACGCCTTGTTATACCTGTTTTTTCATTACTACTCCACAACGCAACCAGGCTATCCAGTTGAACTTTATCAGAATCGAACTCATTGTATTCAACCTCTGTTAAGTTGCGATAAAAACCGGGGACAAAAAGGAGAACAAAAATAAGTGGTGCCAAAATCATAAAACCATTGGTTTGGGTTTTGGAGAACCCAAAGTAATTTCTGACCAACCGTTTTAATCTCAACATCAGAGTGTTTTTATTTAAATTAAAAATTAATATAATAAATTCTTACTATAAGATTACTATATTGTTTTTGGAATCAAATATTTAAATAACCACTCCTGAAGGGCGGAGTTGTTTAAACTGATTCTAAATAGCAAAACATGATTTTGATCACTTTTTTTACACACTCTTAGAGGCTATTTTTGCACTCAAGAATTTAGAGGAAAGGCGAAAGCAATAATGCAGGGTAAATTCAGAGCGATAAGTTTGTCTTACAAAAAGGCACCAGTTGAAATCAGGGAAATCATTTCCATTGATGAGCTCACAATCAAATCTATTCTTAGCGAAATTTCAGAGGTTCTGTCTTTAACAGAAGCTTTGATTCTTTCTACATGCAATAGAACTGAAGTTTACTATTCAGCAGAACAGAAACTAGACCTTGAAATCATCAAATTGATTGCAATCAAAAAAGGGATTGCAAATGCAGATGCCTACATCAATTATTTCAATTCATTTGAAGATGAAGAGGCTGTAAATCATCTCTTTAGAGTATCATTAGGGCTTGAGGCGCAGGTTGTTGGTGATCTTCAAATTTCTAATCAAGTAAAAAGAGCTTACCAATGGGCAGCAGATGCAAATTTAGCTGGCCCCTTTTTACACCGATTAATGCACACTATTTTCTTTAGTAGCAAAAGAGTTGTTCAAGAAACCTCTTTTAGAGATGGTGCTGCAAGTGTTTCTTATGCTGCTGCCGAACTGGTTCAAAATTTAGCCTCTACCATTATAGAACCTAAAGTACTTATTTTAGGCATTGGCGAAATTGGTGCAGATGTTTGTCGCCACCTTTCAGAAACTGAGTTGACGGTAACTATCTGTAACCGAACCAAAGAGAAAGCTGAACTTTTAGCGCAAGAATGTAATCTCAGTATAATTCCTTTCAGCGAACTAAAAGAAGCTGTTCAAGAATATGACTTGATTGTTTCCTCTGTAGCGCACAGTAACCCAATTATTGACACAGAGTTGGTAGGAGAAGATAATACCAGATTTAAATTCTTTGTAGATCTTTCTATTCCTAGAAGTATTAACCCTGAAGTAGGGAAATTAAGCGGTGTTACCTTATTCAATATTGACGAAATTAACGACAAAGCTTCGGCTGCTGTCGAAAAAAGAAAAGCTTCTATTCCTTTGGTAGAAGCCATTATTGAAGAAGCGATTGCCGACTTTAATGATTGGTCAAAAGAAATGGTTGTTTCTCCAACTATTCACAAACTTAAGAATGCACTAGAGCAAATTCGTCAGGAAGAAATGACGAGGCACATTAAAAATGCTTCACCTGAAGTTCAAGAGTTTGCTGAACGTTTTTCTAAGAGTATCACTCAAAAAATTATCAAACTACCAGTAATGCAACTAAAAGCGGCTTGCAAACGTGGCGATGCAGATTCTTTGATTGATGTACTCAACGACCTTTTCGATCTGGAAAATACTCCGAAAGAAAAATAATCAAGGCGAAAGTCCTTACTCCTCCTTCTAATTCGCTTCAAAATTTATTAAGCTTGCGCTTTGATTTTGAGTATTGCGCGTTTTATTCACCCTACTTCTAACTTTTCTTTTGACTCAGCCCATCTTGGGTAATGATATCTATGAGAAATTCTCAGAAAACGGTAAGGTCGGACTCCGAAACAGCACCACCAACCAAGTAATCATTGAAGCAATTTATGATGATGTTGGCTGGTCTAAGGGAAATCTCAAAGTATCAAGTGGTGCTATTGGTATCAAGCAAAATGAACGCTGGGCCCTAGCTAATATCGATGGCTCAAAAATAACCCGACACCTCTATTCTGAACTTTACCCTTTTACCGATAACATTTTCATTATTGGTGAACGAAGTCGCTTCTCTATACTTAATGACTACGGCACTATTAACTCGAAAGGCAACATCATTGTTCCTTCTGATTATCAATGGGTTGAACCTGTTAATGACGTATTAATTGTGTCTAAAAAAACTGGAAAAGAAAGCCAGTTTGGTTTATTGAACAAAAACGGAAACACACTACTGCCTCTTGAGTTCAGTCATATTGAAAGGATTGACAGTCAAACGCTTTCGGTCAAAAACGGCAAAGGATTATATGCGCTTTATACATTACAAGGCAAACCGCTATCAGACTTTTTATATGAACTAATTCTGCGTTACGATGAGAACACCTTCAGAATAAAGTATTATAATAAAGAAGGCCTGATTGATAGAAAGGGCGCACTAATAATTCCACCCGAGTACAAAAATTTAAACCTACGAAATGGGAAAGCCGAGGTACTTCCGTTCAATAAATGGACAGTATTTACCTTAGACTCGATCCCGAAAACCCTGGCCCATGATGATCTTTGGTTGGTTAACAAAAACTTGGTAGCCATACAAACCAATGGAAACATGGGAGTAGTAGACATTTCCAATGAAAACACTTTTGAACATTATGCACAAAAACAGCAAGTTGTACATAATCAGTCAGAATTGATTGTGGTTAAAAAAGATGGTTTCGAAGGTGTAATCAATGCAGAAGGAAAGAATATACTTCCATATCAATTTGACTCCATTCAGTTCTTCAAATCGGTACTTTTTGCAAAATCGCAGAGAAAAGACAATCAAAACTGGATTCCGTATGACCTCAGTGGAAAGCGGATTGGAATTCAGTTTTATGAAAAAATCACTCAAAAACTAGATGGCTCTTTCTTGGCTCTAAAAAATGAAAAGGTTGGACTGTTAGATGCTGAAGGGTATGAGCAAACTCCATTCATTTTCGATAAAATTTATGACTTTGAAAAAGGCTTTGCTATTGCCGAATATCAGGGAAATCAAGGCATCATTAAACCCAACGGCAACTGGTTAATTACTCCATACAAAGACAGTATTCAAATTATAGGCAAACGAATTTTCTATAGACAGGGAACAGAGTATGGAGTTTATGATTTATTCGAGCAACAGATTTTCAGAAGTATTGACCCTATTACTCCATATCAAAATGTTTTTTCAGAGCGAACAGATGACGGTTATAAAGTTTACGACTTTGATGCAAACCAATTCAGCCCAAACACATATGATTCAGTATACCAGATAACACCCGATTTCTTGGTTTTGAAATCGAAAAACAAGTTTGAATTACTTCAAATCTCAACGACTCAAACCTTCAAACTCGATTCAAAAACACAACAGGTGCGGGGGTATAATGAAGGCCTAATTTCGGTAATGATGGAAAACGAATGGGGCTTTGTCTCGGAGCAAGGATTATTGACCATTGCCAACCGATACCAACAAGCCAAAGACTTTTCACAGGGGCTTTCTGCAATCAGGATCAACGGCAACTGGGGCTTTATTAATACAGACGATCAAATCACAATTCAACCCACTTTTCAATTCGTTGAATCTTTTAAGAATGGACTTTCAACAGTGAAAACCAACGATTTGTATGGCCTCATTGATCTCAACGGGAATTTTGTATTGAATGCGGTTTATGATCAACTGATTAGAAAAGAAGATTTTATTCTGCTTGAAAAAAACAAGCTATTCGGCATTGCAAATCATGAAGGCACATTAGTTCGAACACCTCAATTTGACTCCATCACAACCACTGACAGCATTAACTTTATCGTCAGTCGAAATGGTAAATATGGAGTAGTCGATATTGAAGGCCGCGACCGTGTACCAGTTGCATTTGATGTAATCAAACAATCAGGCGACACTTTTCTGGCCATGGAAAGGCAAGGGTGGATTGAACTCAAAACCAACAAGTAAAACCATTTCTGCATAAAAAAAACCACCCTAAGGTGGTTTTAATCAATATCTATAATCAGTCGACACTCCCCTAGCCCCTCTTAATAGAGGGGAACAGCTCCACGTCAAATTTACTCCTAGTCTAACTTTATGATTTCACTAGAGTACCCTACTTAAGGAGGGCAAGGAGGTAATTAAGACACAGATTGACAACCTCAATCACTTATGATTGAAATTCAAAAAGAGTTATGACTTTTAAGCCAACTCCTTCATTCCAACCCAAGTAAATCTTCCATTTACGTAACCAGGGTTAGTAAATGAAGCATTACCTGCTGGGTTTCCACCCGTTACATGGTAATCAGAGAATGCAGCGTTTTGATTCACGAAAATACCTCCGGTCAAATTGAATGAAACTGGCGTAGCAGCCAACGACATTTGATCAGCAATATGTTCCTTCATGGCCTCATCAGTAGTATATGCACCACAAGAAATAGCGCCATGCTCTTCCGCCAATTCTCTAGCCAAAGCCACAGACTCTTCCGTATTTTTTGTCTTAATCAGCAATGCAATTGGGCCAAATAGTTCAGTAGCGAATTTGTCCTTATCAGCAGAGTTTAGCTCAATTACCACTGGTGTTTGTGTTCTTGTAGTAGCGAAAATTGGGTTCTCTATAGTTCTAGATTCTAACCAAACTTTCCCACCCAACTCTTTGGCTGCATTTTTAGCTCTTTCACCTGTATTTGGGTTTTGGATAGCCCCCAATACAAATGGTCCCGCCTTAGGGTTATCAATCAAACCGTTGGTGAAGTCAGCAAATTTTTGAGCCACCTCATCGAATGATAGCACACCATCTGGCGTTTTCACTCCGCCTTCAGGAATAAAGAAGTTTTGAGGTGCGGTACACATTTGACCAGAGTACAAGCATACCGAGAAGGTAATGTTCTGAATCACTTTATCGATATCAACTACAGAGTCTAAGATGATTGAGTTCACCCCCGTTTTCTCTGTAAACACCGCTTTTGGAAGTTTTTCTAAATAGCTACCAAACTCAGAGTTGCCAGTAAAGTCTACTAATTTCACCTTGGGGTGTTCAGCCAATTCTTTTGTGATTGGTGTGCTTGGCACATCAACCGCTAGCTGACAAGCATCAGCATCGAAGCCAGCATCTCTCAATGCATTTCTAATTTCAGCTACCACAATGGCCATTGGTAAAATAGCACCAGGGTGTGGCTTCACCAATACAGAGTTACCCGTAATTAAATCGGCAAAAACACCTGGAACCGAATTCCATGTAGGGAAAGTTGAGCAACCAATCACCAAACCAATTCCCTTTGGCACTGCCCTCCACTCTTTGTTCACTACCAAATTGTATTTACCCATTGGTTTGTCCCAAGTGGCTTTAGAAGGGAAACGACTCAATTCGTCATAACCCGCGGCAACTGCTTCTAATGCGCGGTCGGCAGCGTGTGGGCCAGAAGCTTGAAAAGCCATCATGTAACCTTGGCCTGTGGTGTGCATTGTCGCATAAGCATTCTCGAAAAAGCGCTTAGAGAAACGATCAAGTGCATCAATCAACACAGCCGCTCTATCGTCTAAGCTCACTTTTCTCCAAGAATGAAAAGCCTTTTCAGCACGGTTTATTAATTCTTCAGTACTGAAGGCTGGATACTTTGGCCCTACTGGTGCGTCAAAATAAGGAGAATGCTCCTCACCTATCCATGAAGTAGCTCCTTCTTGCTTTAGTTCTTCAAAATTCTTTTTTCTTAAGGCTTTGAAAGCCTCCTTTCCATCAGCATCTGCTGTTTCACCATAAATGGCTGGTGCAGGATGCTCAGGGTATTGTGAGTGAAACCCACGAGTATGTAAGGCTTCTACCGCCTTATCTAATATGTCTTTTTGTGCAGTGGTCAATCCCATAACGAACGTTTGTTTGGTCGAATTTAATGGAATCGATTCACATATAACAGAAAGCAAAGCCGAATCTTCTTATATTGCAGCCCCTAAGAGGTCTACTCTTAGAGTCCCTCATTCCAACATTGATATAACCTGCACACTGAGCATCTTGGATAAATGCGCTGATGTATTTCGTGCATTTCTCCTTCCAACTGGGTTTTACGATTTCAAAAATTATTATCTTATTTCACGATTACCCCGCTGGTTGCTTTTATGACCTTAAGCAAACTGAAGGATAAATCGTTTTTTGTATCATCCTTAATCACTAAACAAAACAGCTAAACATGAAAGAATTTAAGAAATTCCTTATCCGTGGAAATGTACTAGAAATAGCCGTGGGTTTAATTATGGCCACTTATTTTGGCGCCATCGTCAAGTCATTTGTGAATGACATCTTAATGCCACCAATCGGAATCCTCCTAGGCGGTGTTGACTTTTCAGAAATGAAGTTGGTTTTACAAGAAGCCGTTGCAGAAACCGCTGCTGGTGCTGGTGATGCTACTGCCGAGGTGGCTATTGCTTACGGAGTGTTCATTAACACCATCATTACTTTTGTAATAGTAGCTTTCGCTATTTTTATGGTAGTGAAATCATACAACCATTTGAAAGAAAGAATGGAGAAGAAAGAAGCAGAAGCTCCTGCGGCTCCTCCTGCACCTTCTAAGGAAGAAGTGCTCTTAACAGAAATCAGAGATTTATTAAAGAAGTAAATCAGGAATTGAAAATATAAAAATGCCGCCTTTTGCTTTTGCAGAGGCGGTATTTTTTATGCGTCTCTGCCAATAGAATTCTGTAATTTGCGTCAAAATACTGCATGGTTGAATTTCAACCCAGACACATCAGCACTCAATAATTAACGAATGACTACTGACCAGCCTGTTAGAATCAATAAATACCTAAGTGAAATTGGCTATTGCTCGCGCAGAGCAGCCGATAAACTGATTGAAGAAGGGCGGGTAACCATCAATGGCGCAGTACCCGAAATGGGCACTAAAGTCACAAAAGAAGATAATGTTGCTGTAGACGGAAAACCTGTGGTCGAGCCAAGAGATAAGCCTGTTTACATTGCTTTCAATAAACCTGTTGGGATTGTTTGTACTACGGATGTAAAAGTGGAAAAAGACAATATCATTGATTTCATCAACTACCCTAAACGAATTTTCCCGATTGGTCGATTAGACAAGCCCAGTGAAGGCCTCATCTTCCTTACCAATGATGGAGACATTGTGAACAAGATCTTACGCGCCAGAAACAATCATGAAAAAGAGTACATCGTTACGGTGAACAAGCCCATCACACGAGACTTCATTTCAAAAATGAGTAATGGTGTACCTATTTTAGATACGGTTACTCGTAAATGCGAAGTAGAACAAATCGGCAAACTCAAGTTTCGGATCGTGTTGACACAAGGGCTCAATCGTCAAATCCGAAGAATGTGTGAGTACTTAGATTATGAAGTGAGACAATTAAAAAGGGTGCGCATCATGAATGTGATATTGGATATGCCTGTTGGTACTTGGCGCGACATTACTCCAAAAGAAATGGCTGAAATCAACCGATTGATTTCTACATCCTCCAAAACTCATGATGATTAATGAATCATGGAATCGAATAGACGAACAGCCATCAACACAGCTATTTTCAGCGCGATTGCCAATGCATTTTTGGCCATTGCAAAAGGAATTGCAGGCGTATTTGGCAATTCCTATGCGCTGATTGCCGATGCCATCGAGTCCACCACAGATGTATTTACCTCATTACTAGTTCTTTTCGGGTTAAGATACTCTACCCGACCTGCGGATGAAAACCACCCCTATGGTCATGGAAAGGCGGAGCCACTTATTACTTTTATTGTGGTTGGAATTTTAGTGATTTCAGCCACCGTAATTGCTTATGAAAGCATTCAGCATATTCGCACGCCACACAAAGTTCCAGAAAAATTTACGCTAGTCGTTCTAGCCTCCATCGTCATTCTAAAAGAGATTTTCTATCGGTTTGTTTCTAAAAAAAGCGACAAAACTAAAAGCACTTCTTTAAAAGCCGATGCTTGGCATCATAGAAGCGATGCCATCACTTCCCTATTGGCCTTTATCGGAATTTCCATAGCGATTTATATGGGTGAAGGTTATGAAACGGCAGATGATTGGGCTGCTTTACTCGCTTCTGGCTTTATTATCTACAATGCATTTCTGATTTTTCGCCCCGCCCTTGGCGAAATTATGGATGAGCATGTTTATGATGATTTAATTGTCGACATCAGAAAAGTAGCCGAAACCGTTTCTGGGGTTCAGGGCACAGAAAAATGCTTTGTTAGAAAAACAGGTATGTCATTCCACGTAGATTTACACCTTACAGTTAAAGGTGAAATCTCAGTTAAAAAAGGACATGACATAGCCCATGATGTAAAAAATGCAATTCAAAACGAAATGCCCGAAATAGCCGATGTGCTAATTCACATCGAACCCGAAGAATAAAGCCAGCAATTTTTATATTTAGGCTTAATCTCATTTAAACATGAAGAAATTCCTCAAAGCAATACTAGTACTCCTCCTCATTTTTGTGGCCTATGTGCTTTTCAAAACCTTTACTTTTAGCTCGAAACAATTAGAAGTTGAACCAGTTTCAAAAATTGACATCCCTGATTCTTCTATTCAAAGACTTACAGAGGCTTTGAGAATAAAAACCATTTCCCACGAAGACCCCGCCAATTTTGATTCCACCGCTTTCGAGGCGTTCAATGAATTTCTTAAAATCCGTTATCCTCTAATTGATTCTGTTTTAGAACACAAAACCTTTAACCAATACAGCCATTTGTTCAGCTGGAGGGGAAAAGACCTAACGCTTAAGCCTATCGTTTTGATGGGCCATATTGATGTGGTGCCTATTGCTTCGCCTGAAAAGTGGTCGGTCGACCCTTTTGGTGGAATTGTGAAAGATGGAGTGATTTGGGGACGTGGCACTATTGACGATAAGTTTTCGGTAATCGGTATTTTAGAAGCTGTAGAAATGCTTCTTTCTGAAGGTGTCCAACCTGAAAGAACTATTTATTTGGCTTTTGGTCACGATGAAGAAGTCGGTGGAGAAAAAGGTGCTGTAGCCATTGCCCGATACCTTGAACACGAGGGAATTCATGCCGAATATGTTTTGGATGAAGGATATGCCATCACCCAAAAGCTTGTACCGGGCGTAGATTCTGATGTGGCCTTTATTGGCGTAGCTGAAAAGGGTTCTACTACCATTGAACTTACGGTTGATATGGAAGGCGGTCATTCATCTCGCCCCGACCCTGAGACAGCCATTGATGTATTAGCCAAAGCAGTAGCTAAGGTGAAAAGCAATCCATCCAAAGGAATGATTTCAGAACCAATGCAAGGCTTTATCAACCAGATTGGCCCTGAAATGGGTTTTGTAAACAGAATGGCTTTCGCTAACCTTTCTATCTTCAAACCACTGGTACTAAGCACTTATGAAAGCGCAGGCGGAGCGGGGAATGCCTTGATCAGAACCACCACAGCCCCAACGATTTTTAATGCGGGGATTAAAGAGAACATCATTCCAACACAAGCCCGAGCACTGATCAACTTCCGAATTATTCCGGGAGAAACTTCCGAAGATGTGCTGAACCATGTAAATCAAACCATTGACGATTCACGAGTCAAAACCAAATTCTTTGGTTTCAATTCAGAGCCATCCCCAGTTTCTCCAATAGAAACCAGTGGTTACAATGCAATTAATCAGTCTATAAAAGAAATTTTCGATGGTGTATTAACTGCACCTAATTTGGTAATTGCTGCCACAGATTCTAGGCACTTTGGCGCCATCAGCCCAAACATCTATCGTTTTGTGCCCTACCATATTAATGAAGACAACATCAGCACATTCCACGGTATTGACGAGCGCATTCCATTAGAAGATTACAAGAATGCCATTCGCTTTTATAGACAATTGATTTTGAACAGTAAAGGGCAATAAAAAAGCAGAAGGGCTGCTTCTGCTTCAAATAGTTCTCTTTTAAATGTGCTCTTAGAACCAGCTGCCTCCTAAATTTCTGAACGGCCAAGGAATAGATGCCAAAATCAGAATGAGTCCGAAAAGATAGAAAGTAGCAATTGCACCAAATTTCTTAGCGTCCGTCACAGCTTTTTTAGACTTACTATGGCCAATGGTGATGAGAGCAATAGCTATTATCATCATAGATATATGCTCAACAGCGAAAAACCGAAGTACATCATCTTTCATAAAGCCTTCCATAAAATTTACTTTTGGGCTCTTAAAATACAACACCAAGCCAATTAAGAACTGAATGTGGGTAAAAACCATAGCAAACATTGAAAGCTTCTTGTCTTTGGCTGTCCATACGCCCGATTTCTTTTTAGAAAAGGCATTAAAAATAGCGGCTAATAATAAGATCAGAACGATCCACCTTAAACCCGAGTGCGCGTGTAATAATCCGTTGTACATATTGCTTCCGTTAGTGTTCAACAAAGTAAGCACAAAAGCATCATAAAATAAAAAGACCAGTCGCTGATTATAGACGGAAGAGATTCCCATGATTTACCTAATTTGGGAGAGTAAAACAGAACTATTTCCCTCATGAAAGCAGCACTCTACACCAAGTTTCAAAGCCCGATTTCAATAGAACCCGTAGCAGACCCAAAAGCTGTTAAAGGAGGAGTAATACTAAAAGTTGGTGCCACTGGTTTGTGCCGAAGTGATTGGCATGGCTGGATGGGACACGATACGGATATTGAATTACCCCATATACCAGGACATGAATTGGCTGGAACGGTAATAGAGCTTGGCGCAGGCATTAACAAATTCAAAATTGGAGACAGGGTAACCGTTCCCTTTGTGAGTGGATGTGGCAGATGCGAGCAATGTAATTCAGGCAATCAGCAAGTGTGTGACCATCAGTTTCAACCCGGCTTTACCCACTGGGGAAGTTTTGCTGAATATGTAGGCATTCATTATGCAGACACTAATTTGGTGCATTTACCCAATGAAATAAGCTTTGAAACCGCAGCCAGTTTGGGTTGCAGGTTTATTACTTCCTTTAGAGCGGTAGCGCACCAAGCCAAAACAACTGGAGGAAATTGGGTCGCAGTGCATGGTTGCGGTGGTGTTGGGCTTTCTGCCATTATGATTGCCGAAGCTTTGGGTGCCCAAGTAATTGCTGTTGACATTGACGACAGCAAGCTGGCATTTGCCAAAACCATTGGTGCGCACTACACCATAAATGGCGCAAAAGAAAATGTGGTTGAGGCGGTCAAAGAAATATCGAAAGGAGGTGTACATGTTTCTGTGGATGCACTCGGGAGTAAAACCACCTGTTTCAACTCCATTGCCAACCTTAGAAAAAGAGGCAAGCATATTCAAGTAGGCTTAATGGCTGGCAACGACTACCTGCCTGAAATCCCAATGCATTTGGTAGTGGCCAATGAGCTAGAAGTAATTGGCAGCCATGGTATGCAAGCCCATGCTTATCCTGAAATGATGGAAATGATTAAATCAGGAAAACTTCAACCCGAAAAACTGATTGGCGAATTAATTTCTTTAGAAGAAGCAACACACCTACTTCCCAAAATGAATGAATTTCAGGGAGTAGGTGTGAAAGTGATTAATAGGTTTTAAGCCACTAAAGAACGAAACTCTCCAAAAGTTCTCACCTATAGTTCTAAGAAACCAACTTTTGGAGAGTTCTAATCAACTTAAATATTATTCGTACCGAAGTGCCTCCACAGGGTTACGCTTGGCCGCTACATAAGACTGCCCTATTACTGTGCATATTGCTAAAACAATTGCGGAGACTCCTGCGATGGCAAAAACCCACCAGCTCAGTTCTGTTTGGTTAGCAAAGTTGGCGAGCCATTCATTCATAAAATACCAACCTATCGGACAAGCAATCACAAACGCTAAAAGTACCCACTTCAAAAATCGAGTTGTCAATAAGCCAATTACCTGACCTTCGCTTGCTCCCACCACTTTTCGAATACCAATTTCCTTGATTCGTTTTCTCGTTTCATAAAGAGCGAAAGTAAACAGACCTATGGATGAAATCATTAAGCCGACTATAGTGAATAACATAAATACCTCAGAAAGCTTCTTCTCACGCTCATACTGTGCTTGAAGCTTGTCTTCCAAAATCATATAATTAAATGGTTGATTAGGGTTTACCAACTCATATAACGCACCCAATTGCTCCAATGTAATTTTATACTGCTCAGGGTCTATTCTAATGGAAAACTCCTTGTCAACATCTCTGAAGAAAACCATAATGGCTGGTTCTATCTTCTTAGATAAATGTGCATAGTGGAAATCATTCACTACTCCGATTACCTTCCAAGGATCATCTTCTCCGTCCCAAGAACTACTCGCCAACTTAACATCAGATAAGTCTGTAATTCCCCAATAATCCATCGCTGCCTTGTTAATCACCACTTTATTCTGTCTTGAAACATCCAAAGAGTCTGAGAAGAACCTCCCATTCACCACCTCAAGTCCGAGCATATTAGCGTAATCTGGGTCTATGGTCATTAGGCTTGTTTCAGTATACTCAAAATCACTCCCAGCAAGTTTCCAAGACATGGTACTTGCAGACCCATCAAAAGGCATTGTCGCCTGAGAATAAGAAATTATACCAGGTATTTTTAGTAACTCATTTCTCACCAATTCATAGCTACTCTTCTGAGTTTCCATGTCCTTTTTATAGGCCTCTTGGTCTTCGAAATTATAGGGCAGTCTATCGAAAAATTTAATAGATACCAGTCCACTGGGATTGTAGCCTAAGTCTTTGTTTTGCATAAACTTAAATTGTTTATAAACTACCGTAGTAGCAATAATCAAAGCAATAGCAAACACATACTGAATAGTGGTTAGTACCCTTCCTGCCGATCCCTTTTTAGTCTCGCTCAATTGCCCCATCAAAGCTTGTGAGGTTACAAATTTTGAAGATTGAGCTAGTGAAAAAATTGAAGAAATGAGAGTGAACAAGAAAACTCCTGCAACAATTAAAATCAAAATTTCTATAAACGACTTATCGAATGTAAGCCCCAAAAAACTTACGTAAGAATCTCTTACTAACATAAAGAGCCCAAAAACAATTACCACACTCAACAATGCATACAGTAATCTTGAAGCCAGTAATTCAAGTAAGAAATCAAGTTTGGTGGCTCCGTTTACTTGCTTTATACCTTTAGTCTTTAACTGAGAAAGCATTAATGTGGACTGCATGTTGGTGAAGTTCAAAATACTCACCAATAGGATAACAAAAGCCACTAAGAGCAGGGTATTTACCTCATCCAAGTTACCATGCTTTGCAAGCAGCGGTGTAGAAAAGTTATGATGAAAGTAGACATCCTTAAATGGAACAGTAGACAACGTACTCTCTTTAAATTGCGGATGGCTTCTGCCTGCTTCTTTAACTTCCGCATCAAAAGTTGATTGATCGAAAGAGTCATCGGTAAGGATAAACTCCATACCTGAATTACCCCACCAGCTTTGTGATTGGCTCGGCACTAAAAAATCGAAGGACAGCGTACTGTTTGAAGGAACATCTTCCAAAATTCCAGCTACTTGATAGTAACCCTTCTGATCACACTCCAAATAAATAGTTTCGCCTAATGGATCATGGTCTCCAAAAATTTTCTCGGAGAAAGATTTGGTCAAGACGATATGGGAAGGATCATCTAAAATTTCATCTGGTTCACCCACCAAAAGCTTAAAATCGAAAAAATCGAAAAAGGTGCTGTCGGCTATTAAGCCTCCTCCTCGGTATTCATTGTTATCAAATTTCAATTTAATACGCTCTGGCGTATAAAAAGCCGTATAGAGCTTACTCTTTACATTCGGGTATTTATTATAGTCTAATCTAAAAAATAAGCCCGCACTGATTGGATTAATATTATCCACCGCACTTTGCTGAACCACTGGAATATAAATGCGGTCAACTTCCGAATGAAACCTATCCGTTTGCAACTCAGAATCTACCCATATATAAATTAGAAAAGCACTTAAAACACCTACAACGATACTGATAAGGCTACCTGTAGTAATCAGTCGGTTTTTTAATATATCTCTACTAGCAAATTTAAAATGATAGTTCATTGGAATGGTTTAAGGATGAAAAAAGGCGCATCAAAAAATTATGGTTAACACATGGATGACTTGAACACCATTAAAGTTCTATAAAAAATCCGTCTTTAAAAATGAATTAACATATAATAGCCTTTTATAAATCTCTGAAAATCAACTTATCAACCATTCAACCTTGATAAAAACCCAAACATAGGCTGTCTCGTTTTAGAAACTATAATTAAAAACCATGGACTAGCCTGCACTGGACAACAAACATCAAGTTTACAACAATCAGCCAAAAATTGCTTTTGAAAAAGAGCAAAAGGCTTTCAGAAAAAGAATGAAAAACGCCCCAATTCTCAACTCCTCTGACCCACAATTAGTGACTACTAACTTTGATGAGTTACTCTCTATAAGAAAAAAAAAGCGCAAAAAAAGCCAGCGCCAATAGAAGGTTTATGTTCTTTACTGGGCTGGCCATTATCATTACTATTGCCATAGTGCTTTGGGAAACACTAAGACAGCTTCCTTAAAAGCTTAAAACTTCAAGGCCGCATAGCCTTTTAATTGGTAGGTGGTAAGCGTGCTCAACATGGAAGTAGCCACCTTGATTCCCGGTGCAAGTTTTGTATGATCAATATCGCGTCCCAAAATAGACTGCGAACAAGCAAATAACTTCACTCCCGCTCCTTCTAATTCTTTGAAAAGCGGAATATGTGGATTGTCTACTCCGTATTTTGCTTTGTAAGTCTCATTGTCTAATGTAGACCAAATTGCTTGGCCGTGAATAGCCAACACCACCTTCATGTTTTTGGCAGGCACTCCGCCCATGGCATGCAAGTTCAAAAGTCGAGCTACATTTTCTAAGGAATACATTACTGCTTTAGGATCCGCATCGCCTGTTGCTATGTCAATGATTATTTTATACTCCAGTTTCGGATCAGGCTTTTCCTCTGCAAAAGGAGCATCGATGATTCCACCGTATCCTTTAATAATTGGGTTAATTTTTTCTTGTGAAAAACCTATGTTAACGATTAACAATGCGGCAAAAGCAAAGAGGTATTTATTCAGTTTCGTCATGCTATTCAGGGTTATTTACAATCGAACCCAATAGACACAATTTCAAAGAATAAATCAATCAATCTTTTGGCAAAGGACTAATCCCACTTAAAAAAAGAGTAACCTTTAAGCTGATAGGTGCTTATGGTGGTGAGTGCCGAAGTGCCGATTTTCACACCTGGCATTAAGTCCTCTACCTTGTTACCATACATAGAGTACGACTGGCCGCAAACTATCACTTCAACACCTGCTTCCATGAGTTCTTTGTATAAGGGGGCATAAGGGCTTTCTACTTCATACTTCGTTTTGTAGGCGTCAGCACCCAATACAGAGCTGGTGGCTCCGGCATGAATAACTACGGCAACTTTAAGGTTTTCAGGTTTTACCCCTCCTACTCCATGAAGATTAATCAGACGCGCCACATTTGTTGTAGCAAAAGCCGCACTTTCAGGTTTATCGAGTTTATGCACCAACTCAATCAGAATTTTGTATTCCATAGTTGGATCTGGCGCTACATCCACCTTTTCCAATTCCAAAATTCGACCGTAGTTTTTGATGATAGGGTTTACCCATTTCTTTTCTTGAGAAAAACTCAAGTGGGTAACCAACAATAAAGAGAAGACAATAAAGATTGTACGTTTCATAAGCGAGTTTTTAGACCAGTTCAATTACAATAATCCAAGCAGCAAATTCAAACCGTAGAAGTAAAAAAACAGACGAGCCTTAAATTAACACATAAGTTCTTTGCAAAAATATACCGATTGGTATATTTTTGCATGTGCCTTTTGCTAAATCTGAAAGAACAAAGAAAAGAATCATTGAAACAGTAGCACCTATTTTCAACAAAAAGGGCTATCAGAGTACTGCTTTATCAGATATTACCAATGCCACTGGTCTAACCAAAGGTGCTATATACGGCAACTTCGGAAACAAAGAAAGCTTGGCTGAAGCCTGCTTTAACCATAATGTAAAATTCTTACAGAAGGGTTTACAAATGACTTGGGCAGCGCATCCTTCCAGCATTGACAAGTTAACTGGCCTGCTCAATTTTTACGAGCAAAACTTTGAAACAGTGTCCAACAATGGTGGCTGCCCATTAATGAATGTGGCAGTAGAAGCAGATGATTTCCATCCTTTTTTTAAAGAAAAAGCGAAAACCATGTTACTGAACTGGAAATCTGAAATTGCCAGCGTAATTAGAGAAGGGCAAAGTTCGGGCGAAATCAAACCAGAAATTCGAGCGCAAGACTTTGCAAATTTCTATATAGCCTCCATTGAAGGTGGTATTCTCATTGCAAAAACTACCAACGACCCTACAGCTTTTTTTAACATTATAGAAAACTTGAAATCATTGGTCAATCACCAATTAAAAATAACAACATGAAAAGAGTAGTCATTACAGGAATGGGGGCATTAACCCCAATTGGAAATAATTTAGAAACTTACTGGGCAAATTTAAAAGCTGGAAAAAGTGGCGGTGGCCCCATTACGAGGTTCGACACAACAAAATTCAAAAGCCACTTTGCCTGTGAGCTGAAAGATTTCAATGTAGAAGATTATATTCCGCGAAATGAAGCCAGACGTATGGACCCTTTTACGCAGTACGCCTTAATCGCTACAGAAGAGGCCATCAAAAACGCTAAGATTGATTTCGATGTTCTGAACAGGAATAGAATTGGGGTGATTTGGGGTTCGGGCAATGGCGGTATTCAGACCTTTACTGAAGAGATGATTGAGTATACTAAAAATGACGAAACGCCTCGTTTTTCTCCTTTCTTCATTCCTAAAATCATAGCCGATATTGCTTCGGGCATTATCTCTATCAAATACGGGTTAAGGGGCGTGAATTTCACTACCATTTCAGCATGTGCATCTTCTACCACTGCCATTATAGATGCCTTTAACTATATTAAATGGGGCAAAGCCGACATGATTATTACGGGTGGATCGGAAGCCCCAATTACCGCAGCTGGCTTGGGTGGTTTTACAGCTTCTCGCGCACTGTCAATGAACAACGACAACCCAGAAACTGCCTGTCGGCCATTTGACATAAGTCGTGACGGCTTTGTAATGGGTGAAGGCGCTGGTACTTTAATTTTAGAATCTTACGAACACGCCATCGCCAGAGGCGCTACCATTATAGCGGAAGTAGCGGGTGGTGGAATGGCAGCCGATGCGTATCATTTAACTGGAACCCACCCAGAAGGAGAAGGAGCCTTTTTAGGAATGCAAGAAGCCCTCAATGATGCGGGTATTGAGCCAAAAGACATTGATTATATCAATATGCACGCCACCTCCACCCCCGTTGGTGATCCAAGTGAGTTGATCGCAGTTGAAAGGCTCTTTGGAACGAACCCAGACTTCAATATTTCAGCCACTAAATCTATGACAGGTCACTTACTTGGTGCAGCAGGCGCAATAGAGGCTATTGCAAGTGTGATGGCCATTGTAGAAGGGATTATTCCACCAACGATTAATACGAAAAATGTAGACCCAGAATTTGACGGTAAGTTTGAGTTTACCCTCGGTTCGGCACAAAAACGAGAAGTGAAATATGCATTGAGCAACACTTTTGGCTTTGGTGGGCATATGGCCAGTGCCGTGTTTAAGAGGTTTGAAGGTTAAATCTTAGATGTTAGATGTTAGATGTTAGATGTTAGATGTTAGATGTTAGAGCGAAACGTTTTGTAAATGAGTGAGTTGATAGTTTTTTTTTTTCAAAACCTTATTCTTTCGACCCAAACTCAACCTGAAGTTTAGTAATTCATCAGCTTTCCAAAAGTTCTAAACTTTTGGAAAGCTCTAGTTTCTCACAAAGTTAATAAAACACCACCTCCACATTCGGGAGAGCGCTTTTCAGCTTTTCAATATCATTGCTGCGCAAAGAGGTATTGAAGCAAATCACGGTTTCTAGTTTCTTGAGCTCAGTCAGTCGGTCGAACTTGAATACTTTAGTGTTGGAACAATCAATCCACTTTAAGTTAGATAGTCCTTCTAGCCCCGTAAAACGTCTCACATTCGTTCCAGAGCAATTGATTCGCTCTAGTTTGGTCATCGTTGTGAGCGGGCGCAAATCATCTATGGCTGTATTGCTAAAGTTCAATGACTTAAGGTTATTGAATTTCAAAATGGATAGTAAGTCTGCAACCGGCATTTCCGTAAAACTCAAAGATTCTAAAGTTTTTAGGTCTGGCAATGAGTTCAAATCTCTCATTCCAAGCCTGTTCAAACCTAGTTCTTTCAATCTATAGAACTCCGACAACTCAGTCAAACTGGTGATAGATGAGCCTTGGATATTCAACCTTTCAAGAGAAACGAGCTGATGTAATTGCTTAGCCGTAGGTTGACCAGCCATTACCACATTCTCTTTAAAGGCTCTTTTCATTGGCTCACTTAATATTCCCCACCAAGCATTTAAGGCCTTGGTCTGGAAAATAATAGTTAAGTCTTCTTTCTTATCTAACAGTAAGGAAACTGCTGTCTTATCTACATTGCTTCCTTCCACATTCAAGTACTTGAGCTTTGATAATCGACCTAAATCGGTAATATTCTTAACTTTTGTGTTTTCCGCCTCAATATGCCTTAAGTTCGAAAGATTAGACAAAGGTGAAAGATCAGCTACAGCCGTATTATTGAGGGTTAGCGTCTCTAATCGCTCCAATGCCTCTAACCCTTGAAGATTTTTTAGCGGATTAGAGTCTAGATTTAAATGTGCTATTTTTTTCAATTGCGCCAATGGCGCCAAAGTTGAAATACCTGCCCCCTCGAAATTCAAAGAATCTATTCTTAGCAGCTGAATTAAGTCTTCATTTCCTGGATTAGGCGTATCCATGTATTTAGTCAATACGCCTTTCCACATATCCGACATTGCTCCCCACCATTGCTCTAATTGTTGGGTATTTCTCACAACCAAAACACTTGGGTTAGCTTCCATATAAGCCTCTAAACTCGCTTCTTCCAATGGTGCATTATCACAATATATTTTGGTTACAGACCTAACTTGAGTAAGCGGTTGAAGTGATTCTACTTTAGTATTGGTAATGTTTAATACACTCAATTTGCCAAGGCTAGAAAGAGGTGTTAGGTCTTTAACATTGGTTAGCTCAAGGTTTAATTCCTGTAAAGCCAAAGCGGATTCAAAGCCTTTTAATTCAGTAATGTCGCTTGCGGACAAATCGAGTTTCCTAAGCTTACTTAACCTAGAAAAGTCTACCGTTCCTATCTGCTCTGCTTCCGATAGGTTTAATTCTTCCAGAAAAACAAGGTCACCGATAAACGACAAGTCTATCTGCTTAATTCTTGAAAGGTTCAGCTTTTTTAACTTTTCGAATGACTTTAGTAAAGAGAAATCTTCTACATGGCAATTTGAGAGATTAAGTGATTCAATCTCGTTGTGATACTTTAAGTATTGAAGATCGAAAACGGAAGTATTAGAAATATCAAGCGATTTTAATGTATTGATAGATCGCAAAGGTTTTAGATCATTAACCCATGTATTGCTTATTTTTAGATACTTCAGATTAGTGAGTTGATAAATGGGATCAAGGTTGAGCACAAAGTCATTTCCCGATAAGTCCAAAGAGTCTATCGATGCCAAGCGAGCCAAATCCTGATTGGTCATACTGTCGCCTTCAAACTTGATTTTATCTTTAAAAACTTGCTTCCACCCTAAGGTTAGCAAAGACCACCATTCTCTAAGCTGCTTATCTCTGCTCAACTTATTTGTGTAGATACTGGCTATTTTTAGTTCGCTCTTTTTAGCATCTAAATTTAATTCAATAAACCGCTTCTGACTACTGTTTACTGGTTCTCCACCTAGGGAAGTTCCTTGTAGATTTCTTATTAACTCCGCCTTATAAAAGGGCGTGCCATCAGTTTTGGTTTCTACCAATATTTCTGCGATTTCGAAATCGAAAACCACATTCTTGAAAAAGAAATCAATGTCTTTTAAATAGGCTTGAATGTCCTTAAAAATTGGAGTTGATCTATTTTCCTCCAAATCATCTTCCACCTGAACTTTAGGGTCGACAAAAAGCTTTGCATAGCTACTGCTAATAATCACTTCTTTCTCGCTTACAGCAGTGCGTTCCGCACCAATTACATTGAGGTAATATTCTAGCGCACTAATAATTTCCTTCACTCCCTCTTTCTTTTTCTCCAACACAGAGTCGGGTAAAACAGGAGATTGCGCAAACAACGTGGCACTTGTGCTGAAAAGAATCAGCAATAATATGAGTCTATTTCTTCTCATAAATTATTTTTAACAAATCTTCCTTTTGAGAAGCATTGACTTGAAGCAAGTCTGAAATTAGCCACCCCGAATTGTCGTTGGCACGGTTAAAATTAGAGAGGGAGAAATACCAGCCATCAACACCGAAGAAATGATAGTTCATGCGGTTTACGGTCTGAAATTGAAGTGTCCCCATTTTTACTTCATACAGAAAAACGGTCAATAAATCAGGCTTATAGTCGGCCAAGGTATATGATTCTGGAACACCTCCTTTTGTGAGGGCCTTTCTTAAATTCATGAAGTCAAGCTCATGGCTCATAGGGTGTAAAAAGACTTTTGTTTCGCCTCTTTGTTTATCAAACATCGTTTTGTAAGGTTCAAAAGCGATGTCTGCAATTACCCATTCGTAGCCAAGTGCTTCTTGCTGAATTTTCATATAAAGCAATAGAGGCAGCTCTTTTCCCTTGTACAGAAAAGTAGTGTTCACCACAGCAAACCAATCTTTTGAATGTAAATTCAAAAACTCTGGGTTATCACCTCGTGTTACTCTTTCAATAAAATCACTCTTGGTTTGAGAAGAAATATCAGTATCCTCCTCATCGAAGAGGATACTGAGGTATTTTTTACGCAATCTTTCGTTGCGATATTGCCTATCATCAGGCTCAAAGGTTCTTCCTTTTACATCTTCTTCTCCATTAAAGCGCTTAAAAAACTGGTTGAGTTGCTTCGTGCTTGCCAACAGTTGCTGCTCGATTTCATAGTTTTCGCCCACAATTTGGGCAGAAGAATATGAAGTAAACACAAAGAAGAATGAAAGTGAAAGAAGAATTAGTCGGTTCATACTGAAGTTTCAGATACTCGGATATCGCCCAAAATTACATCCCAAAACTCAATAGTTCTGCCGGCAATCTGAGTCTTTTTCTTTTCTACGTAAATGGTTATATCCTTTTTAGTAGTGTCCTTGTAGCTCATTTTATCTGCTGTGGTTCCTTCAAACTTCTGATAAATAGTAACTACACCAACATATCGGCCATCAGGCTGTCTTTCAAGATCAGATATGTATTGAACATCATACCATTCAATATTTACCTTATCATAGTTAAGTGCCATCAGTCGTTGGAAATACTCGCGTACCTTGTAGTACTTGATCTCCTCTGAAGCTAGCGATGAAACGCCCATTTCGCTACCTGGGGCGAATAATTCTTCGGCCCTGTCCATAACGCGGTTCGCTTCTGAAAATGGAGTGTCTTTGTTTCCGATAATTGCAATGTACTTACCTAAGTCTTTAACTTTTTCTAAGGCTAGTGAATCAATCGCTTTTTCGCGATTAGGGTCTACAGGACTTTGGGCTTGGGTTGAAATAGCAAAAAACGCCATTATAGCAACCACGTAAGAAAGTCTTTTAAATATTTGATTGTTCATAATTTTCTTGTGTTAGGGTGTTTCGACTATTTCTTTACCAATACTAATTCTTTGATTCTGCCTTGAGAATCCATCACCATTTCTTTCACTTTGTGTGGAGCCTTCTTAAGGTCCTTCAAATAATTAAGATACTTGGTAATTGTAGTTGGCTCATCAAAGTCTTCTGTTCCATTAGCTGCATAAAAAATAATCAGTACTGGAGCTTCTCCATTACTAAACATTCCAACGGCTTCTCTGATATTATTATTTGCTGCGGTAACTGAAGAAGCATTGGCGATTTGTCCAAAATAGTTAGACAGCCTAGCATCAAGCGCTCTATTTGCGGCCTCTGGGTCAACTTTTGGCTCTTCCTTTACGGGAGGAGTTGGTTCTGGTGTAGTTTCTTCAATTACTTCTTCTGGTTCTTGATTTGCATCAACCACTGCTTTCTGACTCTTACAAGAAGATAAAACAAACAGCAATGCACAGAAGACTGGCACTAATTTAAAAATGCTTTTCATGTTGTGTGAATTTGGTTTCATATATATGGCTTCGTTTAACGTTTTCCGATTGAGCAAGTTCTGTTCCAAAACAATATTTTTTATTTAAAACAGCAATTAAGGTCACTTTTGTTTTGGCCTTACTTTCGAATAGAGAAAATTGCTGTCAAAATGAAAACAAGAATCCTGTAAGCGGACAAATATGGGGAAAGAATGACACATCTCTTTGTCATTTCTATATAAGCCTGTGGTAAAAGGTCGCAGGGCATAAATAGAAATGTCGTAAATGAACTGGCTCATTTACGACATTTCTAAAAAAGGCGTTTAAAAGTTATCCCCTTGGAGCAATTTGAGCGCCTTCTGGCATTTTAAAATCATCCATACTAGGGGCTTCTTTCGAAAGTTTTACATTTTCGAAAAGCACCTCATTTCTCATCCCACCAACTTCTCCATCTTTATACTGATACCATTGCAGAGATTTTGGGATTGTAATTCCATTTATAGTTTGCCATTGATCATACTTAATCAAATTCCAGCGGTCGCTGGCTTCTTCACCGCCAAATGTGGCCGTATACATTAGCCAAGCCATTTCATGCGTTTCTGGGTCGGAATAAATGATGTAATTATCTTTAGAAGATTCACCTACTCCATTCTCATAAGAAACCTTAACGCCATTGTAAGTTGTACCAAGAATATCCATTGGTTCTACATCTTCATAGATAACTCCAGGATCACCTACAACAAACGGGAATGCATAAAAATAGAAATAGAGATTATAGGTCATTCGCGCTCTTGTGGCATTTGCGCTAGCAGGCATAACCCATACTTCGTTGCCATCAAAACCAACGGTATCTTTAGCGGACTCTACTCGCGTGTATCTATTCTGAAGTTCAATCAAATGATGCTGTCCGTTCGACATGTCATAAGAAAGCTGTTTCATTTCAGACCAATTGCCAAAACCGCCATGAGCATCAAAAACTTTAGTGATACTAGCCGAATGGTGCTCCGTTTTTGGAGGAGTCACTTTCACTTCTTCAATTTTATTCTCAGTTTTTGTCCCTCCACAGCCCATCAGAAGCGTCATAAGGAAAACTATTAGATACTTTTTCATTTTCAGATTGATTAAATTCAACGGTAAAGTTCATGAATTTACAGATTTTCAACGTCAGTTGGCTTACCCAAAGTCATTACTTAGTTAGGAATGATAAGAATCTGCATTCAGAATCATATGAGCCACAAAATTATTTCGCTATGGAAGAAGAACTATTCAGTCAAGTACGAAACAACATCGTTTCCAATCATGCAGAAGTAACTGAGGGTACAATGATGGCATCTCCTGGAATTCAATTGAAAGGTAAAAACTTTGCCTTTTTCTATAAAAAATCACTTGCTGTTAGGCTAGGAAGAGATTTTGAGCCTGAATCGGAAGGTATTCATAAATATGAGTTACTCAACCCTTTTAAGGTTAAACCTCCACTGAAGGACTGGTTTGTGATAAGCTTTGAGGAAGCAAACAAATGGCCAATGTTAGCTGAAATTGCATTGAACCAGATGAGAAAAGAACTCAAGTAGTAAAATCATTATTCGCTCCTTTTGTAAACAATGTCAGAATTCTTTTCTCTAGCTGTTTCGAAATGTATATTTGGGCAAGAAATGATTTGAATGAAAGACAGACAGCAATTCGAAACCGAGGCCATTCGCACACAAATTGAAGGCACTCATGCACAGGAGCATTCTACTCCAATGTATCTTACTTCTAGCTTCACCTACGAGGATGCAGAAGAAATGCGTGCTGCATTTGCTGGTGAAAATGATAAGTACATTTACAGCCGCTTTAGTAACCCAAACCTTCAGGAGTTTGTAGATAAAGTGTGCAAAATGGAAAACGCAGAAGCAGGTTATGCCTTTGCTTCAGGAATGGCGGCTATTTTCTCAACTTTCGCTGCCTTACTTTCGTCAGGCGACCATATTATTTCCTGCCGTTCCATATTCGGTTCCACACATACCGTTTTTGGTAAAATACTACCCAAATGGAAAATCGATACTACTTATGTAGACATTGACAACACTAACGATTGGGATAAAGCTGTTCAGCCCAATACCAAAATTCTATATATAGAAACTCCTACAAACCCAGCTGTAGACATCATAGATTTAGAATGGCTAGGTAATTTTGCCAAAACTCATAAGCTCATTTTAGTAGTAGACAATTGCTTTGCTACTCCCTATTTACAACAGCCTATTCAATATGGTGCCGATTTGGTAATTCATTCGGCTACCAAATTTATGGATGGCCAAGGGCGAGTAATGGGTGGAGTTACTGTGGGGAAAAAAGAATTGATTGATGAAATATACGCCTTTAGTAGAAGTACTGGCCCTGCGTTATCAGCCTTCAATGCTTGGGTAATTTCTAAAAGCTTAGAAACCCTCGCAATTCGTATGGATCGCCACTCTGAGAATGCGCTTAAATTAGCTGAGTTTTTAGAAAAATCTGAGTTTGTGGAATGGGTCAAATACCCCTTCTTAAAGTCGCACCCCATGTATGAGGTAGCAAAAAAGCAAATGAAATCAGGCGGAGCAATGGTAGCATTTGGTATCAAAGGAGGGCTGGAAAGCGGAAGAACATTTTTGAACAACATTAAAACATGTTCGCTTACTGCCAATTTGGGCGATAGCCGCACTATTGTAACCCACCCCTCTTCTACCACGCACGCAAAACTTTCGGAAGATGAAAGAATGAAGGTTGGAATTACTCCGGAACTGATTAGAGTTTCGGTAGGTTTAGAACACATTACAGACATCATAACAGATATTGAGCAAGCCTTAAAAGCCGCCCAATAGTTTCTTAGCATGAAGAATATAACTGCGGAAATTTTGACCATTGGAGATGAAATTCTCTATGGTCAAATTCTAGACACCAATGCCCAGTGGATGAGTTACGCCCTAGATCAACTAGGGGTGAGAGTGGTAAGAAAAACTACCGTAGGCGATAATGAACCTGACATTCTTCACGCATTTACAGAAGCCGAAGGTCGTGCAGATTTAGTATTAATTACTGGCGGATTGGGGCCAACCAATGATGACCTTACCATGCCTAGTTTGGCCAAATATTTTGGCTGCCAAATTGTAGAAAACCCAAGTGTACTTGCCCATGTAAAAGACTTCTTCGAAAAAAGAGGAAGAGAATTTACAGAAATGAACAAGAGGCAGGCCCTAGTGCCCGAAATTGCCGAAGTAATTCATAATTCATTAGGTACAGCTCCTTGTACATGGTATGAAAGAAATGGAAAAATTTTCGTTTCCATGCCTGGTGTACCACATGAGATGAAGAACATAATGAAGGAATTTGTGATTCCGAAAATTCGTGAATTCTTCCAAACTCCCGTCATCTACCATAAAGTGATAAAAACAGTCGGTATAGGCGAATCTTTTTTAGCAGAAAAAATCAAAGATTGGGAATATGCCCTACCTCCGCACATTCGCTTGGCCTACCTTCCGAGTATCGGCCATGTAAAACTAAGGCTTACCGCCATTGGTGAAGACCGAGGATTATTAGAAAAGGAAGTACAGCAATTGATTGACGTATTCCTTCCCTTGGCAGGGAAATACATATATGGCTATGACGAAATAAGCTTAGAAGAGGCCATTGGCCAACTTCTTCTAGCTCAAAAGAAGACAATTGCCTTGGCAGAAAGTTGTTCGGGTGGATTTATTCAACATAAAATCACTCAAATCCCTGGATCATCCGCGTACTTTCAAGGTGGAATTGTACCTTACCACAACCAATTTAAGATTGATGTGTTAGGTGTTAAAGCTTCCACTCTTGAAAAACATGGAGCTGTAAGTGAAGAGTGTGTGACAGAAATGGCTGAAAGAGTAAGGGAGAAATTTAACTCCGATATCGGCATAGCCAGTAGCGGAATTGCTGGGCCGGGTGGTGGTTCAGAAGAAAAACCCGTTGGTACGGTATGGATTGCTTATGCTGACAACAAACAAACCATAACCAAAAGGCTTCAATTAACACAGAATAGAATATTAAATATCGAATTAACAGAAATAGCAGTACTAAATTTGGTTAGAAAAAGTTTGAACCAATAAGACATTGATAATATTTGGTTTAATGCTATTTTTGTCCTTTGAACGCAAACGTTTTTAATCTATAAAAACTAACAATATGGCACTTGTAGAAATGGTGATGCCTAAAATGGGCGAGAGTATAATGGAGGGAACAGTCTTAACTTGGCTGAAACAAGAAGGCGATACAATTGAGGCCGATGAATCCGTACTTGAAGTAGCCACAGATAAGGTTGACACTGAAGTTCCTGCCATTCATGCAGGTGTTTTGAAAGAAATATTGGTAAAGGAAGGTGATGTTGTTCCTGTGGGTGCTCCAATTGCCAGAATTGAAACCGAAGCCTCTGCTGGAGGAGATTCAGCCCCAGTTGCAGAAGCACCTAAAGCAACAGCTTCAAATAATCAAACCAACGATAAACCAGCTAACTCTTCTTCAAATGGACACGTAGCCGTTTTAGAAAAACCTGCTGGCGATAGATTCTATTCTCCATTGGTAATGAATATTGCCCGTGAAGAAGGGATAACAATGAGCGAATTGGAGAGAGTACCTGGTACAGGCCGAGAGGATAGAGTTACTAAAAAAGACATTCTAGCCTATGTGAAAAACAGGCCACAAGGAGGTGTTGCTGCAGCTCCAGTTCAGGTTACAGCCTCTGCTCCAGTACAATCTGCTCCTAAGCAAATGCCTGTTTCTATTTCTGGTGAAGACGAAATCATCGAAATGGACAGAATGCGTAAGATGATTGCAGAACGTATGGTAGATTCTAAACGCATTTCGCCACACGTTACTTCTTTTGTTGAAGCTGATGTTTCAGGAGTAGTTTCATGGAGAAACAAGGTAAAAAACAGCTTTATGGAAAGAGAAGGTGAGCCAATTACTTTCACTCCAATTTTCATAGAGGCCATTGTTAAGGCCATTAAGGATTATCCAATGATTAACGTGCAAGTAGATGGCACTAGAATCATCAAGAAAAAGGACATCAATATTGGTTTGGCAGTAGCCCTTCCAAGTGGAAACCTTATTGTTCCTGTAATACATAGGGCCGATCAATACAACTTGACTGGGCTTACCAAAAAAGTGAATGATTTGGCTAAAAGAGCACGTGAAAACAAGCTAACACCAGACGACTTACAAGGCGGAACGTTTACAGTTTCAAATGTAGGCTCTTTTGGAAACGTAATGGGAACACCAATCATTATGCAACCTCAGGTAGCTATTATGGCTTTGGGAGCTGTAGTTAAAAAACCAGCTGTAGTTGAAACACCTTCAGGTGATGCCATTGCCATACGTCATAAAATGTTCCTTTCACACTCTTACGACCACAGGGTTGTTGATGGTTCTTTAGGCGGAATGTTTGTAAGAAGAGTAGCCGATTTCTTGGAAAGATTTGATGCTAAGCAATCTTTGTAAGAGCAATCTAAAATAAATTTGGAGCCTCAATCAGCAATGATTGGGGCTTTTTTCGTTCCACCCTTCTGCTTTAATACTACATTATACTATAAATAATAAACATTACTTGTTCTACTTAAAAATGTAGATATAAAGAGATCAACATGGTCTTTAGTATATATTTCAGTATCTTATCAGAAGCATTAAATATTCAAGCGAGCTATTATAATTTCAAATTCCTCAAACAGCTACATCATAATAGAGTATTAAAAGTGATTTCAAAAGTTGACAGTGTTAATGAAAAGATTGGAAAAGGCGACCAGCAAAATTTGCTGATAGAAGCCTTAAACTACACTGCTGCGGTTTCAATCACAGATAGTAAAGGCATTATCACTTTTGTAAACACACTCTTCTGTAATATATCTGGCTATTCTCAAAATGAACTCTTAGGCAAGAATCACAATTTGCTTAAATCTAAACAGCACTCAGACCACTTCTTTCAATCTTTATGGCAGACCATTTCGAATGGAAGGCCTTGGAAAGGCGAAATTTGTAACCTCAATAAATCGGGCGAGGCCTACTGGGTACAAACATCGATTATTCCATTTAAAAACAAACGAGGGAAGATAGAAGGATATACTTCAATTCAAGTTGAAATAACTGGAAGTAAAGAAGCCCAAGATAGCATTGTAAATGAAGAGCAATTCAGAAAGAATGAATTCAATCTTAACCAAGCACAGAAAATTGCGAGAATTGGTAGTTTCGATACTACGCATTCAACCAAAGAAATATGGTGGTCCAATGAGCTCTACACCCTTTTTGGGCTTAGCCCCGATAACTTCACACCTCAGAGAGATAGCTTTTACAAATTACTTCATCCCGAAGATCAGCCATCTTTTGAAAAGTTAGTACAGTCACTTGTCAATGATGAAAAAACTCAGTTTGAGTTTAGGGCCAAACATACCAGCGGAAAATGGTTACATCTAGAACTCATAGCCGAAGCCAAGTACGATTGCAATAATAACTTTAACGGCTCTAGAGGTACCATGCAAGATATTACAGAACGCAGAGAAGCAGAGGCGGCTCTCAACTATGCCTACAATATAATTAACCGGAGCCCAGCAGTTGTTTTCAGATGGGAAAACATTCAAGACCTACCTGTCGATTTTGTGTCAAAAAATGTTTTGGAACTTACTGGATACTCAACTGAAGATTTTTTAAACAAACAGATTAGTTATGATGATATTATCCATCCGGAAGATCGAGAGCGTGTCAGTTTTGAGGTATCTCAAGCCAATACAGTTAACAACAATAACATGTACCATCATGAGCCATATAGGCTTATCACTAAAAATGGGGAAATTAAATGGGTACTCGACACCACCTACATTAGACGCAATACAGCTGGAAAAGTAATGTTTCGCGAAGGCATTGTTTATGATATTACCAAACAAAGGCTGGCCGAAGAAGACCTCAGAAAAAATGAAGCTTTATTAGCTAGAATGAGTGAAACGGCAAAGATTGGTGGTTGGGAACTAGACGTCAACTCATTGGTAATTGATTGGACAGAAGAGACATACTTTATTTATGAATTAGACCCAAATAAAAAACCAGACTTATCAGAAGGAATTAAATATTACCACCCTGATGATCGGCCTAAAATTGAAAAAGCTGTTCACAACGCCATTCACCTAAAAGAACCATTTGACTTGGAAGTTAAATTTATAACAGCAAAAGGAAATCACTTATGGGTTCGAGCCAGTGGCAGACCCATTACTAAAAACGGGAATACTGTAAAAGTAACAGGCACATTTCAAGACATTACCGAACGTAAAAAAACTGAATTATCTATCCAACACCACCTCCAGTTACTAGAACAAAAAAACAAAGAACTAAATCAATTTGCCTACATAGCCTCACACGACTTACAAGAGCCACTCAGAACAGTTTCTAATTATGTAGAGCTATTTAACTGGAAATATCACGACAAACTTGATAATGACGCCAATCTGTACCTCAGCTATATTACACGGTCGGTAGATCGTATGCGAGATTTGCTGCATGAACTATTGGAATACACCAGCATAGGGAAATATAATACCCCCCCTGCTCAAGTTGATTGTAACAATATTATTGAACAGGTAAAAAATGACTTATCTGCACAGCTGACAGAGAAAAAAGCAATACTAAAAATAGAGAAACTGCCGCAAATTAAAGGGCACGAACATGAGTTGCGTTCGCTGTTTCAAAACCTCATTTCCAATGCCATAAAGTTTTGTAAACCAGACACTAATCCCGAAATTAGTATTTCAGCAAATAGAATAAAGAAGCAATGGGTATTTGCGGTAAAAGACAATGGGATTGGCATTGAAGAAAATTATAAAGAGAAAATATTCTCTATTTTTCAACGCCTTCATAGTCAAGATTTGTATGAAGGAACTGGTATAGGCCTAGCTCGATGCTTAAAAATTGTAGAGCTGCATGGTGGAAAAATCTGGGTAGAATCCACTGCAAATGAAGGCAGCACATTTTATTTTTCTATCCCAAACTAAATAGGTATGAAACAAAAAGTTAAGTGCATTTTATTAATTGACGACAATGAAGCGGATAACTTCTATCACGAAATTGTAATAGGAAGATCTGAATTTGCAGAAGAAGTAGTATCAGTAACTGGAGGACAAGAGGCCCTAGAATATCTTCAATTAAGCCTAAAAGGTGAAAGAACATCTCCAGACTTAATTTTTCTAGACATCAATATGCCCAGAATGGATGGCTGGGAATTTTTACAAGAATATGCCAAACTAGATAAAGCAAAAAACGATCGCATCATTGTAGTAATGTTATCTACCTCCAAAAATCCAGAATATGTAAAAAAAGCAAACGAACTGGAAGAGGTAAGCGAATTCACCAGCAAACCGCTCACTACAGAGTACTTAGAAGAAATTCGTGAGAAATACTTCAGTAAGTAACTATAACTAGCCAATCTATACCACCCTAACACCGCTTTCTTATTTCAATACTTCAGGCCTTCTTTCCTCTTACCAAAATCTTTTTAAAATTATTACCCTACTAATTTGGTAGATTTTATATTCTTTCTCTTTCTTTGTACCAGAAATCAAATCACTAAAACTCAAAGTATGGATCTGAACATTTCTACACAAGTAAGCAAAGCCGCCAAAAGAGACATCATTGAGCTCAAAGCAAAGATTGAAAGATTTCAACAAGGCAAAATTGAAGAAGATAAATTCAAGCTCTTCCGTTTAACGCGTGGCGTTTATGGCCAACGCCAACCTGGTGTTCAAATGGTGCGCATTAAACTTCCATATGGGAAAGTAACCTCAAATCAACTAGTTAAAATTGCTGAGGTATCTGATAAATACGCAACGGGTAATTTACACTTAACCACACGTCAGGATATTCAACTGCATTTTGTTAAAATGCAGGATTCCCCTGCGCTATGGGCTGAATTAGAAGAAGAGCAAATTACATTGCGTGGTGCTTGCGGTAACACAGTTAGAAATGTAACTGCATCGCCAGACGCAGGCATCAATCCAAACGAACCGTTTGATGTTACGGCATATGCGCATGAGTTAACCCATTATTTCCTTAGAAACCCCATTTGTCAAGATATGGGAAGGAAATTCAAAATTGCCTTCGCATCAGATGATAAAGACTCTGCTTACACCTATTTTCATGATATAGGGTTCATACCTAAACTGAAGGAAGAAAACGGACAAAGTATCAAAGGCTTTAAAGTAGTGCTTGGAGGTGGATTAGGAGCAGTATCAATGACCGCTCAAACTGCGCATGAATTCCTGCCAGCCGATCAGTTCATTCCGTTTACAGAAGCCGTAATTCGGGTATTCGATCGGTACGGAGAGCGCACCAATCGAAACAAAGCCAGAATGAAGTTTTTGGTGAAGAAAATTGGCTTTGCTCAATTGTTAAAGCTTGTGGCCGAAGAACAAAAAGCATTAAAGGTAAAATCATTTGAAGTGAATCATGACCATGAAAAAGTCTCGCTTTCTGACCAACTCTTAATTCCACAAGTAACTATTGAAGATTGGCAACAGTTTGAAGACTGGCAACGCACCAATGCATTTCCGCAAAAGCAATCAGACTATTTTGGTATTTGGGTACGAGTTTCTTTAGGAGACATTCACTCTTCTACCGCTAAACTATTGGCCAAGCTGGTTCAAAAATATGCGGCAGACGATATTAGAGTTACTGTAAACCAAGGTTTACTTATTAAATATGTTCGGAAAGAATTATTACCATTCTTCTTTCAAAAATTAACTGAGCTCGGCCTAGCAAAACCTGGGTTCAATTCCACGCACGACATTACTTCTTGCCCCGGTTCCGACACTTGTAATTTAGCTGTTACCAATAGCACCGCCCTGTCTACAACCCTCGAACACATGCTTAACAATGAGTTCAAACATTTGATTGATGAATCCTTTATCAAAATCAAAATCAGTGGTTGTATGAATGCCTGTGGTCAGCATATGGCAGCTAACATTGGTTTTCACGGTAGTTCAATAAAAAATGGTGCACTTGTTATTCCTGCCATGCAAGTAGTTATTGGTGGTGGTATTTCTCCTAATGGGGAAGGCTTTATTGCAGAAAAAGTAATAAAAGTACCTACTAAGAAAATCCCTTTGGCGCTATCTTTTATACTTCATGAGTTTGAAGAAAAAGCCAATGAAGGCGAATATTTTAACGACTTCTATCAACGTTTAGGGAAAATGCATTTCTATCATTTGCTCAAGCCATTGACGGATGTACAAGCACTCGAAGCTTCGGACTATGTAGATTGGGGGAAATCAGAAAGCTTTAGTCCAGAAATTGGTGTGGGCGAATGCGCCAGCGTAACATTAGACGTAATTCAAACGGTAATTGAAGAAGCCAAAGAAAGACTGGATTGGTCTAAAGAAGGCTTAGAGGAAGGTATTTATGCCGATGCCATTTACAATAGCTACAATGCCTTTGTGATTGCGGCCAAGGCACTGTTGCTTAGTGAAGACGTAAGTTGTAACACTCAAATTGGTATTCTCCAGAGCTTTGATCAAACCTTTCAAACCAAAGCTCCTTTTCAGTTTGAGCCTTCGTTTGAAGATTTCGTACTCCAAATCAACAAGAATGAACCATCAGAAGAGTTTGCCAACAGCTTTTACAATGCTTCAGAACAATTTCTAATAAAAGCCAACACCTACAGAAGTCAGCAATTGGCTGATGCAAATGGTGTAGACAAAACCGTAATCACCGATTTCTATAAAGCCTAATGCAGAGTATACATCCAAAATTGACCCTTGTAGGCGCAGGCCCGGGCGATCCAGATTTAATCAGCGTAAAGGGAATTAAAGCCATTGCCGATGCCAATGTTATTCTTTACGATGCGTTGGTCAGTAAAGAGTTGTTAACCTATGCCACCAAGCGAGCAGAACTTATCTATGTGGGAAAGCGGGTAGGAAAACACAGCCACACTCAAGATGCCATCAATGAACTGATTGTATACTTTGCTCAAGAAAAAGGGCATGTAGTACGCTTAAAGGGAGGAGACCCTTTTATTTTTGGTCGTGGCTATGAAGAAATTGCCTATGCTCAAAAACATGGCATCTCTACCGCTATGGTTCCCGGTATCAGCAGTGCTCATGCCGTGCCTGCGCTACAAAACATTCCCCTTACTTCTAGAGGCATAAACCAAAGTTACTGGGTAACCACTGGCACTACCAGCACAGGCGAATTATCGCCAGACATTACCATTGCGGCCCAATCATCAGCCACAATAGTAATTCTAATGGGTACCAGAAAGTTAACCGAGATTTGTCAAGTTTTTCAAGACGAGAAAAAGGGAAACACCTCAATTGCAATTATTCAGAATGGCACATTACCGAACGAAAAAATTGTAGTAGGCACAATTGACGACATTCAAGAAAAGGCTGAAAAAAATGAAATTGGCTCACCTGCCATTATTGTTATTGGGGAGACTGTAAACCTTCGTCAAGACCAAAGGCTCTCTTCTATTCAACAACAAGTATTTGCTCATGGTCAATGAACTCTACCCAATTTTTCTTAAAGTGCATGCTTTTGATGTGCTCATTGTTGGCGGAGGCGAGGTTGGGCTAGAGAAAATAAGCTTCTTGCTAAAAAGTAGCCCAAATGCTAAAGTCACTTTGGTAGCAAAAGAAATAAAGAATGAAATAAAAGTATCAGTGCAAAATCACCCTTATGTAAAGCTAATAGAACGAGAGTTTTTTAATGAAGATTTGACCGAAATGCAGTTGGTTATTATTGCAACTGAAAATCAAAAACTGAACAAAACTATACAGGCTGAAGCCAAAGAGAGAGGCATTTTGGTAAACGTAGCCGACACCCCCGAATTATGTGATTTCTACATGGGCAGTATAGTTACCAAGGGCGATTTAAAAATTGGAATTTCAACCAATGGAAAATCCCCAACCATTGCCAAACGATTAAGAGAGCTTTTCACTGATTTACTTCCAGATGAAATTGACACCCTGATCGGAAACATGGAAATGGTTCGAAACAACATGAAAGGAGATTTCGACTACAAAGTAAAAGAACTCAATAAATTAACTGAACACCTGATAAGCAAATAAAAGGATTAGCAACATAGTCCTCATATTCAATGTTAATTCACTAATTTTCAATTCCATATTAAATAGTGTTATGAAAGAAACTACCGTAAAGGAACTAGCAGAACTAAAAGCATCAGGAGCAGACTTTCAGTTGATTGATGTAAGAGAACAAAATGAATTTGAAATAGCCGAAATTGGTGGAGAATTGATTCCTATGAACACCATTCCGGGAAACGTAGATAAAATTAGTCGCGATAAAAAAGTGGTGATCCATTGCCGTAGCGGAAAACGAAGTGGAGATGTAATCAACTGGTTAGAGCAAAACCATGGTTTCGAAAACCTCTATAACCTTAAAGGTGGAATTTTGGCCTATGCCGATGAAATTGACAATAGCTTAACGAAATATTAAGCTGATTTTTTCAGAAGGTTGAATAAACTTCAACCTTCTGAAAAACCTAGAAACGGCTATATTTTCTAACGCGAATAAAGTTGCGAATCACTCCAAAGAGCACTAACAAAACAATTGGCCCAACAAGGTTAATCATCTGCCATTTCAACTTTTCTTTTTGCGCTCGAATTCTATCTAAAGGCCGTAGCTTAATCTCTTTATTTCTTGCCTGAATTAACCCATCATCGTCTATCAAATAAGTCAGCGCATTCATCATAAAGTCTTTATTGGCAAACACCTTTTTTTCTTCACCTTCAGCATATGGATTAAACCCTAAATCGAGCGGTACTCCTCGCTGCATTTCATTTCTGATTATATCTCCATCACCAATCACAATGATTTTCGTATCGGGACTATCGGCTTTAAAATCGCTGGTATTCACTCCTCCTTTCGGTAAAACTCTATTTTTAAAAAGGCTTTCAAATTCTCCTTCCAATAAATAAGCAATAGGGTGTTGTCCTCCTTGATATAGACTTGGGTCATTCTCTGCTGCAATTTCTTCGAACGAAACAGGTGCTGGCGCATTCAAAATTCGAGTATATTGAGAAGTAAACATCAATGGAGTTTTCTTAATTCCCTCAGCAGCAACAGTGTCGATTGTACTAGTAAAACGTGTGTAAACGGCATCCAAATTACGAGTAATTGGATGATCGCTAAACCACGAAGCACCAAAGAAAAATGGCCAGCGTAAATTGGTAATTGTTTGAGAGTCATCCATCCTTACCGGGTATCGACCAAAATTTTGCACATCCAAGATGAAGTCATTTTTCAGCCTAATTCCATAACGAAAAAACAGATCATCCAAATCAAGCGTGTAGGGCAAGCCAAAAGTACCAACTCCGCCTGCTTGTCGCATGTCTACCCCGAGGGCATCTACCATAAAAATAGCCTTGCCCCCATGCATCAAATGCTGATCAATTTTAAACTTATCTTCCCTAGAAAAAGCCTTGGTAGGCTTTGCCATAATAATCACATCGAAGTTTTTCAACTCCGTTGTCTCACTCAAGTTGACCGGTACAATATTAAATGCCTCAGAAAAATCACGCGCAAACCAATAGATGTTCAACGAGTCAAGTTCACCATGCCCTTGAAGCAAGCCAATACGCCTTCTGTCAACATCCGCAATGCGCTGAATTCCAGTGGCTAATTCGTATTCAATACCCTCAAGCGATTGGTTGAGCTTCATTTCAAATGATGCTCCTTGATTCCCTTTCAGCAATAATACACTCGAAGTTCGATCTCCATAGCGAAGCACCACATAAGGGAAAATAAGTTTCTGAACATCTGTTCCATTATCATTATCAAATATTCTGGTAGGCGAAAGCCCCGCATCTATCCAAGCCTGATAGTTTTTATTTCGTTCGCTTTCAGTATCAGCCGCTCCAGGATCATTAACTGAATAGTAAATAGGCTGACTGCTGTAAATACCTAGTTCTTCTACAGTTTCTACAATGGATTTCTGAAAACGCTGAAATTCGGTTGGTAAATCGGTTCCCAATAAAATTTCCACATATAAAGGCTGATTCAGTTTTCCCAATAGTTCCTTAGTAGGATCTTGAAGCGTATATCGTTTTTCTTCTGTTAAATCGAACCTCCAAAAAAAGTTGGCAGCAACTACATTAACTGCAAATACAATGAAAAGCCCCAGTGCGAATACCCTAATAGCCTTCACTCTATGGGGTTTGAAGGACATTCTTCGCGCAGCAAATTTTAGCGAAGTAAGCAGCAAAACCACAGTGATTGTACTTAAGAAATACACTAAGTTTCTGGAATCAATCAGACCACGGCTCATGGCGTCATAATGAAATGAAAGGCTCATTTCATCAATGTAAAGGGCAGTTTGACCAGTGAAAATATCGGACAGGGCACTTATGCCTGTGAACATAAAAAAGCAAAAGAACACGGCTAGAATAAAAGCTACTATCTGGTTTTCGCTGAGTGCCGAAGCAAATTGCCCAATGGATGTAAAAACACCACCTAATAAAATAAGACCTACATAAGACCCAATAATGCCCGGTGTATCTAAATTTCCAGTTGGGTTTCCGAGCTGATAAACCGAGTAATAATAAACCAACGTGGGCAGCACAGAGAAAACCACCAAAGAAAAAGCAGCCATGTATTTCCCAAAAATGATCTGAAAATCACTTAATGGTCGGGTAAGCAGCAATTCTAAAGTGCCTGCTTTTCTCTCTTCAGCCAACATCCGCATGGTAATGGCTGGAATAAGAAACATGTATACAAAAGGGCCTAATGAGAATAGTGTATCGAGCTGGGCATAACCGTAATCAATTACACTGGTTTCAGGGAAAACCCACATCAACAACCCAATACCAGTAAGAAAAACACCGATCACAACATAAGCGATCAACGAATTCAGAAACTGCTGAACCTCCTTTCTATAAATCGCCCACATTGCTCTGTTGGTTAGTTAAGTCATAGAAAATTTGTTCTAGGTCTTGCTCAATCAGTTGCATTTCTAAAATCACCCAGTTTCTTTCCGAAGCCAGCTTAAAAAATCGCTCTCTAATATCTTTATTCACCCTTGATGTAACCTGGTATTTTCCTGCGCCTAAATCTTTAAACTGAAAATCTTTAATTTCAGAAATAGCTTTAAGATCAACTGGTTTAGATAATTCCACATGCAAAACCTGTTTTACACCCGAAGTCAAATGAGCAACCGAATCGTTAGCCACAATTCTACCCTGATTTATAATCACCACTCTATTACACAAAGCTTTCACTTCTTGCATAATATGAGTCGAAAGAATTACCGTTTTATCTTTACTGATTTGCTTAATTAAACCTCTGATTTCAGCAAGTTGGTTGGGGTCTAAGCCAGTGGTGGGTTCATCGAGAATAAGCACTTCAGGGTCATGCAATAATGCCTGAGCCAACCCTACTCTTTGCCTGTACCCTTTTGAAAGTGAGCTTATCTTCTTATTCTGCTCACGTGTTAAACCACAAAGCCGAATCATTTCAGCTATCCGCTGCTTCCTTTTATCTCCTTTTATTTGATGAAGGGAAGCAATAAATGCCAGATACTCGTGAACAAACATGTCTAAATACAGCGGATTGTGCTCTGGTAAATAACCTATAATGGCTCTCGCTTTTTTAGACTCTTTCACAATATCAAACCCGTTCACAATTACCTCGCCTTCGGAAGGTGGTAGGTAACCTGTCGCAATTTTCATTGTTGTGGACTTACCCGCACCATTAGGCCCCAGAAAACCAAGAATATCTCCTTTGTTTACTTCAAAAGAGATTCCATCAACAGCTTTCTGTTGTCCGTAAACTTTGGTGAGTTGCTTTACCTGTATCGACATTGAATCCTTAACGAGGCCTAATATTATTTATTGGGCTTTCCTTTTGGCCATAATGGGCGAACTTCTACATCCACCACATGGTAATTTGCAAAAGTTTGAACAGACTGAACAATTGAACTTGCTACATCTTGCGGACGCATCATATTATCGTTGGCATTTGCCAATTCAATACTATCGAAGAAATTGGTATTGGTTGAACCTGGATAAATTGTCGTCACCTTTATCCCGTGTTCTCTTAGCTCTTGAAAAATAGAATGTGAAATTCCTCGAACCGCATGTTTTGTTCCCACATAGCCTGACATTGTTTTAATTCCACTTGTTCCTGCAATGGAAGAAATATTAACGATATGACCTTCTCCCAATTCTATCATGCTAGGTACGGCTACTTTAATACAATAAAACAATCCATGAACATTAATGTCATACATCTCTCTCCATTCGGCCACATCCATTTCGTGAATAAGCCCTTGATAACCCATTCCAGCATTATTCACCAAAACACTTGCCTTACCAAGCTTATCAGAAGTAGCTTTATAGGAAGCCTGAACATTATCCCAATCAGAAACATCTGTCTTGAAAAAATGGAAATTAGGATCATCTAATTTGGGTGAAGTTCTTCCCCATCCTGCTACAATGGCTCCACCTTCCAACAATTGCTTCACCGCTTCCAAACCAATTCCTTTACTTACGCCAGTAACAATGGCCACTTTCCCTTGAATATCCATAGTGTGAAATTAACAAGCTAAAACTGATTATGGAACTGTAGAGCAATGTTAATCTTAAAACGATTTTTTAGTAACTTCTCAAAAAAAAGAAAATGATACTATCAACAACAGACTTTGTTCCGAATAAAGAAATTATAGAGATCGTAGGTATTGCTAGAGGTAGTACTGTAAGAGCTAGAAATGTAGGTAGGGATATCTTCGCTGGCTTTAAAAATTTAGTTGGGGGCGAAATTGATGAATATACCCAACTACAAGCTGAATCAAGAGAAGAGGCAATTTTTAGAATGACGAAGGACGCTGAAAAACTAGGAGCAGATGCTATTATCAATGTTCGATTTACAACCGCTATGATTATGCAAGGAACAGCTGAAATACTTGCCTATGGAACAGCAGTCAAATTGAAATAATTTACTTCAAATGGCCGAGTTGATAATTTGGACAGCGATTACATTTTGGGTTATAATCGCTGTTAGAATAGCTTTCGGTATTAATAAGAGAATTTATCAGCGCAATCGAGAAGAATTTGAAAAACGTAGTAATTAACAATTACTGTAGCGCAATCAACTTCTGCAATAGAATAGTCATCCCCTTTTCGGCCTTTGCTGCCGCTGCCAATATTTTAGAAAGTTCGGCCACTTCCAAGTGATCTGGGTCACACAAATCTGTAATAGCAGAAATAGCAAATACAGGCAAATTCATATGTCGAGCCACAATTACTTCTGGTACAGTAGACATTCCTACAGCATCTGCACCAATGATTTTCAGAAAACGATATTCGGCTCTTGTTTCCAAATTAGGGCCACTCACCCCAGCGTATACACCTTCATGGCATCTTATACCTTCCTCCTTCGCAATCGCTAAAGCTTGATCGATCATATTACGTTCGTAAGGCTCGCTCATATCAGGAAAGCGTCCTCCAAATTCATCAAGGTTAGCACCTGTTAACGGATTCTCCTTAGCCAAATCAATATGGTCTTCAATAACCATTAAATCGGCCACTTGAAAATTCAAGTTCAATCCCCCTGCGGCATTAGAAACAAAAAGTTTCTTAATCCCTAAGAGTTTCAATACGCGGACAGGAAAAGTTACCTGCTTCATGTCATAGCCTTCGTAATAATGAAACCGCCCCTGCATAGCTACAACCTTCTTTCCAGAAAGTTCTCCGAAAATCAGCCTACCACTATGGCTCTCTACCGTTGAAATGGGAAAGTGAGGTATCTCTCTATATTCAATTGTATGCTCAATTCTAATCTTATCTACTAAAGCCCCTAAACCAGTCCCCAATATGATACCAAATTCAGGTTGAAAATCATTTTCGGATTGAATGTAGTTAAGCGCTTCAAAAATTCGTTTGGTATAGTCCATAGTGTCAATGCTTAATTCAATTTCAAAGATGCAAAAGATTTCATTTTGAGAGGAACTTTAGAAGTCAAAACTTAATTCCATAATCATACTTCTATAAAAGCTTATAGTCCTATGCTCTTTCAGACAAAGACCTTAATTTCGAATTGAAATCAAATCACAGTATGATCACAATTGTAGTAGGAACCAATCGTATTAATTCAGTTAGTAGACAAGTCGCAGATTACTATCAATCCATTATTCAAGAAAAAGGCATTACTGCCGAAATTGTTGATCTCGTTGACTTACCTCATGATTTCACTGGAACGGCTCTTTACGAAAACAATGGAAATAACGCTATTTTCAATACGATGAGAGATAAAGTCCAAAGTGCTAAAAAGCTAATTTTCATCGTCCCTGAATACAACGGTTCCTTCCCTGGTATACTTAAAACATTCATCGATGGATTAAAATATCCTCAAGGAGTTAGAGATAAAAAGGCTGCATTAGTGGGCATTTCCTCAGGCGTACAAGGCGGAGTTTTTGCCATGTCTCACCTCACAGACATTTTTAATTATTTAGGGATGCATGTATTTGCTCTTAAACCTAAACTAGCCGGTATTGAAAGAAACTTCTCAAATGGAAAGGTCATAAACCAACTATATAACGAACTTATTAATACTCAAATAGATAAGTTTATTGAATTCTAAACAAACTCTAATGCTAACCTCTTACTTTCCTCAATTCGGTGAATAAATTGTAGCTCAATAATCAATTGAGTATTGATGCTGAATCAGTACTTAGTAAGCTCTACTTTCCCTCCCCCAAAAAAATAGGTCATAAAAAAACCCCAAGCTATTCGCAAGGGGTTTTTGATAATAAATTGGCAGCGACCTACTCTCCCACCGGTAAAGGCAGT
>NZ_CAXBBV010000015.1:0-90648 GCF_963973945.1 uncultured Roseivirga sp.
TTGACTATTGACTATTGACTATTGACTATTGACTATTGACTATTGACTATTGACCCAATACCAGAAACAATGCACATCATACCAGCCATAGATATTATAGATGGGAAATGCGTTCGGCTCACGCAAGGCGATTACGCTCAAAAAACCGAGTACGCTTCAGATCCGCTCGTAGTAGCTCAAAAATTTGAAGCTGCAGGCATCAAACGACTTCATGTAGTCGATTTGGATGGCGCAAAAGCCAGCAAGATAGTAAATGAGCCAACGCTCAAGAGAATTGCGTCCAATACCAGTCTGCATGTCGATTTTGGTGGTGGTGTAAAGTCGGATGAAGCGATTGATATGGCTTTTGCAGCTGGCGCAGCACAGATTACAGCAGGAAGTATTGCAGTGAAAGACAAAGCTTTGGTACTGAGTTGGCTTAAGAAATATGGTCCGGATAAAATTATTCTCGGTGCCGATGTGCACCACAACGAAGTGCGCATCAACGGTTGGCAAGAAGGTTCGGGAATGAACATTTTCGACTTTCTGGAAGACTATGTGAGCGCAGGAATAGAGTACGTGATCTGTACCGATGTAAGCAAGGATGGTCTGTTACAAGGGCCTTCATTTGATTTATATGATGATATTCTGAAGCGCTACCCAAAGCTAAAGCTGATTGCGAGCGGAGGAGTGGCTGAACTGGATGACCTCAAGAAATTAGAGCAAGCTGGCATGTTCGGAACCATTGTAGGAAAGGCCTATTATGAAGGAAGAATTGGCCTAGAGGAACTGGCCTCTTTTGAATAAACTAAGAACTTAAAACCAAAAAGGTGTTAACAAAACGAATCATACCCTGTCTCGACATTAAAAATGGACGCACCGTAAAGGGAGTCAACTTTGTTGATTTACGTGATGCAGGCGACCCCGTTGAGCTTGCTGCTATATACGCTGCAGAAGGAGCCGATGAATTGGTGTTTCTAGATATTACCGCTACGGTGGAAAAGCGAAAGACGCTGATAGAATTGGTGAAGCGTGTGGCGTCCCAAATCAATATTCCGTTTACAGTCGGTGGAGGTATTTCTTCCATTGCAGATGTATCGGCTTTGTTGAATGCAGGGGCAGATAAGATTTCTATCAACTCATCGGCTGTGATGCGTCCTGAATTGGTGAGTGAACTGGCCGGTGAATTCGGAAGTCAGTGTGTAGTGGTCGCTATGGACTCTCGCTTTGTAGAAGGCGAACATATCGTGCATGTAAGTGGAGGGCGTATTGCTACCGAAAGAAGAACTTTACTTTGGGCGAAAGAAGTAGAGGAGCGAGGGGCGGGTGAAATACTCCTGACTTCTATGGATCATGACGGAACCAAAGCCGGTTTTGCGAACGAACTTACGGCTAAAGTTTCGGGCTCAGTGTCCATTCCTGTCATTGCTTCAGGCGGAGCTGGCAACCAAGAACACTTCCTCGATAGCTTCACAGTTGGTCTTGCTGATGCCGCTTTGGCAGCCAGTATTTTTCACTTCAAAGAGGTGTCAATTCCAGATTTAAAAAATTATTTAAAGGGCTATAATATCCCAGTAAGAATAGAAAAATGAGAGTACTAAAAAACACAAACGAAGTAGACTTTTCAAAAGGGGATGGACTGGTTCCTGTCATCATTCAAGACCAAGTTTCGAACAAGGTTTTAATGCTCGGTTACATGAATGCTAAAGCCTTGGAGAAAACCCTATCAGAAGGTAAAGTGACTTTCTTTAGTCGTTCTAAAAACAGGCTGTGGACAAAAGGGGAGGCTTCAAATAATTATATTTATTGCAAAGAGGTTTTGATAGATTGTGATAGCGATACCTTATTGATAAAAGCAAAACCAGAAGGCCCAACTTGCCATACAGGGGATGATACTTGTTTCGAAGAAAATAATGAAATTGGGGTAGAATTTTTGGATCAGCTGACACAAGTGATTAAAGAGCGAAGAACAAAATCTCCAGAAGAATCGTATGTGTCTCATCTGTTTTCAAAGGGTATGAATAAGATTGCACAGAAGGTAGGAGAGGAAGCGGTAGAGTTGGTAATTGAAGCAAAAGACAACGATGAATCACTGTTTTTAAACGAAGGAGCAGACCTGTTATTTCACTATATGGTGCTCTTGGAAGCCAAAGGATACGCTTTAAAAGATGTAATCTCAATTCTTAAAGAAAGACATAAGTAGAAAGTGTATAAATATCTGATTTTTAATTTTTAATGTAAAATTTTTAGATGAGTCGAAAAATGAAAAAGAACGTATTTTTTACCATGTTGGTTTTCAGCTTGATGGCCAATGGAGTTTTTGCACAAGAGGCCAATGAAGGAGCTATGGGTTCGATAATTACTGATCGTCCTACGCAGACTTACTCTTCGTTTGTAGTGCCAAAAAGTGTTTTTCAAATTGAATCAGGGATCGGGTATTCAAAAGTTGGATTTCCTTCAAGAGGAGCTTTGTCTGATAATGCCAAGGTGGAAACTTTTACTTTAAATTTCCTTCAGATGAGGTATGGTGTGAGTGACAAGGTAGAGTTAAGGTTGGCTCAGAACGTTTACGTTAACCGTGGAAAAGTCAATGGTGATGTAGTAGTTAAAGGGAATGTTCAATTTGCTTCAACTTGGATAGGTGCAAAGTTCCATGTTCTAAACGAAGATGGGTTTGTTCCTCAAACCTCGTTTTTAGCAGAGTATGTTACCGATATTTTTGATGAAGATATGGAACAAGATTTGATAAATCTTAGGTTAAATTTCTCCAACACTTTAAGCAAGAAACTGACTTTGGGTTACGGGCTTGGAGGCTTCGTTCCTGTCAAAAGTGGTCCTTTTTATTTAGAGTATTCTGTGGTGGGTTCATATGCTTTTCAACCCAATTGGGGAGCCTTTCTTGAGTTGTTTGGTACCCTAAGAAACGACTGGGTAAATACTCATAATGTAGACATGGGTGTAACTTATTTAGTGAACAACAATCTTCAATTGGATGTATACACTGGCTTCGACTTGACTAATAATCTTGGAGAAACAGATTTTATTTTTGGATTGGGATTTTCTACTCGGATTCTCAAGAAATAATGTTTCTTTGCGGCATGTCTAAACAAGCTGCCAAACGAATTATGATGATGAGGCCGAAACACTTCGGCTTCGATCCTTCTACTGCTCGTTCAAATTCTTTCCAAAGCCGGGAGGGTGCGAATGAAATTGCTGCCATTGAAAACAAAGCCAAACTGGAGTTTGAAGAGGCGGTGAGTAAGCTGCGCTCAGAGGGGATTGATGTGATTGCTTTAGACGATTCAGATAGTCCTGTGAAACCCAATGCTGTTTTCCCAAACAACTGGGTCTCTTTTCATGACGATGGGAGAGTGCTACTTTACCCTATGATGACTGAGAGTAGGAGATCGGAGAGAAGGGAAGAGGTATTGACTCAGCTTGCTGAGGAAGGAATTAAGGTGGATGAGGTAATTGATCTTTCCTCATTTGAGGCGGAGGATAAATTTTTAGAGAGCACGGGCAGTATCATCCTCGATTATGATAACAAAGTTCTGTATGCATGCCTCTCTACAAGGACCCATCCAGCAGTATTAGATAAGTTTTGTGAATTGATGGGCTACGAAGCCATCTTATTTGAAGCCTTTAATAAGACCGATGAGGCCATCTACCATACCAATGTGTTGATGTGCTTGGCCGCTAAGTATGCTGTGATTTGTTTAGATGCGATTCCTCTACTTCAACGCGAAGACATATCAAGTGCCTTAGAGCGCACGAATCATGAAGTGATAGAGATTACCATGGATCAAATGTATGCTTTCGCTGGGAATATGTTGGAGGTAACCAATAGTCAGGGTGAGTCCGTATTGGTGATGTCTCAAACTGCCTATGAATCACTTTCTGCCGATCAGAAATCTAGGCTTTCTAACTATTCTAAGCTAGTTTCTGTTCCAATCCCTACCATTGAAAAGTATGGCGGTGGGAGCATTCGTTGCATGATGTGCAAAGTGGCTTAGAAATGTTTTGGATGAGTCAGGAATGAAACCAGTTACCTACTGATTCGTTAAGCGGTATTTTATTGATGTGAATGGAAATCACTGATTTAATATTTGGTGAATTTCTTCTTTACCTAAGAATCATTTTGCATTTGCTATAATCATTAGAATTAATTATAACTATCTGATAATGAGTAATTAATGATTGATTTATGAGTGATTAGGCTTATCTTTGCACCCTAAACAAAGGAGATTGTATGTTGTTGATGGTGGGGTATGATGATGAGTTGAATCATGTATTTGGTAAGATTGAAGGAGTACTAACGAAAGATCTTGCATCGAACTATCTGTCGAAAGTAGCGCAAATTGCTAGTGAGAATAAATGCCGAAAGGTAATTACAGACCTTAGAGAAGCCCAATTATTTGCGAATCAAAAGGAAATGGAAATTTTGGCCAAAGAGCTGAAGGGCATAGGTATAGAGTTGAGTTTTAGGAGGGCTATTCTTATTTCTAATGATATCAATGACTATAAGGTTTGGGAAAACTTTAATTTCCGTAATGGCTTCAAAGATATGCGCCTGTTCTCTGACGAAAGGGTGGCATTAGAATGGATGAAATCTAATAATAATTAAGGGCTAGGTTACATATTTGTGGTGTAGAAACTTTGCATTTCATTAACCAAGACAAACTTTAGCGTAGAAAGTGATTTAAGTTCGAAGCTCAAGGGCTTCATTCACTGAGCTTACGAGAGAGCTAAAGTTGTTATAGTTTATTCTCTTCGATCAGAGTAGAAAAGTTTCGAGTAGTTGTTTGCTACCTGTAGCTGATAGATTTATAAGTAAACTAATTAAGAAATTGGCGTTAATTTTTAAGGCTCCAAAGCAGCGTTACTGCTTTGGAGCCTTCTTTTTTAGTTTCCTTTTTTTGCTGGAGTTGAATAAGGAGGCGGGGTTATTTTCTTCGTTCCCTGTGCATTAAGCAACTTCAATACTTCTTGTACAGCCCGTTCCAATTGAGGATCGTTGCCCTGCGATAAAGCTTTGGCATCTTGTCTTACAGCAATATCAGGGGCTACTCCCTTATTTTCCGCCACCCATTCATTATTGATTGGATCGAAAACGGCATTATCAGGTGCAGTAAGTGAACCTCCATCTACCAAAGCATAATGAGTGGAAGATTTAACGAGCCCACCCCAAGTGGTTGCGCCAATCAATTGTCCTGCTTTCTGCTGACGGAATACCCACGGAAAGAAATCTCCCCCAGAACCCGCCATTTCGTTGATCAATAATACTTTTGGCCCTAAAATACCTGCCGGTAGCTGAAATGCTCTACCATTGGGTACTTCATTGGTAAGGCCTGCACGTACTTCCCTAGTCATTAAATCAACCATGTAATCATCTAGTAAGCCGCCTCCATTAAATCGTTCGTCAATTACAGCTCCTTCTTTATGCTGCTGTGCAAAATAATAGCGATTGAAGGATACATAACCAGGGCCGCTAGTATTGGGTACCCAAACGTAGGCCAGTCTACCATTTGAAAGTTCGTCCACTTTGCGCCTGTTGTCTTCAACCCAAGCCCTTTGTCTTAAAGCGTTCTCGCTGCCAATAGGCTCTGCAATTTCCGTCCACGAATCTTTAAAACTGGGCTTATCATTAAAGTGTAACAAAGTTTGCTGGCCTAAAGTACCGTCTAGAAATTCATGCGGATTTTGAGAGGCAGTGAGTTCTTTTCCATTAATTCCCACCAAGTAATACCCTTCTTTTACTTTCATGCCTGGCCTATCTAAAGGACTTGTAAGCCCTGGGTTCCAGCTTTCAGTAGTGAAGATTCGAGTGATCTTCCAGTAGTTTTTATCTGCTACAAGATTAGCACCGAGTAAACCTACTTTAGAGCGATCAACAGAAGGGAAATCTCCACCGCCAACAAAACTATGGCCAACAGACATTTCTCCATTTATTTGGTCTAGTATATAATTCAAATCGGTTCTGTGACGGATGTATGGAACAAGTGGAGCATATCTGTCGTACACTTTCTGCCAATCACGACCATGCATGTTTGGGTCATAGAAGTAATCTCTTTCATAACGCCATGCTTCCTCAAACATCTGTTTCCATTCTTGACCACGGTCTAGTTTCATTTGAAGATTTACTTTTACCGACTTGCCACCTTTTCCGCTTGATCCAGAGGGGCTGGTTACCTGCCAACTTCCGTTTACTTGCACCAATAATTTTTTAGCGTCAGCCGACATTGAAAATTGACCCACGCCAGTTAAAAACTCTTCTGACTCTCTTTTTTCAAGTGTGAATTTATTGAGGGTTAAACTCCAACTACCAGGCTTTCTTTCGCTAATGAATACACTTCCTTTCGGACCTGCGAGCATAGAAACATAACCTGATATGGGCAGAGGAAGCGCAATGGTACGTCTTTCAATGTTTTGCTCATCAATTCTTATTGCCTCATCTTTCTTCTCTTCTTTTGTTTCTTTGTCCTTATCCTTGTCTTCTTTTTCTTCCTCCTTTTTCTTTTTCACTTCTTCTTCATCGCTGCGCGGAACAAATGGAGATTCTGCATCTTCTTGTAGCAGCATTACATAAGCAGCGTATTGCGGGTCGGCCGACATTGAACTTGTGTTTGCCCAGCCAGAAGCCAACGCTAAATCGGTGCTGGCCAAGAAATACATATGCTTCCCGTCTAAATCCCAAGCAGGAGAGAAGGAGTCTGCCAATTCATTGGTGATAGGCCTCACGCTTTTGTCGGTCAATGACCAAACCATAATTCTTCTCAGGTTATTGAAACCCGATTTGGCATAAGCCAAATGTTTAGAGTCAGGTGACCAAGTGATGCCCGTTGAGCCGCGTTCTAAGTTGTTGCCTCCTACATCGGCCGTTGTAATGGTCTTGCTCTCAAGGTCAACCACGCGTATTCTCACATCATCGTCAACAAAGGCAATTTTCTTACCGTCAGGAGACCAAGTAGGCTCCCATGCCATTTTTGACTCGCCAATACTAATGCTTTCTGGTGCGGAAAGTCCGTCTTGGTTGGCCAACATTAAAGAGTAGCCTTTTCCGTTTGCGTCTGAAAACCAAGCAATCTTTTCTCCTTCTGGTGACCATATAGGGGCACGATCGGCCGTATGAGAACTTTGCGTAATGTTTCGGGCATCGCCATACTCGGTAGGTACAGTAAATATTTCGCCTCTGGCTTCCATAATTACTCTTTTACCCGAAGCAGAAAGTGAAACTGAACGGGCTCTTCTGCTCACGTCTTCCCATTGTGTTTCGTACCAAGGGAAATCACCAACTACGTTAATATTGAGTTGTGTTGTTTTTCCATTGGCAGGGTTTAGTTTATGCAAATAGCCTTCTCTTTCAATAATCAATTCATTGTTACCCTTACCTAACCACTTAACATCGGTGTCCTTGAATTTGGTGATTTGTTTGAACTGACCAGAACGGGTTTCGTAAGCCCATACGTTCATAATCCAATCTCTGTCTGAAAGGAAATAAATGGTTTCGCCCATCCATACAGGCAGAATATCTATGGTTTTCTCGTTAGAAAGCAAAGTTTCGTTTTGGCTGTTCAAATCGAGAATGATCAGGGGAGTGTTTTGTCCGCCTCTGTAATTTCTAAATTCACTTTCCCAGCGACTCATCTTGTCCAGAATAATTTGCTTTCCGTTAGGGGAGTAGTCTCCATTATTTCCCCATTGGGCACTTACTTGGGTAGAAGGGCCGCCTTCCTTTGGAATAGTCCACAAATGATTGATGGATGTTGGAGCGCTTTCTCTTGAGCTGGCATATAGCACCCTTTTTCCATCGGGGGTCCAGCCTCTAGATATTGCCCCTGAAGGGTGGTAGGTAAGCCTTTTAGGTGTGCCTCCTGTTACAGGAATTGTGTATACAGAATTACCTCCTGAACGATTGGAAGTAAAGGCAATTGAATTACCATCTGGTGAAAAATGCGGGTCACTTTCCACTGCTGGGGTACTTGTAAGGCGCACTAAGTTTTGCCCATTGCTATCTGTAAGCCATAAATCCCCTCCATAAATAAAGACAATATGCGTGCTGCTCATTGTAGGTTGGCGCAGTAGTCTTGTTCCTTGCGCTCTTGTGTTAAAGCTAGCGCAGCATATTAGTAGCAGTACTAAAAAGTAGTTCTTAAACTGTGTGATTTGTTGCATGATTGAGTTGACAATTTTTAATAGTGAAAAAAGTGGAGCACAATATTCCAATTGATATTGAATGTTTTGACGGCATTCAATACCAAAAGGTAACAAATCTTTAGCTTTTTGAAGAATTTACAACAAAGTTGAGCCGATGGGTTGGCTTAAATAAACTAAGCCTAAGTCTCGTTAAATTTGAGGTTGAAATAAGAGTAATAGAATGGAAGAGGTGGTTAACGTTTCGACTTATAGTCGATTCGAAGCTCTCTGTCATTCAATTGATCAGAAGTACCTTTGAATACTTGCATGCCGCCTCTATAGTAGCCTGTGTTTTTCTTCACTTCTATAAGTACACAGTATTCAAGGTCACCCAAGTCGAATTGATAAAACCCTTGCTTGTTTGGAATTACAGTCAATTTAGGCTTTATGTCCTGTTTTTCGAGCTTCTTAAGGTCATAAAAAGTAGTTCCCTCGCTTTGGTAAGCAACACTTTCTATGGCTTCTTTATGGGTGATATCATACAGAAGAATGCTGTTCTGAACAGGAACCCCAACACTATCTTGGCCTACATACTCCTTCAAATGACCATAAAACCCACTAATGATGGTTGCGTCATTGATCCTTTTAGACATTTTAACCTTAAAATTGAAGTCTAATGGTTTTTGAGGAACGCTTTCTTTTTTACAGCTTACTGCTACCGCGAAAACTAAAAGGGCTGAAAGGATAATCTTAATGCGCATTGAATACTGATTTTTGAGATCACGAAGTAAACAAAATTATTTGAGCAATCCCGTGGTGTTGTACTGAAATAGGATGACTCTTTTACAATTAAGTAATCAACCCATTTTGGGTGAATAAATTTCATCAACTTTTTACTGATTAAAAGTGGATTTTCTCAACCTGAGAATGGCATCTCCGTATCTCTGATATTTACTTTTAAACGGGTCAAATTTAAATGAAGAAAACGTTTTTAATACTTACTGCATTCATACTCATCTGTGCTTGTACACAAGATTCTGATAACCAACCAGATGTTCCCATAATTGATCAGCCAACGCTTTATACGTTACCAGTTGTTGTACATGTAATTCATGATGGTGAAGATATTGGAGGGAGCATAAATTTAGCTGAAAGTAAAATTAAGGAACAGATTGAAGGTCTTAACAATGATTTTAGACGAGTGAAAGGAACACTTGGTGAAAATAACTCTCCTATTAGCGATGATGCTTTCATTCAATTTAAATTAGCAGAGTTTACTCCTGAAGGTGAAATGACCAATGGAATTAATCGAGTGAATTATTTTGATGTATTTCCTCGAGTTAACGATTACGTAGATTTATTCGATAGACTACCAAAGCTAGCCAATTGGGATCCTGAAAAATATATCAACATTTGGGTTTACGCACTTCCTCCAAACACCTTAGCTGGTCGCGCATCCTTTCCTTCGACCGATTTACCTGGACTTGAGGGTGGCCTTGCAACTATTGGCGATGGCGTTATGGTCAATTCCTTCCATTTTGGATTTTCGACTGTAGACGGCACAGTTAATTTAGGTAAAACTTTAACTCACGAAATGGGGCACTTTCTCGGCCTTTTACACCTTTGGGGCTTAGCACATGAAGGAGAGGATTGTTTTGAATATGATGATTTTGTTCAAGACACTCCTTTTGTAAGTAGATCTATCAGCGGTTGTAATGGCAATATTCCATTGGCATGTGATGGATCGGTAGCGCCAACCAATAACTATATGAACCTCACTTCTGACGAATGCATGAGTGTATTCACCAAAGGTCAAATAGCTAGAATGAGGTACGTTTTGGAAAACGCTCCTAGAAGAATGACACTGAGAACTTCAAACGCTATTACTAGAGAGTAGTTGAATAAATGCTTATTGAATACTTGAGGTACTAAAATCTCTTTAAATATGCTCCAATTAGAGCTGTGGCTTGGCTTAGCAGGAGGTTTTAGGGAATTATTTTGATAGGTAGGTAACTAGAAAATGCTTGTACGTCTATGTCCTAAACAACAGAAACCTCAAAGTCAATTGGGCATCAAAAAAAAGACCGTCTAAAAATGGTTTTTAGACGGTCTTTATACATTCAAAATTAAAAACGATTACTTTTTGTACCAGATGTCTTGAAGTACTCTGGTGTCTTTACTTTGTTTCTTTCCATTCATTTCAAGCACAATGGTGAATTCACCAGGTTGAATTGACTTGGTCATGTATCTAGCCTGAGCAATTCTTTGTTCCAAATCTTCACCACTCATTCCGAAACGCTCGAAACGCGCTCTCATTTGCTGCAAATCACTTGCTGGTCTTTCGCCTGTAATTTCATTCATTCCCCAGATTGTTTGATTTAATCCAGCTTTGGCGTTAACCTCCATTTTGTAAATTTCTCTGGTACCTTTAAAAATTTTAATGGTCGCTTTACCAGCATTTTTTGCATGGAAATTAATGTGAACACCGTCTGCACGGCTTTCTCCATTAAAGTTGGTGTAAGCCGAAGTATTGCTTAAGCCACGTACCCATTGTACAGCAGGCTGTACATCGAATAATGTAACATCAGAATTAAAGGCATCTGAAGTTAGACCTTGCAAAGGAGTAATGTCTGCAATGAATATACCTCTACCATGTGTTGCTACCACAAGCTCATTCTCTCTTGGGTGAATCACCATGTCGTAAGCTGGGTTAGTAGGGTAGTTATTGCTAAGTTTTGCCCAGTTTTTACCGCCATCTGCACTTGCGTAAACTGAAAGCTCAGTACCAACAAATAACAAATTAGGGTTTTTGTGGTCTTCACGGATTACGTTTACTGGCTCGTTTGGAAGGCCAGATGCTAATGAAGTCCATGTTTTTCCATAGTCTGTTGTTTTATAAAGGTATGCGTTGAAAACATCTCTACGCATTCCATTGTATGAAACATAGGCTGTTCCTGGAGTATGGGCTGAAGCTTCAACTCTAGTTACCCAGTACTCAGGGTTGTTTGGTACATTAGCATTTAAGTTAGTCCATGTTTTACCACCGTCACGGGTTACTTGTAAATTCCCATCATCTGTACCTGCCCAAAGCTCATTCGCATCAATTGGTGATTCCTCAAGCGTGGTAATTGTTCCGTACTGGATATTACCCGTTCCGTTGGCTTTTACAGGATCGTTCTTACTTAAGTCACCACTGATTTCTGACCAGCTTTCGCCTCTGAAATTAGATTTAACCACTTTGTTGCCTGCATGGTATATAATATCGCTGTTGTGTTGAGATACTACTATTGGAGCATTCCAGTTCCAACGCATATTACGATCGCCCGTATAACGAATACCTTTACTTTCGCCTGTTTCCATATCTAGCCTAGAAAGCGGGCCAAATTGTGATTCATTATATAGGTATCTGTTGTTGGTTCTATCAACTACATTGTACATACCATCTCCACCGCCTGTACGGTTCCAATCTTCTAAACCGATAGAAGAACCACCTCTTTTAGAGCTTGGGCCTCTTACCGAACCGTTGTCTTGTAAACCACCATATACATTGTATGGGTAGTTCATGTCAACATCTACTGCATAGAATTGAGCCAATGGAATTTCATCTGGATGGTACCAAGTTTTACCACCATCATAGGTGATTCCCATTCCATGATCATAACCTAAAAGCATGTGCTCTGGGTCGGCTGGGTCAATCCACATGGCGTGGTTGTCTCCACCGAATCTGAAAGGAGTTTCCCAAGTTTTCCCACCGTTTCTAGATTCCCACATTCCTATACCAATTACATACACATGGTCAGGGTCTTTTGGGTTTACTCTTACTTGCTGATAGTAATATGAAGGTGCACCACCAATATCTTCTCCATCAGGGCTGATTTTTCTCCATGATTCTCCGCCATCGTTAGAGCGATACATTTCTGTTCCGTCTACAGACTGATTTCTTTCTAAAGGAATACCAATCTCCAACATTCTTCTTCTTTCTTCTGTAGAAATACCATCAACGTTTACGTTTTCAACATTGGCATATACTACTTTTGAATTGCTAGGTGCATAAGCCACACCAATTCTACCTAAGAAACCACCTGGAAGACCTTTAGAAAGTTTTTTCCAAGTTCTACCACCGTTGGTTGATTTGTAGATTCCACTTCCTTCTCCACCTTCATTGAAGGTCCAAGGTGTTCTGATTTTATCGTAAGCAGCAGCAATAATAGTGTTAGGGTCGCTAGGGCTCATGGCCATATCAACCACACCAATAAACTTTCCGTCTGCTTTTTTAACTTCAAGTACTTTTGACCAAGTTTTTCCGCCATTAGTGGTTTTGTACAAACCTCTTTCTGGGTTGTCTGAATAAAGCTTACCCAATGCCGCTACGTAAACTACATCTGAGTTTTTAGGGTCAATCAGGATTCTACCAATATGGTGCGATTCAGGAAGACCCATGTTGGTCCATGTTTTACCTGCATCAGTAGATTTATAAATACCATTTCCCCAGTATGAACTCCTTGAGTTATTGGCTTCACCAGAACCTACCCAAACTACATCATTGTTGCGTTGGTCTACGGCAATAGCACCTACTGAAATAATATTCTCATTGTCGAAAATTGGCTCCCAAGAAATTCCGTTGTTCACAGATTTCCATACGCCACCCGAAGCGGTTGCAGCATATATAATTTTGGTTGATTTGTCGACTACTGCAAAATCCACATATCGACCACCTTGGCGAGTAGGGCCAATGTCTCTAAAGTGAATTCTGTCGGCTACGTTGGCCGGAATCTTTTGCGCTTGTGCAAACGGAGCCGCAAAGCACAATAAGAATAGCAAAAAGCTAGCGATCTTAGTGTTTTTTGTAAATCTAAATTTCATAGTTATTGATTTGAACCGCGTTAAATTACTTCAATTTAGACCGTAGGCAAAAGACGGGTACAAAGATTACATGAATGGTTTCTTTAAAATGAGATTCATCTAACCGTGTATGGCTTTGATGAATGAATATTTGGCGAATCTTCATTTTCACCGAATTAAAATTTACATTAAGGCCTATCCTTTAAACGGAAAACAAATTTTAATCCAGACCAAACTTCATCTACGGCACAAACCTTTACATCTACTAAGCCACTTTTTAACCCGATGCTTCTGACAATACCGTCATCAATATCAGTTAGCACTTTAGAGGCTTTCTTAGGCCAAGAAATCCAGAGCATCCCAGTTGGCTTAAGTTGTGATTTTAAGTTTAGAATTTTGCCTTGAAGCTCTTCTTCAGACTTTGTGAAAAAATGAATAAAATCGACTAAATCTTCACTTTGACTATCGACAAGGTGAAGGTTGCTAGGTAGGCTGTCAAAGAGATTCCAGTAATAATCGGGTTTGTTTAAAACCATAATTTTGAATCCATCTTTGATGCCCATTTTTTTAAGAAGTGGTGAGCCAGAGTATCCTGCCATGATCGTTCAATTCAGAAATTTTAGAAACTCAAAAAGCCGATAATATATATGGTATGGCCTAGGGTTAGGGAGTGTACTTAATGCCACTGCTGAATTTAATCTTTTTTCCTCTAAAGAAGGGACACAATTACTTGTCTTTTATTAGTGATTAGTCGAGTTGAATATTATTTTTGCGCATGGCTGAACAGATACTTATTCTGGATTTCGGTTCTCAGTATACTCAACTAATTGCCCGTAGAGTTAGAGAACTCAATGTCTATTGCGAAATCCACCCTTTCAATAACATACCACCCATTACAGACGACATAAAAGGAGTCATTCTTTCAGGAAGTCCTTGTTCTGTAAGAGATGCAGGTTCTCCTGATTTAGACCTTAGTCAATTCAGGGGTAAGCTACCTTTATTAGGTGTTTGCTATGGCGCCCAACTTATGGCTCAAAAATTTGGTGGCAATGTATTACCTTCTGAAATAAGAGAATACGGTCGTGCTAAATTGAATCATGTGGACATGCAGTCGGATTTGATGAAAGAAATCAATTTGGGTTCACAAGTATGGATGTCGCATGGAGATACCATTTCTGATCTTCCAGCTGATTTTGATGTAATAGCCAGTACGCCAAGTGTTAAGGTAGCCGCATATAAAATTCGAAGCGAAGAAACTTACGGAATTCAGTTTCACCCAGAAGTAACTCATTCAACTGAAGGAAAAGAGTTACTAAGGAATTTTGTGGTACATATCGCTCAGTGTAGTCAAGACTGGACACCAGATGTATTCGTAGAATCAACTGTGGCCGAACTTCAAGAAAAATTGGGGAACGATAAAGTAGTGCTTGGTCTTTCAGGAGGAGTAGATTCCTCTGTGGCGGCTGTACTTATTCATAAAGCCATTGGCGAAAACTTACACTGTATTTTTGTTGATAATGGTCTTTTAAGAAAAAATGAATTCGAGAGCGTTTTAGAGTCCTACAAAGGAATGGGCTTGAACGTAAAGGGCGTTAATGCAAAAGACCAATTCTACAAAGCACTTGAAGGAATTTCTGATCCTGAAGGGAAAAGAAAGGCCATTGGTCGTGTTTTTATTGAAGTGTTTGACCAAGAAGCACAGAAGATTCAAGGCGTTAAATGGTTAGGCCAAGGCACTATATATCCAGATATTATTGAGTCAGTTTCTGTTAATGGCCCATCGGCTACAATAAAGTCGCATCACAACGTTGGTGGTTTACCTGATAAAATGAATTTGAAGGTTGTAGAACCATTGAACACACTTTTTAAAGATGGAGTAAGGCTTGTAGGGAAGTCGTTAGATATTGATCAAAATATTCTAGGTAGACATCCTTTCCCGGGACCAGGTTTGGGAATCCGTATATTAGGAGATATTACTGCTGAAAAAGTAGCCATTCTTCAAGAAGTAGACTACATCTTTATCAATGGGCTAAAAGAAGCTGGTTTGTATGATGATGTATGGCAGGCAGGCGCAATGCTACTCCCAGTTCAGTCGGTTGGTGTAATGGGAGATGAACGTACCTATGAAAAAGTAGTGGCGCTCAGAGCAGTAAGCAGTGTAGATGGAATGACGGCTGATTGGTGTAATTTGCCATATGAGTTTTTACAGGACGTTTCAAATAAAATTATCAATCAAGTAAAGGGAGTAAACAGAGTGGTTTATGATATAAGCTCTAAACCACCCGCTACAATAGAATGGGAGTAAAAATAATGATGAAGACCCGCTGTTTTATAATACTTGTTTTTCTATCTCTTGTTGGCTCTTCAGCCATTGCGCAAGACGTTAAAATGATGTTTGATGAAGCAAAAGGCTTGTTAGATAGAGAACAATATGCATTGGCAATGGGCAGATTTAAGCAAATCAGTTCATTGGAACAGGATAATGATTTGGTGAGGTATGCTGGTTTTTACCAAGCCATTTCAGCATACCATTCAGGTGATGCTGCCATGGCAGCGCAACTGTTTACTCAGTTAAAAGAGAAATATCCAGATTGGTCTGAGTCTGTAAATGAGGTTAACTTTTGGCAAGCAAAAATTGCTTTTGAAGAAGGTGCTTTTGAAGAAGGCCTTAATTATTTAGAGTTGATTGATGACGAGAGTTTTAAGGATGAAATTGAAGCTTTAAAAAGCCAGTCGGTTTCTAATGTAAAAGACAGAAACCATTTAAAATCTCTTTTAAAAAGCCATTCCGACCCAGTTGTAGCTTCACGTTTATTGACATTGCTGCTTACAGAGAGCGTAATGGATCGTAATCTGGTTTTAATTGATAGCTTGATTACTACCTTCAAAATTAACCCCGAAGTAAATATTGATGGGGTAGATTTCTCTCCTAAAAAGGAAGTATACAACATTGGATTGTTTTTCCCATTTCAATACGGATCAGACTCTATCAGTCTTGTTAGAATGATGAATGATTGGCCTGTTCGGTTTCTTCAGGGAATGAAGTTAGGCTTAGAAAAACTGGCAGAAGAGAATATCAATATCAATTTGATGACTTTCGATACCAAGACCAGCGCCACAACCACCCGTGCTATTTTGGCTGACCCGAAGCTTAAAGAGTTAGATTTAATAGTTGGTCCAGCATACCCAGGGCCGATTGGTGAAGTGGTACGATTTTCTAAAGAGAATAAAATCAATTTCATTAACCCATTGTCTTCTAATGGTGAAATTTTGATTGACAACCCATTTGCGTTTTTATATTACCCAAGTAATGAATCTTTGGCAATCAGTGCGGCAGAATATACCCGAAAGCACCTTACCAAAAATAAGAATGTGGCCATATTTTATGCTAGTGAAGCAGATAAGCCAAGAGCCCAGCTTTACAGAAGACTTATAGAGAAGGATACTTTCAATGTAGTAATTGAGCAAATGGTAAGGCCGAATGAATCGGCAAAAATTCAACAGATGTTGGTTGAAAAAATTAAGGTTGATAAAGATTCTGCTGAACGTGCGAGAATGATTGCCGAAATGGATTCTCTCTTAGATGCAGGAGTTAAGAGATGGGAGAAGTATTCAGGAGATGATTTTCGAGAAGAAAAATTGGGAATTATGCCCGACAGCATTGGGCATATTTTTATTGCTTCAGATATTCCCTCACTTTCCGCGAGTGTAATCAGTGGTATCGATGCCAGAGAAGATACAATTTACTATGTAGGCTCATCGCGTTGGTTGAGTTCAGAACAATCGATTTCTTTTCAACAGCTTGAAAGGGTAGAAGCTGTATTTACAGGTTCAAACTGGATTGATTATGATAAAGCATCGGTAAGAGAATTCAGAAAACGCTATTTAGAAATGTTCTCCGCTGTGCCAAAAAAGGAAGACCGTTTGGGTGATGCTTACATTGGTTATGACATCATGGTTACTTACGGTCGACTGTTATCTCAATACGGAAAGTACTTTCAGTTTGGACTGAAAACTACTAATACAATACAGGGTGAGTTAACGGAGAGTTTTAATTATCAGTTAACAAACGACAACAGGTACACCCCGATTTTAAGAATGGTAGACTCTAAAGTCAAAAAATCAAATAATTAATTCCCAATGCTCAATACTTCTCGCAGTCAAAAACTCTTTGATCAAGCTCAAAACTCTATTCCAGGTGGCGTAAATTCTCCTGTTCGTGCCTTTAAAGCCGTAGGCGGAAATCCATTATTTATAAAGCGAGCCAAAGGTGCATTTATGTACGATGAAGACAACAACGCCTTTATTGAGCTCATAAATTCATGGGGGCCAATGCTTTTTGGTCATGCAAATGAGAAAATTGAAGCAGCTGTAATCGAAGCAGTTAAAACCTCCCTTTCGTTTGGCGCACCTACTAATGCTGAAATTGAAATGGCCGAATTGATCTGTGAAATGTTTCCATCCATTGAAAAAGTGAGAATGGTAAACTCTGGTACAGAAGCTACCATGTCAGCTGTTCGCTTAGCTAGAGGGTATACGGGCAGAGATAAGATTATTAAATTTGAAGGCTGTTACCACGGGCATGGTGATTCATTTTTAATTGCGGCAGGTTCTGGAGCAATGACAATGGGAGCACCGGATAGTCCTGGGGTAACTAAGGGTACTGCTAAGGATACATTAACACTTCCATTTAACGACCTTGAGAAAGCGAAACAACTGCTTTCCGAAGTTGGGAATGAGGTAGCAGCTATTATTCTAGAGCCAGTTGCTGGGAATATGGGCTGCATTCTGCCCAAAGAAGGTTATTTGCAAGGTTTAAGAGCACTGTGCGATCAGTACGGAATAGTGCTTATTTTTGATGAAGTAATGACAGGCTTCCGTTTGTCTAAGTCAGGAGCTCAAGGCGTTTTCAATGTACAGGCTGACCTAACTACTTTAGGGAAAATCATTGGTGGTGGAATGCCTGTTGGGGCTTATGGTGGTAAAAGAGAAATAATGGATTTCGTTTCACCGGTAGGGCCAGTTTATCAAGCAGGAACCCTTTCAGGAAATCCCGTGGCAATGGCGGCAGGGCTTGCAATGTTAAATCAAATTAAGGACGAAAACGGTTTGTATGATCGTTTGGCCAATATTACCCAAAGAATAGAAGAAGGTTTTCAGAAGAACCTCGATGAGCTAGAGCTGCCATATACCATGAACAGGATTGGCTCAATGATTAGTATTTTCTTTACTGACCAAAAAGTAACTGATTTTGACTCGGCCAAAAACTGCGATACGGCCATGTTTGGCAAATACTTTAGAGAAATGCTTAATAATGGCGTTTATTTGGCCCCATCTCAGTTCGAAACCCTGTTTATTTCTGATTCAATTACAGAAGAATTGGCCGATAAAATTATTGAAGCCAATTACAAATCGTTAAAAGCAATTCATTAATAGTACCAGAAGCTCATAAAGATTTCGAAGCTGAAGAAAATCTGTAAGAGTATAATGTAAATAAAGCCTACAATGTTAAACTTAACCAGGGTTTTAAACCAGCCTTGTTTGTAGACATTTAAGAAGGAAATGTATACATAAGTACTCACTCCAATAAAGGTGGTTATTCCTACAATCCATTGCCACTGAACATGACCCACTAGTAGCTTGAAAATTATAAGAAGGCTAATGGCGTACATGAAATAAGCAAAGGAATGTACATGGAGTGCATGCACAATGTGTTTTATATAGAGGTGGTTACGTCTGGCATAAACTACTTTAAGCACGAGTGCAAAAAGAGGGATAAGCAAAAACATCATAATTGGCAGATTGCCAAGAATAAAGCCTTTGAAACCTTCTTCATTTTTAAAAACCTTTCTCACTTGCGATTTAAGGTGTCGAGCATCTTCACTGCTAGTAGTATCTGTAACATTAAAAATCTTATAACGACCTTTACCTCCCATTAGTGAATCCATAAAATCATCGTCACTCAGGTGTCTGTCTCTTGCCCATCTGTTGGTTTTATCAAGAAAATGCTCATCCTCGTTAATAGCAATCAGGTCTACTGCGTTAAGCGCAACCTCAGTATTGTTTATAATAGCGGAATCGTACCTGCTCACAAGGGAATCATAGAGTACGTTGAAGTTATTTATGCCAATAAATTGCCTGACCAGCGAATCATTTAAGGCTTCTATTTTCAATGAATCTGTAAGAATAGCAAAATCTGGATCATTGCGGAGTTCCTCAATGTCAGCCCTAGCAGGAATGTTAAAACTATCGTCACCTAGTTCTCTAAGATCGAAACTAAGGAGGTGTGAGACAACAAAGAAGTAAACAACACTGAGTACTAAATAGAGCCTTACAGGGTGGATGAAATGTTTGATTTTACCATCCTGAAATCTATTCGTGAGTTTACCAGGGCTGAATAAAAACGGCATAATACTGTTTGCCATCTTAGAATCTACTCCAAGGTAATTGTCTAAAAACTCCCTGATCAGAATTGAAAAGGTGATATTATTATCGGTATTGGACTGTCCGCAGGTAGGGCAAAAGTTATAACTTTCTTCCAACGCACTCTCACAATTACTACAGTGCGTACTTCTACGTTTTTTGGATTTCATCAAAAAAGGTGTTTTCTAGAAGTCTAAAGATACTGGCTTAATACCATTCCCCAAATAGGGAAAACGAAAAAAGAGTCGGAAGATCTCCCGACTCTTTTAATGAGTAGTGTTTAGGTGTAAGTTTCTTAGATCATCTTTAAGATCATATCGTGATTTAATTGGCCATGTTTTTCCTTTAAATCACGTATCTTTTCTATTTGCGATTGTATTTCATTTCTTAGGGTTTGATCTCCTGTAAGGTATGTCATCCTTTGAATCATCCCTTCCTTTATTTCGAGCGTGTTGTTTTCACTGTCTTTCAATATGCCTACCCAATCCTCTTGTTCTACAAAGTATTTTTTTCTTACTAAATCAGTGATTTCTTTATGTATTTTGGTAGAGGTGTTTTTAACTTCTATGACTCCTAAAAAGAACTGATCTTTCAGAAAATGGAACTGAAGTACACAGTTTACATTGCAAACGGTAATTCTATAGAAAAGAATTTTATGGTTTTTTAATGCAGACTTCTTGCGCGAAATATAGTTGGGCTTCCCTAAATGCTGTACGGCATCTTTAGTAGTCTGCCCAAAGTTCATCCCATAAAAACGAATGCTTTTATCGGTGCTTATTTGATTGGTGTTTCTTAGGTCTTTTGTAAGGTTGAGGAGGCGCGACTGGTTGGCTAAAAAATTCTTTCCTTCGTAAAAGTCACTTTTGCTTACTTTGTAGCGCTGGCCTTTATTACGAAATATGAATAGCCCTCCAAAAAGGGAATTCATGGTAAATGATTGCATCACACGGGTGTTTAGGTTAAAGTAATTTTGGCACCTTTGGTCGAAGTGCCGACATGAATTAACACATAATAATATACTTTTCCAAAAGGGCGTTTATTGCCAAATCGTTACCTAATCATTAGGTCGCATATTTTTATAATACTACAACCTAGTTTTGGTTGTGAAAAACGAAAAATTGGATGTATAAAAATGTCCAGTATTATTCAGTTTTTAATTACTTCAATCCGAATGATCATTGGACTGTAAAGTCGACAGAGAAAATGGTTTGATCCCAAATTAATTGAATCACCCCACCTTTGTCTGATTCCACTACTTTAATGGTGAAAGGCTCTGTAATTTCATTTTGCTTGCTGATTTTCATAGGAACACGACCCAAATCTCTTTCTTCATTATATGATTGACCATTTTGCCCCGTCTGTTTATTAATGATTAAAGTACCACCATTAGGTTCAGGAATGGTGAAAAAGGTATATTCACCTGCAGGTATGTCTAAATCTCCGATTTTTAAATCTTTTGAAGTTTTGAAGTGTGTAGCTCTATTTGCACCCGTTCTCCAAAGCTGACCCCAAGGCACTATGCCCCCAAAAATTTCGCGACCGCGTTTCTGAGGAGAACCATAAGAAACATCAAACTCGGCACCTTTAAACTCAAAGTGCCCCTCGGGTGCGCCAGAAAGTTCTCCAAATTTTTTTCCGTTCTTATCGTCTTCCGCAAAAGATGCCGCCACCTTATTAATATCTACATTTTTAGCCCTGCGTACCTTCAGTTTTCTTGTGGTAAGCCCAGCGTCTAATAATTGAATATCACCATTGGTATCAATATCTACCCCCATAACACCTCTTGAAGGGTGACGGATTGTTAGACTATCACTGCCTTCCTTGGCTATTACAAAAGTAGAAAAGCTTCTGCCCGTCCAAAGTCTTTGGTTAATACTGTCATTTGGATTTTTAACTGCATTGTTAAAAGCCAAATCATAAGGCCAATGCACCATATCTATAAATGGGAGCATACCTTTTTCAAAAGCCACAGTTCTAGAGGTCATTCCGTCTCTGCCTTCCGATTCTACAACAAGACTATCTTGCTGTCTGGTCATTCTTTGAACTAAAGTTCCAGCGCCATTAAAGCCTTGAGCTGGATCGTAATCAGTTACTTCTAAAGTTGAAAAGTCGCCATTTGCGTAAGTGAGATCATATTTTCTTAAAGAAATACTAGGCGATCGTAATACAACCTTTGCCGAAAATAAATCATTTGATTTGGTGAACGATTCTACGGCCAGTGTATCATTTCCCAATAAGGTGATAAATCCAGCTTCGTTGGAAGTGTTTGGAGATTTGCAGGAAACAACGGCTGCGGCAATTAATAAGGCAAAGAGTAACTTTTTCATAAGGCTTGTCTAAGTTTTCAGTCTTGAGAAAGATAGATGAAAGCCACAATGCTGCAAACTCCCTTTATACCAGTGGTTAAGCTTTTGTTTTAACTTTATTCCATGCCTTGATTTGCCAATAAATATTGCCAGTGGTTAGATGGTTTCCCTCACTATCATAAGTTTTTACTTCGCAATTCACTACAATCGACTCTTGAGTTTGTAAAGGCTCGATTACTTCGGTTTGGAGCCACTCTTCAGATACAGAAAACTCAGCAAATGAATCCATTTTGCCTTGGTAATGATAGTTCATTTCCATTTTCTGCATAATGATACGGTATTGCTTGGCATCTAATGTAGATAGTAAAACAATACCAGTAGTAAACTCAGATACGGTAGCCAGCCCACAAGCGTGAAGTCCTTTGATGTGGTTAAGGTTACTTCGTTTGTATGGAAAGCGGGTTTTAACCGATTTATCACCAATTGTTACAATCTTAATTCCATGAGGTTTATTAAAAGGGATCATACGTAACAGCCCAAAATTAAGTAGTGCTAAATGGCGTTTTGACGTTTTTGCTTTTTCTAAGAGTTGGGCAGGATCGAACATGGTTTACATTTTTCAATTAATTTAGGCAAGTTTCTTTAAATACATAGAATATGCTCAGTTTTTGGGAAAGACAATCATTTACAAGTTTCGACCATATAATAATAGGAGGAGGGATTGTAGGACTTTCTACAGCGGTTTCCATCAAGGAGAAGTACCCTAAGCAGTCGGTAGTTATATTAGAGCGAGGGATTTTCCCAACTGGTGCCAGTACAAAAAATGCAGGTTTTGCCTGTTTTGGTAGTCTTACGGAAATCATGAATGACTTGAAGGGAATGACTGAAACGGAAGTACAAGAACTAGTTGAATTTCGCTGGATGGGGCTTGAACTTCTTCGTTCTCGTTTAGGAGATGATCATATCGGCTTCAAAAATTATGGAGGCTATGAGCTACTATTTCAGAATGATTTGGAAGCCTTGAATTCAATTGAAAAAGTAAATGAATTGCTCAAACCACTTTTTGGGCAAAATGTATATTCGGAAGCAGCAGGCTTAATTAGTGAATTTGGTTTTGATCAACAGCAGGTAAAGTCGCTGATCAAAAACCCGCTGGAGGCGCAGATTGATACAGGTAAGATGATGAAGGCGCTAGAAGCCTTCGCCCAGCAATTGGGCATTAAAGTATTTACCAATTGCGAAGTGCTTTCTTTTGAAGAAACCCCAGAAGGCGTAACAGTTAGTACATCACAAGTAAGTTTTAAAGCTAGAAAGCTGGCCATTTGCAGCAATGCATTTACCCGAAAGCTCTTACCAGAAACAGAGCTTAAACCAGGTAGGGGTGTAGTTTTAGTTACAAAACCGATTGCAGGACTTCCCTTTAAAGGCACTTTTCATTATGAAGAAGGCTATTACTATTTCCGTAATTATGAAGACCGAATCATTTTTGGAGGAGGAAGAAACTTAGATATTCAAGGGGAAGAGAGTACAGAATTTGAGGTGCGCGATCTTATCTTAGATAAACTGAAATCAGACTTGAGAACCATTCTTCTTCCTAACCATAGTTTTGAAGTGGATATGGCATGGGCAGGCATTATGGCTTTTGGAAAAACAAAGCAACCAATTGTTAAAAAACACAGTGAAAATATAGTTTTGGGCGTGCGCTTAGGGGGTATGGGAGTTGCCGTTGGCAGTAAAGTTGGGCAGCGTTTAGCATCTCTAATGCTCGAATAAAATAAATCTTCTTATCTTCAAATCCTGACTTTATAATAACTATGACCAATACCTATAAAACGCCTACACTTTTTCAGGCTTTTATCCCGATCATTTTTCTTGTAGTAGCCCTTTTTATTAATGTTCGAATCTTTGGTGATTCAGCTTTAGATGGCTCAAATCAAATAATTTTAATCCTTTCAGCTGGTGTAGCCACCTTGGTAGCACTTCGGTTGGGCTACAAATGGGACACTATTCAAAATGGGATAGTGAAAAGTATTAGTTCGGCCATGGCCTCTATCATCATACTATTATTAATAGGCTGTTTGGCAGGTACCTGGCTACTGAGTGGAATTGTACCCGCCATGATATATTATGGTTTACAAATTCTTAACCCAACAATATTTCTCTTTGCCGCCTGTATTATATGCTCTATTGTTTCTATGGCTACAGGTAGCTCTTGGACCACCGCAGCCACTGTTGGTATTGCCTTAATTGGTATTGGACAGGCCTTAGGTATAAATGAGGGCATGGTAGCAGGGGCTATTTTATCAGGTGCCTATTTCGGAGATAAAATGTCGCCATTGTCAGATACTACCAACTTAGCACCTGCCATGGCAGGAACAGATTTGTTTACTCACATTAGGTACATGACTTTAACCACTGTACCGTCAATTGTTATCGCTTTAATTCTGTTTTTAATTTTGGGCTTTACCAGTTCTGGTAGCGGTGAGATTACTGAAACGGGAGAGATTTTGACTGCAATCAGTTCAAAATTTAATATTAACGGATGGCTGTTTTTAGTGCCTTTGGCCGTAATTGGGATGATTCTAAAGAAAATGCCAGCTATTCCGGCCATTCTGATTGGAGCGCTGTTGGGGGCTGTTTTCGCACTTATTTTTCAACCAGATGTGATTGTGTCGGTAGCTGGTTGGGAAGGTGCTAACTGGGAGGTTACTTTTGTAGGAGTTATGAAATCTCTATATGGAGATATTAGAGTAGTTACGGGGCATGCCATGGTCGATGAGCTTCTAACTTCTGGAGGAATGGCAGGCATGCTCAAAACTGTTTGGTTAATTATTTCTGCTATGATTTTTGGTGGGGTAATGGAAGGAACTGGTCTTTTAAAAAGAATTGCAGCCGCAGTAATTTCGAAAGTAAATTCAACGGGTTCTTTGGTGGCTGCTACTGCTGGTACTACTATATTTTTTAATGGTACAGCATCAGATCAATACTTGGCCATTGTAGTACCAGGCAGAATGTATGCCGATATTTATAAACGTAAAGGGCTTGCACCAGAAAATCTATCTAGAACATTAGAAGACTCAGGAACTGTCACCTCGGTACTTATTCCTTGGAACACTTGTGGAGCCTATCATTCAGGAGTTTTGGGAGTAGCTACAGGTGCCTATTTACCTTACGCTTTTTTCAATTTAATAAGTCCTTTAATGACGGTTGCGTTCGCTTATCTTAATATTAAGATAAAACGAATTACGCCTTCAAATGATGAACAAACTGACGAGCTAGATACTGCCGAATGAGTTTTACCAAATCAATAACCAAGGCAGAATTAATGGAATTGCCGCTTTCTGCTTACAAAGGAAAGGTGGTCATTGCAAGCACAGAAGAATCCATTCAACAGGCAATGGATGAAATTAATCAGTTTGATGTAGTGGGTTTTGACACTGAAGCTAAACCTACGTTCAAAAAAGGCCAAATTCGAAAAATTTCGCTGATCCAAATTGGAACACCAGAGAAAGTATATCTGCTTAGAATATTGCATTCAGGGCTTTTGCCTTGCATTGTTGATTTTATGGAAAACCCCAATATTACCAAAGTTGGAATAGGTTTAGAAGATGACTTTAACTTGTTAAACAACCTACAAAACTTCAATCAACAAGGCTTTTTAGACCTGAATAAGAAGTTTGTAGAAATTGGAGCAGAAAATGTTGGTGCCAGAAACTTGGCAGGCATGATTATGGGAATTCGAATTTCCAAATCGGCTCAAACCTCAAACTGGGAAGTAGAGCAGTTAACAGAAAAGCAAATTCGCTATGCAGCTACCGATGCATGGATTTGTTTAGAGATTTATGAAAAGCTCGATGAACTGGGCTTTATAGAGTAGACAAATTTTCAAGAACCATATTTGATCAATTCAAAATGAAAAGAACACTGATTTTGTTTGTTGGGCTTACTTTGAGTGCGTTTCAGGCTACCGCCCAGCAGTTAGACTCATTTATAGAGAAGTACTATGATATGGCTGATGCTGAATTCAATCAAGAATCGGCTTTTGAAACTGTAGATTATGTGCAGCAATATTGGCGTTTGGCCGGAAACGAGGGCTTTAACAATAGTATTTACCATGTAGTAGAAAAGCTGAAAAAAGCAGGCTACGTGTTAGAAGAAAATGCAAAAGCAACTGATAGACTTACTTACAGAATTGAGAAGCGAGCCATGTCACGCCCTACTTGGGAGCCAGTTTCAGGTTCATTGAAAATTGGAAATGAAGAATTGTTAAACCTGAAAACTAACTTCAATATGATTGCTTCCTATTCTTACAGTACGGGGGGCGAAAAAGAATTTGAAGTGGTGTATGTTGAAAAAGTATCTGCCGAAAGCCTGAACGGATTGGACTTGAAAGGTAAGGTAGTAATGACTGAGGGTAGCCCTGGGCGTACCTTTAATGAAGCCGTTAAAAAGCACGGTGCGGCAGGTGTAATTACCTATGGTTTGCCGGGCTATAACCAGCCAGAAAAACACCAGAACTCTATTTCTTTCACAGGAATACCTAATGACGCGGAAGCCAAAGCTTTTGGTGTTTTGCTTTCTTTTAGGGCACATGAAATTTTGAAAAGAGCAGTAATGGCGGGTCAAACAAAAGTGAAAATTAACTTGGAGACCAAAATCTATGAGTCTGAAGAGTTGACTCTAGTGGCCGAAGTGAAAGGTAGCACATTACCCGATGAAAGATTTGTGTTCAGTGCACACGTACAAGAACCAGGTGCCAATGACAATGCAAGTGGAGTAGGAGCTTTAGGTGAAGTAGCCTCTTCTACAGCAAGGCTTTTAAAAGCCGGAAAAGTGAACCCTGAGCGCACCATTACCTATTTGTTTGGTGATGAAATCGTTTCAACCCGCAGATATGTACAAGAAGACACCGAACGTGCAAAAGGCATTAAATGGGGAATGAGTTTGGACATGGTAGGAGAGAACACGGCCATTACTGGTGGCTCTTTCTTAATAGAAAAAATGCCTGACCCGGGCGCAATCTGGACAAGAGGAAAAGAAAAACATTCAGAGTGGGGAGGAAGGCCTTTGAAAAAGGAGCAATTGAAGCCTCACTACTTCAATGACCTGACCATTGGTGTTTTCGAAATGATTGGTGATAAAAAGAATTGGGAAGTAAACTATAATCCATTTGAAGGGGGAAGCGATCACACGCCATTCCTTCAAGCTAATATTCCGGGCTTATTGCTTTGGCATTTTACCGATCAGTTTTACCACACCGACCAAGATAGAATAGACAAAGTATCGCCTGTGACTTTAAAGAATGTAGGAATTGGCGCGATGATTATCTCTTTAATGCTTACTGAAAACAGCGATCGTTTGGCACATGTGGTACTTCTCGAAGCCTCTATGTCGGCAACTATGCGCTTACAAGCTGAATTGAAGTTGAGTAAAGATGCCTTGGCCAATGGCGGTGATCTTACAGAGCAAAAAGATATTATTAATACTTGGGCCGACTATTACCGAGATGTCTTAAATGCCACCCTCGATATTGAACCTAAGGGCATGGCGGCATTCAAAGAGAATCTCCAATCTACTCAGGATGCACTTATGGGCTATCGTAATTTAGTTTTGGGGCAGTTGAAGTAACTTACCCATAGTAAAATGGAAAAGCCTCGGTTCGAACTTCAAACCGAGGCTTTTATATAATTATGCGGACTAATCTTCGCTTACAACGATCTTATTGATTTTATCACCCTGACGGATTTCATCAACGATATCTACGCCCTCTACTACCTTACCAAAGCAAGTGTGGTTTCTATCTAAATGAGCAGTATTGTCTCTGCTGTGGCAAATAAAGAACTGAGAACCACCAGTATTTCTACCAGCGTGGGCCATAGAAAGCACACCACGGTCATGGTATTGGTTATCGCCATCTAACTCACAATCGATTTTGTAACCAGGTCCGCCAGCGCCAGTACCATTAGGGCAACCGCCTTGAATTACGAAGTTTGGAAGTACACGATGGAAAGTAAGACCATCATAAAAGCCTTTTTTAGCCAAGTCAGTAAAGTTTTTTACTGTGTTTGGGGCGTCCTTTTCAAAGAACTCAACTTTCATTACCCCTTTTTCGGTTTGTATTTCTGCTGTCATGAAATGTTATGATAAATTTGAAGCACAAAGCTAAGAGTTTCAGAACAAAACACGTTTCGCGTTTATAAAAGAATAGACATTATGCCACTACTTTCTCGCAAGCAAAAAGTGAAACTGATCAATTGGTACCCTCCATTTATGGGAGCAGGCATTAAACTCACCTATTTGTCTGATGATTTTATGAAGGCCGAAGTGCAATTGAAACTTCGCTGGTGGAACAAAAACCTTGTAGGAGTTCACTATGGTGGTTCTTTGGCTTCTATGTGCGACCCGTTTTATATGCTTTTGTTGATGAACACCCTTGGCCGTGATTACATTGTTTGGGATAAAGCTGCTTCCATTCGTTTTAAAAAACCAGGTAGAGGTACCGTAAAATGTGTTTTTGAATTAACAGAACCACTTTTGACCCAAATACGAGAAGAGGTAACTGCGGCTGGGAAAAAGGATTATTTATTCGATCTGAAAGTGACAGACACGGAGGGAGAGGTGGTGTGCGAAGTACAAAAAACAATTTATGTGAGAAAGAAATAGCCGAACTGTCCCTATGGTGTATAGTCAATCTGTATAACCTCAAAAACCCGATCTCCTTTTGCCAACTTTAATATGGCTTTCTCTCCAACTTTCTTGTTTGTCAATATTTGAGCAATCGGAGAAATGAATGAGATCTTTCTTTTAGCTATATCCGCTTCATCTACCCCCACAATTTGGTATCGCTGGAGTTTGGTTTGGCTACCAATTTTTAAAGTTACCCAAGCTCCAAACCGTACTTCATTTTTCGGCTGATCTTCTAACTTTATAAGTTTGGCAGTAGAAATTCTATTATTGAGTAATTGCAGTTTTGCATTGATATGGTTGACCGCAATTCGTTTTTCATTTTCATTCGTAAACTCTAGCTGATCCTTCTCATCTATAAGCTTTTGTTTTTCTTCCAAAAGCTCATTCATACCTAATGGAGTAACATAGTTTGTTACACCTTCAGGTAAATGGACCCTTGCTGGCACAAGAGGTATTTCTTCCTGATCATCTTCCTTTACAAATCCTCTACTCATGTTTCAATTTACAAATTATATAAAACTCAGAGCAATCAGGCAGTTCCTGTACTTCTAATGGCTTTTTTGAGAATGCAGATAAGTGAACGGTAAAGTACTCTGAGATAACTTCATGAGCAGCTTGATACTTCGATTGAGCTCATTTAAGTACTGTTTCTTATGTGTTAATATGAATAAAATCGTTCTTCATAATTTTCATAGGGGTTATTGAAGCACCATAAAAACTCGTCTTCTTACCAGTAATTTTCCCTCCAATTTTCAGAAGTAAACTAACTGTAATGTCTCTAGCGTCAATATATACTTCTTCTATTCCCATGTGAAACAAATCATTCAAAGACTTAACGGCAATCTTTTTTCCTAAACCAAGCCCTCTTAGTTTCTTATCAATTGCCAGTCGACCCCAATGCCATTCAGATTTGATTTTCCAAGCTGCAACAATGCCCAGTACTTCACCATCACTTATAATGCACCACCATTTTTCGCTATCATTTTTAAGAGGTATTAACTCTTTTGGAATGCTCTGCTCTTTGTGGAATACCTGTTCAAGAAAGTTGATGGCCGAATCATAGAATTCTTGATTTAACGGCTCTATTTTGAACGAATTTGACTTTAGTTGATCTTCCAACCTTCAATTTTTACTTAAAAATAATATTTGAAAACCTCAGGTATGCTCCCAAGCTTTGTGCGATGAAAGTAAAAATACTGCTTCAACAAAGCAAGGGGGGCGGTTGGTGGGAGATTGCTACCGAACTGTGCTTTACAAAAGAGACAACACTATTACACACTGCTCAGAACAGTCACCCCGTAGGGGTCTTTTTCAGAAACACAGGTAGCTAAACTAACCGCAAAGAACGCTGAGAGGCGCAAAGGGCTAATTTTAGCTATATCGAAGTGGGGGCTTGTAATCAAGCAGACAAGGACTGGAGTCCTAGTTTATAATCGTCACAGGTTCGGAGAACCTGCGACAGTTGAGTACTTATCATTTAAACCAGTGTTGGAAACAAAAATCAATAAGTTCCCTAAAACTTCTGACCTAACCAATACAAAAAAGCCCGACTCTTACGAATCAGGCTTTTCAATATTTCTAAATACTAAGTACTAGCTACTCAATACTATATTAACTTTTCTTGTTCTCCTCTTTAATCAAGTTAAGGGCAGAACCCGCTTTGAACCAGCCAATTTGGGCTTCGTTGTAAGTATGGTTGGCCACAATTACATCTTTAGAACCATCGGCATGTACAAACTCAATATTCAATGGCTTGCCTTCAGTGAATTTATCAAGGTCTAAGAAGTTGATGGTATCATCTTCCTGTACTTTGTCGTAATCCGCTTCATTTGCAAAAGTCAAACCTAACATTCCTTGTTTCTTCAAGTTGGTTTCGTGAATTCTGGCAAATGATTTTACCAAAACTGTAGTTACACCTAAGAACCTTGGCTCCATAGCCGCATGCTCACGAGAAGATCCTTCACCATAGTTGTGGTCACCCACAACGATAGATGGAACGCCTGCTGCTTTGTATTGACGAGCTGTAGCTGGTACTGGACCATATTCTCCTGTCAATTGGTTTTTCACCAAATTGGTTGACTGATTGTATGCGTTTACCGCACCAATCAAACAGTTGTCAGAAATGTTATCTAAGTGACCTCTAAACCTCAACCAAGGGCCTGCCATAGAAATGTGGTCGGTAGTACATTTTCCAAATGCCTTGATCAAAAGCTTGGCACCTGTAATGTTCTTTCCGTTCCATGGAGCAAAAGGAGCGAGGAGCTGTAAGCGTTTAGAATCTGGTTTTACAATAACTTCTACACTGCTACCATTTGCTGCTGGCGCTTGGTAACCGTTATCTTCTACCGCAAAACCTTTGGCTGGCAACTCAGAACCCACTGGTGGGTCTAATTTTACTTGCTCACCATTTTCGTTGGTTAGGGTATCAGTTAGAGGGTTGAAACCTAAGTTACCCGAAATTGCGATGGCCGCCACCATTTCTGGAGAGGTTACAAAAGCGTGGGTATTTGGGTTGCCGTCTGCTCTTTTTGAGAAGTTACGGTTGAAAGAGTGTACAATTGTGTTTACTCTCTTATTGTCACCTGTTCTTTCCCACTGACCAATACATGGCCCGCAAGCGTTTGTAAAGATGGTGGCGTTCAAGTCTTCGAAAATACCTAAAAGTCCATCTCTTTCTGCTGTATAGCGTACTTGTTCCGAACCTGGGTTAATTCCGAATTCTGATTTCGTTTTTAAATTTTTATTAATCGCCTGTTGTGCGATAGAAGAGGCTCTTGATAAATCTTCGTAAGAAGAGTTGGTACAAGAACCAATCAAGCCCCATTCCACGTCCATTGGCCAACCATTTTTCTCAGCTTCCTCTTTCATTTTAGAAACTGGAGTAGCTCTGTCTGGTGTAAATGGTCCGTTGATGTAAGGCTCAAGCTCGTCTAAGTTAATTTCTATTACTTGATCGAAATATTGTTGTGGGTTAGCATAAACCTCATCATCACCAGTAAGGTGTTCTTTGATTTCGTTTGCTAAATCGGCTACATCAGCTCTATCTGTTGCTCTTAGGTAACGATCCATAGATTCATCGTAACCAAAAGTAGAAGTAGTAGCACCAATTTCGGCACCCATATTACAGATGGTTCCTTTACCAGTCGCAGACATTGATTTAGCACCAGGGCCAAAATATTCTACAATGGCGCCAGTTCCACCTTTTACGGTAAGAATACCCGCAACTTTCAAGATTACATCTTTAGGAGCCGTCCAACCATTTAGTTTTCCTGTAAGGTGAACACCAATTAGTTTAGGGAATTTTAGCTCCCAAGGCATGCCTGCCATTACGTCTACAGCATCGGCACCACCAACACCAATGGCTACCATTCCTAATCCACCAGCGTTTACGGTGTGCGAATCGGTACCAATCATCATTCCGCCAGGGAATGCATAATTTTCTAATACTACTTGGTGAATAATACCTGCGCCTGGTTTCCAGAAACCAATGCCGTATTTGTTAGAAACCGACTCTAGGAAGTTGAAAACTTCGCCAGAAGCAGTTAATGAATTTCTTAAATCGTCCTTAGCGCCTTCTTTAGCAAGGATTAAGTGATCACAATGTACTGTTGAAGGGACTGCTGCGGTAGGCTTTCCAGCTTGCATAAACTGAAGTAAGGCCATTTGAGCTGTAGCATCTTGCATGGCTACACGGTCTGGAGCAAAGTCTACATAAGACTTACCTCTTTCGAATGTTGAGGTGGCGTCTCCGTCCCAAAGGTGTGAATAAAGAATTTTTTCAGATAAGGTAAGGGGTTTTCCAACCGCTTTTCTTGCCGCTGCAATACGTGAAGGGAATTTCGCGTAAACAGCTTTAATCATGTCTATGTCAAATGCCATAATGGAATTTTAGGGTTCTTGGGTAAATAAAATATAACTCGTCAAGGGTTGGCAAAGTTATCACTTTTCGCAAATAATAAAATGCGGATTTAACACTAAAAGCCCCTAGAATCAGTATTCTTAACGATTCTAAATTAAGGCTTAAAGCACCAAAAGGGAAAAAATGAAAATGACCGTGCCTACCAACATGATTAAAAATGAATAGGGAAGGATATCCTTTGCTTTGAGTTTGGTAATGCCTAATAACGGTAAGGCCCAAAAAGGCTGAAGCATGTTTGTCAGTTGGTCGCCATAAGAAAGTGCCATTATGGTTTTAGGAACAGAGGCACCAAGGTTTTGCGCAGCTTCGGTCACAATTGGGCCCTGCACCGCCCATTGGCCGCCACCACTAGGAACAAAAATATTAACAATGGCTGCACTAAAAAAGGTGAAAATTGGCAATGTAGTTACTGTGGATATTTCCATAAAGCCTTGAGATAACAAAGCACCTAAGCCTGAATATTTCATAATGCCCATAATGCCTGCATAAAGCGGAAATTGAATGATAATTCCCGCTGAACCACCAATGGCTTCTTCTATGGCAGAAAGAAATTTAGAAAAGGAACCATGAAGCAAAACAGCTAAACCAAAAAAGAAGAAGTTAATATAATTCAGATCAATAAAGGACAAGCCCACCAGAGAAGGACTGACCCATATTTTTCTTAAAGCAATAAAACAAATGATTCCGCCTAAGGCAATTGCTGCAATTTTAGAGTTGTCAATCCTTTCCGCTCCATGACCTTTTTCATTTTCGCGATGTACTTCTTTTCTGAAAACTGTATTGATTTCTGAATCGGCACTCCTTTTTCCTAACAGATAGAACACTGAGGGAATGATAATAAGAAGTAGGACAAACGTGAGAATGTTGGATAGGGAAAGTAAAGTTTGACCTATTCCGATTTGACCAATTTCTTGGATAAGAAAATGGTCATTGCTGGCTACAGCCAATGGAGCAGAACCTGAAAACCCTCCATGCCAGCACATCATGCCACTATAACCCGCAGCACCTAATAATGGGTAATTCATTTTCCATCCGTTGGCTTTGGCTCGTTCGGCTACTTTTCTTGCAAAAATAGCTCCAAAAACTAAACACAAGCCCCAGTTGACCATGCTCACCAAAATAGTAAGCAAACTAATGGTAAAAGCAGCTTTGGCAGATGTGTTACAGTAGGTCGTAAAGCGGTCGATGATATTGTTGAAAAATGGCGTCAGTGCCAAAGCATGTCCTAATATCAGAATCAAGGCCATTTGCATGGTAAATTCTAGCAGCTCCCAAAAGCCAATTTCCCAGTAGCCTAAAATCACTAGGCTGTGGGCAGAACCCGCATTTTCGGGCCTTTCTGTAAAAGCCATTGCCAATATAAAAGTAAGAAGGGTTAAGATAACCGCTATGGCAAAAGGAGAGGGGAGTATTTGGCGAACAAAACGGAGGTAGAGGCTATTTTTGGACATAGTTCAAAGCTAGCAAATTGGTGAAAGCTTAACGATTTCAGAATTGAGAATTTTCGGTTATCAGTTAATTCATTTAAACATTTTAGCCTTTTTATGGATTAAATAGGAAGTAAGTTTGAGTTCAGATATACCGAGCGCAATGCTGTGCGTTGGTAGGGAAACATATTTTTTATATACCTCAATGCAAAAGAGAATTTTAGTAGTCGATGACGACCCCTCATTTAATAAAATGCTTTCGGCTTTTTTAGGCAGAAATGGTTTTTTGGTAGATTCTGTTTACACTTCAAAATCAGCTATGGAGAGCTTGGGCAACGACATGCCTGACTTGGTGCTTACCGATTTCAAACTCCCAGATTTAGATGGACTGGAATTGATAGAACTGATTAAAGGGAAGGTACCTGATATGGCCATTATTCTGATGACAAACTACTCTGATATTCGCACAGCGGTTAAATCAATACAACTTGGTGCTTTTGAGTTTGTTACCAAACCTGTAAATCCAGATGAGTTGTTACTGACTGTTCAGGCCGCTTTAAGTCAGAAAGACAAGCAGGAAACTGCTCCTAAAATTGAGAAAACAAGAAAGTCGAATACATCGCAGAAGAAATATATCATTGGTGAATCGGAAGGCTCTAAGTTACTTTGGGAGCATATTCAGTTGGTAGCTCCAACGCAAATGAGCGTTTTGCTCTTGGGAGAAAGCGGTACGGGTAAGGAGTATGCGGCAAGAATGATTCATGAAAGCAGCAAGAGGGCTGGCGAAACTTTTATTGCGGTAGATTGTGGTGCGCTTTCAAAAGAACTTGCAGCCAGTGAGCTCTTTGGTCATGTAAAAGGTGCTTTTACTGGTGCGCTTAAGGATAAAAAAGGCCAGTTTGAATTGGCTCAGGGTGGTACATTGTTTTTGGATGAAGTGGGGAATTTACCCTATGATGTTCAAATGCAGTTGCTTAGGGCTTTACAAGAAAGAAAAATCAAAAGGGTGGGTAGCGAAACCGATATATCGGTAGACGTCAGGTTGATATCAGCAACAAACGAAAAAATGCAACAGGCCATAGATGAACAACAGTTTAGGTTAGATCTTTATCACAGATTGAATGAATTTGAACTGAAGCTTATACCGCTCAGAAACCGTTTGGGTGATTTGGGTGAATACTTAAGCTTCTTTTTAGATCAAGCAAATAAAGAGTTAGAGAAAGAAGTAAAAGGCTTTTCTTATGAAGTAATGCAAGTTTTTAGACAGTACAGTTGGCCAGGAAACTTGCGAGAATTACGAAATATAGTTAGACGATCGGTATTACTTTGTCAAATAGATGAGGTTCAATTGGCTCAAATTCCTAAAACATTGATAAGTGAGCTTGATGAGCCAAAAACGACCAAGAACGAAAAGTTGATAGAGGAAAAACCAACCAATGGAGGATTGTTACATAACCTGAAAGCCATGCAAGAAGCTCAAGAAAAGGAAACAATAGAGAAGGTTTTGTTGGAAACCAAGTACAATAAATCGAAAGCTGCTGAACTCTTAAATATTGATAGATCAACGCTGTATAATAAAATTGCTAAGTATAACATTGAGATTTAAGCGCCAACAATTCTTTATTCATTTGAAGTAGTGTGGGCTGTAACTCATGAGCAGTTTCAAGCATTTTTTCATGTTTTCCTAATTGATGATAAACCTCAATGCTCTTCAATGTTTCTGAAATAGGGGTGTGGTTTATACTGTCGTATGTTTGAACCATTTTGTGTGCTGTATTGGCCAATAGTACTAGGTTTTCAGATGCAAGGAATTGATTAAAATCATTTACGTTTTTGTCATTGCTTTTAATGAGTTCTCGAATTAAATCAGCCAACAATTCCTCGTCATCGCCTGAAAACTGTTTAATACGCTCAAAATCAAATTTTAATGGAGAAGCATTTTGATTACCCATCTCATCATTATCTGGAGCAAGGTATAATTGTCCGAGGAGTTTCTTTAGGAGTTCGTTAATTGCCTTTTCTTGGTAAGGTTTTGTAAGTACATCTGAAAAGCCAACCGCTTTAAATTCCTTTAACTGTTTGGGTAGTGAATGGGCAGTAACCGCTACTACGGGTAAATCTTTATTGATTTTCTTCACTTCTTCTAAAATTTCAAAGCCATTGATTTGAGGCATGTTGATGTCTGTGAGAATAAGGTGAATAGAGCGATGTTCCCTTTTAATAAAGCTTAAGGCTTCTGTTCCAATTTCAAAAACAGACAATCTTTTTACCTTAGGCTGAAGTATGGTTTTTAGCAATGTGGCATTCCAATGGTCATCTTCAATCACTACCAAATGTGCATTTGCAGCATCTAGTAACGGGGTTTTAGTTTGATCTTGATCATTTTTCATTTTGTGTTTTTGATAAGGGAGTTGTAGTTTAAAAGTAAAGACCGTCTCTTTGTTTGGTTGGCTTTCTACCATGATTTTGCCTTTCATTGCCTCTACAAGCTTTTTAACAATCGCCAAGCCTAAGCCTGTTCCACCATACTTTTTAGTCACCGAAGCATCTTCTTGTTCAAAAGAGTTGAAAATCCCTTTGAGTTTTGAGGGTGCTATTCCTTTTCCCGTGTCTTTTACTTTTATGGTAAGGTCATATCGGTCTAACTTTTTATGAGAAGATACATGTAACCCTATTTTGCCTTGATCGGTGAATTTGACTGAGTTAGATAACAGGTTGATCAAAATTTGTTTTAGTCTGAATTCGTCTCCAATCAAGTCGACCTCTTGCAAATCTGGATCATATGAAACCGTAAATTCCAGTTCTTTTTTCTCGCATTGAAGTGAATAGGTATCTTCCATTTGAGCAAGTAAATCTGGTATATAGAAGGGCTTTTTTTGGAGGTTGATTTTGCCTGAATCGAGCTTTGAAAAGTCAAGGATGTCGTTTACCAATGTCATTAGGTACTCAGTACTTTCAGATAATGCATTGGAGTATTTTCTTTGTTCTGTATTTAACTCAGTGTTTTTCATTAGGTCGGAAAAACCAAGAATGCTGTTTAGCGGATTTCTAATTTCATGACTCATGTTGGCCAAAAACTCTTCCTTTACTTTAGCAAGTTGATTGGCCTTGTTCTTTTCCAATTCCAATCGCTTACTTAAATAGTAGGAGCTAGTTAAATCTCTACCAATGGCAATCAGGAAGAAGCCACCAAAGCCAATGCCGACAATACCAATGACCAATACTGCAAAAGTGGAGTCACGCGAAATCTCGTAACTTTCTTGACGCTTTTTAGCTGCGTTTTCTTGTTCGTAGATTTGTAACTGCCCAATAATCTCGTCTATCTCAGCCCTTAAGCGCATATCTTGTCTTAACAAGTTCAGTTCCTTGGAAGAGAGATTATATTGACTCCGAAATTCTTGATTGGCCACTTGTTGAAGAATTTCTTTTACCCTAAGCAGCATGGTGTCTGGGTTATAATCTACCAGTGTCAGTGTATCAATAACCACTTCTGTTGTTCTGACTGTGTCGTTCTGAACGGTTGTAACAGTATCTACCCTAATGTTTTTAGCACCAAACAAACGCTTTATGCCTTCCCATAGCCCTGGTTCTTTATACTCTGTGGCTACAAAGTCTTGTTTTATAACAGGTTTGGTTTCTTCGGTCGTTTTCAGCTTTGCCAATATTTTAGATTCTGTACTGGTGCTGTCGGTAGTTGTTTGTTTTATTTGCTCAAGGGCTTCAGTGCTGAAATTCTTGGTCTGTCTATTCTTTTTCGCTAGCAAAAAATCGCTTAAGTAATTAAGCTTTTGGAGAAAGAGGATTTCGAGCGAATCTACCCTTTGAATTTGAAGGCTATCTTCTGCCATTCTTCTTTTTAACTCATCAATACTGAGTTGTGTCTGTTTTATTTCGTTTTGATATGCTACATAAGCATCGTTATCATAGGTTAGAATGTATGACTGAATATAGTTTTCGGCTTTGGTAATTCCCTGAATAGTTTTCTGGATCAGAGGTGTTTTTTCATCTGGCTGAGAGAGTGAGTCGATTGAGTTGGTAAGCTTTTGGTAGCTGTCATAACTAAAGTATATACCACCGCTAATCACCATTATTATGATGATAAAGGTTACCCAAACTTTCTTTCTTATGTAAAAATCAGATGAGGATTTCATATGCTACTAACTATTTTTAGAGCTAATGTTCTCGGCAGCACAAGAAAAAAGATTTATGATTTGGATAAAGCCTTATTTGATAAGGCTTTCCAACCAATTACAGCTTTATTCTGTCTAGCTTAATGTCATGAGAAAATGCATATTCCTTATTTCCCTTGCTTCAGTTTTACTTTATTCTTGCGATAAATCAGATGATAGCGCAATGGTTCATTTAAGCATAAAGAATGAAGCACCTTTGCCTTTAGAGTTGGTGTCGATTCATTTAGAAGGAATTACCCATAGTTATGGAACTATCAATACAGGTCAAACCTCTGATACTTTCTTGTTTCGTAATTCTTATGTGGCCGACTCGATTACTTTTGAATACAACTCTGAATTAGGAATTGTAAAGCCAAGTGATGCGCTGTTTCAGTGGGCGGGAATGGAAGCAGGGGCTACATACCGTTATGTTATTCATCTAGATGAAAACGAACGATTTCAATATAGTGTAGGCAAGGTGAATTGATTCTGTTATAAAACTAAAAAGGCTACTCAAGTTTAATGAGTAGCCTTTTTGCTTAATTTTTATTTTATACTTTATTCAAAGTCCTTGAAGAAACTCAAGTCAGCTTTGTCATAAGCAGCTTTAAATTTAGGCCAAGCTGTATTGAAAAACTCATTCGTTGTTTCTTCAGTTAGCTTTATCATTTGTTCTGCTTTTCTAACAGCATTTTTTTCTGTTTCACCAGGTGTTCCCATACGAGAGTTGTTGTATCGTCTGGCTTCCTGAATAAAGTTGTTGGCCGTTGTAAAACTTTCTCTTACCACTGCTTGACCTCTTTCTCCAGGTACACCAATAGTAAGCTTTCTAACAGGCAAGAAACTCTCTTTTACTGTCTCAACTGCTTTTTTCAAGTCCTTCACTTTGTCAGCATCAACGTTTTTCATTTGTGCTTCCACTTTCTCAATGATTTCGTTCGCAGATCTGACTTTGTTTGTGATTTCAGCGAAAGACTGAGACATTTTCAATACTTGATCTTCAAAAGCTTTATTGGCTTGAAGCTCAGACATGCTGATTTCCATTCTTGGGTCAAGGTGTACTTTCACCATTTTAGAAACTTGTTGATCGCCAAACTCTAAAACCACCTTGTAAGTACCCGGTAGGGCTGATCCTGCAGATTGCTCACGGTCTTGGCCACCGCCTCCACCGAAGCCACCAAATCTACCGCCTCCTCCACCAGAGAATTCAACAGGATATGGGTTTCTTCTATCTAAGTTCCAAGATACAGTGTTTATTTCACCCTTTTTGATGTTAGAAGTTCTGGTGCGAATAGTATCACCACTAGCATTTAGAACAATCATTTTAACCTTGGTAGGCAACTTTACAGCAGGAGTTTCGGTTGTTTCTGCTTCTTTGCTATTACGTTTTCTACGAGATGATTTGTTGTCGTCAACGGCTTCTTCTTTTTTAGCGTCATCTCTTACCCAGAACTTCACGTTAGCAGAGCTTAAGTATTTGTTCTGACCTTCGAATGGGCCACCATCTGCAGCAAAACGCATCCCTGGAGGCTGACGATAGGTCATTTGATAAGCATCAGCAATATCGAACATTACAATATCAGACTTTTTAACAGCCTCAACACCTTTGGCAGCCATTTCTCTCAAAGGCCTTAAATCATCTAAAATATAGAATGCTCTACCAAAAGTACCGATTACTAGATCGTCTTCTCTTTCTTGCCAAGCCAAGTCCATAGTAGAAGCGTTTGGATAACCGTGGTTCCACTTGTTCCAGTTTTGGGCTTTATCAAAGCTTACATATAGGCCATTTTCAGTACCTAAGAAGATCAAGTTAGGCTCTCTTTCGTCTTGAAGAATAGAAAGCGTGTAGCCAAATACATCGCTATCATCTACAATTCTAGTCCATGTCTGGCCATAATCCATAGTATGGTATGCGTATGCAGTAAAGTTGTTTCTTCTGTAGTCGTTTGCAATTACAAAAGCTTCACCAGCATTATGGTGCGAGGCTTTGATTTGAGGAATCCAGCTACCAGCAGGTAAACCAGGAAGCTTAGCTGCTACATTAGTCCAGTTCTGACCTTTGTCTTTGGTTACTTGTACGTTTCCGTCATCAGTACCAGCCCAAATCACATTTTTATCAACCGGGCTAGGGGCAATGGCAATAATAGTAGTATGGTTTTCGGCACCAGTTGCATCTAGGGTTAATCCGCCACTTTCGTTTTGCTTTTGTTTTTCAGGATCGTTAGTCGAAAGGTCTGGAGAAATTATTGTCCAGTCATCTCCTCTGTTCGTGCTGTAATGAACAAACTGAGAGCCAAAATAAACATTGTTTGAATTGTGTGGGTCAACTGCCACTGGCGAGTTCCAGTTGAATCTTAAATTGGTGGCAGTATCCGGAGCTGTTGGTTTCACAGTTTTGGTGTAACCACTTTCTTTATCGTATCGAGTAACATTTCCTTGCTGCGACATGGTGTAACCGTATCTTGAATCATCAGGAATAGGAGCTACGTCAAAACCGTCACCAAAGCTTAATTCTTGCCAATCGTGGTTTCTGATTCCTGCATAGTTAAATACATAAGCAGGTCCAACCCATGAACCGTTGTCTTGCATTCCGCCATACACATTGTAAGGCATTTCGTTGTCTACGTTTACATGGTAGAACTGACCCACAGGAAGCTTTTCAGTGAATCTCCATGTTTTGGCCATATCACGTGTAATGTTCAAACCACCATCATTACCATCAATCATATAAGAAGGATCTTCAGGGTGAATCCACCATGCATGGTGATCTGGGTGAACCCCAGAGTAAGGAATGATTTCTTCCCAAGATTTTCCACCATCTTCAGATCTAGAAACTCTAGAGAAAAGGCTATATACTCTGTTTTCGTTTTTTGTATCTACAAAGATGTCGGCATAATAGAATGGGCGATCACCAATGTTTTGAGTAGTAGCAGAGGCTGCTCTTAATTCCCAGTTTATACCGCCATCTGTTGAACGATAAAGACCATTGGCCTTTGATTCGATCATGGCATAAACGTAATCTGGTCTGCTTCTAGAGATAGCTAAACCAATTCTACCATAGTCGCCTTTTGGTAATCCTTTTTCTCCAGTAAGGTTTTTGAATGTGTCACCACCATCATTAGTTACATAAAGTCCAGAACCTGGGCCTCCTGATTTGAAGAACCAAGGCCATCTTTTATGTTCCCACATGGCAACAAAGATCTTGTTTGGGTTAGAAGGGTCGGCTACCATATCGGCTACACCAGTAAGGTTGTTTGTATAAAGGATTTTCTCCCATGTCTTTCCACCATCTTTGGTTCTGAAAAGGCCTCTTTCTTCGTGTTCACCCCAAGGAGAACCAATTGCACCAACATAAACGATATTAGGATTGTCTGGATGAATGTAGATTCTATGAATGTTACGGGTTTTTTCAAGGCCCATCAAATCCCAAGTTTCACCTCCATCGATGGAACGGTAAACACCATAACCACCGCTAACAGAGTTACGAGGATTTCCTTCACCAGTACCTACCCAAATAATGTCTGGATTTTTCTGATAAATAGAAATGGCACCAATGCCAAGCACGGCTTCATCGTCAAAAAGAGGCTCCCAGTTAAGGCCACCACCAGTTGAACGCCATAAACCACCAGAAGCGGCACCTGCATAAATAATTTCAGGGTTACTTTCTACTACATCAATGGCCGTGATTCTACCACTCATGGCAGCTGGCCCGATGCTTCGGGCTTTCATGTCTTTGAAAAGATTCATGTCTACTTTTTGGCCAAAGGCTAAAGCAGAAAATAGCATGAATGTTAGACCCAAAATCGATCTGATTTTTGAAGGTCTAAATAGCTTTAAATGCTGAATACTCATTAAGTCGTTGATTTGATTGAAAATGAAATTTTAACAATTTAATCCAAGTACTCAGAAAGAGAAATTCAATTCGTAAGAGCGCAAACAATTCCATGTGAATGGTTAGTGCTTTCATTACCATTCGCTGATGAGAAGCTTAATGCCAAAGCCGAAATTTAGATGATCGAAACGAGATTTTCTTACAGTGAAATCATACACTTCATCCACTTTGTTATAGCTCACACTTTGTGGGGTTAGATAATTAACGCTGGAAGATTTAATGTTTTTTATGTTGAGGTCTATGCTTACAAACTCGTTGATAAAAAACTCTAAACCTCCTCCGAAGCCATAATTCATAGCGAAATCATCGATGTCGGTAACGGAGTCCCATTCTTCTTGTAAAGGGCCATCTCTAAAGTGCGATGAAGTGGCGATATAACTAAAGCCACCAAAGAAATCGACATAAGGTTGGATATTTCCAGAAACGGGAGGTTTAACTCTGATTAGTCCAAGCAAATAGGCCATTTGATTATTTCTTCTAACTCTAACATCACCTAAATCTTCACCATGCCAGCCATCACGAACTTCAGAGCCGTAACGAGTTACGCCAATCATGCCGCCTAAATGAATAGGAGAGCCGTTGATTTGAAAAGCAATGTCAGAGCTGAGGCCTCCACCCCATATCTCGGGCGAATCTTTTTTTAATTCTCCTACAGGAGCAAAGCCATTTAGGCTTAAACCAAAAGTAGATTGACCGTTTGAAAACATAGGAAAGAGAAAGAATAGGGCAGGTATTAAAAGATATTTTGACATGTTGTTGGTTGTTTTGACTTATGCTTTCTAACCAACTAATGTGCCAAAAAAATCAATAGAACTAATGCTAAAATATTTTGATTTCAATCTAAAATAATTAGTATTTTTGATTTTTAAATTCTTCACCATGAGCGTAGTTTCAGAAAATATTAAGCACTTGAGAAAACTTAAAAATTGGACTCAGGGCGATTTTGCAGATAAAATTGATATTAAACGATCGCTTGTAGGAGCTTATGAAGAAGGCAGGGCAGACCCTCGTTTAAATAATCTGCTCAATATGTCGAAAGTGTTTAGAGTGCCTGTGGACTTTCTGATCTCTAAAGACCTTTCTAACCTCAATGAAGAGCAAATTCAAAAATTAGTTGCACCACGAAAACCATCATCAAAAGTGCTCTCTATCACGGTAGATAGTAATAATGAAGAGCTGATTGACCTTATTCCTCAAAAGGCTTCCGCTGGATATTTAAATGGTTATGCCGATCCTGAATACTTGGAAGAGCTTCCTAAGTTTCAGTTGCCAAACTTACCAAAATCAGGTACTTATCGCGCTTTTGAAATTACTGGTGATTCTATGCTTCCTCTTAAACCGGGTACTATTGTAATTGGTAAATATTTGGAGGATGTAGGCGATATTAAAAATGGTCGTTGTTATGTGATTTTGTCAAAAGAGGAAGGGGTGGTCTATAAGCGAGTTTTTGATTACACTGCAGAAAATGGAAAGTTGTTTTTGGTGTCGGATAATAAGGCTTATTCACCATATGATATTCCAGTAAGTGATGTAATTGAAATTTGGGAAGCCAAAGCTTACCTTAGTATGGACTTGCCAGATTATTCTGACGATACCATGGACTTTGAAAAATTGAAAAGTATTGTCTTAGATCTTCAGCAAGAGGTGATTAAACTTAAAGATAATACGCCAAAGCTGAATTAGCTTTGGTCTATTTTGAGTTGTTTACAAAGGGCCAGTCGGTCTACCTTTCCAGAGGAAGTTCTAGGTAATGAGTCTACTAAATAAACCTCATTAGGTTTATGGTATTTAGCCAAAGACGATTCTAAAATAGATTTCAGCTCACTTGAGGTTTTATTGCTTCTGTTGACGATTACTGCTACAAAGGTTTCTCCAAGTTGATCATGATTTTGCTTTAAAAGTACTACCTCCGTATTCAGTAGCTTTTCAATATCACTTTCTAGTTGATCCAAATGTATTTTTACTCCACCAGAATTAATTACAAAATCGGCTCTACCTAGCCACTTAAACTCCGACCCTCTGAGTTCCACTACATCATTGGTTTGAACCCATTCATTAAGGGTAACGTCTGCTTTTATTCGTAAACAATTGCGCTCGTCTATTGCTACAGAAATGCCATCTAATATTTGAAAGAGGTCACTTCTATGGATGCCATTCATGCTTTTTAAGGCAATGTGCGAAACGGTTTCAGTCATTCCGTAAGTACTAAATACTTTGGCTGAAAGTGATTGCATCTCAGCTTCGAGTTGAGGGCCTATAGGGGCTCCACCTATAATAATGGTATCAATATTATTCAATTGCGCCCTTCCTTTTTCAGTGCCTAACATACTCTGCAACTGCAACGGAACAAGTGCAGCAAATGAAAAGGGGGTATTCTTTTTTAGGTGTTCTTCAGGGTTCGAAGAAGGAGGAACTAAAGTAAGGTTCCATTCAAATTCCATCGCGCGAACCAACATCATTTTACCACCAATAAATTCAGGATTGATACAGAGAAGTGCAGAAGTACCTTTGTTTATATTTAGTGCTTTAGCCGTTCTTTTAGCGCTGGCAATCATTTGCTGTCTGGAAATAGAAATTGTTTTGGGTTTTCCTGTAGAACCAGACGTATTTTGAGCAAAACTTTCCTTGCCAGACTGCCATTCATTTATGAACTTAGCGGATGAAATATAGGACTGATCATGGCTTGATTCTTGCGATAAAGGCAATTTTGAAAAATAACTTTCTGTCCCATTCCAAATCAATTTGCCGCTCATAGGCCAATTTTAATTCATTATGATTAGAGTTCAAACCTTAACGTTCGCCTTTCTCACTTTTCTAACCTTTTCTGTTTTTGGGCAAAGCTCATCTCAGTTTGTCATCAAGGGAAATGTTTCAGACCAGCAGACGGGAGAAACCCTTCCCTTTGCTTCTGTTTTCTTGGCTAATACTACAGTGGGTACGGTCACGAATGAAAAAGGAGACTTTGTATTGCGAATACCAAAATCAGGGTCATATGACTTAATTATCAAATTTTCTGGATACAAGACATATACCCAATCTGTTCAGTTTTTTGAGCCTCAAACGTTTGAGGTGAATGCAAAACTGGAAGTAGAAACGAGAGTAATAAAAGGAGTAACAGTAACAGCAAAGAAGGATGACGAATGGAGACGTAATCTTGAAGATTTTAAAATAGGTTTCTTGGGTACATCCGCATTTGCCAAGCAGTGTAAAATTCTTAATGAAGATGTGATAAATTTCTATTTTGATCAAGAGAATAATACTTTTGAAGCTTTTGCGAGTGAGCCATTGATCATTGAGAACAGAGCATTAGGGTATAGAATTAAATATGTTTTGGAAGGTTATATGGTAAGCTTCAAGGAGAAATACTCATCTTATTGGGGGTACCCCTCATATGAAGAACTTAGAGGAGATAAGAAGCCTAGGGCGAGATGGTTGAAGAATAGAGAAATCGCCTATATGGGGTCCGTAGATCACTTTTTTAGCAGCTTATTCAATAATAAACTGAAGGAAGATGGCTATATGGTACAGATGGCAAAAGATGTTGATGACAAAAGATATTTGGATAAAAATGAACTGGATTTATACCAGTTTCTAAAACCAGGTTCATCTGAAAACTCAAAACGGTTAGAGTTTGAAAATATACTTTATGTTACTTACACAAAAGAGTTGATTTCTTCTGAAATGGGCTCTGTCGTTAATGTTTCAAATGTACCTGTTTACGGAAATAAGCAGCGTTCTCAATTCCGTCTTCTCGAAGGTAAAACCTACATTGAATTTGAGAAAAGTGGGTATGTTTACAATCCACTGGATTACTTAGTGGCTGATTACTGGGCTATTGAAAAGATGGGCGATTTAATGCCAATAGATTATGTAAATACTCGATCTGCTAATAAATAGGATGACTATTTCTAAGCTTTAAAAGCGTCTAAGATAGTTTTTTTATATTCCATAAGCACTTCTGTATTTCGCTCTGAATTGGTTTGAATTTCAATGATTTTAGCGTTTTTGGATGATTCAAAAAACGTTTGTAAGCATTCTTTCAAGTCCTTTTGGTTTGAGCAACTATGGTATTCAAACCCAAAGTCATTGGCTGTATTTTCGGCATTCAGTTTTTGCTTGGTTTCGAAGTATTCTTCAAGCTCAGGATGACGTTTTGGGCCGTCAATCATTCTAAAAATACCTCCACCGTGATTATTGAAAACAATGATTCTAAGGTTTTTTAAGTTGTAATTGTGCCAAAATGCATTTCGGTCATAGAAGAAAGCCATATCGCCAGTAAAGAGCACTACTGGTGATTTTTGAGACAATGCCGCACCAACAGCAGTGCTATTGCTTCCATCAATTCCACTTGTTCCTCGATTGGCAAAAACCTCAAGCTGTTTATTTTTCGGAGTACCAATGATATTAGCATAGCGAATAGACATGCTATTTGCGAAGTGAAGCTTAGCTTTATCAGGAACCGAGTGAATTACCGAATTAAATGCTTGAAACTCACTAAACCTCCTCATTTTGAAAAACTCAGTTCTTAATTCTTCAATGGTATGATTGGCTTTTTGCCATTGGTTTAAATAGCTGAAACTACCTTTTCCACCTACATAATGAGTGAATTCAGAGAAGAAAATCTCTGGCTCAATTTTAATAAGTTCTGTTAAGTGCTGGAGGCTGTCATTGAGCTTTTCAGAAGAAGAAATATGCCAATGCTCCTGAGGTGGGTTATTTCTTAAGTATAGCTTTAGGTTTTTAGAAATCAGAGATTTTCCAATGGTAATTAGTAGGGTTGGGGCTAACCCCTTGTGCGTAGTATTTAGTTGGGGATTTAAGAAAGAATCTTGGTTATGAATAACCCCAGGTAAATCGTGTTGGTTTGCAATAACATCGGCTATAATTGGAATACCTGCTTTTTCAGCAAAGCGATAAAGAGCAGTATGCAAGGCCTTTGAAGAAGGCATTTGACCAATTACAATAGCTTTTTTTTGATGCTTTTGCCATTTGTTGCCCAAGTCTATCCAGTCCATTCGGTCAATTGCACCGTGTATTGGAGTCGTAGCAATTACTCTTACTTCGGGGAAACTTACTAATTCATTGCTGTCTGGATAAAACGGTTCGCGTATTGGTACATTAATATGTACTGGCCCTTGATGGTTTGTACAAGTACCAATGGCCTCATTTACTATTCTATTACAATGCCATTTGGCATCATTATGATTTACCTCAACTGGGAAGTCGTAACTAGCCAAAACATGCTTTCCATAAATATTCGATTGCTGAATTGTTTGGCCATCATACTGATTTGTCCACTCAGGTGGTCTGTCTGCTGTAAGTATCAGTAATGGAATTTCTTGATAAAAAGCTTCTGCTATGGCAGGAGCATAATTATAGGCGGCCGAACCAGAGGTGCAAATCAGGGCTACGGGCTTTTTCTGTTGTTGGGCAATTCCCATTGCAATGAAAGCGGCAGAGCGTTCGTCAGGAATTACTTTCGTTTCAATTTTTGGATGGCGAACAAAGGCCAAAGTGAGGGCAGCCGACCTTGAACCTGGCGAAATTATAGCAGTTTCAATACCATGTGCGGCACAAATTGTTGCGATATCGTAGATGTGCTGAAGGATCAAGAGGCTGAATTCAAAATATTGAGTAGCGTGTTGAATTTCATTTCGGTTTCTTCAAACTCCTTTTGGGCCACAGAATCTTCAGTTACACCAGCACCAGCATACAGTATTGCGTTACTTTCTAATAACTGCATACAGCGAAGATTCACAAAGATCGAGGTTTTTTGTTCGTTTTGAATAGGTCCTAAATAACCAGCGTAAAATGAGCGATCGATTCCTTCATGTTCTTTAATAAAGGCCATAGAAGCTTCTTTGGGCATTCCAGCTACAGCCGAAGTTGGATGCAATAATTCCAGCATCACTGTACCTAATTCTGGAAAATTAGTTTCTTTCATATTTACTTCAAACTCAGTTTTGAGATGAAGTAAGTTTCCTGCGATAATCGTTTTTGGCCCTTTCTCTTCATATTCTCTAAGCCTAATCTTCTTGAAGCAGTTGATAATGTATCGGCTTACCAAGGCTTGCTCTTCAATTTCCTTTTGTGTCCAAGCAGTATCAGAAATGGGCTTATCAATGTCTCTTCTTTGAGTGCCTGCTAAAGCCACGGTTTTAAACTCTGAGTGATTTACTTCTAGCAATAATTCTGGCGTTGCACCTAGCCAAGTTCCGGTTTCTGGCATTGAAACAACCGAAACAAAAGCATTTGTATAAGCATCGCACAGCTGTAGATATTTAGTGATCAAATCAAAATCACTATTGAGCGAAATGGTTTTCGATCTGGCGGGCACTACTTTTTGCAGCGTATTGTTTTTTATGGCTTCTACGCCAAGGGCTACTAAATCCTTATACTCAAGATCTGCTTCTATTAAAGCTTGATCATGAATATGGTAGGTTAGTTTCTCTTCCCCCTTGTTAATTTGACGCCTTACTTCTTTAAGGAATTTTGAACGCAGAGCTCCTTCACTATTACTTATGTCCTTATGTTGAATGACTTCATTGAAATCAAAAGATAGATGGAAGTCACTTTTTATAAATAAAGTAGCCTTACTCTCGGTATCGAAAGGCGCGAAAACAAAGCCTTTGTCTGAAGTTTCTAAGTCAGGCCTTTGTATTTCTCGCACTTTACTGAATGAAACCATAAGATTGATTTCCTTTTGATGGGGCAATCGCCAAATGGCCAACGGCAAATCCATATGAATGGCTGCCTGAAATATAGATTTTATAGCATGAGACTTTTCATATCCCGAAAGGTCGAGGGATGATGTTGCAGATTGCTTTTGATTCATTTGTTACTTTTTATCCATCACCGCCATGGTGATTCTACTGATACAGACCAAGTCATTGCTTTCATTGGTGATTCTAATTTCCCAGACCTGTGTCTTTCTTCCAATATGATGTGGTTTTGCCATAGCATAAACCCAGCCTTCCTTTACGGATTTAATATGGTTTCCGTTGATTTCTAAACCTACACAATATTGCTTTTCTGGGTTTACTACGCAATGGGCAGCAACACTACCCAAAGTTTCGGCCAAAGCCATTGAAGCTCCGCCATGCAATAGGCCTAAAGGCTGCTTTGTTCGCTGGTCAACGGGCATTTTAGCACGCATGAAATCGGCACCAACCTCTGTTATTTCTATGCCCAAATGCTCAACCATAGTATTCTTATTAAACTGATTGACCATTGAAATATTAACTCCGGGTTGGAACATGGTGGTTCTGAATTAGTTTCTAGATTTGTGCCTGAATTGGGCAAAAATAGAACAAAATTGATGATCAAAAAAATCTACCTCACACGTCACGGACAAACAGATTTTAATAAGCAGGGAATTGTGCAGGGAAGAGGTGTAGATTCTGACCTAAACGAAATGGGAAGGGCTCAGGCTCAGGCTTTTTACGATGCTTACAAGAATGTTCCTTTCAGTAAATTGTACACTTCATCGCTTAAAAGAACCGCTCAATCTATGCAGGGGTTTGTGCAGAAGGGCTTAGCTTTTGAGGCTTTGCCTGAATTGGATGAAATAAGCTGGGGAATTCATGAAGGCGCTGAGGTAAACGAAGAGCAACATGCCTATTACTTCGATATGATTAGCAGTTGGCAAAAAGGAGAGACCCACAAGGCAATTGAAGGTGGTGAAAGCCCAGAAGGTTTGGCGAAAAGGTTACGTGCTGGGTTGGCCTACATAATGTCAAAGGAAAATGAGCCAAACGTGTTGATTTGCATGCATGGGCGAGCAATGAGGCTAATGCTAGCAATTATGTTCAATTACCCTCTGAGTGGGATGGATTACTTTTTACACAACAATTTAGGCCTCTACGAAATTACTTTTACGGGAAGTACCTTTGTGCTTGATCGATACAACGAAACTAGTCATTTAAAGCATCTATAGCCGCTAAAGCAATCTTGGCTTTGCTATCAAGGCTGTTTTTGTACGGATGCTTTCTGAACTCTAATACTTTATTGAAATATAGTTTCGCTTGCTCATTGTCATTTTCTTCCATTTTAATGTACCCCATTTGTAAATAGGAATTTGGAGCAAAGTAAGAATCTGATAAAGCTTCTGTGTTAGAAATCACTTCATTATAAAGCATCAGCGCTTGATCGTAACTGTTTGTTAGATGGGCCAATCTCGCTTTTCGATAGGTGAGTTCATGGACTTCATCAAACTTTAATTTTCCAGTATCTATTTTATTTATGGTTCTGCTAGCTAGTTTATAATAGCCCCCATCAATGGCATATCTGATTTGCAGTAATCTAAAATTGGGAAATGATTTAGCTTCTAAAATAGCATCCGCATTTTTGTCGGCTTCGGAGGTAGCACCTTTGGTTTGCTTGGCTTCTTCCCAATAATTTTTGAATGATATATTCTTTCCTAAAAAGTACTCGCACATGGCTACTTTCATTCTAGAATCTTTGAGTTGATTTCTTCCTTCAAACCTATTTATGTATACTAAATAGTGCGTTTTCGCTTCGTTGTAATTTCCTCCCTGAAAAAGTGCTTCGGCCAGTAAATACTCAAATAAAAGAGGAGAGGGCTCTGGCCTTTCTATTGCTTCTTTTAGCATTTGGGAAGCTGCTTGAGCATTATGGGATTTCATTAAAATAAGAGAGGTAATATAAACCTCGGCCATTGAGATGTGGTTCGAAGTGTTACTATTAAGTCCTTCTAAGGCCCTGTTATGCTCTTCTAACAAATAAGATTCTATCATCGAAGAAATGAGCCTCGCTTCTATAGAAAATGGAGTTGATTCTTTTGAAAGGGACTTTAAGTGAGCCAGTCCATTTTGTACATCACCTTCTAAACCTAGTACATTTAAAATCCATTGCTGGTTATCAGGAACAGCTCCGAAAATAACTTGTAGCAAGCCCATTGTTTTGTAATGCAACTTGAAGTCTGGATTTTTTTCAATATTGTCTTGTACCGTTTTGTAGGCATTTCGCAGACTCCAAACACCACTGAGGGTATGACCAAACTTGAGTTTCACAAATGCCCACTGAAGTTTAATTTCACCTTTAACAAAATCCTTATAAGACGAATCATCCTCGGAGTCACTAATAAGGTCGAGTCTGGTATCTTCGTTTTGCTTTAGTAGGTTATATCTGTCTTCGTTCTCACTAAAAATGAGCTCGAGCACATCATTCAAGTTGGCAATGTAAAGGTGACCAAATGGAATTTCGACTTCGGGAAATTGCTTTAAGAGCGATGAAGACTTTTTGAAATCTAAATCGAGTGTAGTTTTGTATATGGCATCAAAATCAGAAGTCTGACTTTGGGCAGTATGGGGGAGGAATAAAACTAAAAATGGATAGACGAAAACGCCTACCCATTTCAATATATTTTGGAACATCAAAAACGAATTATGCTTTTGTTGCAGCTCTTCTGCTTCTTTTCGGCTTAGCCTCTTCTTTAACGATTTCGTCAGTAACATCAGCCAAGATTCTACCACAATGCTCGCAAACAATGATTTTCTTGCGCTCGCGAATATCTGCTTGTCTTTGCGGAGGAACAACGTTGAAACAACCACCACAAGCACCTCTATCAACAGGCACTACAGCCAAACCGTTTCTTGCATTGTCGCGAAGTTTGGTGTAAGAAACCAAAAGTCTTTCTTCAATGTCTTTAGTCGCTTTTGTTCTAGCGTTCATCAGCTTCTGCTCGTCATCATGACTTTCTTTAGTCAAAGTTTCGAGTTCGCCTTTTTTGCTGCTCAAATCTTTTGCTCTTTCTGCTAGTTCTTCTTCAGTCTTGGCTATTTCGCCATTCTTGATTTCTATTTTAGCGAAAGCTTCTTTGATTCTCTTTTCAGAAATTTGAATCTCTAAATTTTGAAGTTCAATTTCTTTAGTAATGGCATCATATTCACGGTTGTTACGCACGTTCATTTGTTGCTCATTGTATTTTTTGATTAATGCCTCTGAGTTCTTAATCTGAGTTTTATAATCAGCAATATTAGTATCAAGATCTCCAGCTTCAGACTTGAATTTGTCAATTCTAGTCTGGTATCCAGCGATCTCATCTTCTAAATCAGCTACTTCATCAGGTAGGGCACCTCTTACTTTTTTGATTTCATCCAATTCAGAATCAATTCTCTGAAGGTTAGTAAGGGCGTCAAGTTTTTGTGCTACAGTCTTTTCCATTCACGTTTTTTTAGAAGTACTTAACGGGGTTCGTATTCACCTCTGTAAAATAGGTTGCAATATTAGCAAATTTTTCTGTCAAAAATGAATGCAAAAGCTCTTTTGTAAACTTTTCGCTTTCATAATGCCCAATGTCTGCAATCATCGTTTTTCCTTCACCATCAAAGAACTCATGATACTTGAAATCTCCCGTCACAAAAGCATCGGCATTTTGGGCCATGGCAGAAGCTAAAAGGAAGCTACCCGCGCCACCACAAAGGGCTACAGTTTTAATAGAATCCATATTTTTTGCAGTATAGCGAATTGTATTTAGCTGCATAGAATCTTTTAAATGGGCCAAAAATTCTTGACAGGTCATTTCTTTTTCAAGTTGCCCAATCATGCCCGATCCAACTTCTTGATTCTCATTTTCTAGTTGACTGATGTAATAGGCCACCTCTTCATATGGGTGTGCTGCTTTTAAAGCGCCAATCACTTGACGACTTAAATGATTCGGGTACATTATTTCTACTCGGTCTTCATTTACTTCTTCTAGTTGACCTCGCTCACCAATTACGGGGTTCGCATTTATATTGGGTTTAAAACTGCCTGTTCCATTTACTTTGAAACTACAGTGGGAGTAATTTCCTATTTCACCAGCACCAACGCGATGTAAGGCATCAAGCACTTTATTGGTGTCATCTTTAGGAATAAAAACGACTAGTTTTTCTAAGAGCTGCTTTTTGGGTGCAAGAATTTTTGTGTTTTTAAGTCCAATTTGGTTGGCAATTTTTTGATTTACACCAGAATACACATTGTCTAAGTTGGTGTGAATGGCATATATGGCAATGTCATTTTTAATGGCTTTAATAATAGTGCGCTCCACATAGTTTTTACCATTCAGTTTTTTAAGGCCTTTAAACACGATAGGGTGGTGCGCAACTATCATATTGCATTTCTTATCAATAGCATCGTCAATAACGGCTTCAATACAGTCCAAACTCACCATGATTCCCCTTACTTCCCAATTTTTATCTCCAGTAATCAACCCTGAATTATCGTAAGATTCTTGGTAGGTGGGTGGAGCAAGTTTTTCTAGTACTTCAATGATCTCCTTGATTTTTACCATCTTTACAGCTTTTAAAGTGCTAAGATAGAAACCTGAATAGAATGAAGCTCCTGCGTTGGCTATTATTTCCTGTTTCTGTACTCTACGGTTGGCTAATGAGTTTCAGAAATCACCTATATAATATAGGTAAGAAGTCTCAGGTAGAGTTTGATCGCCCAATTGTTTCTGTAGGCAACCTTTCTATGGGAGGCACCGGCAAAACTCCAATGGTGGAATATTTAATCAGGTTACTTCAAGAAGATTACAAGCTGGCCACTTTAAGTAGAGGTTACGGAAGAAAAACCAGAGGTTATAGAATGGCATCTGAAGCTGATACTGCCGAAACCATGGGGGATGAGCCATTTCAGTATTACAGAAAATTCGGAACAAAAATCTCCGTTTGTGTTGGTGAAGAACGGGTTTTGGCCATTCCTTCTGCTATAATGGAGAAGGAAGATATTGAGGTTTTTCTTTTAGACGATGCCTATCAGCACAGAAAAGTGGCAAGAGATTTCAATATTCTTTTGAGCGATTTTAATCACCCCTTTTACGAAGATTACATTTTACCTACTGGTGAATTACGCGAAAGCAGAAGTGGAGCTAAAAGGGCTGATTGTGTTATTATCACCAAAAGCCCCGAAACCATTGATGAACAGGAGCGAAGAGAAATTAAGGCGAATGTAAAAGTCTATTTAGGAGAAAAGCCTGTGTTCTTTAGTAGAATCATTTATGACACTCCCTTACCAGTTTTTAAAAATCAACCAGATAGTTTACCCAAAGGAAGCACCGTTTTATTGCTTACAGCAATAGCAAATAATAGAATGTTTAAAAGTGAGGTTGAACGAAACTATGCCTTAAAACAAGAATTTGTTTATCAGGATCACCACGGTTTTACATCAAAAGACTTAGATGGTTTGTTGAGTTATTTAAAAGCCCAAAAAGAAGAGATACAGATTATTACTACCGAAAAAGACATGGTACGACTTTTGACACTTGCCGATCATTTACTTTTTAAGAAGGCTATAGTATTTTATATTCCAATTCGGTTTGAACTAGAAGAAGAAGATAAGTTTACCAGTCGACTGTTTAAAGTGTTAGAACAAAAGAAAAACCTCAATTGAATTGTTAATTTTGGGCGTGTTGAAGAGGGTATTATTTATTTCATGTTTGTTGGTGCTGGGTTACACTGCCTTTTCTCAAGGCAATACTACCTTTAGTGTAAACCGAGATTCTCTTAAGAGTCAAAGAGAAAATAGGCTTTTAAAAGATACTGTTAAAAGTGTTTATGGGCCATTAACCACACGATATACTTACGAGAAGAACTTCAAATTCAATAATCTAGTTTTTAATTATCCAGATACTATTCCCGATAACCTTCATAGATATACCGATATAGAAAGGAATGGAAATTTAGGACAGAACCTTGGGAATTTAGGTACAGCTTATAGAAACCTATATTATGAACCTTCAATGACCATTGGAAGACGCTCAGGATACAATGCTTATGATGAGTTTTATGTTGGTCCAGAGGATATTAAGTACTTCGATACCAAGTCACCCTTTACCGAAATCAATGTAGTTTTTGGTGGTGGAAGAAGGGGAGGAACAGACATCGTTTTTGCTTTAAACGATAGTGTTTATCTCAATTTGGGGTTTCAGTATAAAAGTGTTAGAGCAGAAAAACAGGTAGCTTTTTTAAGTACAGGTGATTTTCAATCGAAAGGAACTAACTATAACTTCTTTGGCTTTATTCGACCCAAAAAATTGCCGCGCTATTTGGCTTTGTTCAATGTAACTCAAATGAAATTTAGTGTTGATGAGCAAGGTGGAATTCTTGACCCTGCCATCGACCCAGCCAATGATGAGATTGGAGCGGAGGCTACTTATTTCAAATATAAAGATGCCAACGTAGTACTAGATAATGCCGAAAGCTACGACAAGCGTGGCGGGATACATATTTTTCAACAGTACAATTTAGATTCAGTATTTCAAGTGTATCATTCTGGTACTTTCTATAATCAGGTGGTAAGATATACGGATGTGTATAATTTAGGTGGATCAGACTCACTTATTTACAAACCTGTCGGTCGTAATTTGGTAAGAGATTCTATCATGGATAGAACAACTTACAATGAGCTATCGAATGAATTTGGAATAAAAGGGTACACCAAAAGTTTCTCTTATACGGTGTTTTATCGCTCTCGATATTTGAAATATGACAACAGGATTTTAGGTGGAGAGGGTGCCGATTTAGAAAGCTATTTGGGTGGTACTCTAAGACAAAAAATTACGCCCAAAATTTTCTTAAAAGCTTCAGGCGAATACTTAGTAGGTGGTGGCTTTTTTATTGAAGGAGACTTTACCAGTAATTTCTTTGATGCCAGAGTCTCTAAAGTCTCTAGTATGCCCAATTACCTGTCTGAATTGTACGCAGGACAACAAGGCTACTGGATCAATAGTTTTAAGAATGAACAATCAGAAAATCTGTATGGTGAAGTTAAGTTGAATACAGCAGGGCTTAGTTTTAGACCATTACTTAGATTCAACAGAATTGCTAATTACCTGTATTATGACCAAGACAAGCGTCCGAGCCAAGCAGGGAGTGACATAGTAATTTTAGCACCTGGTTTCCATTTTGATTTTAAGTTGGCTCCAAGGTGGAAGTGGTCTAGCAGCTTCTATTACAATACCGTTTCGGGTGGCTCTAGCGACCTTTATCGCTTACCAGATATCTTGGCCAATGGCCAGTTAGCGTATAAAAACGTAATATTTGATGGCAAAATGATAATCCATACAGGGATTGATTTACACTATCGTTCTGCGTACTATGCAAACACTTACAATCCTATTGTTCAACAATACTTCTTACAGGATGATTTTGAGAATGATGCTTTCTTAAAAGCCGATTTATTCTTGAATTTTAAAGTACAGAACTTCCATTTCTTTGTAAAGTCTGCGCATTTTAACCAAGGAATTATCGCTGATGGTTACTTCTTAACCCCTTATTACACAGGTGTAAAACGTACTTTGGATTTGGGAGTGCGTTGGTCTTTCTACAACTAATTGAAAGTAGGTTCAAACAAAAAAACCATTCTGAAGGCTGTATCAATTTGATTGACTGAACCTTACAGAATGGCTTGAAAAATAACAGAAACCCTTTTTAGTTGCCTGTGCTAAATAGCTTGAAGTTAACACCAAGGTTTAAAACATGCTTAAACTGAATCTCTTTTGAAAGGCTTCCATCTTCACCTTTAATAAGAATATCGTCATCGTAAATCAACTGCGTTCCAAAGGTAGCGTTGAACCACTTGTTCACTTTCATTACCAATAATGTTTCCCAGTTTGTGTCTACATTTCCAAAGCTGTCATATGCAGTAAAGAAGTTGAGGTTAGACTGGAAAGAGATGTTCTCCATCAACTTCAAGTTCAAAGTAGTTAGAATGTTTGTACCAAACTCAGCCCTTACTTTATCGCCTGGATCTACACCATAAGCACCTGCAGCTGAAAGCTCATCGTCCATTACAAAAGTAAATTTACCAGCAGCAGGAGCAAAAGAAACCGTCAGTACATCTCCGCTGCTATATTCCATACCTAAGTTTATAGAAAGGTAACCCGGTGCCATAAAGTTGGATATTTTCTCTGCGATTTGCTCGCCCGGGTTCAATAGATCGTCTACATAATTGTTACCCTCAAGCAATTGCGTTCTTAAAATACCTGAAACGCCATAGCCAAATTTCTCATTGATTTTTCTTTTATACTGGCTCAAAAGAATGATGGCGTCATCTGTTTTTCTAAAATCTTTATCACCAAGTTTAGCACCTCCTAGAGCAAAATCAACTTGATTTTTCCATGTAGAAAAAGCTGTGTTTTTAGTAGCAGAAGCGTTGAAAATTGTACCCAATGAAACCGAGCTTTCACCCCCTCCGGCCCAATTTGATAGGCCAACGTTTGCGAAGGTAAAACCTAAAGAGCCTTTTCTTTCCCATTTAACGGAGTCAGCCGTTTGCGACTGAGCAGCATACGATACCAGTAGGGTAAGGCAAATGAGTAGTGTTTTCTTCATAATGTAATTGTTTGATGATTGATATAATCAAATTTCCTTTTTAAAATATGTTGCAATTTAGCATGTTCAATAAAAACTAGATGCATAATAGTTCTACTTTTTAATATGTGAACCGAGCACTTAACTTTGAACCATGAATGATGAAATGAGCAATCACCTTTTAGGGCTGCAACTACCCACCGACCCACGTTGGGTAAATGTAGCTCAAATGAATATCGAAGAAATATTGGTTGACCATGCTTATTGCGAACAGAAAGCCGCTTCTTCGTGCATTTCGCTAATTATTCTATTTCCAGAAAAAACCGAAATGGTCGAAATGATTACACCTGTTGTAGCAGAAGAATGGAATCATTTTGAAAGAGTTTTGGAGCAGCTTAAAAAAAGAGGAATGTCTTTTGGGCAAGCCCGAAAGGATGAATATGTCATTCAGCTTCAAAAAGTGGTTAGAAAAGGAGGAAACCGAGATCAACAATTAGTTGAAAGGCTATTGATGAATGCCTTGATTGAAGCGAGAAGCTGTGAACGGTTTAAGATTCTTTCTCAGAACATTGAAGACGAAGAGCTAAAAAAGTTTTACTATGAACTAATGGTGTCAGAAGCGGGGCATTACAAAAACTTTATCAGTTTGGCCAAACACTATATGCCAGAAGACTACGTGCTCAACAGGTGGAAGGAATTCTTAAATGAAGAGGCAAAAATCATTAAGTCGCTCGAAGTAAGAGGCGATAGAATGCATTAAATGAGAATTAGAAGTTGAAAGGCCAAGATGATAAAGCCTAAGTTTTCCTTTTCTTTTTCTTAGCTGCAGGAAATAGAATGTTGTTCAGAATCAATCTGTAACCCGGAGAGTTAGGGTAGAGGTTTAAGTCGGTAGGTTCTTCTCCAACCCGATGCTGATAATCCTCAGGATCGTGACCACCATAGAAGGTCCAGAAGCCATTTCCAAAAACGCCATGAATGTACTTAGCTTCTTCAGCTGCATCGTTTTGTCCCATGGTTACCACATCTGGTTTTATCACCCTCGCCTTAAACGCAGTGGTTTGACCATAAAACCCTTTGATTAAATGTGTGTGATTTTGGGTGAGCATGGTAGGGATAGGATCCCATTTTGCAGAAAATTCAAACAATTTAAAGAAATCATTTCCTTCATTTAAAGATCGAGAACGTCTGGCATCCGTGTTGTCTATGTCCGAGAATTCATATTCTAAAGGATCCTTTTTCAGCTTGAAATTTTCGAAAGCCAAAGTTTGCGAAAAATCGAACTGAGATTCGGCAGCAGGGTTGGCAGGGTCACCATCATACATGGCTTCAATAAAGTCTAATCCGTTGGCTGCTAACGCAATATCGAATGAATCAGTAGCAGAACACATGGCAAACAAAAAGCCACCTCCAGCAACAAACGTTCTTATTTTTTGAGCAATAGCCAGTTTTAATTGCGATACTTTTGCAAAACCATGTTTTCTGGCCGAAGCTTCATAATCTTTTTGTTGTTGCTGATACCAACTATAAGGTGAGTAAGTAGCATAAAACTTACCGTATTGGCCTGTGAAATCTTCATGGTGAAGATGAAGCCAGTCATATTTTGGTAATTCATCGGCCATTAATTCATCATCATATACTATGTCGTAGGGAATTTCAGCATAAGTTAGTGCTAAGGTTACAGCATCATCCCAAGGCATTTTAGTTTTAGGAGAGTAAACCGCAATTTTTGGCACTTTCTCTAATTTCATCATGTCCATGTTTGAAGAAGGCGAAGCAATCTGACTTTCGTATTGGGCAACCGTAGCATCAGAAATTACTTCATAGCTCACTCCACGGATCACTAACTCCTTTTCTATGTTCGCTGAAGAGGGTAATAAAAAACTTCCTCCCCTAAAATTTAACATCCAGTCGATTGTTACGTCTTTACTGAGAACCCAGTAAGCAATACCGTAGGCTTTTAGGTGATTTGATTGAGAAAGATCCATTGGGATCAGTATTTTGGATGCATGGCCGCTAAGGCTAAACGTAGCCAAAATCAATAAAATCAAAAGTCTTCTCATAGTGAACTGGATTATGAACCGTTTAACAGAACGATCGTTGAATTTATAAATTTGTTGGTAATATCTGACCAACGGTTGACTAAATTCGTAACGATCAAAAACTCATTTTATCTCAATGAATTTCAGAGAAAACGTTAGGGAAGGAATAAAGTCGATTAAATCGAATACCCTCAGAACCATTTTGACAGGTCTAATTATCGCCATAGGAATCACCTCGTTGGTAGGAATGCTTACTGCCGTAGATGGTATTCAAAGCGAAATTGAATCCAGCATGTCGGGTTTAGGGGCCAATAGCTTCGATGTAGATAGTCGTTCTTCTGCCAGAAGAAACATGAATGGAAGAAGGGAGCGATCTTATGCTCCTATTAAATATGACGAAGCCGTACGCTTTAAGGAAGACTTCAACTTTCCTTCTACAGTAACTATTTATACAAGAGCTTCTGGTTCGGCAGAGATTAAGTATGAAGAAAAGAAGACCAACCCAAATACTAGTATTACGGGTGGAGATGAAAACTACTTTTCTATAAAGGATATAAAAATTGAACAAGGTCGTAATTTCTCTTCTCTAGAAATTGAGTTCGGAAATTACGTTTGTATTCTAGGAACGGAAGTAGTTAAAGCACTTTTCGATAAAAATGAAAACCCTCTAAACAAGACAGTTAAATTCTATGGTAACAACTACCGTGTAATTGGTGTACTGGAAGAAAAAGGTGGTTTTGGGGGAGATACCGAAGAGGATAGAAATATTATTATCCCACTTCTGAATGCAAAGCGACTGGATAGAAGCGGTAGAATGAGATATAACATTACAGTTATGCTTCAAGACCCAGAACAAATTGATTATGCAATGGGCGAGGCTACGGGGTATATGCGTAAGATTAGAGGCAACAAATTAGGAGAAGAAGATTCTTTTGAAGTTGTAAGATCGGATTCTGCTACCGAAGCTTTGGATAACATGACCAATGGATTAAGAATTGGTGGTTTGGTTGTAGGTGCTATTACGCTTTTAGGTGCGGCTGTGGGGTTAATGAACATTATGATGGTGTCAGTAACTGAAAGAACCAGAGAAATAGGGATTAGAAAGGCACTTGGAGCTACACCAACCAGAATTCGCCAACAGTTTTTGATTGAGGCGATTGTGATTTGCCAAATGGGTGGTATAGTTGGTGCTTTGATGGGAATTGGAATTGGAAATATACTGGCGAAAGCAATGGGCGGAGCGTTTGTAATTCCGTGGCTATGGATTATAGTTGGCTTGGTTGTATGTGTATTTGTAGGCTTGGTATCGGGAGTAATTCCTGCTAATAAAGCTTCGAAGTTAGATCCAATCGAAGCTTTAAGATTTGAATAAGCGGTAAATGCTGCTGACGAAAAGAACCTCGATTTATCGGGGTTTTTTTATATTGAAGTAAAATTAGCAACTATGAATTTTACTGACCCATCTCACAAGAAAATCCTCGGAATACTATTTATTACTTTTAGTGCCCTTGGTCTGCTTGGCTTAGTATTCTATGATTTCTTTATGGATTTCATTTTGAATATGGCTGCAATGGATAATGATCCCATGCCTCCAGAAGCGCTGTGGATATTTGATTTTATAGACTCTATACTCTGGGGAATTGCTGTAGTTTTTCTTATTCCTAAAATTGTAATAGGCTTTGGTTTAGTAAATGGCCGTAAATGGGCCATGATGCCTGCGCTTGTCTATGGAATTATTGGGCTTATCAATTTCCCAGTCGGAACGTTAGTAGGGGTGTACAGTATTCTCATCTATACTGCAAAACCTCAAGAACAAGAAGAAAGCTTCGAAAGACGAACTAACTAATTACTGCCTAGGAACGAAAACTACTTTTTTGGTTTCGAAGAACTCTGGTTCAAAGAATTTTTCTAGGTTGTGAACACGGACTTTTACCAATTTAGACTCTTTGATCTCGGCAGTTAAATCGCCTCCTTTTAAATAAAGCAAACCGCTTTTATAGGCTACTTCTGCAGTAGGTTTAAACTTATGCTTTATCCAAGGGTAGAATTCTTTGAGTTGAGCTACAGCTCGGCTTACTACAAAGTCATATTTTCTGTGCTTAATGCTTTCGGCACGCGCTTGTTCAGCCACTACGTTTTTAAGCCCTAATGCTTCGCTTATATTTTTAACCACCACAACCTTCTTCCCAATGGAGTCAACCAAATGAAAGTTAGACTCAGGAAACATAATGGCCAATGGAATTCCCGGGAAACCACCTCCAGTTCCTACATCAAGAATATCGGTGTTTTCAGGAAACTTAAAAACTTTAGCAATTCCTAAAGAATGCAATACATGGCGTTCGTAAAGGTTTTCTATGTCTTTTCTAGACACCACATTTACCTTCTCGTTCCATTCGGTGTATAAAGGCTTTAGTTGGGCAAATTGAGCAATTTGCTTTTCTGTAAGGTTCGGGAAATGCTTTTTGATTAATTCCATTTGAGTGCGAATTAACAAAAAAGAATTAGATGTGCTCCTTTTTACCTTTCACAAGGTCATACATTAATTCACGAGCTCTGTGTAATTGCGCTTTAACAGTGCCCAAAGGTGCATTTAGTTCTTTCGCTATTTCGTCATAACTGAGCTCATCAAAATAGCGCAGCTTTACCAATCGCTGATATTTGGCTGGCAACTTGGTAACGAACAATTGAACCAGTTCAATCTTTTGAGCTTTAATGGCTTCTTCCTGAGGGTTCAAGTTTTTATCCTGAACGTCAATATTTACAGATTCCCCATTGTCATCGCTAAAAGAAGTATTGAGGCTCATGGTGTCGAGCCTTTTCTTACGAATAAAATCAATGGTATTGTTTGTGGCAATTCGGAACAGCCAAGTACTAAAAGTAAAGTCTTTTTTAAATTTGTGAAGGTTCTTGAATGCCTTAGCAAAAGCCTCAATTGTTAAATCTTCGGCATCATCAACATTCCGAATCATTTTTAAAATCATATGATACACGGGTTTGCGATATCGTTGTAATAACTCCGCAAACGCTTGTTGATCATGATTTTCAACTGCCAGGTCTATTAATTTAAAATCTTTGAGTGCCTTGTCAGAAAACTGCTTACCTAACTCCATTTAACCTTTTTTGCTATTAGCGCCACTAATCCCACCATTGGGTAATACAAATTGAAACACAGATCGAGGAATGGAAGTGCCCAATAGGCCATGTTCACTTTCAGTTTGCGACCTGAACGGGTAAAGATAACATAAAATGACAAGCTCTTGATACCGATAATCACCAAAGTGAATGTAATATTGAAGCCCATTAAAATTGCTAAAAATAGCATTATCCATCCGATCAGCGAACTTAACGCAAAAAGGCCCAATCTCGTTTGATCTTTTTTACGATAGTTTTTTCCAACCGACAAATGCCTTACTTTTTGAGTGAAATATTCTGCCCAACTTGCTTTTGGGATGGAGATGAGATGGGCCTCTGAATGAATACAGATTTCGGTATTCAATTCATTTGTATGGGCATTCACAAAAAGGTCGTCATCGCCTCCCGTTTTAGATTGAAAACCTTGGAATGAATGCTTTAGAAAAACTGACTTTCGGTAGGCTAAATTTCTGCCTACTCCCATGTAAGGTTGTCTTTTAATTGCAAACGAGAGGTATTGAACGGCCGTTAACAGTGTTTCAAACTGTATCATTTGGTTTAGAAAACCCTTTTCAGTTTTATAAGGAGAAAAACCTAAAACAAAGTCGGTTTCCGCTTTAAAGCTTCCTGCCATTTTACTGATCCATTGATTTGTCTTTGGTAAGCAATCCGCGTCTGTCAGTAATATGAGTTCATTTTGAGCTGCTTTAATACCTAATTGTAATGCGTACTTTTTACCATTCCAACCTTCAGGGAGATTATGAACATGAATCACCTTAAGTTTTGGGTTTTCTACCTTGAGCGAATTGAGCAAAGCTTCAGAGCCATCAGAAGATCGATCGTTTACAATTATAATTTCAAAAGTGGGGTATTCCTGATTCAGCAATACAGCAATCAATGTTGGTAAAAGTTTTGCCTCGTTTCTGGCGGCAACAACTATTGATACTGGTGATTGATAAACCTCTTTATTACTGATAGAGGAGTGCTTTGGCAACAGGTTAAAATATACCCAGTGATAGTACAGTTGAATAGCTGTAGACAGAATAAATACGGACCAAAAGATAATTTCTAAACTCACAGAAAACGAAATGATGCTTGAATGAAATAAGAATAAATGATTCCTGCTATTTTTGTGCGATCAAAAATGAGGAATGAAGTTTAATTTAGCTGGAGTAGACAAACAATCGAAGGCCCGAGCGGGGGAAATAACCACAGACCATGGTGTAATTGAAACACCTATTTTTATGCCTGTAGGCACTGCAGGGTCTGTTAAAGCGGTACATCAGCGCGAATTGAAAGATGATGTTCAGGCGCAAATCATTTTAGGGAATACATATCATTTGTACTTAAGGCCAGGGTTAGAAGTAATTGAAGCCGCTGGCGGACTTCATAAATTTAATGGTTGGGACAAGCCAATTTTAACGGATAGTGGTGGTTACCAAGTTTATTCGCTTTCAGGTACCAGAAAAATTAAAGAAGAGGGCGTAACCTTCAAGTCACACGTTGATGGTTCTAAGCATATTTTTAGCCCAGAAGGTGTAATGGATATTCAGCGCACAATCGGAGCGGATATCATGATGGCTTTTGATGAGTGTACTCCGTACCCTTGTGACTATGAATACGCGCGCAAGTCTATGGAAATGACGCATCGTTGGCTTAAGCGCTGCTGCGACAGGTTTGATGCTACCGAGGGAAAGTATGGTTATAGCCAAACGCTTTTTCCGATAGTGCAGGGGAGTACTTATAAAGATTTAAGGGTGAAGTCGGCTGAAACCATAGCTTCGTTTGAACGTGAAGGAAATGCCATTGGAGGGCTATCTGTTGGTGAGCCAGCCGAAATGATGTATGAGCATACGGAAATTGTATGTGACATTCTACCTAAGGATAAACCACGCTATTTAATGGGCGTAGGTACACCTGAAAATATTTTAGAAGGAATTGCCTTGGGCGTAGACATGTTTGACTGTGTGATGCCGACTAGAAATGCCCGTAACGGAATGCTGTTTACGAGTGAAGGTATTTTAAACATGCGTAATGAAAAGTGGAAAAACGACCATAGCCCAATTGACCCGAATTTGGGAGGCTATAACAGTACTTTCTACTCTAAAGCTTACTTAAGACATTTAATTACGAGCAAAGAGATTTTGGGAGCACAAATTGCCAGTATTCATAACTTAACTTTTTACTTATGGTTGGTTAAAGAAGCTCGAAAACAGATATTAGCAGGCACGTTTGTTGATTGGAAGAACCAAATGGTCAAAAAAGTGACTCAACGCCTCTAAATGAAAATACTGGACAAGTACATATTAACCAAGTTCCTCACAACTTTCCTTTTTGTAGTGGGTATTTTGGTAGCCATTGTGCTCATTCTTACTTTTTCTGAAAGGAATGAAAACTTTATAAAAAATGAAGTGGGCACTTGGTTAATCATCAAGTATTTTCTTTTCTATGCACCCTATATTGCCAATTTAATTACGCCTATTACTGTATTTATCGCTGCTGTATTTGTTACCTCCAAAATGGCGAGTCATACAGAAATTGTGGCCATTTTAGCAGGAGGGGTGAGCTACCCTAGAATGCTCAAGCCATTTTTACGTGGCGCAATGATTATAGCAGTAATTAGCTTTGCCTTTACAGGGTGGATTATTCCTGAAGCCAATAAGTTTAGGGTGAAATTTGAAAACGAATATTTTGCAGACAAACCCTTTGTCTATTCTGGTGAAGATGTCCATTTTAAAGTGAGCCCAACCACCTATGTTTATCTAAGATCTTACAACAATTACAGAAACTCTGGAAGTAACTTTACTCTGGAAGAAATAGTAGATAAGAAAATGCTCTATAAGATTTCTGCTAGGCAAATTGTTTGGGATTCTACCTCTACCTCGTGGAATTTAAGAGATTGGAATATCCGTAGGTTTAATGAGCTAAATGAAGAGTTTCGTTACGAAAACGTAGAAGACACTTTGATAAAACTCAATATGAGTCCTCAGGATTTTTCGAGCCAAACAGGCCTCCAAGAAACACTTACAATTCCTGAGTTGTATAGTTATATTGAAGACTTGAGACAAAAGGGTGCTGACAATATTCCAATTTATCATATTGAAAAGCTGACCAGGTTTATGTCTCCGTTTACCGCTATTATTCTGACCTTTATTGGTGTGATTTTGTCTTCTAGAAAAACAAGGGGAGGAGTTGGTTTTCAGATCGCTTTGGGCTTTTTGTTAGCCTTTATTTATATACTTTTGTTTATCGCTACAAAGAGCATAGCTGAGGCAGGCTCAATGGATGCCTTGCTTGCAGTTTGGATGCCTAATATTATTTTTACTATGCTTGGTTTCTCTATCTATCGCTTTGTTCCTAAGTAATGGAAGCCTCTTCTAAGGACTTTTTGAAACTTCATTTTATTGTTTTTCTATGGGGTTTCACCGCAATTCTTGGTAATGAAATGACTATCCCGTCTACTGATGTGGTGATGTACAGAACTGCATTGGCCAGTGTTGTATTGGCGGGTTTTATGTATTTCAAATCAAAGACATTTCAGGTTAACCGCGCTGAGCTTACGCCTTTAATTTTGGTAGGTTTTATAATTGCTGCTCATTGGTTTTTGTTCTTCGAATCAGCTAGGGTTTCTAATGTTTCCGTGAGTTTGGCAGGAATGGCCACTACTACCTTTTGGACGAGCCTAATTGAGCCTCTATTTAACAAGAGAAAGATCAGGCTGTTTGAGGTGGTCTTGGGCTTGGTTGTAATCAGTGGGCTTTATGTCATCTTTCGTTTCGAATTTAACAATGCATTGGGGCTAGGCTTGGCCATGGCTTCTGCATTTATGGCTGCATTGTTTTCAGTACTGAATGGTAAAATGACCCATAGACTGTCGCAGTATACTATTACCTTTTATGAAATGGCCTCGGCAGCCATTGGTATTGCCATTTTTATTCCCTTTTACAAACACTTCTTTTTGGGAGAAACCACAATATACGCCCTGCCTACTACCAGAGACTGGGGCTTATTGTTTATTCTTTCTGTGGTTTGTACGGTATATGCTTTTTCTGCTTCAGTAGAATTAATGAAGCGAATTACGGCCTATGTAGTAAACCTTACAATTAACCTAGAGCCTGTTTATGGAATTATTCTGGCAGTGATTATTTACGGTGAAAATGAAGAAATGAGTGCTGGTTTTTATTACGGAACACTAATTATTCTAGGTGCTGTATTGAGTTACCCAGTCATTAGAAGAAGTCAACGGAAAGCCTTAGAAAAAAGAAGAAATTTAGCTTAATCAAAGCTCGCTATGCTTGAGAGATATTTACCAGCTTAGTCTTTCTTTGAAGCAAAAACTACACCTGCACTTACCCAATAGACTTCTGATTTTTCAACTCCGGCCCAACCTTTTTTTAAGGGGTTATTATACCTTCTTGAAAAGATAAAATACTTTTCGTCTGGTGTCATGTATGGACAATAGTAATTCCAACCCTTTTCATACGCCAAGGGTACTTCAATAGGTGCTAACCATTCACCGTTTTGCTTATAGGCAATTTGGAATTTATTGTTGCCATTGGTAATGGTATAGCGTTCATTTGGCGAAACATAAGAAATTAACTCTCGTCCCTCAGTAGCCACACTAACATAAACTGGAGCGCTAAACTTACCGTCTCCTAAATACTCTGCACGATAGGTGTTTCTTCCTCCATTAGTGCTTGGTCGGTTAGATTGGAAGTATAGACTTCCGTTAGTCACAACAACAGGATAAGACTCTAGATGTTCTGTTGAAATCCCGAACTCTAATTTTGTTGCCAATTGCCACTTTCCATTTACTTTTTCGCTCCTGTAAATATCAGGAGGGATGGTGTAAAGCTCATCTGTGGTCACATTACTGGTATAATTATTTGGATCAACACCGAGAAAGTACATTGTCTTTCCATCTTGTGTAATTGTAGGGTCACAGGCTACTGAAATAGAAATACTATCGGGGTACATTTGAATGGGTTCTATATCAGACCATATTCCGTTTATTAATTCTGTGTGATGGATTATAAAGCTTCCGTTTACAATTCTTGAGAAAAACATCTCTGTGTTGGTAGAGTTAAAAACAATATTGAGCTCTATACTGTCTGTATTCACTAGTGATGGAGCAAACAACTGAGGAGTGTTGGAAGGTGGTTCTTGGTTAAAGTATGAAATGGAATCAGTGCTACAGCCAGAAAGCGAAATGATTGTTAGGAGGATTGTACAGATTTTTTTGGTCATTGTTTGATTTAGATGATTGACGAGCGTTTGGAGTATAGGACGTAGATGCCAGTAATAAGACGCAATTTTTCTAACGAACGAGATGTTTTAGGTAAGTATTTACCAACAAGGCTTTTGAAACCTTAGTAGGAAGGGGCTCTTCTTATAGTTGCTTGGTCATCATTCCAAGGTTTATTTTCTCGGCTTTTGTGAACTTTATTTCTCTAACAAACTCCATGTTTTTCCACAAGTAGGTGTTGCCCTTAAAGCCGTTTGTGAATTTCATTCTTCTATTTAATAGACTGACTTCTTTCTCGGTCGCTTTTCTTTTCTCACCTAATGTTCCATAAAGTTTGATTGCTGGATAGTTTGAGAAGGAGCCTTTGAATAAGGCCTTAATCCAAAATAAACGTCCACTATTTACTCTTAATAGACAGATGTTAGTGTTGCCCTTTACCTGTGAAGAAGCTATGAGTCTTTTTTGCGCTTGAGTATTTTGATAATTCGACTATAGATAATGTCTGCTAAATTCCAGTTGTACAATTTAGGATCGGTAGTGTTTGTGAATTGAATGACTACGGTGTCAATGTCTTTGTGATACTTGGCAATACTCTGGTAGCCAGGCACCCATCCTTTATGTTCATATTCATAAATGGATGAATAGATGTCCTTTTCACCTGCATCAAACAATGACCCATCGTTTAAAGCTCTTAAAAATATGCCCACATCTTCTGCTGATGCTAACATTCCTTGCTTGTCAGTTTTTAGGTCATAAGGGTGGCCCACATGATAGCCACTCATTACATCATCTATATTCACGCCATCAAGCGAGGCAAAAGTGTTTTTAAGTTGAAGTCGGTTTAGAATTTCCTCCTGAATGAATTGAAAGTGAGGATATCTCAGCACTTTATCCATGATTTCGGCAAGTAACAAATAATTGGTGTTGCTGTATTCATAGTCCTGATCTGGCCTATAGTTGGCTGGCTTATCGAGTATTAATTCGAGATTTTCTTGGTTGCTTTCTTTTGGGGCAGCCCAATAATTAGGTGTGTCAGTATAATTTGGAATACCACTCCTGTGCTGCACCATCATCTTCAAAGTAATTGCATCCGTATTTTCGATTCTTCCTACAAGTTCTGGAAGGTAATCAGCAAGGGTTTTATCCAATGACAAGCGGCCATCAGCCACAAGCTTTGTTATGGCCACTGCGGTATATAACTTACTAAGACTGGCGAGCTTGAATAGAGCATGTGGATTTGCAGGGATTTTATCCTCTCTGTTATGCCAGCCAGCTGCGTAAAATGCTGGTGGTTTTCCAGCTTCATCTACGTAAACAATAATTCCTTCAAACCCATGATCTAGGGCTTCATTTGCCTGTTCTTGAAGGCTGTCTGGTAGCGGTAATATCCAAGCCCAAACCAAAATCCAAGGTACGAAAAACAAAGAGGCGATGCTAGCAAGAATAAGTGTGAGTTTGAGTACTCGTTTTGTTTGTTTCTTTTTCATGCCATTTAAGGGGTGAGCGATTTTTTAAAATGGATTTAAGGGAGAGAACATCGTAATTGGTCTTTTTAAAATTTTACCCAGTCCAATTCAACTAATATATCAAAGTCTCCCTGTTTCATTTTTGGGGTTTGAAATGACAGTGTTTTATCATTCAGTTGAAATGTTCTGTAATGTTCTTTGTCTTTCCAATTGGGCAATAGAGAAGTAATTACTTCAACATAGATTCTGTCGTTTTCTATTCTCCACTTCCCAGCGTATGACAGATATGTATCAATAGCACTTATTTTTTCCTCTGCAGACGACATTTGCAATGATTCAACCTCAAAGTTGATTCTGTTGTCTGACATTATTGAAACAGACATAAAACCGTCAGCACTAAATATTAAAATCCCAATAGGCTCTTTTCCGTAAGGAAAAATAGATTTGTTTACAGTCAGATTTTTTAATTCAAAATTATTCAGTTTCCAACTTCCTATTATTTGTTGTTGAGGGGTTTTCATTGACCTTCTTTTAAATTAGACAGATAAGGGGAGAAAAGAAGACAAATGGTTAGCTTAACTAGTAGCGATTGTTTTCTAATACTCACAACTTTTCACCTTGTATTAGTATTGAAGATTTTATGGATTGCTCTTTCAAGTGCAAAACCTTGTTTCTTTCTTCATCTGATTTAAAATTATCAAAATCTTTTTGACTTGTAAATTCTACAATGTGAATCTCGTATGGTGTTTCAATATTTCTTTCAATTACACTCACATCAGAAGGGCGTAACCTAAGTAATAATTGCCCATTGTATTTAGAAATCAGTGGTATGACTACATCCTCAAAATCATGAAATGCGTCTTCTTTACCCGGTTGAATGTAAATGATTTGAGTTATGTAAATCATATGTAATGGAATGAAGTAGTTATAACATGGCCTTGGTCGTTCACTGATTATTTATGAAGAACACCCTTCAGTGCTTTATTCATACATTTTGCTATTCAGGTCTTCGGTCAGGTTCTGTTATACTGGGGTTAAATAGATTTACTCTAGCGGCTCGGCAAGCCCAACAAGCAATCCTTCTGCTCCTCGAATGTAACAGAGCTTGTATGAATTTTCGTATTGAACCACTTCACCAACGAGCTCAGCACCTAGTCTTATGAGTCGGGATACCAACTCATCAAGGTTGTTCACAGTAAACATGATACGTAAATAACCAAGAGAATTGACAGGTGCTGTTCGATGGTCTGATATGGTTTTGGGATAGATAAACCTAGAAATCTCCAGTCGGCTATGCCCATCGGGTGTAACCATCATTGCAATTTCAACAGACTGATTTCCAAGTCCGGTTACTTTTCCAGCCCATTCACCTTCGATAATGGCTCGCCCTTCGAGTTTTAAGCCTACTTCTGTAAAAAAGGATATTGCATTGTCGAGGTTCTCTACAACGATCCCCATATTATTCATCTGAAGTAGTTTGCTCTTTTCCATGTTTTGTCTAGCGCTTATTTATCAGCTTGTATTTAATATGTGTAGTCAGTTTTGAAGGTATTACTTCTTCAATACTTAAATCAAAGACACTTTTGTCAATGCTGTCGAACAAACGAATACCACTGCCTAAGATTATTGGAGTGATATGGAGAATGAAATCATCTACTAAGCCTAAGTTAAGAAATTGCTGTATGGTTTCTGCGCCACCTTGTATTCTTATGTCTTTTCCGTTGGCAGATTGCTTTGCTTTTTCCAAGGCACTTTCTATCCCGTCATTGATAAAGTAAAAGGTAGTTGTTCCTTTTTGAACCCAAGGCTCTCTTTCTTCATGTGTTAGAACATATACATCTCTTTTATAAAGATCTTCTGGCCAGTTCACTTCGCCTTCATTAAACATGTTTTTCCCCATTATGTAAGCGCCAGTTCTTGCAAATGTGTCCTCTATCAGCTTACTTTCTATACCGTCTTCTTCTCCGCCTTCCATTCCAAGGGCTTTGAAAAATGCTTTTTGCTTATACATCCAATTGTGAATTGAAGTGCCGCCATCACCAATTGGATTTTGAGGGCTTCTGTTATCGCCTGCGAAATATCCATCAAGCGAGATTCCATTATCAAAGAAAATTTTACTCATGATTTTAATTTTTGATTTTAAATAATACTCCTTACTGACTGTATTCGTGTTTCTTTACTGGTTTTAACTTTATTTAAATGCTATGTGCTGCCGAAGCAGCGGTAGCCCTAAATTTTTGAATTGAGATGTTCTTTCTTATTCAATACTTTGCCCAAAGGTTATAAGGTTAGCATCAGGATCGAGTACTGAAAACTCTTTTTGTCCCCAAGGCTTAATCTCCAATTTACCATTGGGGTGTATGGTGGTATTGTTGTCAATTAGAAATTGATAGAGTTCGTTAATATCATTCGTTCTGATGTAAATTTGTCCATAGTTTTTTCTTGGTTTGAGCTCCTTAAATTCGAAAAAGTGAATTTCTATATTGTCTTTAGACAGAATTAGATAATCTCCATAGTCGCTCACTTCCACAAAGCCCAATTGATTTAGGTAGTAATTTTTTGATTGGGTTTTGTCTCGCATGGGTAATTTCGGGTGTACGTAGGTTAACATTGTGTTTCTTTTAATGGCTTATTTCTTGATTACTGGGTAACGCAGATGAGTGACCCCTTTTCCTGATATTACGATAGGGTCACCAAGGGTGGATGGGGTGTTTTCAAGATGCTCGAAAAGCCGAACACCCGAACCAAGAAGAACTGCTGTAATGTCAATATGTAGCTCATCAAGCAGGCCTGCGTTCAGGCATTGCTGGATGGTGTCAGCACCATGAATTCCAACTGCTTTTCCATTTGCCGCTGCTTTAGCTTGCTCAATTGCAGACTCGAGACCGTCAGTAACAAAATGGACATTAGAATTAGGCTTTGGCCAACCCTTAGGTACAGAATGGGTCAGTACGAATGCAGGACCCCAACCGTGATTTCCGCCCCATCCTTGAGCAACATTGAAGGTGCGTTTACCTGTGAGGACTGCGCCTAATTCACTCACAAGATTTTTATAATGCTCGGCACTAGGGTGTGATAGGCGAAAGGTCATGGCATCTGCTCCACCAGCTTCGACCTCTATATCGCCAGCGAAATACCAATCAAAGACTTCGGACACACCATCATTGCTGTCAGCGACAAAGCCGTCAAGAGACATTGACATTACCGCGATTGTTTTTGAGATATTTTGAGTTTGTTTCATGTTTAGAATATTTTTTAAGAAACACTAAGCTGAGAGTAATGAACTCTCTGCTTTCTGTAAGTCTTATTTTTAGCACATTCATCCTATATAATGGATGGGGATATGCTGTTCATTATTGAGCCTTTATTCTAATGGAGTCTCCCAGTTTTTCTACAAGTCCCTCTAGGTTTGTTAGCGACTTCTCTGTGATCTTCTTTAGTCTGGCTTGTTTTAGAAGTTTGAAAAGAAACCCCGAAAACAACTGGTCATTAATGTAGTAGTTGAATGTAAGTAGGGTTCTAAAGTCTTCTAGTTTTTCCAGTGTATAGTACGAGAGCCAACCTGTGCTCTCTTCTGTTTCACTAAATTCAATTTTATGCTCACCGAATATGTAATGATTGGCAATGATTGTTACTTTTTTACGGGGTAAATTCATTACACAGCGCATACCGATCCGCGGAAGAAAATGGTTTTGTACTTCAACACTGTTTACTTCATTCACCCATTGATTTCTATAGGTAAAATCGGCTGTGGCATGCAATAAGGTAATCAAATCAGTATTGTATGTCTTAGAAATGGAAATCACTTTCCTTTTGGTTTGTAGGTTGGGTTTCTTAGGTGTTTCAACTGATATTTTGCTTTTTAAATATCCTAATGATGAATAGTGGAAAGGGATGTTTTCATCTTTTGTAGTTTTCTGTCCCCCCGTCCAAATAATAGAACCTACCGTTTCCGATTGCATTTCACTCTTTTTAAATAGCCCTTCCGAAACCAACCAATACTCATGATGGTCAATGTCGTTTTTGAGTAGCTCATGGGCCACGATAACATCTTTTCCAATGAGTTTACTAAAGTTTTTTACATTGTATTCTGTAAACTCGCCATAATGAGTAATCACTTTTAGCGTAAGGTCCGAGGCCGAGAGACAAGCTTCGCACTGACAATATTTTCTGCTTACATAAGCCATCAGGCTTTTGTGGAATGCCGTGAACATCTTCTTCACTTGTTGGTGAACCACTTTTAAGTTCGGCTTTTCACCAAATTTGTAAAATAGGATAGCATCTCCTTCGATTTCGGAAACAATGAGTTCCATCTCATTGGTATCTATCAAAACTTCTAGTAGTTCCTCTACAATCAGCCGGCTATGTTCAATCTCCACTTTTTTAACGAAACTGGTGAATCCGCTGATGTCAGGAATGAAGATAAGACCTTTAGTAGAGTTCAACATTTCGCTTATAGTTTACATTTGCTGTATTCGACACTTAAAATCATTGCGTGTCAGGTTTGTATAAGTTTATAGGTATGGTCACTGATGATCGTTTCTTTTTCACAATAACTTATACTCTCCTTATCTACGATTCAACAATGTTTCTTTCGTAAACCAGCACAACTATTCTACACTTGAAAGTCATGCTGATTCCCGATTTTAGATTGGCTTTGTACTTAGTTATTTAGGCTTCTTCCTTCTTAGCTTCAAAGACCATATAGCTTTGTATTTCGCTCACCATTCCATTTTCAAGTTTGTAGATGTCACAAAAGAAACTGTTCTTAAGTGAGCCATCTTGGTGCTTTGCGGTAACCATTCCAGTGCCTACCACAGTATTGCCTTCTTCTATGAATTCACCGATTTTACTAGATACCATTTGGGGAATGTCTAAGTAAAATTCCCGAATAGCTTCTTTGCCAGGTTCTAGGTCGAAAAAGCCTGGCCAACCCATTTTTACATCAGCACTCATAAATGAAAGTGCTTTTTCAACATCGTGCTTCAAAAAAGCATTGAGTAATTGCTTTACAATTTCTTTGTTTGTCATTTTGTTAGATTTTTAACTGTACACTTTTAATTATTTAATTGTTGGTATTGAGGTGTTTTGATCATGCGTTAGTTGCCACCCAAGGGCTGAGTTCTTGAAAACAAGTATTAAGTATGCATTGCTTTCAAGCGTAATGTGACCTGCTGAGTCGTTTTCGGTGTATTTATATTGCACAAGCCCAAATCCCAATGAGTCGCTACTTTCAGTTTTCAATATTCTTCCGTCCCATTTCCAGTTGCTTGATGCAAACCAATTTTTGTGTAAATCCATAAAGGCATCTTTGCCATCATACTTTCTCCCATCTGGGCCAATCATAATTACACTTTCAGAAACAGTAGGGGCAAGCTGTTCAAGATTACCTTTGGCAATGGCCTCAAGATGAACATCAAGCGTAGTAGTGAAAGATTGTAGGTCATCAACAAGGCCTTTCTGTTGCGAGCAAGCAAAACCTAAGAACAGTACAAATGCAATTCCCAGATTTTTAGTGATTTTTATACCTCTAATCATCATATTTCATTGTTATAGAATTCCTAAAGTCATTAAGAGCGGTTATCGGAAATAGCGTCAATTCGGCACCTTTACGATATGATCGCGAACTATATGTTTACAAATTTCATATGATTACAGTATATACTAGGGGGGTGATGACAACATTTAACAGGGTATATTCCGACAAATTCTATCATTAAGTCAAAATAACTAGTCATAAGGCTAAACCTGAGAGCGTGACTAACTAGCTATTAAATCTTTGTCAGAAATACTTTTGCTATTTTTCTTCTGGTTCCGCATAGGTCACAATGTCAATCCCAATTCCATTTGGGTCTTGAATAGCAAAATGCCTGTCGCCCCAAGGCTCATCTCGAATGTCAATTTTTATTTCTACACCTTTTCTTTTCAATTCTTGATAAATGTTGTCTACATCATCTACTTCAATGGTCAAATACATACCTTGATTTTGAAATGGTTGTTGAAAAAGGGGCTGCTGACTTGGGTGGTTTGGAAGTAAGAAACTGACTTCGGCTTCTTTATTTGGCGTGTGTAACAAAAGGTAAAAATCATTTTCAAATGTGACACCAAACCCTAAGGTTTTGGTATAGAAATCCTTTGTTTCGGCCAGTTTGCTAGTGATTACGCCTGCATTCATTTTCATGGTTTGTCGATTTTTGGTTTTTAAGCCCGTTTGTAAAAATAAATTAGCTGCTAAGCATACAGTAATAGAGAATAGAGTTGTTTGCTTCATACCTTTTATTGCTATTGTATAACAGTGTAAAGGTCGCATCGCCACTATTTTATTAATAGTAAAAATCGGACATACTTATTCTATTCAATAAGCTTGACGGGGCGTTTTTCCGAATAGGGTTTTAAATTCCTTTATAAAATGAGACTGGTCATAATAGCCATAATCAAGATAGTCGAAGTTTGATGCGGCTACTTTTAAGATTGTATTTTTTTGTAGAAAGCTTTGAAAGCGGACTACTTTGCAGAATGTTTTTGGGTTATTACCAATATAAAAATTGAACAACCGTCTAAGCTGTCTTTGGCTTAAACCAGTTTTAAGATCAGCGTCTAAGGATAAGTTCCCACCTGTTTTAAAGATTAAATCAATAGCGTCAAGCAATCTATAGTCAATTCTAAAAGCTTTACTATTCGTCAAATTCAAAAAATGAGTATTTAGTGAATCAATTATTCTTGACGAGCTAAGCTCTGCGTCTAATTCATTTGTAATAAAATTAGCGGTGTTTGGTGCTACCAAACCTAAATCGAAGTACCTGTTTGTAAGTTCTGTTGCATTGATATTGTAAATCAAGGGAAAAACGGATGGCATAAAGCAAATGCCGAAATAATGAAATTCGTTTTGTAATGTTACACTAGAGCTTTTATCGCTAAATCCGGTTACAATGCTTTTGCTGGGCTGTTGTAGCTCAAAATAAATATCTATACAACCATTAGGTACAACTCTATACTCTAGGCCATTTAGTAAAGGCTTAATAGTTTTAAACTCCCAGTAGTAATAGATATAAGGAGCCAGTCTTGAATCGGGTAGATGTTCTTTATAGAGTGTAAATTCAGGTTCAAACCTTGTGGCAGGTTGAAACGGCATAAAAACCTTCCTTATGTCTGTTGTTTTATTCAAAGTTTAAAACTCATTTATTGTGACCGCTAACCTTTGTATAGTACTCAAATTTAAAGTTAAAAGTTTGGTGATAATTTGTACAATGGCGATTGCATTTTCTCAGCTTTGCGGACCGTAGGGGAGGACATGAGACACGGTTTAATCCATGGGAATGTGAGTGCGCTCGTTTGCCCTGAATGACAGTTCAGAAGAGTGCGTTAGGTTTTTTAAGATGGGTCGACCTAAATCATCATTATAGATGAGGGTTAGTGGGGTGCTATTTGTTTTGCGCAATTCTAAACCCAAGGTCATCAATTTTAAACTTTATTGGATGACTCCTTCTTCTATTGGTTGCCATAACGCTCCTTTCTTGGTCGCACCAACCGCCACCACGAAAAATGCGATAAGACCCATAAACAGATTCGTCATAGATGTCTGAACACCATTCCCAAACATTACCTAGCATATCATAAAGTCCCCATTCATTAGGCTTCTTTTGTCCAACTGTTTGAGTTTGGTTATTTGAGTTAGCTTTAAACCAAGCAATGTTACTCAATTCACCGTGCCTGATTTCTTTAGTTCCTGCTTGACAAGCATATTGCCATTCAGCTTCTGTTGGTAACCGAAACCCATTTGCCTTTGAATTAAAGGTTATACTTTCAGTTGCTAAGTCAATAGTATAGCATTTATCTTTTGCTAAAGATTCAGATAGTTCATTACAGAAATTTACCGCATCAATCCACGAAACGGTTTCAACAGGTAATTTCTCTCCCTTGAATGTTGACGGGTTTTCTTTTATTACTGCTTCATATAACTCTTGCGTCACTAGAAATTTCGATAGTTTGAATGAGTCTATTTCGGACAACCAAGCTTCTTTGGTTCTGTCATCTCTCATTTCAACTGTGCCTGATGGAATTAAAAGAAACAACTTGTCAATGAGTGCCTTATCTATTTTTTTGTTTGTCGTTTCCACGTTGTTTTTCTAATGTGACTTTCACTATTGAATAGCAGCTCTTTGCTTAGCTGTATTTACTTCTGCCATTGCCGCAATGGGGGACTTTGAGCATCGTCAGCCGAATGTATAAACAAAAGCTGATAGCAGCGCAACTGATCAGTTACTTCTGTCAGCCCCCACCGTGGCAATACTTTGTTTTAGGCAGTTTTTACTTCTTTCTTGCTTCAAATTCCTTTTTCCTAAACTCTAAAATTCTTTTTATTAAATCTAAGGGCAAAGGTTTGCCTAGCGGAAGTTGAATAGCCGACTTTGAAACTTTGTAATCTTTCAATTCTACTTCAAATTCTTTCAGCATTGCTTCGCTCCAAGGACTTGATATGGTTAGGTGTTTGGGAAAAGCACAATAGTAAATTAAGTGATATTTGTCGCCTAACTTGAAAGCAGGAATTTGGTAGCTGATTACCTCTTCAACTTCTGGTGCAACTTTGTGCACCAGTTCCCTAATTGTTTGCATTCTTTCTAGTGTGTCGCCACTAAACACTTTGTGATACTCTTCAATTGTTCTATAGTCTGTCTTAGCCATTTGTTTTCATTTTTAAGTTATAAATGTATGAGGCTGCAAGTATGCCACCGATTGCTACAGGAGTTAAAATGTAGCCGATGTTCCCGTCTACCACAATGTGGCTGATTACAGCAAATATTAGGTTAAATGTTAAACCAGCATAAGCCCATTCTCTCAATTTGTTTGGTAATTTTGGTAGCATAATGGCTATTGCTCCCAATACTTTGCAGATGATTAATACATAAGCGAAATAGTCAGGATAGCCTAAAGGTTTTGTGCCTGCATTAATGTATTCGGGCGCAAATAGTAAGGTACTTAGTGGCATCAGTCCTTCCCACAAAAAGATGATGCTTGTTGTGATCCAAAAAATTATTCTATTCTTTTTCATTTTAATAAGGTTTAAGGTTATTCATTTGGAAATTGTGTGATGTCCATGTATGCAAACTCCCATTGGTGTCCATCTAAGTCTGCAAAACTGTGTTGGTACATCCAGCCGTGGTCTTGCGGTTCATTGTAAATAGTAGCACCTAACTCTTGGGCTTTTGCAACAATCTGTTGGACTTCATCCCTTGAATTTGTGTCCAATGCTATAAGTACTTCCGTACTTTCTTTTGCATTGCTAATTGGTTTTTTGGTAAATGTTTTGAAATACGTTTCTGTAAGCAGCATTACGAATATGTTTTCGCTCACTATCATACTTGCTGCATTTTCATCGGTAAATTGAGGGTTAAAGCTGAAGCCCAAATCTTTAAAGAATGTCATAGATCTGTCGAGATCCTTTACCGGTAGGTTAATAAAAACTTTTGTTGCCATCTTTTTATTTTTTAGTTGTTAATGATGACACAAAGATTTGGCAACCAGTGGATTTAAACTTTTACATATGTTGAGAAAGTGAAAAAAATTACTTGTTGGTAAGAAGTATTCTACTCAATTGTGTTGGGGTAATGCCCAAGTAAGAAGCGATGTGATGTTTTTTAATGCGTTGAACCAATGTTGGGTACTTTTGAAGAAAGTCGTCATATCTTTTAGCCGCAGTTTCTGTTCTAAAAGTAATTTCTAGTGGCTCCTTTTCTATGATCCAATGAAGGTCGTTGTAGGCAATGTAAAAACGAGCCAAATCTGGAAAAGGGTCAAACAACTTTCTAAACTCAAAAAAGTCGTACTCCAGAACGGTGGTGTCTTCAAGTGCGGTAATGGAAAACTCACTTGGCTTGTTAGCCAACATCGCACTCAACGAAGCAGCTATTCGCTGTTCTGGAAAAAAATACTTTATTACTGCATCTCCATTTTCTCCAATGTAATGCTGCGAAAGTAGTCCACTTACAACGAAGGACATTTTTTTGGGGTGTTGTCCAATGTTAAGAACATTGTCGCCTTTTCTATACTCCTTTTGTTGTAAAAGCCTTTCCCAAGCCCGTTCTGCTTGTTCAGAAATATTATAGTAGGTTCTTATCTTTTCAAAAAATTGGGAGGTATTCATTTCACTTCAGTATGCTCAATGTTATCTCAATGCTCTTTTACGCTTAATAAAGCTCATGTAATTTATTAAAATTTCTTTATCAGTATATAGGTTCTACTAGCTTTAACGTCTCGCTAAGAGTAAAAGAAGGCGAGATGATAAGGTTAGAACGAGATGTAGTAATACTATGCCTCAGTGAGTTTGGCTTAAATCTTCGTTACAAATGAGGATTAATGGAATGCTCGGTCTATCAGTAGAAACCGTTAAAACGGTTGAAATTGGTAGGGGAGCATATAGCCCACGGTTTAAACCCTGGGCGATGGGAATGAATGTTTGAAGCAATGGTTTTGACCATTTTATAGGCTACTACAGCCAGTCGCTCGGTTGTGCCGAGTGACGTCTTATTGTAATGACTCTAAGTTTTTTAGATACATAGATAATTCAGGCTCTCTATTTTTTCTTGCAGTAGCAATGGCTTCTTTATACCATTTCTCTGCTTTTTTTAGTTCTCCACCATGCTTAAAATAATTTCCCATCTCATTTTGTAAAATTGAAGTATTGGGAAATTTTTCGAGCCCTAATTCTAAAATTTCTAGAGCGTCTTCCAATTTATTATTGTCAAGATAAAAACTAGAAAACCTACTGAACCAGCTAGCTTGTCGATAGTAATTTTTAATGAATTTTTTCCCATCCATTTCCGATACTAGCTCCTTAAATATTATAAAATTGTTTTCTTTATGAGCTTGTAACAAAAGATAGTGTTTTGTGTCAGCGTGAATCTCTTCTGAAATTTGATATTTTCTACCTCTATCTTGATAGTGTTCTTTAAGTCTTTTAATACCACCAAAATCTAAGAACTCATTAATTGAATAAAATCGGATTGGTCCATAGTCACTAAAAAATAGTTTCAACCCCTCATTTATAGTAGTCAACGGAGTTGTGTAGTGATTCTCTTTATCTGAAAGATTGTATTTCCATTGTACGTTTTTTGCTGGATGCCTTTGAAAAATAGAATCTAAGGAAGACATGGATTCTGTTGCCCAATTTTCAACAGTTCCTAATGCCGTGTATAGCTTTAACTCATTTTGCGTATTAGTTTTCAACATTTTGCTTACGCTTTCTAAGCGATCTTTTGATATATGTGTAGGACTTGATAAAAGAAAACCTTTAAAAAGATAAGGTTTGTTCGCAAATATCTGAACACCGAGTCCCGCTGCCATTTCCCATCCAAAATAAATTCGCTCATTGAGTGTTTCGTATTTTGAGTTTATTTCAGGAATCAGTTCCTCTTCTAGGAACTGGATGAACTTAGAAGACTCTTCATAAAATAAATTACGTCTTTTTACCGGGTCAGTATTAATTCCAACAACAATGAATTCTGGGGCAATTTCCTGCCAAGTAAGGTTTTGTTGAAATGCGATGCCATTTAAGAAATAGCGCTGGGCATCTAACACATAAAGAACTGGATACTTTTTTGAATTCCCGTTGTAGTTAAGAGGTAAGAAAACTTGAATATCTCTGTCTTCTTGTAAAATTTCAGATTTTAGAATTATTGAACTGCCAAACCCCTTTTCTTCGTATAAATTTTGGGATACAACTCTGTTTACTGTAAAAAGAAGAATTATTATGAAATAGATTTTTGTCATTTTATGTTTTCCAATTAGTGCCCACGTTATGTATTAGTCACAAAAGTGACGTATATCCTTGAAATTTTTTATTTACCTATATAAATGATACGCCAGTATAAACGTAGCTTTTTAATTACTCATTCACCTGAATGAATACTTAATTTTCCGAAAAACATCGTGTTATGATTCTTGACCCATTGGTAAAGAACACGTTGAGAATTTTTTTAAGGCTTGAGCTGTCCTTTGGGCTTGATGTTTAACCCTTAGTATCTCTATACCTTGTTAGCCCTGACTTGATACTCTTAGAAATTACTTTTGATTGCACTTATATACGTCCATACAATAAACAGGAATTGTAATGGGATTCTAAACCACAAATAAGTAAGACCATTTCCTTCAAATGTCCCTTTTTGGTAATTCACTTTGTTCATAGAAGCATATATATTGGCTGGTAACATTAGCAGGAGAAAAATAACAAGTGCCCACCCAGATACTGTTTGAAATTTAGGAATTAGTAAACCTAATGCTAACAGAATTTCAAATATTCCGCTTAAGTAAACTACGCTTTCTTTAAAAGGAACAAATTCAGGTATCATCATTGACATTCCTTTCGTAAAGGCAAAATGTCCAATGGCTGTAAAAAGAAGCATTATCGACATTGCAATTCTTGCGGATAAGGCAAAATCATACTCTGTTTTGATGATTTTAATTACAAAAATCGAGACTGTAAAACTTAGTAAAAGTAGAATTAGTGGTTTCATGTTTTTCTGAAGTATGAAATACAAATTTCAGAAAACACTTAGGTGGATACAATGAACCCAAGTTAAGTAATGCGCCTCCTTATTCTGCTCAATGCTTGTGGAGTAACACCAATGTACGAGGCAATATATTTTAATGGAATTTGCTGTAGTAACTTTGGACGGCTGGAGAACAAATCCAAATATCTTTCTTCTGCTGTTTTGCTCAATAGAGAAAGTTCTCTTTTAGATTTTAGTAAGAACATGTTTTCAGCCATTCTACGTCCGATAATGTTTCCACTGCTTGTCCTTTCATAAACTTCTTGTAAGTCTTCGAGAGAAATTTTCCAAAGAACTGTTTCGGCCAATGTTTCAATTTGATATTCGGAAGGAACCTGTGTTAAAAATGAATCGTAAGCTGTGACAAACTCATTTTCGAATACAAAGCCAAAAGTTAAATCACTTTCCTCTCTTGGTATATACAGTCGGACTATTCCCTTTGATATAAAGGATAAATGATTCTCAACATCTCCAGAATTTAATAGAATAGAATGTTTTTTGAGTTTTACTTCTTGCAGCTTTGAAGAAAAAAACAGCCAATCAGAGTCGTTCATTGGAGTTATATTTTCAATAAACCTTCTGATTTCGTTCATTCACAATGTTTTAATTTGCTAGTGGCTAGCGGTCTTTTATATGGCTCGTTGCGTGCAAATTAGCATTATCCTTTCGGTTGAACACATGCCGGATTTTTTAATTTTCTATTCCATTTTTCAATTGGCCATATTCGGTGTTCTAGGCAGTTTTTTAACTATTCATTATTCTTAAACTCAAATCTACATCTGTTAGTTTTTCAATGACAATTCGGATTTAAGGGAGAGGCGAAGACCAAAGTGAGATCAATAAGGGCAGAATAGTCTCGGTCTATCAGTAGAAACCGTTAAAACGGTTGAAATTGGAAAGGGAGCACATAGCTCAAGGTTTAAATCCTTAGCTATGTGAATGGATGTTTTGAGCAATGGTTTTAACCATTTTGTAGGCTATTACCCCGCTAGTGATAGCGTCTCGCTAAGACCAGAGGATTAGTGGGAAAGCCTAGTTGCAGACTACACTCAGTTGAGAATTGGATGCATTGAAAATTGATACTCCCCTTATTTGAACGTTAACGTATCTATATATAGGCTATCAGGTGCCAGAGGTGATTCAGGATTCCATGTATATGTGTGAAAATAGAAATAGACCACATCATTAGAAACCGTAATTGCATTCCAACTGGTCTCGATGTTATCGAATTTCCTGATGTTCAAAACGTTTAAATTTTCATCTAAGTGTATAACGAATGGGTGACCTTTGCGTGTGTCAGGGTCAATTTCATATTCATTACCAACGGTATATACTTGCTTGTCAACAACATGAAAATCTTTGGAATAAAGAACCTCAACCTCACTCACTAATTCGCCACCGTACGTATATTTTGCGATTCTGCTTTTGCGCAATAGCCCAGAATCATTTTTGGCGGTATTGGAATAAATGTAACCATCGTCTGCTTGTATTTCTACAAACGTTTCAGCGATATTCCAATCTGCCAAATCTGTTGTCAACTCAAAATCGTTAACGATATCTCCTGAGTCATTAAGAATGGTCACCGAAATACCATTAACCCTGGTTAGATTATTACGGTCACCATACGTCACAAACAAAAAGCCGTTATGTGCTACGATATCTTCATAAACATAATCCGCAAAGTCAATTTCTTTCTTCCAGTTTAATTGGCCCTCTGAATTCAGAGATGCGATATTGACAACTTGCTCATATCCTGGTTGTCCTGTCCTCCAATAAAAGTAAAGAGAAGTACCCATCCGGATCAAGCTGGAAGATCCTAGTATACCGTGGTCATTTGAAAAACTATATAACAGTTGATCTTTCCCGATATTATTGATTTGAAATATTCTTACATCTTTATCATTAATGTCATGCCTGACTACTTCTTTTGTATTGTTGTCATGGAAGACTCTCTCATTGATTTGCCAGTTAAGTTGTCCTTTATCACTAATATTCACTCCTGAGCTGTAACCTGCCAAGTATATTCCACCTTCTGAAGAAGGATGCAATTTGATACTAGTAAGCTGAATTTCACCGGGAACGATGTCGTTAACTGACAATACTAAAGGGAAAGCAGCGTTCGGTTCATCATTAATGACTAATACTTCTTCTTGCTTACAGGAAATAATAATAAAGAGGAGTACATAACATAAGGCATTTCTCATATCTCTTAGTTTTTAGTATTAATAATACACTCAATGACAACCGTCACCCATAAGCTGTACTTTTTGCTTTTATGTAAAAACACCTTGCCGTACCAGACTATGCATAAAGCACAGTAAATTTATGGAAGGTAGTGTTTGTTGGCAATTGCCCTATAGTTTTAGCAAAAAATCAGGGTTTATGACCTGTAATAAGCATAATAAACTGACAAATAGCAATATAGAAATTTCCTATTGCTAAATGAATAATATGTTAACTGGACTTAATGGCAATAACAAGAGAGGATAGTGCAGGCTATGAGGGTGTTCTGATGACTATATCGTTTTCCATCCTTAGGTGGCTTGTTGGTGAAGAAGAATAGTTAGGGCGGAATGTCTCGGTCTATCAGTAGAAACCGTTAAAACGGTTGAGATAGGCAGGGGGAACACATAGCCCACGGTTTAAACCGTGGGCTATAGGAATGAATGTTTTGAGCAATGGTTTTAACCATTTTGGCTGCCACTGAATAGCTTGTTTTATAGTTTACCGCCTAGAACAGTCACCTTGTAAAGGTCTTTTCCAGAAACACAGAGGGAATTGATTTGTGGGTCGTGAAAAGATTCCTACGGAATGACTTAGTGTTGAACATTCTGTAGTTGATGTTTTTTGACCAAATAAGCTTGCTGCCCTGTAAGCCCGCGAAGCCTCGGGGTTTTTCAGCAATACAGAACGATCATTAAACCGCACGGAGCGCGGAGTGACGCAGAGGTGAATTTGACTTATTCTGAAATCATTGTTGCAAACGAGGATTAGTGAGATACCCAATAAAAAAGCCCGTTCCTTCTACCAGAAGAAACGGGCTTTAATCTTTTTTACGCAATACCAATTACACAGTACTCATTACTTCTTCACTGCCTTTTCAAAAGCGGCTGTGCCACCTACAATAGGAATGGAAATGCTGGTGCCGTCTAAATCAACGGTGAGTTCGGTGCCTGGTGCTGGCCAAAGCGTAAACTCACGGTCGGAAGACATAATCATGACGCCAATTTGCTGTCCAGCAGCAATGATTTGATCGTCAGGCTGCAATTCAAAAGACATTTCGTAGAATTTACCCGGTACCAAAGGCTCACTTTCTCTTAATGATTTATAGTTCTGAGGATCGGCCCAACCGCGGGTAATCAGGTTGTCGGTAATTTTAGAGTTTCTACCTTCTGTCCATGGTAAGGAAACCAACCAAACGGAAAGGTTGGCGGCTGGTTTACTGCTCGCTAGTTTAATGGAAACCTTCACGGTACCAGAAATATGCACTGGCGCAGTAAGTACTGGAGAAACGTAGAGCAATCTGTGGTCGGTGATTTCGGCTTGGGCTAAAGTGGAGCCTGAGAAAGAGTAATTATCTACCAAAGTCTCTTTGCCTTGATTAGCCAAACGTTTTGTGCTGATGCCACCTGCTTTTGGAGCACCTTTCGACAAAAAGAACTGTACAGGTTTGGCTTCTGGATTCGGGTAATCGGCATAAGCAGTGGGCTTGTCATTGGGGTCGTTTTCTCTGACAATCCAAGCCTTCGCATCATTTTCTACTCCATTTTGAACGCCATGTAAATAGCGCGTAAACCAACGGTTCATCATCGACATAGGGGGAGGCCCACCATGTCCGCCTTGGTGGTAATATATTTGAGTAGGAATGCCTTTTGCCTTGGCGGCTTCAGAAATACGTAAGCTATGCTCTGGCACCACGTTCCAATCGTTAAAACCATGCGACATCAGTAAAGCAGCCTTCATTGGCCCCATATCATTCAAGTAATCACGGCCTGCCCAAAAGTCATTGTAATCACCCGTGATTCTGTCCATGCCGTTCTTCATTTCCGTGTCTCTTACGGCCTTATTGTTATAAGCACGTTTCGATTCATCACCGCTGTGAATGAAATCATAAAGCACATCAATGTCTTCGCCTAAATAGCCTCCCGGAGATCTAATCAAGCCATTTGATCTATAATAATGGTAGTAGGAGGTGTTCGGTGCAATAGGAATGATGGCTTCCAAACCTTCAACACCCGTGGTAGCAGCTGCCAATGGCAATGTTCCATTGTAGGAAGTACCCGTCATGCCCACTTTTCCAGTGCTCCAAAATGCTTTTACTTCTTCATTTCCGTCAGGACTGGTGTAGCCTTTTGCTCTTCCGTTCAGCCAGTCAATCACCGCTTTGGGTGCTAATGATTCATTGTCGCCACCCACGGTAGGAGAGCCCTGAGAAAGGCCTGTGCCCGGAGAGGAAGAATGCACCACGATATAGCCGCGCGGCACCCAAGTTCTAATCTGAGAATTTGAAATGATTGGTCGCTCGCCTCTGCGCGTTACTGTAGGGTTTACCCTTGCAGGTGGGGTAGCGCCCAATTCGTGTTTAACGTTCCATAATACACCGTCAGCCAAAGAAGCGGTTCCGGCAAAGTACGGGCTCGATTCGTAAACAATCGGCAGTTTTAAACCTTCTGTATCGGTTTGGTACGGACGGGTAACATCCACATGCATACGGTCTGGTTTGCCGTCTCCATCCGTGTCAAATTCAGTTTCAACCCAAAGGTCATGTCGAATCCATTTTTCAGGATCGTTGAAGGCGGGAACAATCTGTGCTTCGCCATTTTCGAATACAGGAACGGCCTTTTGTGCATTGGCCGTTGGTAAAAAGCCCAAAAAGAGCAGCACAAAGTAAGCCGCTATATTCAGTACCGATGATTTTTTCATAAGCATTTCTTTAGTAGAATAGAATCAAATGCGTCCAAGCTAATGGGACGATGACAGGAAGATAGACGAAGCCCGTCAATAAGACAAATCCATACTCCTTATTTAGCTTCTTTGAAGATTAGGTTTAGGCTTTTGAATACAGCTTTTTGGCGCGTTGTACATCCGTTTTACCGACCTCATCAATCGCTAGAAAGTAATCCAATTGCCATTGCTGTGTTTTGAGGGCTTGCTTACTCAAAGGTTTGTCCCATAAAGGGTACACCCGAATGGCCCTTTTTCCTTCTTTGGAAGGAGTGGTAAAAACGTCTTTTTCAATCAATACTTTTTTTGGGAAAATGAACTGCCCAATTTGATTTTCAGAACGCACATTGATGATTACAAAATCAAAACTGTCCGAAACATCAAAAGGCTGGATTGGGCCATTGTTTAATCGTTTCCAAAGCGTAACAAACTGCCCAATTTTAGTAGGAGTGATCTTCGCATTTCTACTCACAATCTGTAAACCATTTAGCTCGAATGTGCAGGCTCCGTAATCTTGACTTTCCTTTTCTGCTTCAAAGTTGGTGAGTTCAAAGCGTAGTGGCTTGTAGAAATTGTCTGTAATGATTTGGAGGTTTGGGTTGGGCATTTAACTCAATATTGACGCTGAACTTATGAAATTAATAATGTGGTTGCTTTCCAAAAGTGCCCGAACCTTTGTTTTAACGGTCTCGTGTATGAGTAGTAGCGTGGTTTAGCGATTAAGTTTGCAAGTACACACCAAACTGATAATTCGCGGAGATTTTCGTAAGTAGGCGAGAGCAAGCAATTATTTATAGCCATTGTTATGCGTTCGTAATTTTGTTAACTGTAGAAGTTTTTACGGCTTCATTTCCACTCTAATCAACCTAATTGTTTTAGTGTCACTTAAATTCTCCACCGAATGTGGTGCTTCTGGGTTCTTATACATTGTCAAAGGAAAAACAAGAGGTTCAGGTATTTTACGAGTATCCATAATTATATTCCCTTCTCCATCACGGTCTATGAAATCTCCTGCTTCCATTATGTAAAGTACACTTGGCCACTGATGATGATGGACAGGTTCTAATTCTTTTGGCGCAAGAGTTACTTCCAAAACTCTTACTTTGTCATTTTCAAATAAAATTTTATGGTTATTTGGTGCAGACACAACTGCATCTTGGTCTTTAGGCCAATCTGCTGGATTTCCAGTTTTGTACAAAAGCTTTTGTTCATCAGTTGTTTGTCCTAAAACAGAAATAGTCGAAAATGCTGTAAAGCAAATCACAGAAAGTAAAAATTTAAAAGTTGATGTCATATTTGGTCAGTTTTAATTTAAGGTGCTTACTCTAATCGGTTTTCAGTTTTCCCGTTTTTCTTTGTTACTGTCGTTCGAGACATTGCGCACAACGTTATGTATACGCCACGTTTTGGCTCATGTATCTCATGTAATTTATTAAAACTTTCTTATAGCATCCAAATATTGGTCGCTATAAGGAAGTTTACTGAAGGTATATATTGTCCAAGGGTGATTTTATTTTTTCAATCCTTCGTGAGTAATATGTGTATATGCTTTATAGAAAAGCCTGAACGCTTCCAAAGAAGAATTTATTCGTAATCCTTAAACTCTAAACTTTAAATCCTTAAATTCTAAACTCTGAATTGTTTACATCTTTTCGGTTTAAACCCTTTCTCGCAATTCATCTTTGTTTAGTTTTGTTGCCTTTAAGAACACGACCAGTACATGCAAGCACATTTTCAGCGAATCGCTACAGAACTTTCTATCAACCCAAAACAAGTAGCCACCACTGTAGAACTTTTGGACCAAGGAGGTACAGTGCCCTTTATTTCTCGCTACAGAAAGGAATTAACAGGCAGTTTAGATGAAGTTGAAATTGCGTCCATTCGTGATCGAGTGTTGCAACTGCGCGAACTGGACAAAAGAAAAGAAGCGGTTTTAAAGTCACTAAAAGAGCAAGACAAACTTACAGACGAGCTTGAGAAACAGGTAAACGAGGCCGAAACCATGGCCCGCTTAGAAGATATTTACCTGCCTTATAAGCCAAAGCGCAGAACCAAGGCCACCATTGCCCGCGAGAAAGGACTAGAGCCTTTAGCGAAACTTATTTTTGAACAAACCAATGCTGATCCTTACGTCAAAGCCGCTGACTTTGTAGATGCTGAAAAGCAAGTGGAAGATATTGAGCAAGCCTTACAAGGTGCGCGTGATATTATGGCCGAATGGATCAATGAAGATCAGGAGGTAAGGGCAAAAATGCGTAGGTTCTTCCAAGAAAAAGCCGTTTTCAAAGCCCGTGTATATCCGGGTAAGGAAGAAGAAGCGCAGAAATACAGAGATTATTTCGACTGGGAGGAAAGCGTAGCCAAGGCTCCTTCGCACCGTGTTTTGGCCATGCGCAGGGGCGAAAGCGAAATGTTCCTGATGTTGGATACCGTTCCGCCAGAAGAGGATGCTATTGAATTGCTCGATCGACACTTGATACAAGGAAATTCGCAAAGTGCAGAACAAATGAAATTGGCCATTAGAGATGGTTATAAGCGTTTGCTTCAGCCGAGTATGGAAACGGAACTACGCATGATTTCCAAGAAAAAAGCAGATGAAGAAGCCATCGAGGTATTTGCTAAAAACATGAAAGAACTACTGATGGCAGCTCCTTTGGGCAGTAAAAATGTAATGGCCATCGACCCGGGTTTTAGAACGGGCTGTAAATTGGTCTGTTTAGATAAACAAGGGCAACTGCTTCATTTTGAAGCTATTTACCCACACGAACCACAAAGACAAACCGCCAAAGCGGGCGCTACCATTAAGCATTTGGCAGGGAAATTTAATATCGAAGCCATCGCCATTGGCAACGGAACTGCGGGCCGAGAATCAGAAACTTTTGTAAATAGCTTGGGGCTGCCAAAATCCATTACCATGGTGATGGTGAATGAAAGTGGCGCCTCTATTTATTCTGCTTCGCAAATCGCCAGAGATGAATTTCCGAATGAAGACATTACCGTGCGAGGAGCGGTATCTATTGGACGTAGGCTGATGGATCCTTTGGCGGAATTGGTAAAAATTGACCCGAAATCCATAGGAGTGGGGCAATACCAGCACGATGTAGACCAAGGCGCATTAAAGCATTCATTGGACGATGTGGTGATGAGTTGTGTAAATGCCGTTGGGGTGGAAGTCAATACGGCTTCTGAGCAATTGCTTACCTATGTAGCGGGCTTGGGGCCACAGTTGGCCAAAAATATTGTAGAATACAGAAATTCGAACGGTCCGTTTAAGGACAGGGCCTCTATAAAAAATGTAACCCGTTTGGGTGAAAAAGCCTTTGAACAAGCGGCTGGTTTCTTACGAATTCGCGGAGCCGTCAATCCTTTGGACGAGAGTGCGGTTCACCCAGAATCTTATGCCATTGTCAACCAAATGGCGAAGGATTTGAAATGCTCGGTTACGGACCTCATTCAGAAAGAGGAACTCCGAAAGCAAATCGACCTGAAAAAGTACATCACCGATCAAATTGGTTTACCCACCCTAAAGGATATTCTAAGCGAATTGGCCAAGCCAGGTCGTGATCCTAGAGAGCAGTTTGAAGCCTTCAGTTTTATGGAGGGTGTGAATAGCATGGAAGACCTAAGGGCAGGCATGAAACTACCGGGAATTGTAACCAACGTGACCAATTTTGGTGCATTTGTAGATATTGGTGTGCATCAGGATGGTTTGGTGCACATCAGCCATTTGTCCGATACATTTGTGAGCAATCCTGCCGACATTGTCAGTGTTCAGCAAAGGGTAGAAGTTACGGTACTCGAAGTGGATGCCAGCCGAAAACGAATTTCACTTTCAATGAAAGGCGAAGCAAAACCTCAAGTCAAGAAGAGCGAAAAGCCGAAACCAAAAGCCAAAGTTCAAAAAGAATCAGAAGGAGATATGGCCAGTAAGTTAGCTGCCTTACGGGGTAAATTTGGTAGTTAGTTATGGGGGATTAGTTGATCAGGAAAATAGAAAACAGTTGATCAATAAATCGGAAATCAGTTATCAGTAAAGCAGTAAACAAGTAAATCAGGAAATAATAAAGTAAAAAAAACAGTGAAGTGGGGAACTCAAATTGCTGGAAAAAACTCAGTCTTAACTGATCCCTGATCCCTGATCCCTGATCCCTGATCCCTGATCCCTGATCCCTGATCCCTGATC
>NZ_CAXBBV010000016.1:0-80158 GCF_963973945.1 uncultured Roseivirga sp.
TTGCGATTGGCTTAAGTAGAAAGGCCAAAAGTATCATTAAACAAAACCTTTGGGTGAGCTTAGGAATAGTCGCCATCCTCATTCCATCTACAATTTTAGGACTGGCCAATATCGGCATTGCGGTATTAATCCATGAAGGGTCTACCTTGGTTGTTGTTTTTAATGCGTTGAGATTATTGGCTTATAAAGAATAAAAAATTTGAAAAAAAGCACATTCATAATCAGCAGGATGGACTGCCCTTCAGAGGAGCAGATGATCCGCATGAAGCTGGAAGGCTTTAGTCAAGTAAAGCAGTTAGGTTTTGATATCCCAAATCGAAAACTGGAAGTATATCATACAGAAGAAATCTTGCCTGTGCATCAGGCTATTTCCGAATTGGGGTTAAGCGATAAGTTGAGAAAAACAGAAGAAACCGAGCTACCATTGGCCTCAGATGAATCACAGCAACGAAAAATACTCTGGTGGGTGCTGGGGATTAACTTCGGCTTTTTTATAGTGGAGATGACTACTGGATGGATTTCTCGATCTATGGGACTGGTGGCAGACTCACTGGATATGCTGGCAGACTCCATTGTCTATGGGCTCAGCTTATTTGCAGTTGGTGCAGCTATTTCACGAAAGAAAAAGGTAGCTAAAATGAGTGGCTATTTCCAAATGGGGCTTGCGTTACTGGGCTTTACTGAAGTGCTTCGTAGGTTTTTCTCTGAAGGTGAAACACCACTGTTTCAATGGATGGTCATAATCTCAATACTGGCCCTCATTGGAAACTTGGTCTCCCTCTGGCTGATTAACAAAGCCAAGAGTGAGGAAGCCCACATGCAGGCCAGTGCCATCTTTACCTCCAATGACATCATCGTTAATGGAGGAGTGATTCTGGCTGGGGTATTGGTTTATTTTCTGGATAGCAAATGGCCGGATCTGGCGATTGGAGGCATTGTTTTCGCCTTTGTGATGCGAGGGGCAATTAGGATATTGAAATTGGCGAGGTAAAAAAGTAGGTGTATCGGAAGAAAAAGTCAAAATCCCCCTTGAGTCCCCATTTTAATTTTTATCCTTATTAAGGCCGAATCGTTTAACATTTTTTAAAATCACCTTTGCTCCGTATATTTGATACAATGATCAATACCCTGCATAGAAAAAAGTTTGGCCTGAGCTACTCCCTGATGTTTACCATCTTGGGGGTTTTCCTGTTGAACCTATTCTGTGAAATTGGAATCGAACCAACATCTCTTAAAGCAAGTGCTTCTACTCATCATTCTGATGAGCATAGCCATGATGACGGTGGGCATTCTGGAGATCATAGCCATGGAACACATGGGGATGATAACTGTTGTGGTGATGTAACGTCTCAATTTTTTTCGCAACTAATAAAAGAGAAAGTACCTAGTTATACTTTCCAATCGGCAACGAAGGTGTTGTTATTTCATGCAGCTATTTTTTACACAGAAAGGCAACTGGAAAGGAGTTCTAACCAGTTAAGATATTATCATAATTTACCCCCTCCATTTCAGGATCATAATAAACAGATCTTGTTTCAAACTTTTCTTATTTAGAATACCCTAGCGGCATTGTCATGTAGGGGTCAATATTGGCCTATACCGTTATGCCCATGTCTTATTATGCTCTTTGGTCTAATTTCAGGCCTTCTGATCACTCAGTTCTATGATGGATTTCAGAAAATAGAGCCACAATACATTACATGTAAAATGTAGAAACGCAGCACTCAGAAAACGGGTGGTATGCGAAATTAATTTGATTCGAGACGCTGCTTTTTCGAAAAGAAAAGGAGCGCGATAAAATCATTAGATATCAAACATTAGTAACCACTAAAAACAAAACCATGAGAACGAAATTATTCATATTCATCGCTCTATTATTAATAGGAGCAGTATCTGTTAACGCGCAAAGTAATAACGATACAAAAGCTGTAGAAAAAGTAATGAAAGCCTATAAAGATGGTGTGGAAAGCTTGAGCACTAAAGGCTTGACAAACCTTTTTACCAAGGATTCAGAGGTGTTCGAATCAGGGGGAGTAGAAGGCACATTTGACCATTACCTAGAACATCATTTAGGGCCAGAGCTCGGCAATTTTAAGTCTTTCAAATTCTCAGATTATAAAATTGAGACCAAGTTGGATTTGCCTTATGCCTTTACCACTGAAACTTACATCTATACCATAGTATTACCAGAAGGTGACAGAACGATCAAAAAATCGGGTATAGCCACATCTGTGCTTAAGAAGGTGAATGGTGAGTGGAAGATCATGAAAACTCATACTTCATCAAGAAATGCCAAGTAACCCAAAATTGTAGGCTATGGATATTTTACCAGATTGGGCACCCAACATACACCCCATGATCATTCACTTTCCAATTGTACTTTGGTTGGTGGCTGTTTTCTTCGACTTGTTTTTTCTTATTAAACCGAATGAGTGGTTAAGAAAAACAACAATGATCATGTATGTATTGGGGGCGTTGGCAGCTTTTGCCGCATACCTCAGTGGAGACCAAGCCATCGATATGGTTTCGGTACCTATGCAAGGAGAGGTTAGTGCAGGCAAGCATTCCGACTGGGGGCATTACACCCTCTACTATTTCGCGACTTACGCAGCTATTCGCATACTGTTATTCTGGAAGAACTGGGATAAGAAAAAGTGGGTGGTTATCCTCATGTTTCTGCTTGGGGCAACTGGCGTGGGCTTAGTTGCGAAGACTGCCGATATGGGCGGTAAGTTAGTCTACAAGTACGGAGTAGGCACAAAAAAGTAAATTTTCACAACGAGATTTTAAGAAAAACACAATGAAAAAATTATCAATATTATTATATGTCATGCTTTTTATGGTAGGCTCAATTGCTCTTACTTCCTGTTCGGGAGAAAAGAAAACTGAGAAATCGGAATCGGCAGAGCATGAAGGTGCTGAAGAACACGAGCATGCAGAAGCTGCCGAAGAGCATGAGCACGAAGAAGGTGGTGAAGAGCACAATATGGCAGATATGGGAGAAGAATCAGCAAGCCATGAACATAACGAAGCGGCAGGTACTGAAGGTGGGTCTACCATGTGGATACCCAAGGGAGATGCTGCAAAGCTTATGTCATCCGACTTTCATTACATAACTGGGGCAACCTCAAATATTGCTCCTAAACTCACTAAAAACGGAAGTGACAATGTGCTTGAACTTACTGCCGATGGTACAACAACAGCCTTTGTTTTTCATAAATCCTATGGAAATATAGGCATGATTGCCTCCTTAGACGCGAGTGCGTTTAAGGGCACTGTAAGATTGATTCACCATGCGCAAAATACTGACAACTATGAGTTTGTGGCCATTAACGGCAACCATATGAAGCTTGGTAGAATTGTAAATGGCAAAGAAACGATTTTCAACGAAAGCGATTTCGATGGTGCTTCAGGCTGGCTCAACCTTAGAGTCTCTGCAGCTGGAACTCATTTCAAAGGTTATATCAACGATAAGACCATAACTCATGGTCATGGTGATAAAATGAAAAATGGCTTTGTAGGGATAATGCTTGAAGGTGCTGGTACACTGTTGCTTAAATCGATAGAGCTTGCAGAGCTCGAAGACGAGTAATTTACTAGGCGGAAAGGTGAGGTTATGAAAGTAACCTTGCCTTTTTCTATTGACCTCTTTACCAACAATTATTCTATCACTACTGTTGCTATTAACAGTAATAAGTGAAAAAAATGAATCAGTATACTTTTATCATATATCATATGAAACGTCATATATATCTCTACATCATCGCATTTATGTTCTCGGGCTTTACTTCTGCCCATGCTCAAACGGATACCGCTACCTATCACCTAACCATTCAAAAAGAGATGGTAAATAAGGCAGGAAAGGAGGTAATGGGAATGACACTCAACGGTGGTATTCCGGGGCCAACCCTTACGTTTACCGAGGGGGGCTACGCGGTTATTTATGTAAAAAATGAAATGGATGTTGAAACTTCCATCCATTGGCATGGTTTACTATTGCCCAACTTTTATGACGGAGTCCCTTATTTAACTACTCCGCCTATTGAACCAGGTCATACTCAGAAATACGAATTCCCACTTCGTCAATCAGGTACATACTGGTACCATTCGCATACCATGTTGCAAGAGCAGGCGGGTGTATATGGGTCTATCGTGATTCAGCCAAAGGAGAAAACACTCGAATACGATAAAGAACTGGTGGTTGTATTGTCAGACTGGACCAATGAAAAGCCGAATAATGTTCTGCGCTTTTTAAGAGGTGGAACAGAATGGTACAACATTAAGAAGGGAACAGCCACACCGCTCAATCAGGTGATTGCCCGTGGTGGTTTGGGAGCACAAATGAATTTCTGGAGACAGCGCATGGAAGGTGCTGATATTGCGGATATTTATTACCCTGCGTTCCTTACCAATGGTGGCGAAGTGCAGGAATACCCCGATTTTAATCCTGGTGAAAAAGTAAGACTAAGAGTAATTAATGGGGCCGCCTCTACTTCTTTTTGGATGACATTTGGTGGTGAAGACCCTATTTTGGTTTCAGCGGATGGCTTGGATGTAGTGCCTGTTGTACACAATAAGACTTTTATTGGTGTAGCCGAAACCTATGATTTTATAGTGACCATCCCTCAAAGTGGTAAAATGGAATTTAGGTCTACTGCGCAAGATGGCTCTGGCCAAACTTCAGCGTTTTTAGGAAAAGGTAGTGTAGTTTCAGCACCTGATGTTCCAAAGCCTGATAAAATTGGGATGATGATGCAAATGGCTAAAATGGACATGAAAATGGGTGCGCCTGCGCTTAAGTTCAACCCTAAAAAAGATGAGCCCTATAAAATGATGGAGAAGTGGGGAATGAAAATGAAAGGCGATATGGAAGGTATGGCCGATATGAGTAAAATGGATGACATGAAGGAAATGCAGCATGGTGAACATAGCACTCCTCCAAAAAAAGAAATGGGGGCTATGGACATGGGCAAAGATACAGCTATGGCAAATCACAACATGGCCGACATGAACATGTCGGGAGCAGAAGATATGAAAATGGAAGGTATGCAAGGCATGTCCATGTTTTCGGAATACAATTATGATTACCTGAGATCTCCAGAAAAAACGAATTACTCAAAGGATCTTCCAGTAAAGGAAGTACTCCTCAATCTTACAGGGAATATGCAAAGGTACATCTGGAGCATGAATGGTATTCCATTATCAGAAACAGACAAGATCAAGATCAATAGTGGGGAGGTGACTAGAATGACATTTAATAACCTCACCATGATGCATCACCCGATGCATTTGCATGGTCATTTCTTTAGGGTAATTAATGAAAATGGTGAATATTCTCCATTAAAGCACACTGTAAACGTGCCGCCAATGCAAAAAATCACCATTGAATTTTATGGTAGTGAAGAGACAGGGGATTGGTTTTTCCATTGTCATATTTTATATCATATGATGTCCGGAATGGCACGTATTGTAAGTTACGATACACCACGCGACCCAAGATTGGATGAATACCCTGTGTCAAAGATAATCGAAGAGACTAATCATTATTACTCCTTCAATATGTTGGATGTGGCCTCTCACATGTCAACATTGAACTTAATGACGGCCAATATTCGAAATCAATTTAACCTAACAGCTGAGTTTGGTTGGAACAGTAATTTGGAAGCTGAATTTACCTATGAGCGATACCTTTATGATTACCTCACCGTATTTGCTGGGGTGAATATAGAAAACTCTGTACCTGAAAGTTTGGATGAAATGAGTACAACAGCGGTGGCTGGTATTCGGTTTTTAACACCCTATTTGTTTAGTTTAGATGCGCGGATAGATAATGAACTGAGACCAAGAATAAGCTTAGGCAGGTCGATCATGGTCTTTCCAAAAGTTTCCGTATTTGGTTACTATGAATACCAAGCCGACTTAGGTTTTGTGAACGATTTCCAAGGGAGCACAAATTATTCAGACGAAGTAGTTTGGAGCGCGGGGGCAGAGTATATCCTCTCTAGAAATTTCTCTATTATGGGTAGTTATGATAATCGTTTTGGAGCTGGGGGAGGCTTGTCAGTAAGATTTTAGAGCAAATAGGAATGGATCAATACAAAAAAAATAGCTTATCCTTGACTGGAGCGGTCGCATTAGGCACGGGCGTGATGATTGGGGCTGGTATATTTGCTTTGTTAGGCCAAGTAGCAGAGCTATCGGGAGCCTTATTTCCGATAGCCTTTATTGTAGGCGCAATAATTTCTGGTTTCAGTGCTTACTCTTATATAAAAGTATCGAATAAATATCCTTCAGCTGGTGGAATTGCAATGATTTTGAAAAAGGCCTACGGAAAAACAACAGTAACAGCTGCCGCTTCTTTACTTATGGCATTTTCAATGATCATTAATGAAAGTCTTGTTGCTCGAACATTTGGTACTTACACCTTACAATTATTTGATGTTGAAAATACAACACTTCTAGTACCAATACTTGCAGTTGTGTTGATAGTCATTGCCTTTTTGGTCAATATTTCAGGCAATAATTTTATTGGAAAGTCTTCGCTTGCAATGGCAATCCTAAAGATTGGTGGAATAGTCATTTTTGCCCTTGGGGGGCTTTGGGCTACAGGGTTTTCTTTGGATGAAGCAATGCCAACGCAGCAAGCAGAAGACTACTCAATCACTAGTTACTTAGGGGCTTTGGCACTTTCCATTCTCGCTTTCAAAGGATTTACGACAATTACCAATAGCGGAGGAGAAATAACGAATCCAAATAAAAATGTAGGGAGAGCTATTATCATTTCGTTGGCAATCTGTTTGGTCATATATATACTTGTTGCACTCGCAGTTTCAGTCAACTTAACCATCCCTGAAATAATAGAAGCAAAGGATTATGCACTAGCTGAAGCCTCGCGCCCCGCATTTGGTAAATACGGAGTGTGGTTTACTGTTGGTATCGCAATTATAGCCACCGTTTCGGGTATCATTGCCAGTATTTTCGCAGTTTCAAGAATGACAGCAATGCTGACAGATATGAAATTGATTCCACATAATCATTTTGGAATGCCTGGGGGAATCCAGAAGCATATGCTTGTTTATATTGCTGTAATCGCTATAGTCCTAGCAGTGTTTTTTGACCTCAGTAGGATAGCGAGTTTAGGAGCCATTTTCTACCTAACAATGGATATTATTATTCAGTGGGGAGTACTAAAATTTCTACGAGAGGAGGTGAATGCCAAAGCTCCAATAGTCATTACTGCAATTATACTAGATAGTGTCGTACTCGGAGCTTTCCTGTGGCTAAAAGCAACATCAGACCCATTAATTATTTATGTGGCCCTTATTTCAATGGTCTTAATATTCATTGGAGAAAAATGGTTTTTGAAGGTGAAAAATATTGAAGCTTAATCATGAAGCAATCTCTCCATATCAAAAACATGGTTTGCCCCCGCTGCATACTTGTAGTCAGGCAGATTTTTGACGACTTAGAAATCGGATTTCGCCAGATCAGCTTGGGTGAAGTTGAACTTAATCAATCTCTTTCCGATGAAACCAAAACTGAATTGTTAAAACGCCTCGAAGAAGTGGGCTTCTCCTTGATTGATGACCGCAGAAGCAGAATGATTGATCAAATCAAACAGTTGGTCATTGATCAAGTACATCACCCATCAGAGGAGGGGCAGGTCAAATGGGCAGACTTAATACCCGAAAAACTCCATTATGATTACAAGTACCTCAGTACATTATTTTCTTCAGTGGAGGGTATCACTCTGGAGCAATATATTATTCGGCAGAAAATTGAGCGAGTAAAGGAATTGATGGTCTATGATGAGCTAACCCTAAGTCAAATTGCTGATCAGTTGGGGTATAGCAGTGTTGCGCATTTGAGTGCACAGTTTAAAAAGGTTATAGGTATGAATCCCTCTCAATTTAAAACAGCCTTTAGCCACACTAGAAAGGGTCTGGACGATATTGATTAGCTCCGATGTTTTCAGAGCACTGTATAATTTATTCAGCGTATTCTGTAATAAGGGTTTACAACGGAGTTCGGATTTTTGTTAAAGATTTATACCCATAAAATAAAAGATTGAAGCCATGAAACATACCTATCAAGTTTCCGGAATGACCTGCAATGGTTGTAGAAGTCATGTAGAGCAAACCCTCAAAGAAGTACAGGGTATTTCTGATGTTTCTGTTGATTTAGAAAAAAGAGAAGCCACGGTACACATGGAGCAACATGTGCCTATTGAGACACTCAAAGAAGCACTCAAAAATGATGGAGGTCGTTACGATATCCACCTTCCAGGGACACTTGAAAATCATCCCCAGCGAATGCCTGAAATCAAAAAACAAGATAAAGGAGGGGCTGGAAAATATTATTGCCCTATGCTCTGCGAGGGGGATAAAAAATACGATAAACCAGGTGATTGCCCTAAATGTGGGATGGATTTGGAAAAGGAGACCTCAGGATCAAATACGGTTGAATATACTTGTCCAATGCATCCAGAAGTCGTTCAAAATGGCCCAGGAAGCTGTCCTAAATGTGGAATGGACTTAGAGCCTAAAAAAACCACGGGCAATGAAGGTTCAGAAGAACAGAAGGCGTACAAAACCATGCTTAATAAGTTCTGGATTTCTGTGGTATTTACCCTGCCAGTACTATTCATTGCTATGAGTGAAATGATTGGTGTTTCCCTTTCAAATATTGCCAGCAATGAAACTTGGGGATGGATTCAGTTTGCACTTAGCACTCCTGTTATTTTTTATTCCTGCCGGAGCTTCTTTGTTCGAGGGTACAAATCCATTATCAATCGTTCCCCAAACATGTGGACACTGATTACTTTAGGGGCTGGTTCCGCTTATATTTTCAGTATTGTCGCGTTACTTTTTCCAGATGTATTCCCCGACCAATTCAAATCCGAAGGTGGGGCTGTTCATCTGTATTTTGAAGCAGCAGTAGTCATTCTTACCTTGATTTTATTAGGACAACTAATGGAAGCAAAAGCGAGGAGTCAGACGAACTCTGCCATTAAAGAATTACTCAATTTGGTACCACCTGAAGCTACTGTTATTCGAGGTGGTGAGGAAACGACCATTCCCCTTGAGCATGTCAAACTTAATGACATTATTAAAATCAAACCAGGCGAAAAAATACCTGTTGATGGAGAAATTACGGAAGGCAAAAGCACCATAGATGAATCCATGCTTACGGGTGAGCCCGTTCCCGTGGAGAGGGCCGTAGGCGATAATGTGATTGGTGGAACCATCAATGGCACCAGTACTTTCCAAATGAAAGCACTCAAAGTGGGAAGCGATACGCTGCTTTCACAAATCATTGATATGGTGAATAAGGCAAGCAGAACGAAAGCACCTATTCAGAATTTGGCGGATAAAGTGTCTAGCTACTTTGTGCCTATCGTGGTGACAATCGCCCTAATTTCTTTTGCAGTTTGGGCCATATGGGGGCCTGATCCAAGGTTGGTATATGCCTTCACAAGTGCAGTGACAGTCTTAATTATTGCTTGTCCTTGTGCACTAGGCCTGGCCACACCTATGGCCATTATGGTTGGAACGGGGAAGGGGGCGAAGCAAGGAATCCTGGTCAAGGATGCCCGAGCTATTGAGGAAATGCACAAAGTAACAACCTTGGTTATTGACAAAACGGGCACCATCACCCAAGGCAAGCCATCTTTACAAGAGGTTCAGTCAATTACAGAAAAACATACTAAAGACAATATCTTAAAGCTCGTTGCTTCTTTGGAGTCCAGCAGTGAACACCCTTTGGCCCATGCTATTGTGGTGGCCGCAGAAGAAAAGGGATTGAAGCTTCAAAAAGTCGATGACTTTAATTCCATCACTGGAAAAGGAATCACTGGGAAAGTGGAGGGAAAACAGGTAGCTATCGGTAACAAAAAGTTGTTGGAAGAATTTGACCTAAAACTGGCGTCTGAATATGAAGAAGACGTAGAGAAGAGACAACTGGAGGGCGAAACCGTCATGTTTGTCGTTATTGATAAAGATGTTGCAGGATTCATTAGCGTGTCTGATCCAATCAAAAAAACATCAGCTTCTGCAATCAAACATTTACAAGAACAGGGATTAGAGGTGATCATGCTCACAGGCGATAATAAAAACACAGCCAAAGCAGTAGCCGATAAACTTGGTTTAGATGGGTATGAAGCTGATCTGTTGCCTGAAGATAAATATGAAAAAGTAAAAGCCCTTCAAGCTGCCGGAAAGATTGTTGCCATGGCTGGTGATGGAATCAATGATGCTCCGGCACTGGCACAAGCCAATGTGGGAATTGCTATGGGGACTGGTACAGACGTTGCAATTGAAAGTTCCAGCCTGACCTTAGTGAAAGGAGAACTTGATGGAATCGTCCGGGCTCGTAAGTTGAGTACAGATGTTATGCGCAACATCAAACAGAATTTATTCTTCGCTTTTGCCTATAACGTTTTGGGAGTGCCTATTGCAGCAGGTGTCCTTTTCCCTGTATTTGGCCTTTTATTGAGCCCTATGCTTGCGGCCTTGGCTATGAGTTTAAGCTCAGTAAGTGTAATTGGGAACAGTTTGAGACTACGGTCAAATTGAAAAAGCACGGTCAGTTGTGCGGTGAGTAATTTTCCGTCTTCTGAAATGCGAGGGCAGTTTCAATGTTACTATTTATTAAAACGGAATATTTTCAAATCTGTGGGCTTTATCCCTCAGATTTGAGGTTTATTTTCCACATGCTTTTTAAAACTTGATGGCTAATCCGCTTGGTGATTCGTCTTTTAGGTCTTATTGATTTCGGCATGATCTTTTGGTTTAATGAGTTGAGGGTTAGTCGTTTTGACCCGCTTTTTAATTAAACCACACTATTATGAATAATCAGAATCAAAAGCCATCACCCTACTTGAAGTTTTCGATCATGATGCTCGTCTCATTTATGATGATGTACGGGATCATGTTTTTAAACGTGGCTGAAATTGACCACATTTTGCTGAGCACCACCCGAACTTACATGAGTTTACTGATGGTAGCTCCAATGGCTATTAGCATGATGTTATTCATGTGGGGAATGTATGAGAATAAAAGACTTAATACGGTGATTATTTCAGGGGCTGCAATCGTGTTTATTGTTGTATTAACTGCATTGAGAACGCAAACTCCAATTAAGGACGTACAGTACATGAAAGCCATGATTCCGCATCATTCTTCGGCCATTATGGTAAGCGAAAATGCAACGTTTGAAGATCCTGAAACTGCTGAGTTGGCAAAGCAAATTATTGAGGCGCAAGAGAAAGAAATTGCTCAAATGAAAAGAATCATTGAGCGGTTGGAAAAGTAACGTGGTAATTTCGGGATAAAGTAGAGAAATCCACTTTATCCCGAATTTTTGAGATTGATTTTACTGATTGATAGTTTCTTGAACGCTTCCACAATGAAGCATTCTATCACCGAAGTATGGATTATTTACTTGCTCTTCGGCTGCTAACCAATAGGCTCCTTTGTTGTTAAAGGCCATTGGACAATACTGCTTGTAGAGCACAGTTTCTGAACCAACTGCCTTTACGATTGAATACATGTTTGCAGATAGACCTTCAAATGCAATGCGTTGAGTAGCCACATCAGTGCTACCAGCTATGGCTTTCAAGTCTGCTGTTAAAGCATCGTTGTTGTTTACTTTAAGAAAATCGTTGGCGGCTTTTTGAGCTTTAGCACCATCGGTTGCTACTAAGGCATCTTTTAGCGCCAAGTAGTTTTCTACCAAGTTTACTTTCGCTGTTGATTTTTCTTCTTTGTTTCCTCCGCAGGCAACCACTGTGGCTACCAATGCGATTAATATAATTGCTCTTTTCATTATCGTTTTATGTTTGTTTCGTTTTTCTCTATTGACTATTGACTATTGACTATTGACTATTGACTATTGACTATTGACTATTGACCAATCACCGACTCCACGCTTCCGCAGGTCAGCATCATGTCTCCAAAATATGGGTTAATAATGTTCTCGTCTTTGCTTATCCAAGTCGCTCCTTTGTTGTCGTTTGCCATAGGGCAAAACTGAACGTAGAGCGGGTTATTAATATCGGTACCGAACGATTGAACCGCATTGACTAAGGCTTTAGAAAGGTTAATGAATTCTAGCCTTTGTTGGTCTCTGTCGCTACTTCCTTCTATTTTCTTAAGGCTTTCATCCATTGGGTTCAGCATGGCCATCCAGTGCATATGAGCTTCACCTTTGGTCAGGCTCATATCTACTTTAGACAGCAGTTCCTTCACTTTTACAGCTGCAGTTTTAATGCTATTGGCCTCACCTTTTACCATTTTATCCTTTAAGTCGATATAGGCTGTGGCTACTGCTCCGAGCTGTTTCTGGAATGGGGCCACTACAAGACTTTTGAAATCTTTTGATTCGGGTAAAGTGACTACAGGAAAACCAGCGTTAGAGGCTTGTGCTGTATTTTTTCTAGGATTCATCATGCTTATTTTGCCTTTGAGCTGCGACTCAGAGTCTAGCGTAAATGCACCATTGGTAACTACTTCGTCACCATCCGACAGACCAGATTTTACTTGATAATAATCTCCTGAAGCATCGCCCAAGGTTACTTCATTCAACATAAAGTATTCGTTGCCTTCTTCATTCACTTTGGTGTAAACCACAGAGCGCTCTCCAGTCCATAATACAGCCGACTTAGGCACCAATATGCCATTGCTTTGTGAATTGATGTCTACTTTTCCTTTTAAGAAAATGTCTGGTTTTAGTGCTCCATTCGCGTTATTAACATCTACACGAACTTCTACAACTCTGCTGCTTGCATTTAAAACGGGTTCGATAAAAGCTATTTTTCCAGAAAACTGCTGACTTGAAATTGATCTGGCAGTGAAGTCAATTTGCTGACCGACACTTAAGTTTTTTAAGTCTCTTTCATATACTTCAAAAACAGCCCAAACTTTAGATAGGTCAGTGATTTCTAGTAATACACCGCCTTCTTTAAGGTGATCTCCATTGCTCACCATTTTCTTGCTTATAACGCCATCATAATCAGCAAGTAAATCAAAGGTGCGCATGGGGTTATTTGAGCTTTCAATTTTCTGAATTTGCTCCATGCTCAACTTCCAATGGTGAAGCTTTTTACGCGCAGCTTCGAGCAAAATAGGGTTGGTGTTTTCTACCTTTTTGGCTTCAATGAGTTCTTCTTGCGCAGTAACCAATTCGGGAGAGTAGAGTTCGGCTATTTTGTCGCCTTTGCGTACGGTTTCACCCTCAAAATTTTTGTACAACTTTTCAATTCTGGCAGCAAAATGAGTGGTTTGTACATTCACCCTGCGTTCGTCTGCTTTTACTTTTCCGTTCAATGTTAACCCTGCTTCAACATTCCCGCTTCCAATGATGGAGGTTTGAATATTAGCCAATTGAATTGCCGCATTCGACATCTTCAATATTTTTGGGTCATCGCTTTCATTGTCGGCTGTCATAGGAATTAAATCCATACCACAGAAGGGGCAATCGCCTGGTTCGGACTGCCTTACTTGTGGGTGCATAGAGCAAGTCCAAAGGCCAGAAGCGGTTTGCTCTAACTCATGACCTTCACCTTCATGCCCATCAAGTTGAGCGGTGGGGTTGGGGCTTCCTCCTAAAAACAGTGCTCCAATAAGTAGCCCTAAACCGAGGGTTACTAAGCCTGTTATTACTATTGATCTGTTTGTTTTCATCGGCTTATAAATTAACTTTTGCTGTTCTCACCATTGAAGTCTCACCAATTTCTGTCCACGAAACATAAACATCTTCCTTGTTGCTTGTAAGCACAGGAAATCCGCTGCTTCTTGATGAGGATGATTTGGCTACTTCCATTTTTTGAAGCAACTCTCCTTTTTGATTGTATTGTGCTAACATGATTTGTGCTGCGTCATTCTTGGTTTCCATATAGCTTACCAATACCGTTTGGTCTGGCAGCATAGTAGCACCTACTCTTCCGCTTGTTATTTTCTCACTCACTACAATTGGGGCTGAGAATGTAGCGCCTGCATCGGTTGAAATGGCAAGTTTAACAGTAGGAACGCCTCCGCTGGCGGTAAACCAAGCTACCGCAGTGTTTTGACCACTTGAGGTAATGGATGGGCCATTTACTGGGCAGCCTGCTATTTTCCAATCGTCTGCATTAATGATTTGCGGTGCTGTCCATTCGCCATTTACATAGCGTACAATGGCCATATCTCTAATTTCTTCTTCGGAACGATTTCTATAAACTACTACAGGGCCGTTGTCTGTCATGGTAACAGATGTTTGGCAGCAGTCGCATACACGATTGTCTAACTCCCATTCTTCTAAAATCTCTCCTGTTTTATCAAAAATAGCGGCCCTTAGCGTCATGGCTCCACCTCCCATTGAATGGCCATCTGCACTTTCGTGTCCTTCACCTTTGGTAAATCTTCCGTCAAGCCAAGTCGCTATCATTCTGTCCTTATCAATAGGCATCATGCTCACGAATCCATGTTCTGCGGCTATGTTGTCTTTGTGTGGAATAAACGATTCCATCCAGTTATTTCCAGAATTACTAGCTGTGGTGATATGCACATCGTAATCGTAAGTGCTCTCGGTTCTTTTTTGTAGCCAGTGTGCGGCCATCCAGTCTTCATTGACAGCAATGGAAGGGAAATCTGCCCAATTCAAAAACCAGTTGTCTCCTTCTGAAATTTTTGTTGCAGCCGACCATTTTCCATTTTCTAGTTTTGAAAAAGATAGGATTGCTTTTTTCTCCTTTTTTTCAACCCACGACAAATAAACGTTCCCCTTTTTATCGGTAAAGAGGTTTGGCTCTTGGCTTCCTTCTGCGGCAGGACTATCAATATTAGTAACTGTTGGTGCGGCTTCTTTTGCTGGTTGGCATGAAGTGACGGCAACAATTGCAATGATTAAAATTGAGTAAATCTTTTTCATGGTTTAATTTTTAAGGTGGGATTTGAACAATGAAATATTTTCTGGGCTGTCCCATTCTTTGGCGCCCATGTGTTCGTAAACGAGATTACCTTCTCCATCTATAATGTATGAGGCTGGAAGAGAGTATATATTGAGCGCTTCAAGCCCCATTCCTAACTTGGCAAAATCGAACGTATAGTCATTTTTTGCAATAAAGTTTTCTATTTTATCATGCTCCTCATTAGAAACGGCAATGAATACATATCCTTCACTTTCAAGTTTTGCCTTAGCCCTTTCTATTGAAGGCATTTCTTTCAAACATGGGCCACACCAAGTTGCCCAAACGTTTACAAAGGCCATTTTCCCTTTCAAGTCTGCCACGGTCAGTGCTTTACCGTCCATGGTTTTTAAATCGAGCTTATCGAAAAATGGTTTTTCTTCTTTAGCGTTATTGCAGCCTACAAGTAGTCCGATAAGACCAAAACTCACTATATATCGAATGTAGATCATGATGTAGCTATTTTGAATGATACTTTTATTTCAGCCCAACTGATTGAAATTTCTCCGGTATTGTTATCTACAGAATTAACCTCGTAGAGTAAATGTTCCTGAATAGTTTCTAGTTTTTCAGGCACCAGCTGTAGTCTTAAAACATCCTTAGCTTGGTCATAGTTGTCGGCCAAATGCTGGTTGTAATCGGTGTTTATGATCAGTGTCCATTCAGTTTTACCCGGTATGGTAAACAAGGCGTATTTGCCTTTGCTTATCTTATTTCCATTAAGTTCTACATCGGTAGAAAATTCTATAGAAGTGGCACTGTGGGCTCCTGTTACCCATACTTCATTATAGGCCACCAAGCCTCCATAAATGTTTCTTCCTCTTACTCCTGGTGAATAATAGTCTATTTGTACCTGAGTGTTTCCAATTGTGTTTTTGGCAGAGGCTGCTGGGCTTTTGGGCTTAGCTACTTCTTCAGTGGCTGTAGGCTCTTTGAGTTCTTCAACCTGTTTCTTTTCTCCAGCGCATGCATAAAGCATAAAGCTTAGCGCAATGCTAAAAAGTAAGGTTATAGTTTTCGGTTTCATTTGAATTGGTTTAAGGTTGAACCAGTGAGGTACTCTCTCTTGTAAAGCGCCTCTCTGTGTTTGATTTTAGATTTGATTTTGGTTAGCTGTAACTGCAATAGCTTTTGTTGCGTGGCCAATAGGTCTTCGAAATTACGGTTGTCATTAGTGTATTCACTGATCAGAATACTCAGTAAAGTCTGTGTTTTATTTACCTCACTATCAATTTGATTTAGCTCTTTAAGTGCAGCCTGAATATCGAATTCAGTAGTGTTCCATGTGTTTCGTAGCTGATTTTGTAAGCCGTAGTACTGTCCTGTGATTACTTCTTTTTTAAGCTCGGCTTCTTTAATAACAGATTGATTTTTTTTGCCAAAAATGGGTAAGCTAACGGTTACCATGGGCATTAATACATCTTTACCGTTATCGGCCATGGTCATGTCTTTGCGCTTGTTTACCATCACATAATCTAAGCCTACACCTATATTGGGCTTTCTTTTAAGCTGAGCAAGAATAACCTCGCTGTCTACTGCTTCTAAATTTGCTTGAACAGCCTTAATTCCTGGTTGATTAACCAATACTGAGTCTAATGAGGCATCATGCTCGTTATTAATTTCCAACGACTCGTTGATAATTACCTCGGTAGTTAAGTCGCGATTCAGTAGGGTATTGAAATCTCCAAGTAGGCTGGCTTTTTTAAGCTCAAGTAATTCTAGTTTTGTTTGCGATTGCTCAATGGTAATCTGCACTCTTACCAAATCTGTTAATGAGACTAAACTGGCTTCGTACTTAGTTTTGGTTATGGGTTCATAGGAGCGCAGAATCCTTAGATTTTCTGTAGTAATCCTTATTTCTTCTTGAACCTCAAAAAGAAGCAACCATTTGGTTTTCACGTTAAGAAAAAGAAGGTTTTTAGCTTCTTCAAATTCTTCGAACCGAGCTTTGGCAATCATTGTTGCTGCTTGCTCTTTGGTTTTGAGCGTACCCATCCACGGAAACATCTGTGAAATAGACAACTTAAGTTGTTGAGCGCCTACACGGGTTTCTACTGGCGAAATGAAATAACCAAAACTAAGATTTGGGTCTGGTAAAACGCCTTGCTGATTTACATTTTCTAAGGCAACTAAATATTGATTGTACTTAGTTTTTAAAGAGGGGTTTTGTTCTGCAGCAATTTTAAGATAACCATTAAGATGGGTTTGGGCACTAAGACCCATTCCCATCAATATCCATACACCACAGATAAAAAAAATCTTACTCCAAGAGAAGTACCTACTTTGTTTCCTCAGTAGAGCACAAAACAATTGAATGATTAAATTTAAATATGATTTATTGCCATTCCTATTGCCAATAATAGGAACGGTGTAAAAGCTAACCTGATTTATCGAATTTGGTGACAATTGGCTCATATTGATTTCATTTTTGATGATGATCGGAACTGCGCATCCTTGTAGTAGGAGTAAAGCACAGGAACAACAAACAGTGTAATCAAGGCAATCAGCATTCCTCCAAAGGATGGAATTGCCATTGGAATCATTACATCAGAACCTCTTCCTGAAGAAGTTAAAACAGGCAATAGTGCGAGTAAAGTAGTGGCGGTTGTCATTAAACAAGGTCGAACTCTTCTTTTGCCTGCCTCAATCACCAAGGCCCTTGTTTCTTCCTTGTTTAGGTTTTCCTTTCCTTCAAAAGATTGAGAGAGGTAAGTAGCAATCAAAACGCCATCATCTGTGGCAATTCCAAACAGAGCAATAAAGCCTACCCAAACCGCTACACTTAAATTGATTGGGCTGATCTGGAAAAGGTCGCGCATATTAGTGCCGAACAAACTGAAGTCGAGAAAGCCATCCCAACCGTAGAGCCCCAACATAAGAAAACCTCCGCCAAAGGCCACTGCAATTCCGGAAAATACCATCATTGTAACCGATACCGATTTGAACTGGAAATAGAGAATCAAGAAAATAACGGCCAGTACAATTGGAATTACAATGGCAAGCCGAGCCTCAGCTCTTTGTTGGTTTTGATAATTCCCTGCAAACTTGAATGATACTCCAGCTGGAACTTTCAATTCACCCGCTGCTATTTTTTGATCAATCAATTTTTGAGATTGCTCCACCACATCAGTTTCGGCATATCCCGTCTTTTTATCGAAGATCACATAACCAACAAGGAAGGTGTCTTCACTTTTAATCATTTGCGCGCCTTGGGTGTACTCTATGCTGGCCAATTGCCCAAGCGGAATTTGCCCATTAGATGGTGTTGGAATCAGAATGCTTTTGAGCGCTTCTGGGTCATCTCTTAACTCTCTAGGGTAGCGAACTCTGATAGGATATCGCTCTCTGCCTTCAACCGTTTTGGAGAGTTCCATACCACCAACCGCTACTTGTAAATACTGCTGAACTTGTACAACGCTTAAGCCATATAAGGCCAATGCTTCACGGTCTAAATTGATGAGCAGATAAGGTTTGCCTACAATTCGTTCAGCAAAAACCGATTGAGTTTTTACCGAAGGCACTTCTTTCAGAATATCTTCAAGCTGTAGGCCGAACGCTTCAATGGTAGCCAAATCTGGTCCTTTTACTTTTATGCCCATGGGCGCCCTCATGCCAGTTTGCAACATCACAAGACGAGTTTCTATGGGTTGTAATTTTGGAGCTGAAGTAACACCCGGTAAACGAGTAGCTTCTACAATTTCATTCCAAATATCATCTGGAGAAGAAATATGGTCTCGCCACTGACGAAAGTAAGAACCATCTTCATCGGGAATTAAGTTGCCTTTTTCATCACGTACAAATTCTCCATCTTCCTTCTTAAAGCGAAGCCTTCTTCCGTTTTCATCGGTGAGGTATTCGCTTTTGTAGTTGATTACATTTTCATACATCGAGATGGGCGCAGGGTCTAGAGCACTTTCGGTTCTTCCTAATTTCCCCACCACAGATTCAATTTCAGGAATAGCGGTTACCGCCATGTCTAAATTTTTGAGCACCTCGAGATTTTGAGCCATTCCTGCGTGTGGCATACTAGTAGGCATTAGTAGGAAAGAGCCCTCGTCTAATGAAGGCATAAACTCTTTACCGATACCTGGGAAAGTGTGGTTCAGGTTTGAATAGGTTTTGTTCGTACGAACTGAGTCACCGAAAGTGGCAGGAATAAAGCCAAATACTTTATCGAAACCCTGCCAAATGGTAATTCCTAATAAAACAATGAAAGTCGGGACAAGTAAAAATTTCAATCGGTTTTGTAAACACCAGTCCAGAATTCTTGGATAGAAATGAATAAACAGATTAAAAAAGCCTAAGGTAATTCCGATAATGAGTGCAACGAAAATAAAGTTGACCAAACCACTTACTTGAGCTCCTAATGGCATCCATTCTTGACTTAGTAGTATGGTAATGGCTAATAAAGAGATAGCAATAGCCCCGTATTTCAAGAAGCTAAGAGAGGGAATGAAATGGCGAACGATATTTAAAATACCGAATGCTATCAATACCCATCCAGCAAAGGAATAGGAGAGGGTTAAGGCCCAAATTCCAAAAACAATAAGCCCAATGTTGAGTGCTAACTTTAGATTTTTGCCTTTAGGTTTAAAACCAAAGCACCAATAAGCCATTGTTGGCAGAATGATTAACGCAACAATGATGGCTGCAATCAGAGCAAAACTCTTAGTGTAAGCCAAAGGAGAAAATAATTTACCCTCGGCAGCTTGCAAAGTGAAGACAGGGATAAAACTGACAATTGTAGTTAGAACAGCTGTGATAATGGCCGATGCAATTTCTTGACTAGCCTCTAAAATTGTTTTCAAAAGCGGCTGATCCTTCTTCTCATCCAAGTGTTGCGTAATGTTCTCCGTGAGTACAATCCCCACATCTACCATAGTGCCAATGGCGATGGCAATTCCAGACAAGGCCACAATATTGGCATCTACGCCAAAATAGCGCATGGCAATAAAACACATCAGTACTGCAATCGGCAGCAAGCTGGAAATCAGAATGGAGGCCCTTAGGTTAAAGAGCATTACCAATACCACCACAACCGTAATTAGAATTTCTAGCGTTAGTGCTTCTTCCAAAGTGCCGATGGTTTCCTTAATCAACTTGGTACGGTCATAAAAAGGCACAATAGTAAGTTTAGAAACTGTACCATCTTCCAATGTTTTAGAAGGTAAGCCTTGGCTGATTTCTTCAATTTTTAGCTTCACATTATCAATTACGGCCATTGGGTTAGCTCCATAACGAGAGACTACCACACCGCCCACAGCTTCTGCTCCCGATTTATCCAAAGCACCTCTTCTGGCCATTGGCCCTAAAGAAACATGAGCCACATCTTTGACGAGAATTGGTGTATTGGAATTTGACTTTACAACCGCATTTTCTAAATCAGCAAGACTTTTAACATAGCCTAAACCCCTTACTAGATACTCTGCTCGGTTAATTTCTAAAGTTTTTGCTCCAATATCTTGGTTCGATTCCTTGACGGCTTTAACCACTTGATCTAAAGAAACACCATAACCTTCCATGGCATTTGGATCAATATCCACTTGATACTCCTTTACAAAACCACCTACAGAGGCAACCTCCGATACACCTTCAGCTGAGGCCAAAGCATACCTAACCGTGTAGTCCTGAACCGTTCTAATTTCTTGGGGATCCCAACCGCCAGAAGGGTTTCCGTTTTCATCTCTTCCTTCAATTGTGTACCAGAAAATTTGGCCTAACCCAGTAGCATCTGGGCCTAAGGCCGGTTGTGTGCCTTCGGGAAGAAGCCCTTTTGGGAGTGAATTCAATTTTTCCAGAATTCTACTTCTGCTCCAATAGAACTCTATGTCCTCATTGAAAATAATGTAGATAGAAGAAACTCCGAAAATGGAAGAGCTTCGAATGGTTTTCACCCCAGGAATTCCTAATAGGGAAGAGGTAAGCGGATAAGTGATTTGATCATCAATATCTTGTGGTGACCTTCCAGCCCATTCGGTAAAAACGATTTGTTGGTTCTCACCAATATCAGGAATAGCGTCTACAGGTACAGGGTCTTTGGGTAGGCTGATATCCCAATCGAATGGAGCGGTTACTAAGCCCCACCCCACAAAGGCCACCATAAAAAGAAAGGTGACAAGTCGGTTTTCTAAAAAGAATTTAATTAGTCTATTGATCATTGAAGTATGTGTTACAATCAGAAAATGACGGTTTTGCCTAAGAGATAGGCAGATCAGCACAAATCAATTCAATTAGATTTTATTCCAGATTAAAAATGGAATAAGATGACTTTCTAAAAAGGCACAGTTAAACCTAACCTATGATAAGGCCGATTAAGACTGTAATGCAGCAGGGATTTTAAGGGAATGGTATGCGATATAGAGGTCAAGTTTGGGGACATCGGGTGGGCCTGTGTTCTTAACTTCTACTTTTTCTTCTTGTTCGTCCATAACCACCAAGAATGTGCTGTACGGAACTTCATAAAGAAGATGATAATTGGCGTTAGGAATGTCGTTAAGTACAGAGGCCTGTTGTGTGTCTTCGATTTTGGTTAAAGACCACTCATCCTCACAACAGTCTTTCATGCTTTTATGCATTTCAGCAGACATGTTGCACTTTTTTTCCTGTTGCTTGAATAGTGCAGTCTCCTTTACTCTACCCATACAAACATGCTGACCAACCAATATTCCTGTGCTGGCTAGCAAGTAAAGTGTAGTGAATAATATGGTAACTGATTTTTTCAAGTTGGCCAAATATACGGAAGTTTTAGAATATGGTTTAAGAAAAGGTGAATCCCCTTCTATCCGATACTGTTTCCATTCTATAGTAGCGCTTACTATTTTTCCATTGATCAACCATATTAGTATATCATGAATAAGAAAATTTTACTTACACTAATGGTCTTTATAGGGCTGTTAGGCTCTGTTTCGGCTCAAAAAATCGACATGTCACTTTTGGAAGACATGAAGCCAAGGAGCATTGGCCCAGCTGGAGCAAGTGGTAGGATAACCGCCTTTGATGTAGAGCTTAATAACCCCGATATAATTTACGCTGGTACCGCTGCTGGCGGTTTATGGGTGTCTGAAAACGGAGGCTCCACTTGGGATGTTCTGTTTGATGATGGTAAATCAGCTTCAATAGGTTCTATTGCCATTAATCAAAATAATCCGAATGAAATTTGGGTAGGAACTGGCGAAGGAAACCCACGAAATAGCATGAACAATGGTGCTGGAATTTATAAGACCATTGATAAAGGAAGAACTTGGGAGTTTTTAGGATTAGAAAAAACGAACGGTATTCACAGAATTATCCTCAACCCGAATGATCCAAAAATAGCAGTAGTTGCAGCTACAGGTACACCTTGGGGCGAAAATCCAGAGCGAGGTATTTATAAAACTATAGATGGAGGAAAAACCTGGACTAAGACCTTATACATAGATGTAAAAACTGGAGCTGCCGATCTGGTAGTTGATCCTTCAAACCCAAACAAACTCATTGCAGCCATGTGGGAACACAGAAGATGGCCTTGGTTTTTTAATTCAGGCGGAACAGGCTCTGGCATATTTGTGAGTTTAGATGGCGGAGACACTTGGGATAGAATAACAGCCGAAGATGGTTTGCCAAAAGGTGATTTAGGCCGAATCGGTTTGGCTTTTGCCCCTTCTGATCCCAACAGGGTTTACGCTTATGTAGAGTCAAAATCGAATGCTATTTTCCGTTCAGATGATGGCGGCTTTAACTGGCAGCAGGTTTCAAAAGATGGGGACAGGAATATAGGCGGAAGACCTTTTTATTATGCTGATATTTATGTTGATCCAATCAATGAAAATCGAATTTACAGTATCCATTCCACTGTAACTGTTTCTGAAGATGGAGGAAAAACTTGGAGCAGTTTTGTGTCTGGTGGAAGAGTACATACCGATCACCACGCTTGGTGGATTCACCCAGAAGACCCTTCTTATATTTTAGATGGACACGATGGCGGACTTACTTATACCAGAGATCGCGGTAAGAACTGGCATTTTGTAGAGAGCCTTCCGCTTACACAGTTTTACCATGTTCGAGTAGATAATGACATCCCTTATAACATTTATGGTGGAGCGCAAGATAATGGTTCATGGCGTGGGCCAAGCCAATCTTGGTTCAGAGGCGGAATTCGTAATTTTTACTGGCAACGACTGAGTACTGGCGATGGTTTTGACATGGCACCCGATCCAAGAGATAATCGCTACGGCTGGTCAATGGGGCAGGGCGGAAATCTAAATTATTATGATAGAGTAACGGGCTTAATGAACAAAGTTCGTCCAGTTCATCCAGAAGGAGCTGCTTTACGCTTTAATTGGAATGCGGCTTTAGAAGTAGACAAGATTGATAAATCTGTAGCCTATTACGGCAGTCAGTTCTTACATAAAACCAACGACCGTGGAGCTTCATGGGAAATCATTTCACCTGATTTGACAACCAATGACCCCGCTAAACAAGATTACAAATCGGGTGGGCTTACTTACGATAATACTGATGCTGAAAATCACACTACCATTACTGCAATCGGGCCAAGTCCGAAGCAAGCAGGTGTAATTTGGGTAGGTACAGATGATGGCAATGTTCAAGTGACCCAAGATGGAGGTAAAACTTGGAACAATGTAGTGAGCAACATGAAAGGACTTCCTGCCAATGCTTGGATTACGCAAGTTCAACCTTCTGAATACGATGCCGCAGAGGCTTTTGTGGTCATAGATAACCACAGAATGCACGATTGGACGCCTTATGTTTATCATACCAAGAATTTTGGCCGCACATGGACAAGGCTTGTGGATGATACCGATATGAGAGGTGCAACCTTGAGTTTTGTACAAGACCCAATTGAACCAAAATTGATGTTTACAGGAACTGAATTTGGTCTTTGGGTAAGTATAGATGCAGGTACCACTTGGTCGCAATGGACCAATGGTTACGGTACACTTCCAACCCAAGACATGGTAATTCACCCAAGAGAACACGATTTGGTGATTGCTACTTTCGGCAGGTCTTTTTGGGTGTTGGATGATATTCGTCCGCTACGGGCAATGGCTGCCATGGGAATGAAAAATTTGTTAGATAAGCAGGTACAGGCTTTCGATGCGCCAGATGCATATAAAGCCTTTATTGGTGAATCTTTTGGCTACCGCGCCAACTTGGTAGGTGACGCCATTTTTGAAGGTGATAATCGCTCTCCAAACGCCATGATCTCTTTCTATTTTAAAGGGAAGGATGACAAAACAGAACGTGTTAAGGTTGAAATTCTTGATGACAAAGGAGTCGTTGTGAAAACCATAAATCAAAATGCAAAGAATGGTTTGAACCGTTTGGAATGGAGGCTAGATTCTGATGGAGCAGATCCATCGGCTGGCCGTTTTTCTCGTGGGCCAGATGTTTTCCCTGGTAAGTACACCATTCGCGTGAGCTATAAAAACGAGCAAAGTGAAGCCAAAGTGAATGTTTTTGCAGATCCACGAATTGAAGTGAATATGCAAGATATGGTTGCCAAAAGAGCATTTATGGAGAAGTATAATCAGTTACAGAGTAAGGTAAACTCTATGACAACTGATTTGCGAAATGCAAAAGCTGCTATTGAAAAAGTGAATGCAAGGGTGAGAGAAGAAGAAAAATCGGTGGAAGACCCAGTAATCAAACGTGGACAAGAAATGATTAAAGCCATTGACGAATTGTATTACCAGATTAACAGCAAGCCTGCACCTCAAGGGAGTTACAGTGACGGAACAGTGCTGTCAGCTAAATTAGGCTTGGTAAGAGGAGCAATGCAATCGGTTCAGTTGCCAATCACTAAAAATGATGAAACGGCAATGTGGCTCATCGAAGCAGCTATTCCTCCAATGGAAGCTAAGGTAAAGGCCCTTTTAGCAAATGACTTTGCGGCTTACAAAAGCTATGTTAATGGTTTAGGACTAAAGTTGATTTCTGATAAGTAGCTTTCATTTCAATAATACCGAGAACGGAAAAGGCCAGACTTTCTTGAAAGCCTGACCTTTTTGTTTGAGATTTTTAAGTACTACCTAATGTAGAAACTCGCTCCTAAAGTGATGTTCGACATATTGAGAGTTAAGCCATAGTTTTCTGTTCCTCCTGAGTCTTTGTTATAACCTATCATTCCATAGTTCATGTCTAGGGCGAATTTTGGTGACATAAAGTAGGTCATTCCTGGAGATAACTTAATATCTACTGCATCGTTACTGGCATTTGATCCTGCAAAGCCGTAAATGAAAGATGGCTCAAGGTATAAGTAAAAGTTTTCCACTACAGATTTATGGAAACGAGCGTAGGCGCCAACGTTAAATAGATCAGTAGTTGTTGTTCCCGAAAATTTAACATTTGTATAGCCTAATACTCCACCTAAACTTGTTGTTTCTGAAAGAAAGACACCAGCTTTCGGTGAAATCGTTACTCTTGAAACGTCCGTTCCTCCAGATGTCTCTGTTTTATTGAATCCAACATTTCCTGTAATCTGCACATCCCCTTTTTGAATCTGGGCAAAAGCCATGGTGCTCACCATTAGAATTGCCATTGTAAAAATTAACTTTTTCATGATAATGTTTTTGAGTTTTAAAAATGATTTAACCTTTAGACGGAATAGAAGGTTTTAGAACCTTCTATTTAGTACCGCAGGAAAAATAATTATTTTAACGGAAATAATAGGCTGTTAGTAATAAGCTTGAATGAAAATAGATCAATTTGAAAGTTTAATACGTCTATAATTAAAGCCTATATTTTTAGTTGTCAAAGTATTTTCGCCTTAAGAAAGTCATCTTCATTCACTGTAGCATCCTCGCTTGTATCAACATCCATATAGATTTTCCAGGTGCCATCTACTCTTTTTAAAGTCACACTGAATTTACCGTAGAGGTGTTCAGACTTGAAGCCTGCGTAGCGCGTTAGCCTATATATACCTGTTTCATAAGCCCAGTCTCCTTTTTGTATTCGATTCGTAAAACTAAACTGAATTCGCTGTTTGATTTTATGCTCGTTCCAAAGGTTAAACATATTGAGGTTGGAATCTTTGTATTCTCTACCTACCAATATTTGATTTTGATCGATGGGTATTCGGAGTACATCGTCTGTATGGATGTAATTGAAAAGACTGGCGTTTAAATCTTGATAGGCTTGCATAAAGTTATACCAAACATCCCTATTGATTTTTTCTTGTTCCGATTGCGCAAATGTGCTTGAGGAGAACATGACAAGCATAGCTCCGAGTAAAAGTTTTTTCATAATTAATGACCTTATAAAAGCAACGGGAGTAAAACTGAAATCTTGCTTTGATTGTCGGGTTTTAGGAAATAAAAAGCCAGAGTCACTTTAGTAACCCTGGCTTGAAATTCATTTTATAAAATGCTTAGCGCTTCTGAAGCAATAAACTATTCGATTTATTTTGAAGCAAATCAGGATTATTAAAGAGCGCTAATGCCTGAACATAAATCTCATTGGTCTGGTTGTAAATCTTATAGAAAGCGTTGTCGTCATAAGTATCTCTTGCCAATTGAGCTTTGATCAGATACACCAAAAAATGCTTTGACTTGCGATACTCCCTTTCCCTGAATTTAACACCATTTGCTTTTCCAATCTCAATCACCTGATTAAGCATAGCCTCGGTTACCTCAAATTCTTCATTGAATTTCTCAAAGTCCCAGTCATTCAAGTACTTGTTGTTGTCTCTGTAGTCTAGCGTAAATTCTTTCACCGAATTGCTAGAGAAAAGTCGATTTACATAAGCTGTTGCATAGGTAGTATCTAGCGGCACAAAATAGTCGGGCATGATTCCGCCACCTCCATAAACAGTTCTACCTGAAGCTGTTTCATAAGCTAAGTCTTTATTGAAATGTACACTGTCTTGGGTGAAAAGTTCACCAGAAACAAAACGTTGGTAATAATCAGAAGCATAAGCCTCTTCACCGTCATCATATGGCTTTTGAATAGAGCGGCCGCTTGGGGTGTAATAGCGAGCAATAGTCATTCGCAGTTCCGAACCATCTTTTAAGTCAAAAGGCAATTGAACCAAGCCCTTGCCAAATGACCTTCTTCCAATAATCAAAGCTCTGTCGTTGTCTTGCAAAGCACCGGCAACAATTTCTGAAGCAGAAGCACTTCCTTCATTCATTAAAACGGTAACAGCACCCTCTTCAAAAATTCCGCGTTTCGTAGCCCTAGCCTCAGTATCATATTTTGAGCCTTGTCCTTTCTGGCTTACAATCAACTGACCATCAGAAAGCAATTCATCAGAGATGTTAATAGCAGCACTCATATAACCACCTCCATTGTTTTGCAAATCCAAAATCAGTTTGGTCATACCTTGCTCTTTTAGGCTTTCTAGGGCAGATTTAAATTCAGCATAAGTGTTTTCGGCAAACTTATTTACTTTAATATAGCCTACCTCATCGTCTACCATATAGCCAGCATCTACAGAATATTGAGGAATAGCATTACGCTTTAATTTAAAATCAATCAATTCATCATTGCCTTTTCTTACAACAGAAATGGCCACTTCAGTACCCCTTGGGCCTCTTAATAGGTCGAAAACCTGACGATTGTCCATTCCAATTCCAGCAATGTTTTCGCCATCTACTTTCACTATTTTGTCTCCTGCCAAAATACCAGCTTTTTCAGAAGGGCCACCAGCCAAGGGTGTTACTACATATAGGGTGTCTCTAAGCAAGTTGAATTCAACCCCTATACCATCGAAACTTGCACGTAGCTGACTTTCGGCTATTTCTCTGTCTTGTGGAGGAATGTAAATTGTGTGAGGGTCTAGTTTATCAAGCATCTGACTGATTGACTCCTCCAATAAATCTTCTGTGTCTACCGAATCCACATAATCATGCTCTATATAATCCATCAATTGAGTGAATTTTTGTATAGAAGCACTGTATTTGCTACTTCCACTTGGGGTAGAAAAGTTTGAACCAATCCAGATGCCTACAATAAGGACAGCGGAAAGCAGTAAAGGTAAACGGATTTGTTTTTGAGAATTATTGGGTTCACTCACGGTATTGCAAAATTTTGAATTCGGTAAAATTAACTATTTCGCTCAAACAAAATATTCTGTTTGAGCATAGTAACATAGAAACGAAATGCGTTGGTTTGTGTTTAAATTAAAATTTAAGACTGTCAATCGAGATACAGATCGCTTAAAATTTATTATTTTAGCTGAATAGTCAAATTCGAATGCAAGGTATACAAGAACGGACGATCAATGATTTAGTAGCGGAAAACTATGTTAGGGCTTCGGTACTCTATTATTTTGGAGTGAATTTTTATGATAACCAAGAACGGACTTTGAAAGAGGTTTGTACCTCTTGTGGCTTAAATATCAAAACTGTAATCAGGAGTTTGGAGTCTGAAAATAAGACAAAAGAGGTGAATGAACTTAGGTTAATGGCTTACCCAATCGACCTTGTGGTAGAGTATCTTAAGCATTCTCATTCTGTATTTGTTAAAAAGCGTTTGGCTTATATTGCCCAATTAATCGATAGTTTGGGAGTGGTAAATTATCGTTACCAAAGTTTGGCGCATGATCTAAAAATGGTTTTTCCATTGTTTGTAGAAGATTTCATTCATCATATTCACGAAGAGGAAGATTCTCTTTTTGTCTACATTCAACAGCTTAGAGATTTCCTTTCGGGAGAAAATCATGGTACCAAGCTTTTCTACACCATGGAAAAAACATCCATCCATGAATTTGCTGTAGACCACGAAGAGCATGAGCACGAAATGGATGGTTTACGAAAAATCACCAATAACTATACGTATTGCGAAGAAGCAGACTTACACATCAAAGTGCTTTATGAAGAGCTGAAAGCCTTTGAAGAAGATTTGCTTATGCATGCTAAAATTGAAGATGATATTCTTTTGCCAAAGGCACTTCAGTTAGAAAAACTGGTCAAACTTCGTTTTTACGATATTATCAAACAGAATTAATGGGCAGAATCCTCGCCATAGATTATGGCAGAAAACGCGTTGGCTTGGCCGTTACCGATCCACTTCAAATTATAGCTTCCCCCTTAGATACCATTCATAGTAAGGATGTAATCCAGTATTTGAAAGATTACGATAAGGCAGAAAATATTGAAGCTTTTGTACTTGGAATGCCAATGAATTTGAATAATCAGCCTACTGACGCAACTTTGGGCGCTCAGCAATTTGAGAACCTACTTAAAAAGCAATTTCCAGAAAAACCCGTTTATTTGCAGGACGAAAGATTTACCTCCAAAATGGCCATGGACGCAATGATAGCCGGAGGGATGAAAAAAAAGGATAGAAGAGAAAAAGGAAACATAGATAAAATAAGCGCAACAATTATTTTACAGTCCTTTTTAGAAAGCAAATAGCATGATTTACCCAATAGTAGCTTACGGAGACACTGTTTTAAGGAAAGAAGCCAAGGAGTTTCATCGAGATTCTGAAGATCTTACAAAGTTAGTCGAGGCAATGTACGACACCATGAATAATGCCAATGGTGTTGGTTTGGCAGCTCCGCAAATAGGAATGTCCAAAAGGCTTTTTGTGATCGATTCCACCAAAATGGAAGAGGAAGAAGGAAAAGGTATCAAACGCGTTTTTATTAATCCTGAGATTTTAGACGAATACGGTGAAGAATGGAGTTTTGAAGAAGGATGCTTGAGTATTCCAGATGTACATGGCGATATCCTTCGTCCTGAAAAACTTACTATTCGCTATTTCGATGAGCTTTGGAATGAGCACGAAGAGGAGTTCGATGAAATGACTGCCCGAGTGATTCAGCATGAATACGATCACCTCAATGGGGTTCTTTTTACGGACTATATCAAAGGCTTAAAAAAGCAGATGCTTCGAGCAAAATTGCTTAATATCTCAAAAGGATCGATAAAAACAGACTACCGAATGCGATTCCCAAGCAAGAAGTAGTCAAGAGTGTAAAGAGAAAACTTTTATGGTTTTAACTAAAGTCGGACGGCACGTCAGACTTGGGGATTACGAATACTTCTGCGAAAAATTTGAGGCTTTAAATATTCTAAATTAAGGTCGGCACCGAAGGTCAGACCTTAATTTAGAATTAGATCAAATTCGGACGGTACGTCAGACTTGCGTACTAGTTATGGCTAAACAATGTATTCCTCAACCCTTCTTCAATCACTACTCCGTAGGAATCTTCTAAAAAGGTTTGTTCATTCACATCAATGAGATTAAAGGCAATCTCCTTTTTACAAAGCGAGCCGTTTCTCATGAGTGAATAATCCCTGAAAGATGAAAACTCCCAATCTTCTATTTTATCGACTAAGCCAGCTTTCCACGGGTTTTGGTGGATGTATTGAAAACAGATAAAAGCTTGATTCGAATCAACCATTAATTTGGATTTAGTTTTTTGCCGAAATAATGATCCTGAACGATCATGCTTTTTATTAAAATCTAAAGCATATTGACTCAGTAGTAACCTAAAGCTATTACTAAGTCGGGTAACTTCTATATTTCCTTGCTTAACAAGCTCAGTTGACTTTTCTGTTACATTAAGAAGAAAATGGAAATGGTTTGGCATCAGGCAATAGGCCAAAATATCGCAATGGGGTTTTACAAATTGTCTCACCTTTTTTAAGAACATTAGATAATCATTGTAACCTTCAAAAATAGCTTGCCTATTGTTTCCTTGGTTGTAGACATGATAGATGTTGTCTGATTGTAATTCCATAATTCTTCAAATTATGAATATTCCTTAAAAGACATAGGCCTTTATATTTCAGATCATTCGGCCTGACCTTCGGTGCCGACCTTAATTCAGAATTAGATCAAAGTCTGAATGGCACGTCAAACTGGAGGCTAGGCCAGGAAGTGCGAGTATTTCTCGAAAAAATCAGGCTTGAAACACTATAGCATCAGGCCTGACCTTTGGTGCTGGTCTGGTAGCAGGTGGCAATACTATTACTAACTAAAAGCTCCCCCCGTTCGAACCAAGGATTGTCACTAATACAATTACAAGCTTTGTTCAGAAGCATTAATCCCTATTTTTGTGGATTCCTTAAAAACCATAAAACCGAATTATGCAGCAACTCAACGATTTTCTTTCCCTGATAGATAGCTATATAGGTAGTGCAGGATGGTTCCCATTTGCTTTGTTAGGCGTGGGTCTGTTTTTCACTATTTATCTTAAATTTCCTCAAATAAGATATTTTGGCTTCGCCTTTAAAGTAGTACGTGGAAAATTTGACAGGGCTGGAGATCAGGGAGATACATCGCATTTTCAAGCTTTAACTACAGCGCTTTCAGGTACGGTTGGTACTGGAAATATTGCAGGTGTTGCACTTGCTGTTCATTTAGGAGGTCCTGCAGCATTATTTTGGATGGTAGTTACTGCCGCCATTGGTATGTGTACCAAATTTGTGGAGGTTACGCTTTCTCATAAGTACCGTGAAGTAGCCGAAGACGGTACAATGGCCGGAGGGCCTATGTACTACATGAAAAATAAGTTGAATATGAAGTGGCTTGCGGTGGTATTCGCAATTGCTACTGTTCTTTCTTCTTTCGGAACGGGCAACATGCCTCAGATCAATAGTATATCCTCAGCATTAAAATCAACCTTCGCCATTGAACCTTGGATGACAGGAGCTGTTTTGTCTCTCATTTTGGCATTTGTGATTATTGGGGGAATCAAAAGAATTGCATCAGTTACTGAAAAGTTAGTGCCAGCAATGGCTATCGTTTACTTCTTAGGTTGCTTCTCTGTTATTTTCGCAAACCTCGGAAACCTAATTCCATCCATCACTTCAATTTTCACAAGCTTGTTTACTACCACAGCGGCAACTGGAGGGTTCTTAGGAGCAACCATAATGTACGCCTTCAATGTTGGGGTAGGTAGAGGATTATTTTCAAATGAAGCAGGTCAAGGTTCTGCACCAATTGCCCACGCATCGGCCAAAGGGCATGAGCCAGTATCTGAAGGAATGGTGGCTATTTTAGAGCCGTTTATTGACACCATCATTATCTGTTCTATTACAGGTCTAACCCTTCTTTCTTCAGGTGTTTGGCAAGAAAAACATTTAAATGATTTTGCAGTAACCGACATGTCGATTTTGGCTGGGCATGATTATACAGACGACAACAAGGCTGGAAGAGTAGCCTTGAAAGAGCATTTATCTGGTGAAAACCCATTACCTGTTTTTGACGGAATGCTTCAGGTAGAAAATGGAAAAATAACGAGTAATGTAACCGTGATTCATGCGCGATCTCTGGCTGAAGACATTACTGTAAATGAATATTTTGGAGGAGGGCCTCTCACAGGAGAGGTTGCCATTTCAAATGGAAAACCAGTTGATGGAAGGATCTCTTTTTACGGAAAGTCCTTGATCCATAGTGTTCCACTTACGGCAATTGCCTTTACAAAAGGTTGGTTTGGAGAATACGGCCAGTACATAGTATCCATTGGCATTCTACTGTTTGCTTTTAGTACAGCAATTTCATGGTCTTATTATGGAGATAGAGCAATGACATTCTTGTGGGGCTCGGGCTCAGTTAAATATTATAGAATTGTATATGTAGCCGGCTTCTTTATTGCCGCCATTGCCGATACTACTATAATTTGGACTGTAGCCGCAATTGCCATTGCGGTAATGACCTTGCCAAACCTTTTGGGTATTTTCTTACTGAGAAAGGATATGAAGAGTACAATTGCTGATTATTGGAAAGGGATGAAGGAGGAATATCCTGATGAGAAAACCCCTGAATAATACTTTGGTTTAAGAATATTTTGAGCCGCCTTAAATAAACTTGAGGCGGCTCTTTTGTTTTCATTCAACTAAATTGCGCCATGAAAATTTGCTTCGCAACTAATAATAAAAACAAGCTTGAAGAAATCTCTCAGATTTTAGGAGATCAGTTTGAACTAGTGTCTTTAAAACAAATTGGTTGTTCGGAAGAACTAGAAGAAACGCAGGATACACTGGAAGGAAACTCATTGCAAAAAGCTGCCTATGTTTTTGAACATTATGGCATTCCTGTTTTTGCTGACGATACAGGGTTAGAGATAAATGCCTTAAATGGTGAGCCAGGAGTTTATTCAGCCCGATATGCTGGGCCAGAAAGAGATTCTAGTATGAACATGGCAAAGGTATTGGAAGGACTAAAATTCGCTAACGATCGCTCCGCAAAATTCAGAACGGTGATTACCTATATAGAAAACGGTGAGCCTATTCAGTTTGAAGGTATTGTTGAGGGTGACATTACAAGTAAAGTAATGGGTGAAGGTGGTTTTGGCTATGACCCAATTTTTCAACCTAAAGACTACGATAAAACTTTTGGAGAACTATCTTCAGAAATAAAGAATACGATTAGCCATAGAAAAAGAGCATTTGATAAACTTATCAAATTTTTAAAAGGCAGAGAAGGTAAATCGGTTTAGGTTACTATTTTTGCAAAATGTCTGAAAATAAGCCTTATATCATTGGAATCACAGGAGGGAGTGGATCAGGGAAAACGCGTTTTCTTCGTTCACTAATGCAGAGCTTTGATTCAGGAGTAGCCAGTATTTCTCAAGATGATTACTATAGACCAAGAGAACATCAACTGGTAGATAAAAATGGAGAGTTTAATTTCGACAGGCCAGAATCCATTGACTACGAACATTTTGCTAGCGATCTTTTGGCTTTGAGCAATTGGAAGGATGTAGAAAAGCAAGAGTACACTTTCAATAACCCTAATGTTCAACCCAAAAACATAGTAATAAAAACTGCGCCCGTAATTTTAGTGGAAGGAATCTTCATTTTCCATTATCAAAAAATTTCTGAGCTCATTGATATGAAAATTTTTGTGGACGCGAAGGATTATATCAAACTTCAGAGAAGGCTAACAAGAGATAGAGTAGAAAGAGGCTATGATGCTGATGATGTGCTGTACAAATATGAGAACCATATTATGCCGTCATATCAGAAATATATTGAGCCGCATAAGGAGCAAGCAGACATTGTAGTGCCTAATAATACTGATTTTGGAGTGGCATTGGATGTAGTAAAATCATTTATTCAATCGAAAATAAATGAGCATACTGTATGATTCTAAACTCTATTCTATAAATTTGATCCGCTAAATGAAAATAACACCGAAAATATCAGGCATAAAAAGAACCCTCTTCTACGTGTTGGGAGTGCTTGTGGCTGTATTTGTGGTGGCTCAAGAACTTATCGATTACCAGAGTTTAAGAATTAACTTGGCCTCAGAGTCAACCGATCAGCAAGAAAAGGATGATCAAGGTGATAAAAAGGAAACTGTATATGAATACACTTGTGAACTGGCATTACCATCTACGGTAGTTCAGCTTCAAGCCTTTATCCCCGTTTTCATTGGTACAGTAATTAGAGAATCTGAAGAAAAGCAGATTCGATACCCTAGTGTTCCATTGTACGATTCACCTCATTACAAGAATCTTTTCCGAAAGAAAATATCTCCGAATGCCCCATAGGCTTTCTTTTTTATTGCCTCTTATGATGCAATAAGTCCTCGCGAATAAAATAAACTTTATTATATCAATTCAGGAGTATTTGAAGGCAGTTGTCATTCATTTGCTAACTAATTTTCAAAAAAGCTCCAAACGATTAACTAACCATAAACCAAAATGAAAAATAAGAATACCATAGTCTTTTTGACAGTGATCATTACGGCTCTGTGTCTTTATTACCTCGGGATCACTTTTTTCTCTAGAGGAATCCAGCAAGACGCAGTGAACTATGCTAAAAATGAGGCAGGAGTAATAGACCAGCAAAAGAAACAATCATACCTTGACTCTATTTGGAGAGAGCCTGTACTTAATATTTTAGGCGCGGATTTTACGTACCAAGAAATCAAAGAATATGAATTGAACCTTGGTCTCGATTTACAAGGCGGAATGCATGTTACTTTGGAGGTTTCTCCAGTGGCTATTATTGAAGGGCTTGCAGGAAATAGCAAGGATCCGCAATTTAGAGAAGCATTAGCCAAAGCAGAGGAAGCGCATAAAACAAACACGCAAACACCATATGCTCAATTGTTTCAAACAGCTTATGCTGATGTAACATCTGGCGGACAGTTAAGTAGAATTTTTGCAAACGCAGCCAACAAAGGACGGATTGAATTTGGTTCAACCAATGCTGAGGTAATGAAGGTAATTAACGAAGAAGTGGATAATGCCATCGATCGTGCTTTCCAAATTCTGAGAACCAGGATCGATAGATTTGGTACATCACAACCCAACATCCAAAGACTTCAAGGAACAGGTAGAATTCAAATTGAATTGCCAGGAGTTGACAATCCTCAAAGAGTTAGAAAACTATTACAAGGTGTTGCTAAGTTAGAGTTTTGGGAAGTATATGCTCCAAGTGAAGTTGCTCCTACACTTTCTGCCATTAACGATGCGCTTTTAAAAATCGAAGCAGCAGATAAAACAATAAAGCCTACAACCGATTTGGCTTCTGAATTGAAAGCTGAAAGCACTGACGGACAAGAAAACTCTCTTGAAGAGCAATTGTCAGGTGATACTACCAAAACTGCTGAAGAAGAATTGGCTACTCCAGGTCAATCAAAATTCTTCTCTTTAATGAAGCAAGGTCCTTCTGAGGGTTTTTTCTACTCTTTAGCTGATACTTCGCAGATCAACAGAGTACTTAAAAACCCAAGTATCACAAAGCTATTCCCAAGCACATTAAAGTTCTTATGGGGAGTAAAACCTGTTGAGGGAACTGAATTACTTGAGCTTTATCCCATTAAAATGGGCAGAGGAGGTGAATCTCCTTTAACTGGTGAAGTAATTACAGATGCTCGTCAATCTTTAGACGAATATATGAGGCCAGCTGTAAGCATGCAAATGAATGCATTGGGAGCGAAAAAATGGAGAAACATTACTGGGGCGAACATTCAAAGAAGTATTGCAATTGCGCTTGATAACTATGTATATACTGCGCCAAATGTGCCAGAAGAGATTCAAAACGGGAATTCTCAAATTAGTGGAAACTTTACAATAGAGGAGGCAGACGATCTTGCAAACATTCTTAAAGCAGGTTCACTTCCAGCGCCAACAAAAATTGTTGAAGAAGCTGTGATTGGACCAACATTGGGTAAAGAGGCTCAAAGACAAGGGGTAACCTCAATTTTGGCAGGTTTGGCCATTGTGGTCATTTTTATGATTTTCTATTATGCAAAAGGTGGAATCGTGGCTAACGTAGCTTTGCTTTTCAACATCTTCTTTATTCTTGGTATTCTTGCCAACTTAGGTGCAGCGCTAACCTTACCTGGAATCGCAGGTATCGTGCTGACGATTGGTATGTCCATTGATGCGAACGTACTTATTTTCGAAAGAATCAGGGAAGAGATGCGAAACGGTATTCCGATTTTGCAAGCCATATCATCAGGTTATCAAAAAGCATACAGCTCTATTATTGATGCCAATGTAACTACCTTTCTTACCGGGGTGATCCTTTATGTTTTAGGCCAAGGTCCATTAAAGGGATTTGCTGTAACCTTAATGATCGGTATTATATGTTCTTTCTTTTCTGCAGTATTTATTACTAGGGTAATCATTACCTACATGACCAAGAAAGGAAATGACAGCAAACTTAGCTTCGACACTCCAATGTCAAAAGGTTGGTTGAACAATGTTCATTTCGACTTCTTGGGCAAAAGAAGATTGGCTTACTTAATGTCAGGTATTGTAATTGCAGTCGGTATCATATTGATGGCTACTAATGGCTTGAGACTTGGTGTAGACTTTAAAGGTGGACGTTCTTATGTAGTGAATTTTGATGAAGCTATGACAGCTTCTGATATCAAAACATCGCTCTCTGGAATGGAGACTTTTGCAAATTCTGGTATTGAAGTGAAAACTTATAATACTGCAAATATGCTTAAAATCACAACATCCTACTTGATCGAGGATGAATCAGTTGAAGCGGATGCTGCTGTAAAAGGGGCATTAACAAGTGCTTTGAGTCAGATCACTAATAAGACGTTTGTGGATGGAACAGTTGATAATGTAGAAGCAGGTCAATTTATAATTGGTGGTTCATCTAAAGTATCTCCGACCATTGCAGATGATATTAAAGACTCGTCACTTGAGTCGTTTGGTTTGGCTATACTAGCCATATTCTTCTATATCCTTATTAGATTCCGAAGATGGCAATTCTCACTGGGTGCAATTATTGCGTTGGTACATGACTCTTTAATTGTACTATCTGCATTTGCTATTGCGGGCTTATTTGGAGTTAATTTTGAGGTGGATCAAGTGTTTATAGGAGCCTTGCTAACTATAATAGGGTACTCTATAAACGATACCGTGGTAGTGTTCGATAGGATTCGTGAGAACTTACAGCTTAAGGGTTCAAAAGACTTAGTGGGTACATTTAACGAATCTATTAACAGCACCATTAGTCGTACGTTGATTACTTCAATGACCACTTTGATTGTGGTTGTGGTCTTATTTATTTTTGGTGGAGAAGTACTTAGAGGATTCTCTTTTGCTTTCTTGGTAGGTATTATTGTAGGTACATATTCTTCAATATTTATTGCATCACCAATTGTAGTTGATTTGTCTAAGAAAACATTAAGCAAAGCAGCGGATAAGGAACAAGAATATTCAAGAGCAAAGGCAAGTGCTAAAGCAGCAGCTTCTGCAAATCAGGCTTAAATTTTATAAATATTATTTTAATGAAGAGGCCGTCCCAAAAGTAATATTCAGACGGCCTCTTCATTTGAATTATCTTCTGCTATAATCCAGTTCCCTCTCGGCTATAACGCAGTACGGGATTGAAAAGCGGAGCTTTACTGGAACAGAAGTACCGCCCATCAGATATCAAGATTTCTTAAGTTATCTCCCCACTTACCTTTATATGGGTCATAGCTGCATTTGAGAGGTTTAGAGTAAATATTAGAATCACTTTCCCTAAAGGCTCTGCAATCGGTACAGATATAACGAAATTCGCAGTCTTTACAAACTTCAATCTGATCCTTTGTGATGTCCCAATATTTATGAAGAACATCATTTTTTAAATTAAGTATTTCAGCTAGGCCAGATTTATAAATATTCCCTAAAATTTCAGGCATCGAAGGGCAATTTTTTATATCGCCATTTTCGAGTAAGGAAAGCTTTTTATTTAAACAGGAATTAAATTTTTGGCTTTCCGTAAATAACTCTAGATTCACTTGAAATGAACTATGGCAAATAATTCCGCAGTTTTCGTTATTTACTATTGTATTCTTAACTACAGATATCTTATCGTAATTTTTATAATTTTTATATTCTGAGTCTGCGACATTTGCTAGCATGATATGCATAATTCTCTGGTTTACTGCGAAAAACTTGTCAATATCGTTACAGGGAAAATTTTGAAGTACTAAATAAACTCCAGCAATCTTGGTTTCTCGTATTTTTTGAAGTATTGTACATAATTTCTCATAACTCACCTGTGAATAGAATCTCAATTCAAGATATTGCACACCTAATTTAATGAGGTCGTTTACTATTTCTTCTTCCTTTTCTTCAAAATAATCACCGTACTCAATAATCATATTTGTAATTATTGAGGGGCTCTCCCAGGTGAGGTCTAATTCAGGAAATAAATGTGGCTCACCAGTAATATGTATAAGATCTTCTTTCAAAAGTTGCTCTAACTGATTGATAATTTCATCTTCATATTGTTGGCCATACACCTCGATTATTTCTTCAATTGTTTTATTAGAGTGCTCCATAAGAATCTGGTGGAGGACCTCGTCTATTTCGAAGTATACACCACGTTGTAAATCACAAACAATTACATTCTTTGCTCCCTTAACAGGAATACAATTGGCAAAAAGATTTATGTAATGAGACTTATTCATTGATGAAATGTATTTTTGAAATTGGCTTATAGGATTGTTGACAACTTGAAGATTTTGAATTGTAAACTGGAAATTCGTCTAAACCAGTAAAATTAGAAGACCCTTTTACCGAATGTTCTTTCGTCTTTGGGTTTTTAAAAAAAAGAGGCAACTCATTTTCTAAGATTTCAAACGATTCTTTTAGTGTTCCTTTTTTGTTTGTTCTTTTCATTCTGGCCTATTAAGTGTTCTGCAAGTTTTTTTTCTAAATAATAATTACATGGATAGGATACCATCCCAAATTGACCAATGGGATTGATTTCCAAGAAGTAATAATTGCCATCTGTTGACTTTATGAGATCTAAAGAACCCATGGTGTATCCAGCTTTTCTGCAAAATTTTTTCACATTGTATTCAACTTCCTTTGGAAGGTTAAAAGGCACCGTTCTATTGGGTTTTTCATCATTATAGTTTCTGAAATCTAGCTGAGTCTGTTTATCATTTTGAGAAAAGATAGCCATTGAGTAACAGGTATCACATAAATAAAAAACTCGAATTTCAAATTCTTTTAGAATTTCTTGTTGAAAAAGAGATTTAAAGAAAGAACTAGGGATATCTTCTATTTCATCGACCGTAAACCCTTTTGTATATAGAATTATACTCTCAACAATATTATTGTCAATTGAACTTGTAAAATGAGGCGTTTCAGAGATAGGTTTACAGATAATTCTTTCGTGCCTTTTTGCAAATTGACTTAGGGTTAACTTGCAAGATGTAATCACGTATTCTGGCACTGATAAATTACAAGACTTTGCTATCTCTAAATTCTCTATTTTGTTTGCTGACATTTTTTCTGGGCGCGTTGTCCAAACTTTATTATCTAGATTTAAATTTAAGAATGATCTCAAAACTCCAGTTTCTCGTCTGAGTGATGATAGTAGTGCGCTCGCATTTTGGGCTCCTAAAGCATCATAATACACCTCATTTCCTTTGTTAATTAGTTTACTAGAGGACCATCTACGATTCCAGATAATGTTAATAGCTTCAGGGTCAAAGTCTTCAAACTGTATCTGTCCATTAATAATATCTGTTTTCTCAATGAAATCATCACCATTGAGTCTGTAGTAATCTCCATTAAGTCCATCAAGCCAATTCATAACCATATCTGTTGTGTCTTCCATCTTAGACATGCTGATTATTAATATCATATCTCTTTAAGTATTTTAAAAAAAAATTAAAAAAAAGTGTTTTTAATACAACATCTAATTCTGTTTTGCTTTAGGAATAATTACTGTTTTGAAACAAGTGATGTACGGTTATTTGATAGATTCATTGAATTAATTAGAACGGAAAGATTATAAGGAGAATAAAAGCTTACTCTCCTTAATTTGTTCTCAAACAGGTTCATCCGTATCATAATCCTGATGATCATCAGCAAACTCTGAGTCAGGTACCATACCCCAAGGAATAACATAACGAGATGTATCCTTCATCCCAATGGTGTTATTTCCAGTACCAGTACGTCCGAAACCTCCGACTATTTTACCGGCCTCTTTCCTTGTAATTTCATTTTTTTTAAACAATGACTTTTTCATAAAATTTTACTTTTAAGTTCACCTACTCTATTTATTTAATCTCTCTGGAAAGTTTTCAGCTTCCCTTTTCCAGAAATTATATGCTGATATATCATTTTAAAAGTATGAAGGTTTGATTAATTATACTAGTTTATTAATAAAAAATAATCCTCACTTTAGAAATTATTAGGAGTAAATTAACTTACAGTTCAAAAGAGGTGTTAGAACAAAAGTGAGTATCAGTATATTATAAGGTGTTGTATATCTTATTGCTTATTGCGTATTTTTCAGTTTTCTTTACTCAAATATTCTATACTAAAAGTTTTAAATGAGATCATTAAACTTCCCATTTTACAAGCAACAAGAACAAAAAGATTGTGGTCCGACTAGCCTTAGAATTATAGCCAAGTATTACAACAAAACAATTCCCCTACAGCAACTACGTAAGCTCTGTGAAACCACCCGTGGGGGAAGTAGCATGATGGGGTTAAGTGATGCAGCGGAGGCCATTGGCTTTCGAACAATAGGTGTTAAACTCAATTTTAATGATTTTAAAAAGGATGCGCCATTGCCCTGCGTTGTGCATTGGAACAAGAATCATTTTGCAGTCGTTTATAAAATCAAAAAAGATCAAGTATATATATCAGACCCCGCAATTGGTTTGCTTCAATATAGCAAAGATGAATTCATAGCACACTGGATTGGCAACAACGCGGATGCCACAACCCAAGAAGGGATTGCCCTTTTAATAGAGCCCACTCCTAAATTCTATCAGGAGGACTATGAGGAGGAAAAATATTATGATATCAAGTTTATTTCTAAATACCTCTTTCAGTATAAAAAGTTATTAGTGCAACTATTTATAGGTCTGTTGGCTGCAAGTTTATTGCAGTTGGTATTTCCATTTTTAACGCAAAGTGTTGTAGATGTCGGTATTCAAAATCAAGATATTGAGTTCATATATCTGATCTTGATTGCTCAACTTTTTTTGTTTTTTGGTAGGACAGCCATAGAATTAATTAGAAGTTGGATATTACTTCATATCAGTGCTCGAATAAATATTTCTTTGATTTCTGATTTCTTTATCAAATTGATGAACCTGCCTATTTCGTACTTTGATGTTCGGCTGACTGGAGATATTCTACAACGTATCAACGATCACAAAAGGATAGAGCGAATTTTAACTACCTCTTCCTTAAATGTGCTTTTTTCATTTCTTAACCTTATCATTTTTGGAATTGTACTTTCCTTATATAATATTCAGATTTTTGGTGTATTTTTAATAGGTAGTGTGCTCTATTTTTTGTGGGTAGTAATTTTTTTAAAGAAAAGAAAAGACCTTGATTACAAACGGTTCAGCCAAGTAAGTATAGAACAGAGCAAGGTAATCGAGTTAATCAATGGTATACAGGAAATCAAGCTGCACAATGCCGAGAAGAAAAAACGTTGGGCATGGGAACATTTACAAGCTAGGCTTTTTAAACTATCAATAAAAGGGTTGGCCCTTGAACAGTACCAAAGCGTTGGTTCTTCTTTTATTAATGAGTTGAAGAACATATTGATTGTGGCGCTTTCCGCTACGCTTGTCATTAAAGGCGAAATCACTTTGGGTATGATGATGGCCATATCCTATATAGTGGGGCAGTTAAATTCTCCTGTAGTTCAATTAATAAATTTTGTCAGAGAATTTCAAGATGCCAAAATAGCACTCGATCGTTTGGCGGAAATTCATAACAAGGAAGATGAAAAGCAACATGACTTTGAAAAAAATACAGAAGTAGCTATTGATAAAGATATCATTCTTGAAAAGGTTACTTTTCGATACACCGGTTCTGATGTTGAAGTTTTAAAGGACTTGGATCTAACAATTCCAGTTAATAAAGTTACCGCTATAGTGGGCGTAAGTGGTGGTGGAAAGACCACGTTAATGAAGCTTTTACTTAAATTCTACGAACCTAGGGATGGGAATATTTTTGTCGGAAATACCGACTTGAATTCAATTTCTCAACAGGCCTGGAGAGACAAGTGCGGAGTTGTGATGCAAGAGGGTTATATATTTAATGATACCGTTGCCAGTAACGTAGCAGTTGGTGATGAAATTATAAACAAGGCCAAATTGGTGCACGCTCTGGACGTAGCTAACCTGAGGGACTTTGTTGAGTCATTGCCATTGGCTTACAATACCAAAATAGGAATGGAGGGTACAGGCTTGAGTACTGGGCAAAAGCAAAGGTTATTAATTGCCAGAGCTGTTTACAAAGATCCGAAATTTCTCTTTTTTGATGAAGCCACTTCTTCACTTGATGCCAACAATGAAAAAACCATTATGGAGAATTTGGACAAATTCTTTCAGAATAAAACAGTACTCGTAATTGCTCATCGATTAAGTACAGTTAAAAATGCACATCAAATTGTGGTTTTGGAAAAAGGAAGAATAGTTGAAGTGGGTAATCATAAGGGTTTAGTGGCGCAAAAAGGAGTTTATTACGAATTGGTGAAAAATCAACTTGAACTGGGGAGTTAGATGTCAGAAGAAAATAATCATGTTAACATTGAATTAAGATCTGAAGAAATTCAGGATATTCTTACAAGAGCACCAAAATGGATGATCCAATGGGGTAATTCAATTTTGATCTTAATAATTTTAGTAGCCTTGATGCTGAGTTACATTATCAAGTATCCAGATGTAATTACTGGGAAGGCCTTAATATCAACCAAAACTCCACCTGTATACATCATCAGTAAAGTTAATGGCCGAATTGGTAATCTCATTGTTCAAAATGGCCAAACAGTAGAAATAGGGGGTATTATTGCAGAAATAGATAATCCCGTGTCTTTTAGCTCAATACAATATCTGGAATCTTTTTTGGAGTCAGCAAAAAATTTCCTAAAAGATCCAAAAAACTATCAATTTAATTTTGATGAAAAGATTAATCTTTATGATGCAACACCTAACTATTTGGATTTAAAAAACCTTTTAGAGGAGTACCAATTTTTTTTGTTTGATAAAAGTGCAGCCCAAAAATTGGTTGAACTTAAATTCAAGAGAGACAGCTATTTAAAGTTAAAAGAAATTACGATTAGAGAAACTGAGTTAAACAAGGCAGATTTAGAATTTGCTGAGGGAAAGTTCAAAATGAAAGAACAAGAATTCAAACAAGGGCTTATTTCTCAATTTGACTTTCTTAATGCGCAGTATACTTATAATCAATCTTTGATCTCTCAGGAATCGATTAAAAAAAGTATTATTCAGATGGATATTACAAGGGCAAATTATCAATCAGAAATAAATGACTTTACTCAAAGCAGAATTGCAGAGATTAGAACATATAAAGATGAGATAAGTGGATTAATAAGCTCGTTGCAGAATTACATCATTAGATGGAACAATGATTTTACAATCAGGTCACCTGCAAATGGCAGGTTAGACTATCTAGGAAGGGTGAAAGTAAATCAGCTAATTGATTCAGGGGATAGACTTTTTGCGATTGTTTCTCCAGCAAGTGAGTATGAAGTTGAGTTAGAAATCACATCCGCTGGTTTTGGCAAAGTTAAGGTAGGCCAAGAGGTCAAATTGAAACTAGACAATTACCCTTATAATGATTTTGGGTTTATCAATGCCAAAGTGATAGGATTGCCTGTCTTGCCAAATAAAGATGTTTATAAATTGAAAGTGGAATTGACCAATGGTTTAAATTCCTCATATGACATTGATATTAAATATAGTCCTGAAATGATGGCTACAGCCGAAATCATTACTGAGGACTTACGATTAGTTGAAAGACTTTTTAGTAATTTAAGAAGCGTTTTTGAGAATTGACTACTCTTACGTTCAGGTCACCTAGGATCAAGGGATTGTACCTAATAGATTGGATACAAAATCGTGAATAACAGGTGATTAAAATCAAGTTATAAAAAGAGGCTGTCTGAAAAGGTAGTCTCTTTTGTTTTAAGAACGTGTCTCTTCTCTCATAACATTACTTTTTGTGTAACGCTTTTTTAGGACGGGACATACACTAATATTTCTTCATTAACTTTGCAGTATGAAAACTAAAGTTGAGAAGCGAATAATGATAGTGCTAGCAAGCATTATGAGTGTTTGTTTGGCGCTACAGTACGTTGTTGGAGTTGATAACTTCTCTGACCCTGTGATGGCTAAATACTGGTTGGAGTTTATCTTGTATCCATCCTGTTTAGCTACGCTTATTCTTATTTGGCGCCTTACTTTAGATAAGAAGATAGAAGGGAAGCAGCAGCGTGAAAAGAATCTTGAAGATTTAAAGCGAAACAATTGAATATAGACATCTCAACCCCAGCATTGCTTTTTCCAGCCATCACCCTCTTGCTCTTGGCTTTTACCAACCGTTTTGTGGCTCTGGCTACTTTGGCCCGTGGTTTAAGACAAAGGTATTTAGATCATAAAGATCCGCCTGCTACTATATTAGGTCAAATCAAAAACCTTAGAGTTAGGTTATTACTCATTCGTAATATGCAAGCGTTGGGAATAGCTAGTTTTTTCTGCTGTGTACTAAGTATGGTACTTATGTACTTGCGCGAACAACAAATGGCTGACCTTATTTTTGGTGCAAGCCTTTTTCTCTTGCTTGCATCCTTGGTGCTTTCTTTTATTGAGACTCAAATCTCGACCAAGGCACTTAATCTTGAATTGAGCGATTTAGAGCAGAAATCTACCAATAGAATATAAAATCGCCTGTTTTTACATTTCCCAAGATAATCTCCATTCCATAATATTTACTTATCTAGTTTTTTTGTTTCTGGCCGGCAGTACTGGTAGCGAGCAATATTATTGCTTTTATTTTAACCTGATACTGACCTCCATTTATACAGCATTTTAAGAGATTAATCACGCGCTGACTCAATCAGTGTTTTATTTTTATCAAAATACTTGTCTAAACAAGTATTTTGATTATATTTGAGGAGATTTACCATCTACTCATGGATTTCGGTAAGACTCTCTTTCACTTAAATAGCAATCTTGGCTATAATCTTTACCGCACCTATTTGCTCTTTCATCGAGAGTTGATTAGGGCTTTAAAGGGGTATTCAGTTACTCCCGAGCAATGGCAGGTACTGATTATGCTTTGGAATCACGGTAGTGTAACCCCTACTGATGTCAGTCGGGTTACACTTCAGGATTTGCCTTCAATTTCTCGCATGATTGTTCGTATGGAACGAAATGGCTGGATTGAAAAGGAAGGTAATGAAGCAGACGGTAGGTCATTTCGGATAAAACTTACTCAACGTGGTGTGGAGAGTAAGGATGAAATGATGAAATCTATGGAGATACACTTTGCTAAATTTTTAAAAAGTGTTCCCGCACAAACGAATTACAGCATAAAGCAAGAGCTGGTAAAGCTGCGCACAATGCTAGGAGATTACACACCCAAATAATGACAGACGGTCAGGTCATTTTGGAGCTGGTTTAGCTTCAAATCTCTAATGTTTAGGTTGAAACGGAGATAATCCGGTTAGGAACATAAGGTTCCTGACCGGGAAATGACTCGAATAAAAACATTTGCACTTCCTCCCTTTTCCTCCTAGATTCCAGTTCTAAAATTTACTCTCTTGATAGATTTACGAAGCGATACTCTAACCAAGCCTACTCCTGAAATGCATTCCGCTATGATGGCTGCAGAAGTAGGCGATGATATGTTTGGCGAAGACCCAACCGTAGCTGCTTTAGAAAAGAAAGCAGCCCATATGTTTGGGATGGAAGCAGCACTTTATTGTGCCTCTGGTACTATGACCAACCAGATTGGAATCCGTTTACATACCACTTTACAAGACGAAGTAATCTGCCATAAATATTCGCATATCTACCTTTATGAGAGCGGTGGAATTATGTCCAATTCAGGAGTTTCCGTTCGCTTGCTGGAGGGTGACCAAGGTAGAGTTACGGCCAAAGATGTTAAAGCTGCAATTCAACCAGATGATATTCATTCACCCGTTTCAAGAATGGTTTCGCTAGAGAACACCATGAATAAGGGTGGGGGAAGTTGTTATGATTTCGATGAAATACTGGCCATTAAAAAAGTGTGTACCGAAAATGGTTTGGCCTTCCATTTAGATGGCGCTAGGCTGTTCAATGCTTTGGTTGCTAAAAATCAAAAGGCAGAGGATTACGGTAGAACTTTCGATACGATTTCAATATGTCTTTCAAAAGGCTTGGGCGCTCCGGTAGGCTCATTGTTATTGGGATCTGCTGATAAAATTAAACGAGCCAAACGTGTGCGTAAGGTAATGGGCGGGGCTTGGCGACAAGCGGGATACATTGCCGCGGCTGGTTTGTACGCTTTAGAAAATAATATTGAGCGTTTGGCAGAAGATCACAAAAATGCTCAAATCATAGCCGATACTTTGAAAGGTTTAGATTATGTAGAAGAGATTTATCCTTGTGAAACGAATATCCTGATTTTCAGAATAAGTGAACGCTATACTAACGAGTCTTTTTTAGCGAAGCTGAAAGAGCATGATGTTTTGGCTTTTGGCTTCGGTCCTCAGCTAATCCGTTTTGTAACACACTATGATTTCACCCCAGATCATTTAACAGACCTTTTACAGGTATTAAAAAAGCTATAAGGACTTAGTTTGAACTCTATTTCAAACCCCTTTCAAGTAAATTTTAATCAAGTTACGGTGATGGTCTGCATGGTGAATGGTAAAATACATCATTTCTCTAACCGTAAGTTTCCCCAATAGTGGATGGGGAAGAATGAACTCGTTTAGTTGTGCCTCGGTCCATTTATCAAGTTTTTGATTGATGGATTCGATATTACTTTGAAGCTGATTGATGAATTTTTCTTTTTTATTGAAGTCTACTTTTTGGGGAGAAGAGGCAGCACCAGCTACTCCTCCTAAGGCAAGTTTTTCTTTATATCGCTCCACTAGCTGGTCGAAATTTTTTGAATGACGATTGGCTTTACCAAACTTAAGTTTGATCAGGAATTTTGGTAAACCCATGTCCTGATTCAACGGAGAAGTACTTTTTATCAAATGCTCCATTTGCTGCCCAGCCGACCACTTGCCTTCTGGAGCATATTCAAACTCATCTTTAGTGAGTGAGTTGCAGCTATTTACAAAGTTTGAATAAACAGAAGTAAGCCTGTTTTTAATTTGATCTTTTTCCATTGTTTCTGTCCTTAGATTGAAGGTAGAACATCTTTCTGTGATGGACAAAAAGAAAACCGAGCCATCCTTCTGATCACTCGGTTTTGCAACTAACTAAAACACTTTGTTATATACCACCTTAACTTACGGTGTATTGGTCACGAGTGGATTTAGCAGCATGGAAAATAATTTCAAGTTTCTTTAAATCAGTTATTAAGGTTGTTGTGATTGCTTTTATAAGTTTTTTATAAGCCTCCAACTTCTCATTTCTCTATCTTTGCGCGATGTTTTTGATCAAGCTTATATCGCTACTTCCTTTCTGGTTTTTATATTCAATAGGGAAAGCAATTTCTTTCATGCTTTATCATACAGTAGGTTATCGTAGGTCAGTGGTACGAGAGAACCTGAGTAAAACTTTTCCTAAGCATACAAAAAAGGAATTGTTCAAAATTGAAAAGGGGTTTTACATACAGTTCACTCAGGTTTTTATTGAGTCGATTAAGGCCTATCAGTTTAAAAAGAAAGATTGGGAAAAGCGTGTGCCGCTAGTGAATGCTCAAGCGATGCTTGAATACTTAGATCAAGGTCAGCCCGTAATTTTGCTTTCAGGTCATACCGCCAACTGGGAATGGCCTGCTTTTTCTATTGGGCAGCAGATAGGTTACCCAATGGAATTTCTATACAAGCCTGTGAAAAATCCCAAGTTTGACCAATTGATGATCAACCTGAGAACCCGCCATGGTGGGCGCGCGCTACCTAAAGATTCCGCATTAAGACAAATTATAAAACGTAAAAATGAACCGAGAATCATAGGTATATTGGCCGATCAGTTACCTTCTATTGGAGCGGATAAATATTGGATTGATTTTCTGAATCAATCGACTGCTTTTTACACTGGGCCTCAAAAGATTGCTCAAATCGTTAATTACCCTGTTTTTTATTCTGCTACTAGAAGAACATCAGAAGGACATTATGAGGTTGAGTTTAAGCCTGTCATGTCTCCACCTTATCAAAAAGGAGGGCAAGAGATTGTTCAGAAATTTGCTGAGCTACTTGAAGAAACCATTCGCCAAAACCCTTCAGATTACTTATGGTCACACAAGCGCTGGAAGTATGACCAAAAGAAAGAACAAGAGGTACTTCTGGTCAATAAATAATATCGATGAAGATGGGGCTGTCGCTACAAACTCTCCAAAAGTTTTAAACTTTTGGAGAGTTTGTTATTCCCTATTCATCTCTCAATGCTTCCACTGGATTTCTATAAGCTGATTTTAAAGACTGAAAACTGATAGTTCCCCAGGCAATAAGCAGTGCGGAACCGCCAGCAATAATAAATACCGTAGCTGTTATTGGGGTTTGGTAAGCAAAATCTGCCAACCAAGTTTTTACTGCATAATAGGCCAATGGCGTTGCAATCAGAATTGCAATGATTACCAATTTAGTGAATTCACTACTGAATAGAAGCACAATGTCTTTTACACTGGCACCCAATACTTTTCTTACGCCCAATTCCTTGGTACGCTGCTCTGAGGTAAAGGCCGCCAGTCCGAATAAGCCAATACAGGCAATTGATAAAGCCATTACGGTAAAGATATTGAGTACTGAAGTCATGCGTTGTTCGGTACGGAAGCCATTTTCAAAATCCTGATCCATAAAACTGTATTGAAAAGGAAGTCCAGGTTTTATTGAGGCCAATTCAGTTTTTACTTCATCTAAGAGCTTCGACATCTTTTCTCCAGAATTAATTTGAGTTGGGTCAACTCTGGCAGAAAGAAAAGAGGTGCCAATATCAAAGAGGTGTTCATTTTCTTTGTGCGCAATCATTAAGGGAGCGATGATCATTCGAAGATCGTTGTAATTGAAATCTTCCACTATACCAATCACTTCAAATTTTGGGTCTTCAGAACCGGGAAAGGTAACATGCTTGCCTAGCGGGCTATCGGTGTCATAGGTTTCTGGGCCTCCAAAACCTAAGGCTTTTGCCCCTGAAACATTCAGGATAACGGCATTTTCATCACTAGTTCTATTGTCATCAAAATTACGTCCTACAATAAATTGAGGACTGAGTAGATCGATATAATCTTCGTCAACCATTATGCGGTTGAGTGTGGTAACATTATTTTCTGGGCCTTCAGCTTTGTATTTATCTTCATTATAAATATTTGGAGCTACTAAATCTGAATACCCTACTTGGGTAAAGGCTGGGTTTTGTTTTAACCTGTTCTGTAAAGTAACGATACTCGAATTGTCAATTAATTCTAGGTTGTGTACTTGAAGAATGTTCTCTTTTTCGAAGCCTACATTATAATTGGCAGTGTAAGTCAGTTGTTTCTGAACAAAGAATGTGGTGATAATAAGGGCTACAGAAATGGTGAACTGAAACACGACTAAGGTGTTCCGAATTCCTTTTCCCCTAAAGCCATTGCTTACTTTGCCTTTTAAAGCCTGAATAGGTTTGAAAGAAGAAAGGTAAAAGGCAGGATAACTACCTGCAATAAGCCCTAAGCTTAAAATGAAGACTAATATTCCACCTAAAAACAAAGGATTAGATATTTCTGTTTGGAGCGAAAGTGTTTTATTGGCAATGGTGTTAAAGGGACTTATAAATAATTCGCACAGAATTAGAGCAATGGTTGTGCCTGCCAAAACGAACATTACAGACTCGAAAATAAATTGATTTGCAATCGTTTTTCGCCCAGAGCCTAGTACTTTTCTAACGCCAACTTCTTTCGCTCTTCCAGCCGAACGAGCGGTAGAAAGGTTCATGAAGTTGATACAGGAAAGTATGAGCACTAGGATTCCTACAGCACTAAATATTTTGACGTAAGCGATATTTCCAGATGGGCCGATTCTGTTGCCTGTAATAGGCGAATGCAAATAGGCTTCACGAATGGGCTGCATTGTGAGTGTCCATTTTTTGCCATCAGGAACGAATTCTGCATAAGATTCGCCAAAGGCGCGCTCTACTGCTGGAGCTGCCCACTTTGGAGGAATGGCCTGTAGTTTTGTATTAATTTTTTGGAGATCGGTACCAGGAGCAACCTTTACATAGGTTACAAATGTAGTCCAAACCCATGTCCATTGGCGTGCTTCAATGTAATGGTAAGTACTCATGGAAGTCATCATATCGAATTGGATATGAGAGTTGGACGGGATGTCTTCTAACACAGCGGTTACTTTGAATGGCCCCGCTTTTTCGCCTTGTCTTACTTCTAGTATTTTGCCCATGGCGTCTTCTTCCCCAAAATACTTGGTGGCCATGCTTTTGGTAATAATAATGCTCAAAGGTTCTACTAAGGCCGTTTCAGGATTTCCTTCTAAAACAGGAAAAGAAAAAAGATTAAAGAAATTGGCTTCGGCTGTATATACGCGTGCTTCTTTAAACGAAACAGGATCACCTTTTTTTGGCTGGTAAGTGACCAAGTTTTCGCCAGAATCGTGAATGCGCAGTACTTCAGTAAACTCAGGAATATCTTCGCGAAGCGCTATTGCTACTCCGGGAGCTGTGGAGCTAAAGCCTGTATCCCAGTCGCCCCAAATCATTGGTTGATTGATGCGAAAGACTTGATCCGCATCTTTGTGGAAGTTGTCGTAAGACAGTTCTTCTTGAACATAAAGGGTAATCAGCAGAGAAGCCGTAATGCCAATAGAAAGCCCAAGGATATTGAGGGCGGTGAATTGTTTGTTTGCGAGTGCGTTGCGCCAGGCAACCTTGAACATGTTCTTCAGCATGGGAATGAATTTAGGGATTTCTGATGGTTTGTTTCCAAAACGAGTGCCAAAAGAAAGTAGGGGTTTAATAGCTGAAATGGCCGTTTTTGTAGCGCATAGCTTTTTATTTTGTGCCGTAGAGAACAGAAGTGTTCGGTGACGGACGGTAGGGGTGTATTGAAGTGCTGATGTGTTTGGGTGTTGAAGAGTTGACGTTAAAACAACTGTCGCAGGTTCTCCGAACCTGTGACGCTTTATGGGTTTTAGGACTCTGTCCGTTTAGCACCAAGGCAATTGGTTGTTTTTGGAGGTAAGTTCTTTTTAGCGGGACAGAGTCCCTTTTTAATAGGTGGTCACAGGTTTGGAAAACCTGCGACAGAAGCTTCAGTATCCGTATCTATAGCCACAAAAAAGCCTCAATCCATTGCTGAATTGAGGCTTCTGATTTGATGTATGTAGTAAAGAATTACTCGCCTAAAATGGCAGTACTTCTTTTGATGAAATCGGTAAGGGCTTTTCCTTCCAGCAAACCTTGAGAAAGTAGGGCCAAATCAAATGCTTGTTTTGCCAAACCTTCTTTGTCGCCTTCTTCGCCAGCCTTGATGATTTTGTCCACCAATTTATGATTACCATTTACGGTTACATTATAGTTGTCTGGCATTGAACCGAACATGTTGAAACCGCCACCGCCAGTTGCTTGCATGTCTTTCATTCTTCGCATAAACTCAGGCATGGTTACAGAAACTGGAGCGTCTGATGGTGCCAAAGGCTCAATAGCCACAGTGTAAGTTTTGTTATTGATTGCTTTATCGAAAACACCTTTCACAGCCTCTTTCTGCTCGTCATTGATGACCAACTCGCGCTTTTCATCTTTATCCACCAGCTTGTCGATGTTGTCGGCATCCACACGTTTGATTTGTGTGTTTTCCATCTTAGTCTCCATGTGGTTAATGAAGTGGCTGTCGATTGGAGTATCCAATACAATCACATCATAGCCCTTGTCAACTGCATCGCTAATGAATGAGTCTTGCTTTGCAACGTTCGTAGCGTAAAGCCAAACTTTGTTGTTGTCTTTGTCTACTTGGTTGGATTCAATGTGCGCTTCGTACTCTTTCATTGTAAAGTACTTGCCTGCAGTGTTTTTCACCAACACGAAGTCTTTTGCTTTGTCATAGAATTTCTCGTCAGAGATCATTCCGTACTTCACAAAAAGACCAATGTCTTCCCATTTGCTTTCATACGACTCACGCTCTTTTTTGAAAAGCTCACTCAGTTTGTCAGCAACTTTTTTAGAAATGTAAGTATTGATTTTCTTCACATTTCCGTCTGATTGTAAGTAACTACGCGAAACGTTCAATGGAATGTCTGGTGAGTCAATTACTCCATGAAGTAACATCAAGAATTCAGGAACCACATCCTTAGTTTCGTCAGTAATAAATACTTGGCGAGAGTAAAGCTGGATTTTGTTTTTCTGTACTTCGAAGTCTTTTTTCAACTTAGGGAAGTAAAGAATACCGGTAAGTTCGAACGGGTAATCCACATTAAGGTGAATCCAGAACAATGGCTCTTCAGAGAACGGATAAAGTTCTTTGTAGAAGTTTAGGTAATCCTCGTCTGTTAAATCATTTGGTGATTTTGTCCAAAGTGGCGTAGTGTTGTTAATGATGTTATCCACCTTAACCGTTTTCCACTTCTTCTTGCCCTCTTTGTCTTCACCGTCTTCAACTTGCTTGTCTTTCTCTCCAAACTTCACTTCGATAGGAAGGAACTTGGCATACTTGGTAAGCACGTTCTGAATACGAGATTCTTCCAAAAACTCAACAGAATCTTTGTTCACGTGAAGTGTGATGGTTGTACCTCTTTCTTTTCTTGTTCCTTCAGTAATTTCGAATTCTGTAGAACCGTCACAGATCCATTTGGCAGGTTCTGCACCTTCCTGATAAGAAAGTGTGTCAATTTCTACGTTATCGGCTACCATAAAGGCAGAGTAGAAGCCTAAACCGAATTTACCGATGATTTCTTTGGCATCGCCCGCATCTTTAAACTTCTCTACAAACTCAGTGGCGCCAGAGAAGGCGATTTGGTTGATGTATTTTTTGATTTCCTCAGCTGTCATCCCGATTCCTCGGTCACTGATAGTAATCGTTTTTTTCTTTTTGTTTACGCTTACTTCTACCCTTACCTCTCCGAGGTCACCTTTGTATTCGCCTAATGCGGCAAGGCGTTTCATTTTCTGACTGGCATCAACTGCGTTCGATACCAATTCTCTTAAAAAGATCTCATGATCTGAGTAGAGAAACTTCTTGATGATTGGGAAAATATTCTCGGTGTGAATCGAGATTGTACCTTTTTCTTGCATGGCTTATTGTCAGTTTTTTTAATCCAAGTCCATTAAGACAAAGGCCATACCAAGCAGGAAGGGGTGACAGGGTGGCAGGATTGGTTAAGAGTGGGGGATGCACAGCTCTTCATTTCGCAATACGTAGTGAGTTAAATAAATTATTCTTTAATAAAAGTAGTATATTGGATTATTATTGCAATTTAGTGTATCTAATGTTCTATTGTGAAAAAAAGAAAATATTTTCGAAGTAAAAATGGGTCTAATTTTCACCTTGTCATTTATTGCTTCCTTTACCTTGTTTGCTGCTAATCACCTAAATACAGGACTTTTTTCGGATTTGTAGCAAACGTAATTTACGATTCAATTGGTGGTTCAGGTGTAATCATTTTCGCATCTAGGTGAAAAAGAGAGTATAATAAGTTTGTATGAGGTATTTTAAGATGGTTGGAATAATTCTTCTCGTAGGCGTTGTCTCGGGGTGTGGAACGAAACAGGTAGAGGATCAAAGGCTTACAGAGTTGGAAACTAAGTTGATTGAATTGGAAATGGAGCGAATTCAGGGAATCAAGGATGTGCTCGTAGAACAGTTTCAAAAAGGGTTTGAGATAAAGAGCAAAGAGGCTGATCTTGATTTAAATAACCTAACGTCTGTTCAAGGCCCTATATTCTTTCTTAAACTATCAAATAATGAATGTGAATCGTGTGTTGTTACCAGTGTTTCTATACTTAAAAAGTATAAGAGAACTAATCCAGATAAGCAGGTTTTTTTATTGGTGTCTAAAAGTAACCGGGAATTTGGATTATTTGAGAGCCAATACGACTTGGAAGGGGTTGAGTTAGTTAATATTACTCATCAGGGGCTGAAAATTTTAGAAAAATCTGAAATAAGCTACTATGGTATTTATCAAGATGGGGTATTGAAAGAAGTTTTTCCAACCGTAGATTTGATTCTAACAGATGAGTTGATTGAGTCCTTCTTCGATAAAGCTGGGTAAAGGTCTGGTGTGAGAATCTTATTTCGGATCCCTGCAAAGCTCCGCATGAAGGATCTACCTACTTATACATCACTACCCTGCTTTTGGGGTTGATGGGGTTAGAAAAATGCACATTCTGAGATTCATTCTTCATGTAACTTACTTAATCACTCCATACTTCTTAAGAATCGGCAGCACTTTTTCCATTGGTAATTTTTGAATTGTATGGCCCTCTCTTCCATTGGTAGTTTCGGCCATAAATAGGGAATTGATAATGGCCTCTTCTGTCGCTTCAATTGTTGCCATGAAAATGGAGCTCATGTGATCGTTTCTTAGAACATCTCCAGTATCAAATTTTTCTCTGGTTTGATAAGGAATTCGCATGGATTCTGCGGTGGAGGCTGCTATAACATAATCGCCACTGCCATTTGAGGCGGTGCCGCCTGTTTTGGCCAAGCCCATCATGGCTCTTTTAGCTACTCGTTCTAGCTGGCGAGCGTCTAATGGGGCATCGGTTAATACTACAATCATACAAGAGCCATCGCTTTTTTTGATTGCATTAGCAAAAGGGTATTGTTCTAATTCTTTCCCTACAGGTGCGCCATTGATGGTGAGTACGCCTCCAAAATTAGTTTGTACCAAAACACCTACGGTATATCCACCCAAGGATTCTGGTAATTTTCTTGACGAAGTGCCGATTCCCCCTTTAAAACCAAAAGCGACTGTTCCAGTGCCCGCACCAACATTTCCTTCGGGAACAATGCCTGTTCTTGCATTTTCAATGGCAGTAATCACATCGCTTTCAGAAACATGCATTCCTCTAATGTCATTCAAGTAGCCATCGTTGGTTTCGCCAACTACTGCATTGACAGATTGTACGTTTTCATTCCCTTCTAAAGCAAGCGTATATTTCACTGTTCCTTGAATACCCATTGGAACACTGAGCGTATTGGTAAGAATAATGGGAGTTTCTAGATTTCCTAGTTCTTGTACCTGACTGATACCCGCCAGTTTACCAAAGCCATTTCCAATATAGATGGCTGCAGGAACCTTGTCTTGAAAGATATTTCCTGAATGGGGTAGAATGGCGGTAACACCAGTTCTAATATTTTCCCCTTTCACGAGCGTTTGGTGGCCGACTTTTACTCCTGGAACGTCTGTGATGGCATTGAGATTGCCTCTGGCCATTACACCAATTTCAATACTATAATCGCGTGCCCTTTTCTTTTCTTGAGCATTAGAAATGGTAAAAAGAAATAGAAATGATATGGCGAAAATGTAACGTGTCATTCCCGAAAATAACAATTATTTACGGACTAACGAACTACAATAATGGCTCCCCTTTGTTCAAACTCACCTCTTTCAGGTTGGAATCTACTTTTAAATTTGATGACATAAGGATAAGTGCCAATTGGTACTAATTGGCCATTGAAAGTACCATTCCACTGGAATTCTACCACATTGCTTTGGTAAATCAATTCGCCCCAACGACTATAAATGAAAATCTGGAAGTCGGACACAAAACCATTTGGCACAACTGAGAATACATTATTTGGAGGGTTTCCTTCGGGTACAATTACATTTGGAGCCAAAATAACTGGATCACAGCTTTCAATAATTTCTATTTGGTCTACTCTTACGCAGCCTGCGGCAGTAGTCATGGTTACTTGATAAATGCCAGCAGCGTTTACAACTAAATCTTGGTCAGCACCAGCAAATGGTTGACCGTTTAATGTCCATTCATAGGTTTCGAAACCAATTCCTGCGGTTAGGGTAAGTGCGTTAGAAGAAGTTGGGCAATAGTATTCTAGATCAGGCAAAAGCCCTTCAGGAATTCCACTTCTACGTATTAAAATACTTCTTTCAATAGAACAACCGCTGTTATCACTAATAGTAACTGTGTATGATCCTTCTTCATTCACTACCAACGGGTTGCCAATTCCTGCTGCTTGACCATTGCGTGTCCATGTAAAGTTGTTGGCGTTACCAGATAGAATGTCTACAGTAAGCGTTATTGGCTGTCCGTCATCACAGGCTGGGCTTGAACTTAAAGTAGCCTCTAATTCTTCAGGGAAATCAATGGTTTCTGAGTCGGTTCCGGTACAAGTTAAGTCACCCGCTTCTCTTACGGTTACATCATAAGTGCCATCAGCGGTTACTGTAATTCTCCTAGTGTTTTCACCTGTAGACCAAGCGAAGTTGTAGGTGGCATTTGGGTTTTCATTGTTGATTTGAGCTTCTAACACCAAGGAACCATCGCAAACGTCTCCAATCTGAATAATTTCTATATCAGGCTGAACAGTGAGTGTTACAATAACTGATTCAGAAGTAGGGCAAGCTACACCTGGAGCATCCGCAGTAACGGTATAGGTGCCAGATTCGGTTGCGGTAATACTGGCTGTATTTCCTGCTGGTCCGCTGGGGCCAATCCATGTATAGTTTGTGCCATTATTCGAAGTTGCAGTCAGTGTTGTGCTTGGATTTACATCACATACCTCTGTAGTGCCAGAAATCTGAAGGTTTTGAACATCTGTTGGTTGGTTTACCACAATGTCTGCAGCAGTGGCGGTACAACCCAAAGCCGTAGAAGTTACTTCAATATTGTAAGTGCCGCCTTCGAGGCCTGAAATAACAAAGCCGTTGTTGTTTTCAACAGGGACTACTCGCGGGGTGAAACCAGGTTCATCTCTGGTGAGTACGTAGGAAACAGGGAAAACACTAGCGTCATCTAAAGTGATGGTAATGCTTCCATCGGCAGTATCGCATGTGGCATCAGTAGTGGCTATAGGTTGAACAATATTGAAATTGTTATTTTGTATTTCAATGCCTGTAAGTTCATCGGTGCAATTCGTGCTATTATCAACCACGCTTACGGAATAAATACCACCATCTAAACCAGTTACTGACACATCATTTGGTCCATCTACCGAACTGTTTTGGGCTACGGTGGCACCTGTGGCATCACTTACCGTATAGCTATAATTGCCAGTGCCTCCAATATTAAATACAAATTCACCATTTGGAGCTACTTGTGGACAGGTAGCGTCTTGAGTGCTTACTAGTGATAAATCTGGTGATCCATTAATGGTAACCACAGTCGAGTCATTGGCAAAACAACCTGGAGCAATTGGGTCTTCGATGGAAACTACATATGTGAATATACCTGGAACACTACTATCAACATCGGCAGTCCTTTGATTGGGAAGCGAAGTTGTCGAATTATCGGGGTTGATTCTAGTCCATATGTAGTTGTTTGCATTGACGTTTGGATCTAATGTTAGCGATTCTCCTTCACAAAGGTTTGCGGTTTCTGGCAACTCAATCTCAAAAGGAGGAGCTGCGTAAACATCGGCACTAGAAACACAGCTTCCACCACCAACACTGGTGATAGTAATGGTGTAAATTTCTTCTTCAGTAACGGTGTAGTATCGAGTGCTACTCACCACCGCGCCTTGGCTATTTGTCCATTCAAAACTTAGAGATGGGTCGTCAGGGTCGCCATCTAAAGCATCAAGATCATGGCTAGAGCCTTCGCATAATACTACTGCGGTAGGTACTGCTGGTCTCGGTGGAATATCGAATACATCAATGGTTTGAACGAAGGTGGTATCAAAGCCACAACGGTTAGATATATTGAGGGAAATGTCAAATCTTCCGGCCTGACCCTGAGGGAAAACATAGGCAGTGTCTTGGCCAGAAGCGCTGAATACTGTGGTGTTTGCATCGTCTATTATGGTCCAAAGGAATTCGTCAATATCTGAGGTTCCTACGCCTGATAACTCGATTCTTTCTTCTACACAAGTGCTGTCTGGTACAGACATAGAGGGCTGCATAGGCGGATTCACATTATTCTGAACAAAGTTAGGTAGGCCTAATCTAGAGTTTCCTGTGGTTAATGGTACCTGCATTTGGTTAAAAACAGAAACCGAAGCGGTATCTTCATTTGCATTGATGGCTCCAACGAATGGTGTTCCTGAAGGATTACCTGGGATTTCCATAGCGACATATAGTTGCCCATCAGGCCCAGTTTGAATAGCACCATAGTTTACAGTAACTGTTGCGCTGGTTGCTATATTCGTTTTTGAGGCCAATCGAGTAGCTTCTGTAGATGCAGAATCAATTCTATATTCTAGAATTCGACCTCCTGGTGCTCCACCATTTCGATTGTTAAGCGTGGCAAAAAGCTTGTCGCCTTGAGGTGAGAAATGAACATCATAGATTTGATCACTTGCGCTTGGGCCACCTTCCGAAATATCGATTTGATATAGGAAATCTGTAACTTCTCCTGTAGTTGCGTCAAAACTGAAAAGTTCAACATAGTCTTCAGAGCCTTCTATTAATGCTACTGCTATTCGCGAACCATCACCTGAAAACTTCATTCCAGCTTGACCACTTAAAGCATCGTTAATGCTATGAATTGACCCGACAGAAGAGAGTACTGGAGGTAGAATACCATCGGCTGTAATTGGGTATGCTCTGAACGTGTTTGTGCCGTACTCATGCGCCATTAGCCAGTAACCGCCACCACCTTCTAAGGCGATCAGTTTTTCAGTACTTCTAGTAAAGAGCACATTGTCTTTTGAAATTACATCACCTAGCCCATTTTCTTCTTTTAGGTCAACAACTGAATATTTTAGCATATAGGTGTTGTCGCCATGCACTTCTTCTGTAGTAAATACATAGAAGAGTGTTTCGTCATCTTCAAACGGAACAATGACTACAGCTTGGGTTGATGTAGAATCGCCTCCAATACCGGTTCCATTTGGCATAATATCATTGTCAGCATTCCATACGGTGGTGCCATTGGTGTAGAACAATACTTGTCCATTGGCATCGGATATGGTAGAAGTTCCTTCTGGTGCATCCATGGCATGCGCAGTTGTAATGCTTCTTGGTGGAGGAGGAAGTCCATCCACTTCATTAAAGTCGATTCCTGCTCCATTTCCGAAATACCATATGTTAGCCGTTGGGTTTTCGTCACCATATACCGTGACTTCAACGGTTTCATAAATTGGGCAACCTGTGGTTGGCGTAATTACCACCCAGTAGTTGCCTGCTTCCGTAACATCAATTGAAGATGTGGTTTCTCCAGTATTCCAACGGTACTCAAACGGACCTCCAGTAGCACCTCCTTGTTGGCCTTGTCCTCCACTCTGAGGTTCGGCATCCAATGTTAGTGTTTCGCCTTCACAAATAGTGGTGTCTTGAAGTGATACCTGAATGTCGTTTTCCATGATTTCACCCATGAGTGTATTGGACATAACTGTCCCTATACCATCAAATTCTACCGTAAGTGTGGCCATGTACATTCCCGCTTCTTCAAAAGTGAAAATAGGGGCGATGGCATTTGAAGTAATTCCAAAGGGTTGAATATCCCAAGAGTAAGAGGTAGGAATGGCTGTTGACGGATCAATATTTACATAAAACTGAACTGGTGTATTCATACAATAATCACCATCCTCAGAGATGGTAACTGTTGGGCCAATGGCCGCAGGTGGCATGAATTGCTGAAAATAATCAGAGGCAGGATCAGTACCTTCGAAAAGGGATGACTCATAGTCTAACGCAGTTAGCGCACTGTCAGGTTGGTTGATTCTAGCTAATAATCTTGGCCCAGCTGCAGTTTCTCTATATATGTGGTATAGCGAACTATCAGGTGCAAGCATAACACTTTGACTCGCTCCCAGTGGATTACTAAATACTGGTTCTACAGAAGCCATTGCATCGGCCAAGTCTATTCTATAAAGGTTACCTGAAGCAGCTAAGTTTCTACTGAAATAAAGTTTAGTCCCGTCATTTGACCAACCTATAGAGCCTGTTAAGGTTTGGTTTGGTACAAACGAATTAGCCACAGAGCGATTGAACATTAACTCAGGAGTATCTCGGTTAAAATCTAAAATTTGAATGTTGGCATTATTTCTTGGGCGAACTGCAATTTGAGTACCCATAGGGTTTAATGAAAGATGGGCTGTCTGAACATTAACTGCTAAAACCGTAGGGGCACCTTGTGGGTCAAAAGGTTGGCCAGCCATTGGTATTTCATGAATCTCGAAATTTCCGTTGGTGTTGTTTTGTGTTACTAACCAAAATTGAGTCATATCGCCTGAAGCTACCGTGAGCATACCATCGCCTCGGCTAATAATTCCTGTCGGTTGGTTTTCACTACCTATTACAACTGCTCCTGCTGGAGGGCCATTTGCCCTGTTTCCTTGAGCACTCATGTCTATTAAGGTGTATAATATTGCGCCAGCAACATTACGGTGAAAAACGTAATAGCGTGATTCATTTCCAGCACCAGGTACTGGGCTTAAAGCCAGTGGTTGAATACCATTTGGGTCTGTAGTTAGTCCACTTCCATTCTCCATAATGGAGTGAGTAGCGTCATAAATATTGATCCCGTCAGAATAAAAAAGAAGGTCACCTGTTGTTGGGTCGGTGGCTGTTAACTTTTCACCTATATTAGTTTGTGGCAGTTTTCCATCTTCCAGAAAGGATCTTGCAGCCTGTTCTTTTCCGAAAATAAGTGCTTGATCATTGTTGGAGAAATACCAATTATGACGCGTAAAGTTCTGGGCATTTGCCAGTACTGTGAAAGTGAGTCCTAATAAAAGGAATAAAATGCGAGTTTTTCTTACCACGCCAAATGTTATCTAATTATAAAACATCAAAGCTAAAACACAACCCTATTACGTGGTTAACAGAGTTTTTATTATATTCATCGCTCCTTAAAACCAGCCCTAAGATAAGGGAATTCTTGAGTAAGGTAGGCTTTGAGTGTTGGGTTTCGGGGAAAAAAAATAACTTTACGTTTCACAATAGTTTGAGGGGGCTCAAACGTTAAAGGTTAAAAGTTTAAATGCGCAAAACTTTATTTTTGCTGATTGCCATATTGGGAGTAGGATTAGGACAGGCAAAAGCTCAAGATCCTCAGTTCTCACAATTCTATGCAGCACCCTTATATATCAACCCTGCTTTTACTGGAGCATCTGGTTTTACTCGTGTGGGGGTAAACTATAGAAATCAATGGCCTTCACTTGACGCTTCATTCGTTACGTTTTCATTTTATGCCGACCACTTTTTAGAAAGGTATAATAGTGGTGTTGGTTTTATTATGACCACGGATAGAGAAGGGGTAGCAGGTTTACAAAGCACTAATGTTGGGCTTACTTACGCTTATCAGCTTAAACTTTCAGATAATATTGTTTTCCGTCCGGGTATTCAGGCTAATTATTTTATGCGGAATGCCAATTTTACCGACCTTGTTTTTGCAAGCCAAATTAATCCAGTTACTGGTTTTGACCCCAATTTACCAGGAGATCCGAGTGTAACGGGTAGTAATTTGAACGTTAATTATTTAGACCTTGGTGTTGGGGGAATACTCTATTCTAGAAATTTGTTTCTAGGTGCTTCCGTACAACATTTAACAGAGCCTAATCAGTCGCTATTGGATGGTGACAGCCCATTGAATCAGCGAGTTAGTATCCATGGGGGGTATAAAATTGTGTTGAAGGAAGGGGCGCTAAGAAGAGACCTTACCTATACTAGAAAGGAAAGAAGCATTACACCTATTTTTCAGTACAAAACTCAAGGTGAATTCAGTCAGTTAGATGCTGGATTCTTTTTGCACTTAGAGCCAATTAATTTAGGATTACAGTACAGAGGTCTACCCATCAAAACTTTCGAAAACTTCCCCAACAATGAGGCACTCATTTTCTCTTTTGGGGTAACTACCAACGATTTTAACTTTGGTTATAGCTACGATTACACCTTGTCAGAATTGAGTAATGCAAGTGGAGGAGCGCATGAAATCTCTATTTCTTATCTGTTTCAGTGGGGCAAACCTTTAAGGCTACCTCGTGATAAATGGACAATTCCGTGCCCGAAAAATTAAGTTGACATGTCTTCGGCTCAACTGCTGTACCTTATTATAGGAATTGTTCTGGTTGATTACTTTTTTGATCAGCTACTCGATTTCTTTAATATGAAATCGGCTAAAAGCAAACTGCCAAAGGAACTAGAAGGTATTTATCCCCCAGAAGAGTACGCCAAGTCACAACGATATTTAAAAGCCAGATCGAAATTTTCATTTCTTACTACCGCGTTTAGCACTTCGCTTACTGTACTCGTTCTTGCTTTTGGTCTTTTTGGAGACTTACATGTTTGGCTGTCTGACCACTTTCAAGACCCAATAGTCCATTCGTTGATATTCTTTGGCGTTCTTTTTATCGTTTCCGATATCATTAATATTCCTTTTGAGCTGTATTCAACTTTTGTGATTGAAGAGAAGTTTGGCTTTAATAAAACTTCGTTAAAAACATTTTGGCTAGATAAGGTCAAAGGATATGTTTTGGTAGCTATTTTGGGTGGAGGGCTTGGCTATGTATTGTTGTGGCTAATTTTTGAGTGGCATGAGCAATTTTGGGTGTATGCCTTGATAGTGATTACTGCTTTCTCTCTGTTTATGAGCGTTTTTTATACTTCGCTTATATTACCTCTATTTAACAAACTTACTCCTTTGGCAGATGGAGAATTGAAGGATAAGATCAACGCTTATGCCGATCGAGTTAAATTTCCGTTGGATAACATTTTTGTAATAGATGGCTCGAAAAGATCGAGTAAGGCCAATGCATTTTTTTCTGGAATGGGTAAGAAAAAGAAGATTGTCCTTTTTGATACCCTTATCGAAAAGCAATCTGATGAAGAACTGGTGGCTATTTTGGCACATGAGGTAGGCCATTTTAAAAAGAAACATATTGTGGGCAGTATGATCATATCTGTAATACAGATGGCAATTACCCTTTATGTGTTGTCTCTACTTATTTTTAATGAAAACCTTTCAATGGCCTTAGGTGCTGACGGTATGTCGGTTCATTTAAATCTTGTCGCTTTTGCTTTATTGTATACCCCTATTTCAAAGCTTACTGGTGTTCTAATGAATGTAATCAGCAGAAAAAATGAGTTTGAAGCTGATGTGTACGCTTCTACAACCTACAATCCTGCACCTTTGCAATCAGCCTTAAAAAAGCTGTCGGTAGATAGCTTAACCAACCTTACTCCGCATCCAGCCTATGTTTTTGTGAATTACTCACACCCTACTTTGCTTGAGCGTTTGAAGCACATGGATCAGTTTAAAAAGCAGGAATAATCATTAGTTAAAAACGCTCGGAGATGGGCGTGCAATTAAGAAGTCAGAGAAACTAAAGCCACTGTTCCCCGATAAGTCTAGGTCTGTCATAGGAATTCCAATTGGGGCATCAGGGTAGTAGGCCAGTCTAATTTCTATGGCTTTAAAGGTGAGGTTGTCATTTCTAATTCTAAAGCCCAAACCAATCCCAGATTGTGCCTTTTCACTGAAGATATTACGCTGACCGTTGTTGATCATTCCTAAATCATAGAAACCAAAAACTGCCAGTTTGAAATCTACTAACTCAATAGGGGTAAAACTTACGGTTTCAATATTGATTAAGAAGCGCTGAGAACCTCTGAGCGTATTGCTTTCAAGTCCACGAATCCCGTTTTTATCTCTAATATCGATGTATTCATTCGGAAATCGGTCTATACCATAGGTGTAGTTAACATTGATGAACTGTCGGAATTTCCATCGCTTTAAGTCTATTAAAGAACTGAAAAACCTAAAGTCTGCTTGGAACAAACCTTGTTCAAATGTTTTATTCTTCAGAAAACTCTCAAGTGAGAACCAACCCAAAAAATAGCCTAAATTTCCTACGTATCCACCGCGCCCAACTTTTCCCCCAAGAAAATAACGGTTGTCGAATTCACCCCATTCATAGCCTCCTAGTAATTCAACCTGAACACCATATGGAATATCCTCTGTTCTTCCATACCCAAAAATCAATTGATCTTTGAAGTACCTTCTTTGAGAAATACCTACGGATGCAATGGTTAAAGTACGATTGTGATATTGTTGATTTAGGTTGATGTCAACCTCGGGTCTAAGAGAAAACTTAATGTTTGAAACCCTTCCTGAAAATATAAGCCGTGTTCGTTCATTAAGAATAGGGTCTTTTAAGTTCAGTGGAAAAGCCCGAGCTAGCCAAAAATCCTGATAGTCGTAACGTTCATTAATAGTCTGAACATCAAATTCGTTATCCGAAACAATGTTTGATAGCTCTCCAAAGCGAAGTCTTTGGTTACTGATTTCTAAACCACCGGCAAACTTGATTTTAGGTGAAACAAATTCTCTTTGGAGTTTTATGCTGGTAAAGTCCTGATTTACGGTATTGGCATAATTGGCTTCAAATGAAACAAAGGATCGTTTGATGTTGGGCACTCTGTATCGCACTTGATAGCTGAACTTCTGATCAGAAGAATTGTCTACAGCAAAACGATTGTCGATTTCATGGCCAGACCCAAAAATGTTTTTATGGGTTACTCGCAAAATTCCCGAGTCAAAATCTCGTGCTTCAAGGTCGAATGAAAGAGCGAGTACATCTTTTGTGATAATTTCTACATCAACAATATCGGGGTTATCGGGCCTTGGTTTTAGATATATCCTAGCATCTTTGATATAAGGCAGTTCACGAAGTATCCTTTCACTATCTGCTATAATCAACGGGTCAACCACATCGCCACTGGTGAACAGTAGGTTGTTCAGAATAACCCGTTCTCTGGTGTTGAAATTGATGGTATTACCTGTTTTTTGAACAAAGGATTTTGGTTTTTCTTCTGGCTTATCTAATCGCGTGCCCAATGCTTTAAGCTTAGTCAGACTAATGTTGCCTATGGTTCTGTCTTTATAATCTTTAAAGGGGTTTTCACTTTTCACCAACTGTGTGGAGTCAATCTTAAAATCATCTGATGGTAGTGAAAAAAGGAGGTCGAAAAGCTCTTTTGTAAACTTACGTTGCGACCATTTTCCGTGAAGACGTTGATAGAAATTGCCACTTACTTTGTAAAAAACGGTATCTGGTAAAATAAGGGTAGTGTCTTTATCGAAGGTCAGCCTGGCATCTTTTAAAATAATAGTGGTGTTTTTGGGCAGTTGTAAAGTGTCATACTTGACCTTTCTGCTTTGAGCACAAAGTGAAAATGAAGACCATAGGGCCAAACAAAGAAGAATGATATGGTGCCTTTCGAGTTTTATAAGTTTTAGAATTAGAAAGCCTTTCTCTTAATATAACTCAAAAAGGCGAATTGGATTGAATAGGAAAGAGATGTTTTTAAGACTGGGTTCTTAAAGGAAGTCGATATCGATATTGCCAGGATACTTCATAAGATAACTCAAGCCATCTTGCGGCTTCATGTCCTCATAAAGAATTTTATAGAGCGTATCGGTAATTAAAGGTTTAATTCCTTGGGCATCGGCCAATTGCTTAATAATTCTGATGGTATTAACCCCTTCAGCAGTTTCTTCCATTTCGGCAATTGCTTCATTCATGGTTTTCCCCTGCGCTAGTTTAAAACCAATGGTGTAGTTGCGGCTCGTTTGGCTCGAGGCTGTAGCTACTAAGTCGCCAATTCCTGCCAATCCAATAAAAGAAGATATTTCACCCCCTAAGGCTTTGCCTAGGTAGATCATTTCAACCAAGCCTCTACTGATTAGTAAGCCTTTGGCGTTATCGCCAAAGCCCAAGCCCGAAATAATGCCTGATGCAATTGCAATAATGTTTTTAAGTACACCGCAGAGTTCTACACCTTTGAGGTCTTGATTACCATAAATCTGGAATTTTTCTGATCTCAGTAATCTTTTGCCTTCATTAATTACCTCGTTAAAAGGCGAGGCAATTACAGTAGCGGCAGGGTGGCCTAAAGCCAATTCCTTTGCTAGGTTGGGGCCTGCCATACAGCCCACACGAACAACCACACTTTCTTCTCTAATTACTTCACTCATTGTTCTAATGTTTGAGCGGCCTAATTTAAAGTCTGCGGAAGCGTCTTCAGGAAGTATCAAGTCTAACCCTTTAGTACCGTGAATCAAAACATGGTAAGGGTGGAGGTAAGGGGCAAACTGACGCATCATCTCTCTGAAATTAGAAGATGGAACGACAGGGAAGATGACGTTACACTTTTTGGCAACTTCCTCTAAGCTATTTGTAACGGTAATGTTTTCACTAAGCTGCTGGCCATTCGAGATACGTGAAGATTTCATTTTCTCGACTGCTTCAATGTTTCGAGCGTATAGCAATACTTTCGAATTCTTTGAAAGAATATTAGCTACGGCTGTTCCGAAACTGCCCGACCCGATAACCCCAACACATTCCTTAGACATACTTCTCAAGGTTATAACCTACTAAGCGGTTGTGATAATAAAACAGCAAATTTAAATCTTGGGTACTAATATCGCCTTTTTTGTTCTTGATTAACGGGCGTTTTGCGTGGTACATACCCACGTTGGCCAAGCCATGTGAAATAATTTTGTCGGGGTCTCCGGTAAGATAAGGCGATACACTAATTTCACCTTTATTATACATTTCATGAACCCTCCTTAAAACAGCTTCAAAAACGGTTTTGAATTCATCATAAGGAATGATCTGATCTTCTTCTGGAATCCTCAATAAGTTGTATAAATCCAGCTTGTTGAATTTCTTCTGAAACATTTCGAAGGCTACAAAAGCTACTAAATGACTAGCAAACACCTTGTTAATTCGATGAAACTCTTCAACAACTCTATCGCTCAGCATTCTGGTATACTCATCTTCGCGTTGCTGATCATGCGAAATGATTTTCCCATCCTTAGTAAAATACTCTTGTGTATCTATTTGGCGACCACTTTTGTCGTAACTGTTGCCATCTGTGTCAACATAGTTTCCTAGAACATCTAAGCCTCGACCAATGGATACTGAAATATCTGAGCCTTTGGTAAAGAACTTTAGTAAGAAAGCGGAAATCTTATATGAAGTTGAATACTCATCGTTTTCGATATAATAACGCTCTTGACCTTTCAACCTTAAATATTCGCGAATAAGTGAAGGGGCTTCAAGTACGAAATTATAGTTGAGCGTTACTGGAACAATGAAAATTTTATGAAGGCCGTCTCTTTTTCCTTTCTGATAATTGACACGTTGGGCTTCAATTGCTGTACTCAGAAGGCCAAGTTTTAGCCTCTTTTCTATTTGCCCAGAACGAGAACGGGTGCCGCCAGGAAAGAACAAGCTATGGCAGCCTTTCTGAATTGCAAGGCTTGAATAACTCTTTAGGGTTTCTAAGTAGAGCAAATTCTTCTTTCTTCTATCTACTTTATACGCCCCGAGGCTTTCCATAAAGTAGGCGAATATTTTTATGTTGAAGAGGTTTAAACCTGCGCCATAAATAAAGGCAGGAAGGCCTAAGGCGCTAATTACCCATCCAATTAAAATAGAATCTAGATTACTAAAGTGGGTAGGAACCATAATGATAGTTCCCTTTTTTGCCAAGGTGCGCAATTCTTCTACCTCACCTGTAATATGAATTTTGTCTTGCAGCGAAAATCTAGTACTGAAAATTGACCAAAAGCCCCTTGCACGAGATGCGTTCAATAATCTAGCAAAACCAAAAGTAACAATGGAGCGGGCCATTCTATACCGCGACTTCTTGAAGTTGCCTGCAATTTCGCTAGCATAGCGTTCTATAATCTCAGAGAGAATATCCTCTAAAGTTTCGTCAATGTCTTCTTTGTCCTCGTTACTTGAGATTTCAAGAAGCCTGTCTTTTATGGATTGGAGAAAATCAGCTTCATCTGGTGGGTCAACAGCCCAAGGATTCCTTTTTACCCTTAATTTCTCCCTAAAAAGAGTGGTCTCTATTTCCTCAATTAGGCTCGAACGTTTAGGGGTCAGTTTTTTTATACGCTTAATACTTTCAGCAGTCACCTCCTTAATAAAGGCTTCCCTGTTATTACTTAAGCTCACGACAGGCCACTCGTCAATTCCTCCTGGAACTACCTGATCGTACTTTTTCTTTACGTAGTCTTTGCCTATTGGCTTCATTCAGTTTTTCAAAACCCCAAAGATATGATAAAAATTGTTCCTCTAGCTTCCGCTTTCAACAAAGTAAGGAATTCAGGCCATGCACCAAACTCATTATTTCCTTTTTACTGTTAAAACTATGTAAGCATATTCTCAGCCGCTCTTCTCCTTCACGCACAGTAGGAGAAAGTATGGGACGAACATCGAAGCCCATTTCTTTCAGCTGCTTTGACGTAGTTTTGGCCTTTTGGTTGCCAGATGTTATTACAACTTGTACTGCGCTATTTGATAAATAGCGCGCTGGGCGCTGAACCTTTAGTTCTTGATTAAACAGAGTAATATTTTCTTTTAAATCACTACCTAACTTAGGTGTGTTCTTAAGAAACTTGAAAGCCTGCTGTATGGCAATAAACTCAAATGAAGATGGGGCGGTCGTATATATAAAAGGTCGTGAGTAATTAATAATGTAATCAATCACCATTTGGTTTGATGCTACGCATGCACCATGAATACCCATGGCTTTCCCGAAAGTGAAGATTGTAGCATAAACCTGTTCTGTCAAACCTAACTCGGCTACTAGTCCAGATCCCTTATTACCAAATACCCCAGTACTATGTGCTTCATCTACAACCAGCTTGGCGTTATATTTTTCAGAAAGTAGGCAGAGCTTTTTCAAAGGAGCAAAATCACCATCCATAGAATAAACCGCCTCGCAACCGATATAAATTTCGCCCTCACTTAATTTTAGTTTTCGCTCAAGATCTTCTAAGTCGTTATGCTTAAAAGGCATTGATTTGGCCAAGCTCAAGCGACTGCCATCTTTTATACAAGCATGAGAAAGTTCATCATACAAAATAGTATCCCCCCGTTGCGGCAAGCAGGAGAAAAAACCCAAGTTGGCGGTATAGCCCGAATTAAAAATAAGGCAGGCATTGTACCCAAATAATTTGGCTAATTCTGATTCTGTTTGTGTGGCTAGTAATGAGTTGCCTGTCAATAGCCTCGATCCCGTTGATCCGTTTTTGGGCGATAATTTTTCATAGTTACTTAAAATTTGAGTTTTTAACCCCTCCGACCTTGAAAGCCCTAAATAGTCGTTAGAGCTAAAGTCTACCAACTTTTCATCAGTAAGCGTTAAGCTCCGTTTGTTGCCCAAAAGGGTGCGTTTATTCAGTTGCTGCTCAATTTTCAAATTCTTTTTATCCATTTGCCCTCAATACATTGGCTAAAATTATAAATAATTGAGACTTTAGCGCCTCAAATTAAACATCACTGTAATCAAGTCCGCCTTTATTTTTCTATCGCTGCTCCTTGCCTTTCCACTTTTGGGGCAAAATGCTTATCGTAAATCTGAGTTTTCTTTTACTACGGAGAATGATGTTTACTTGCTAAATAGGAATGATGAGTATTATTCAAATGGCTTTCTTTTTCATTATCGTTTTGTTCCGAATAAACCAGATTCTAGCAATAAGGAGATTATTGACATAGAGCTTTCTCATAAGTTTTACACCCCAGATGATTTGCTTTATGACGAAATTTCTGAATTAGATCGACCTTATGCTGGGCTTTTGTACGCAGGGATTTCTAAATCAAAATTCAAGAATGAACATTCTAGGTTTAAGTATGGTCTGGTGTTGGGTACTACAGGCAAGGCGTCTGGCGCTGAAGCTTTGCAGAAGTGGTATCATAACGCGGTAGGGTTTAAACAACCAAGAGGCTGGCAGTATCAGATTAAAACAGCTTTGGTGTTAAATGCCACTGCTGAATATAATAGACAGTTTACCTTGGTGCCAAAAAGTATGGATTTCATCAGTTCATCATCTGCCTCTCTGGGAACTGGGCATACTAATATTGCTCAGAACGTAGACTTCAGAATGGGTATAATCAACGCATTAAGAAAGTCACCTTTTGTTAATGCTGTGATTGGAAGTCAAAACTCAGGCAAGTTGGGCTATGTAGTATTTGGCTACGGTGTATCTTATGTTATTCATGACATTACAGTTTCAGGAAGTTTGTTCAACAATGATAGCCCCCATACTGGTAGGCAAATGCCTTGGGTAAGTACTTTTAGGGCGGGTTGGGCTACAGGTAATGAGAAAACAACATTTAAAATAATGTTTCATTGGTTTAGTAAAGATGTACAAACTGCCCGCAACGACTCTTATATTTCATTTGCTTTTGATTTTAGGTTAAGAAATAAATAGAAGCCAAGCTCAATGTGCAATTCCTAAAGTAGTTAGGTTACACTTTTCTTAGCAAATAAAACTTCCCTCTCTTTGCCGTTGAGCCATTACCTGTTAATATTGTGGCACTCTACCGATATGGCGTTAAAGCTTTCCGAAATACAGGCCCCCATTGCTAGTGAAATGGTTGAATTCGAACAGAAATTCAGATCATTCATGAAGAGTAAAGTATTTCTGCTCGATCAAATCATGAGCTACATTGTAAAGCGCAAAGGCAAGCAAATGAGGCCTATGTTTGTGTTTTTAGCGGCAGGTGTAACGGGTAAAATCTCGGATAGAACGTATAGGGGAGCATCACTCATAGAACTGCTCCACACCGCCACGCTTGTTCATGATGATGTGGTAGATGACTCCAATTACCGAAGAGACTTCTTTTCAATAAATGCCCTATGGAAGAATAAAATAGCCGTTTTGGTAGGTGATTACTTGCTTTCAAGAGGCTTATTACTATCTGTAGATAATGAAGATTTCGATTTCCTAAAAATAGTTTCTAGAGCTGTTCGCGAAATGAGTGAAGGTGAATTGCTTCAGATGGCAAAGGCCCGAAACTTGGATATTACTGAAGACATTTATTACGATGTTATTCGTCAGAAAACCGCTTCCCTCATTGCTTCATGTTGTGCTGTCGGTGCTACCGCTTCCAATGCTTCTCAAGAAGACATAGATAAAATGCGAGAGTTTGGTTTAAAAGTAGGGATGGCTTTTCAGATCAAAGACGATCTTTTCGACTACGGTACTGAGGAAGTAGGCAAGCCGCTGGGGATCGATATCAAGGAGCAAAAAATGACTTTGCCTTTGATTTACTCTTTGCAAAATGCTAGCCATAGCACCAAACGAAAAATCATTCGAACTGTAAAAAGTAAAGGAGATCATTCCAAGAAAGTGAATGAAGTGGTTGGCTTTGTTAGAGAATCGGGTGGTATTGAATACGCTCAAAAAGTAATGAACCAATACTACCAAGAGGCGAAACAGATTTTAGAAACATTTGAGCCAAGCGTTTATAGAGACTCTCTTTCTCAGTTGGTTACATACACAATAGAGCGGTCTAAATAAAAAACAACGCCATACTTTAAGGCATGGCGCTGTTCAGTTAGTTAATAGTATATTTGTTTGGTCGCCATAGCAAAATGCTTAATCATGCTACGGCAGATGTTGAATTAACAACCTTTCAGGGAAAAGACCTTATTCAAAACTTTATTTTTTTTTCAGAGCCCTCTACCCACACTAATAAAAATGAAGAAAATAAAGATAATTGAGCTAGCTTCTGTTTTGGCTGGGCCAAGTGTTGGGCAGTTTTTTGCAGAATTAGGAGCAGAAGTAATAAAAGTAGAAAGCCCAAAAACAGGGGGTGATGTTACTCGGTCTTGGTTATTTAAGGGAGAAAAAGGAAATGGTACCGTTTCGGCTTACTTTACTTCGGTAAACTGGGGGAAGAAATCCTTATCGATCGACCTAAGTAATAAGGAAGAAAGAGCAATAGTCTATAAGCTTGTCAAGAATGCAGACATCGTAATTGCCAGTTATAAATCTGGAGATGCTGAAAAGCTAGGTGTTGATTACGAAACCCTGAAAGCACTTAATCCACAACTTATTTATGGTCAAATTACTGGCTACGGACTGAATAACCCAAAAGTAGGGTATGATGCGGTGATTCAGGCAGAATCGGGCTTTATGAGTATTAATGGTGAGCAGGGAGCTAATCCGTTAAAAATGCCTGTAGCACTGATTGACGTTTTGGCTGGGCATCAATTAAAAGAAGCTTTGTTGGTGGCCTTGATTGAACGTATGGAAAACGGCAATGGAAAATTTGTTCAAGTGGCTTTGATTGATGCAGCAATCAGTGCTTTGGTAAATCAGGGTGCTAATTGGTTAGTAGGACAAAATGAGCCAAAGTCTATGGGAAATCTCCATCCCAATATTGCACCTTATGGTGAGCTATTCTCTACCAAAGACGGTCGTCAACTATTGCTAGCTGTGGGCAATGACAAGCAGTTCAAAAACCTCTGTAGAATTCTGGAAATTAGTGATATAGCTCAGTTTTCTACTAACCAAGAAAGAGTGGTGAATAGAGAGGAATTAAATGAAGTGCTTTCGGCCAAAATTGAACTTTGGGCTTCGGAAGAACTACTGGAAAAATTGGTTTATAAGCAGGTGCCAGCAGGACTGGTGACTACCGTAAAAGAGGCGCTTGATCAAGGAGAATCTCATTGGTTTCTGAAGACTGACGGACTTACTGGTTTGCGTTCTTTTGTTGCCTCAGGCTTCGATCGCCTTTCGCTCAGTCCACCCCCTCAATTAGGGCAGCATAATCAGGAAATTATAGATGCTTTGGACTAATTTCTCCCACTAAACCATAAATGCCCATTAGCCGAGTCTTTTAAGTCTGTTTCTTCTCCCACTTTACTCCACGTGTACTAAAAATCGAGTGATTGGGGCTGTTTTTATTCCATTCCGACCATTTAATTCTCACTCTTCAAATTATTCATATCATCCATTTTGTAGAGAAAAAGAACTGCAAACGGTGTTTTGTCTCTTATTAAAAACCCTTTCATTTTGATCTAGATAGTGTTTTTAGCTCACTAATCTCCCTGACTATATTTTTCAGTCACACTTGTTTTTCTGAATAGAAAAAGATACTTTTCATAAAAAGTGGGGAAAAGTGAGGAAAAGTGGTGAAGTGTGGGAAAAAATCTTACTTTTGTAAAGGTTCAGGTGTGTAATGGCTTTTTTTACTAGTGAATATGATTGTAAGCTCGATGTAAAGGGCAGGTTGGCTTTACCTTCAAAGGTAAGGGCTGCATTGCCAGATAATGCATCGGAAGAGCTTGTGCTAAGACGAGGCTTTGAGCCTTGCTTGGTGCTATATCCTATGATCGAGTATAAAAAGATTTATGCGAAGATAAAGGGCTTAAGCGAATTCAGTGAGGAGTATCGCAGATTCCAAAGAACTTTTTTTAGAGGAAATGTAGATGTTGAGTTGGACGGAGCAGGAAGAATCAACATCCCTAAAAAAATGATGGAGTACGCGGGTCTTGAAAAAGAAGTAGTGCTTGTGGGGTTGGGAAATAGAATCGAAATCTGGAATCCTGATCAATATGAGGAATACCTCATCCAAGACGCAGGCGAGTACTCCAAGATGGCGGAGAAATTTTTGGCAGAAGAATAAATAAACTATGTCAGAGTATCATGTGCCAGTTATGCTTAAGGAATGCGTTGATGGCCTCTCTATCAAGCCAAATGGAACCTATGTAGATGTCACTTTTGGGGGTGGCGGACATTCAACCGAAATTTTAAAGCATTTAAATAGTGAAGGCAGGCTCTTTGGTTTCGACCAAGATTCTGATGCCAGAGCTAATGCGGAAAAAATAGATAATCGTTCTTTCACATTTGTACAAGCCAATTTTAGGCACATCAAGCGCTACCTCAAGTTACACGGGGTAAAGCAGGTAGACGGAATTTTGGCGGATTTGGGAATTTCTTCTCATCAAATTGATGAGCCAATGCGTGGGTTTTCTACCCGTGCAGAAGCTGATTTAGACATGAGGATGGATTTGAATGGCTCGCTTACCGCTGCTGATGTGGTGAATGAATACTCAGAAGAGCAGTTGCATAAGCTTTTGGGTATTTACGGAGAGGTTAAAAATGCCAAAACTTTAGCTGCGGCCATTGTTTCAGAACGTTTCTCAAACCCCTTCAAAACCACGAAAGACCTGATTCAATTATTGGATCGATTGGCGCCCAGACATAGAGAGTATAAATATTATGCTCAGGTTTTTCAGGCCATCCGCATCGAAGTAAACGATGAAATGGGGGCGTTGGAAGATTTTCTAGAACAGTCGGCTGTGGTGATTAAGCCTGGAGGTCGCTTGGTGGTAGAATCTTATCATTCGCTAGAAGATCGGATGGTGAAGAACTTTATCAATAAAGGGAAAGTGTTTGGTGAAGTAGAGAAAGACTTTTTTGGAAATCAGTTGAAGCCATTTAATGCAATCAACAGAAAGCCAATAGAGGCAAATGAAGAAGAGTTGAAAGTGAATAACAGGGCAAGAAGTGCGAAACTTCGTATTGCCGAAAAAATATAAGTAAACGGAAGTGGCGGCAAATAAATTTAAAGCGAAAAAGAATGAAAAATCTAGCACCAAAGGTGGTGGATTGTTCGGCCTTTTGGCAAAGCTAAAAATTGCTGGAAACTTAGAAACAGGCCTTCCAGTAAAGCATTTGCCAAAAATTGCTTTTGCATTAGCGCTGGGTGTGCTTTATGTATGGAACAGCCATTATGCCGAAAAAGCCACAAGAAAAATTGACAAACTAGAAACTGAGGTTGAGGATTTAAGGGCCGATGTTACCACGCTGGAAGCAGATTATATGTACAGCAGTAAGCAGTCGGAAGTAGCCAAGAACGTAAAAAAACTAGGATTAGAAGAAAGTAAAGAACCGCCATACAAAATTGTTGTAGACAAACGTGAATATTAAGGAGTCGATATTACTGAGAGTAAGAATAGCTTTTTTAGCTGTGATTGCCTTTGTCTTGGTAGTGATCTACCGGATTGCAGACATTCAGTTTGTTGAGGGTGATATGTGGCGAAAAGAAGCACAAGAAATTGGGTTGGACTATAAAACAATTAAAGCCACCCGCGGAAGTATTTATGCCGATGGTAACGACCTGATGGCAACATCACTTCCCTTTTACAAAATTGCATTCGATCCTTCGCTTGCAAACGATAATACCTTTAAAACAGGTATTGACTCCCTTTCACTACTATTGTCGAAATTTTTTCGAGATCGCTCTCCCGATGATTATCGGAAGAGGATCTCGGAAGCTCGACAGTCCCGTAAGCGGTATTTAGTTCTAAATAGCCGCCTCATCAATTATCAAGATAAAGCGATGATGGAAAAGTGGCCGATCTTTCGGGAAGGCCAAATGATTGGGGGAGTAATATTTGATAAGGAGGATAGGAGACATCGTCCTTTTAAAGCTTTAGCCCAACGTACAATTGGTGGCTTAAATATAGATGGTGTGGCTACCGTAGGAATAGAAAAAAGCTACGATCAGTTTCTAGCTGGCCAAGATGGAAAAGGATTGTATCAAAGAATTGCAGGCGGTAACTGGATGCCAGTAAATGTGGCTTCTGATGTAAAGCCTAGAAATGGTTATGATGTATATACCACTATAGACATTAATCTACAAGATGTTGCCCAAAACTCGCTTTTGAGGCAGCTTGAGAAGTTTGGGGCAGCCTACGGTACGGTAGTTTTAATGGAGGTGAAGACAGGTGAAATCAAGGCCATGTCTAACCTTACAAGAACAGAAAGTGGTACCTACGTTGAGGATTATAATTATGCGGTTCAAGGCTTAAATGACCCTGGATCTACCTTTAAGTTGGCTTCAATGTTGGCTCTTTTAGAGGCAGATAAGATTGAGTTTACCGATTCAGTAGATACCAATGATGGTACTGTCAAATTCTACGACCGCACAATGGAAGATCAAAGTGCTTGGAAAGGTGGTTACGGTAAATTGACTGTTCAGGAAGTATTTGAAAAATCATCTAATGTGGGAATTTCCAAATTGGTAGATCAATACTTTGGTAAGGATCCTCAAAAATACATTGACATTATAAAATCAACAGGTTTAGGAAAGCCACTCGATTTTCAAATGATAGGTGAAGGTATACCTTATATTAAAAATGCTGATGACAAATCATGGAGTGGAACAAGTTTACCATGGATGTCAGTAGGGTATGAAACAAGTATTACTCCGCTTCAAACCCTAGCTTTTTATAATGCGGTGGCCAACGATGGGAGAATGATTCAGCCCATTATCGTAAAGAGCATTAGAAAGGGAAATCAAGTAGTTGAAGAATTTAAGGCTAAAACACTTGATAAGAAAATAGCATCAAATTCCACTTTAGAAAAACTGAAAATCATGCTTGAAGGCGTGGTGGAAAGAGGGACCGCAAAAAACATTAAAAACGATTATTACAAGATTGCTGGAAAAACTGGAACAGCCCAGAAATTGATCAATGGGCGATACTACAAGCAACGCTACTACGCGTCTTTTGCTGGTTATTTCCCTGCAGATGAGCCTTTGTACTCCTGCATTGTGGTGATTGACGACCCTAAAGGTTTGAACAGTTTCGGAGGAGATGTTTCTGCGCCTGTTTTCAAAGAAATTGCTGATATGATTTTCGCCCTTGATCTTGGTTTACATGATACATTCAAAGAAGAACGCTTGGCAAAAGAAGGAACCTTCCCTGTAATCAGGGCTGGTAATTATGATGAATTGAATAAGCTGTTAAATCAGTTTGGCATTTCAAATCATATGGAAGAAGAAAATATTGAATGGGTAAGAGCAAGCGTAAACAACAATGCCATTGCTTGGAAACCGAACCATTCTGAGTCGAACCTTGTGCCTGATGTGGAAGGAATGACACTAAGAGATGCACTTTATATACTGGAAAATAAAGGGTTAAAAGTTAATATTTCTGGAGCAGGTCGAGTGCTTAGGCAATCGATTTACGCAGGAAAAAGAATAGAAAAAGGAGCAACGATCACAATCGAACTGGGGTAATTTAAATGTCTGCATTAAAAGACATATTGTACAAAGTGGCTTTGCAGTCAGTATCTGGCGATACTGCTGTAGAAGTGGCCGCATTGGTTTTCGACTCAAGAAAAGTAGAGGCCAATACTGCCTTTATTGCTACGCGTGGCACTCAAGCCGATGGCCATGATTATATAGAACAAGCTATTGAGAAAGGCGCGGCTGCCATTATTTGTGAAGAACTCCCTGAAAACCTAAATACTGCCATTACCTACGTTCAGGTGAAAGACAGTAGTGAAGCTTTGGGTATCATGGCTTCTAATTTCTTCGGAAACCCTAGTGCAAAGTTGAAGTTGGTAGGCGTTACTGGCACCAATGGAAAGACTACTTGTGTAAGTTTATTATTCCAGTTGTTCAAGCAGCTCGGCTATAATGTTGGCTTGCTTTCTACGGTAGTTAATAAAATCAATGACGAAATAATTGTAGCAACCCACACTACGCCCGATGCCATTCAAATGAATGAGTTGATGGCGAAAATGGTAGCCAAAGGTTGTTCACACTGTTTTATGGAAGTTAGTTCGCATGCTTTGGTACAGCACCGCGTTTCAGGACTCACTTTCACAGGAGCGGTTTTCACCAACCTCTCTCACGATCATTTAGATTATCACAAGACTTTCGATGAGTACATCAAAGCAAAGAAGATGCTCTTCGATGGGCTTCCGTCTTCAGCTTTTGCCTTGACCAATATAGATGACAAAAGAGGAGCAGTAATGCTTCAGAATACTAAAGCTTCGAAATACCGCTATGCACTAAAAACCATGGCTGATTTCAAAGCAAGAATTCTTTCCAATACCCTTCAGGGTTTGGAGTTAGATATTGAAGGTCATAATGTTTGGTTCAAGTTGATTGGCGATTTCAATGCTTATAACCTGATGGCGGTTTATGGAGCGGCTATTTTACTAGAAGAAGAACCAGCAGATGTGCTTCAAACTTTATCAGATTTGAACCCAGCGCCAGGTCGTTTTGAGCAGGTGCTTACAGATACAGGAATCACTGCTATTGTGGATTACGCCCATACGCCTGATGCATTAGAGAATGTGCTTTCTACCATTAAAGTTTTCCGAAGTGGAAATGAGAAAGTAATTACGGTAGTAGGCTGCGGTGGAAACCGAGATACAACGAAAAGGCCTGAAATGGCAAAAATTGCTTGTGAACTAAGCGATAAAGTGGTGCTCACTTCAGATAATCCACGCTTTGAGGAGCCAATGGCGATTATCGAAGACATGCAAAAAGGCGTGAGCCCGAGCAATTATAGAAAAACACTGGTAATGGCAGACAGAAGAGAAGCGATTAAAACCGCATGCTCTATGGCCGAACCTAAAGATATTATCCTAGTGGCGGGAAAAGGTCACGAAACCTATCAAGATGTAAAGGGTGTAAAATCCGATTTCGATGATAGAAAAGTATTGAAAGAAATGTTAAACCTAATTCATAAATAAAATACGATTGACGATGTCAGAGCTCAGAAAACCGATTTTCTAATCTCTGGCGTCTAAAATCTCAAATCTAATAGAATGCTGTACTACCTATTCAATTATTTAGATAGAGAGTTTGATTTGGTTGGCGCGGGAGTGTTTCAGTACATCTCTTTCCGTGCTGGTATGGCTGTGCTTTTGTCTTTGTTAATCACTATTACTTTCGGTGAGAAGCTGATCAATATGCTTCGAAACAAACAAGTAGGCGAGAGCATTAGAGATTTAGGTTTAGAAGGCCAAATGGCGAAAAAAGGTACACCAACCATGGGGGGGCTCATCATTATAGCCGCCATTGTAATTCCAACTTTGCTCTTCGCGAAGCTTGAAAATATTTATGTCATTCTTTTGTTAATCACCACTTTGGGTTTAGGAGCCATTGGCTTTTTAGACGATTACATCAAGGTTTTTAAGAAGAACAAAGAGGGGCTTGCTGGTAAATTTAAAGTGGTAGGTCAGGTAGGGATTGGCCTTTTGGTAGGTGCTGTACTTTACTTCAACGATGATGTAGTGGTAAGGGAATTCAACCCTACTCCACAAGAGCAAACTATTTCGGTCACAGAAGCACCAAATTATGTTGATAGCAAATCTACTACAACCACAATTCCTTTTGTGAAGAACAATGAGTTGGATTATGACGCTTTCAACCCAACTGATAACAAGTGGATTACTGCGGCTATTTACATTTTGGTGGTGATTTTCTTTGTTACGGCCATTTCTAACGGAGCCAACATTACGGATGGAATTGACGGATTAGCTGCGGGAACATCGGCCATTATAGGCCTTACGCTGGCAATTTTCGCCTACATATCGGGTAACGCTATTTTCTCTGATTATCTGAACGTGATGTTCATTCCAAACTCTGGAGAGCTCGTAATTTTCTGTACTGCCTTTGTGGGGGCTTGTGTGGGCTTTTTATGGTACAACTCTTATCCGGCCCAAGTTTTTATGGGCGATACGGGTAGTCTGTCATTGGGTGGAATCATCGCTGTGCTGGCTTTGGTACTCCGAAAAGAACTTTTGATTCCAGTATTGTGCGGAATCTTTGTGATCGAAAATCTCTCTGTAATTATTCAGGTGAGTTATTTCAAATACACAAAAAAGAAATATGGTGAAGGAAGGAGAATCTTTAGGATGTCGCCTTTGCATCACCACTATCAAAAAATGGAAATTCCAGAAGCCAAGATTGTAACAAGGTTCTGGATTGTGGGAATTCTGTTAGCGATTATAACATTGGCAACGCTTAAACTGAGGTAAAAAAGTTAATCAGAAAACAGGAAAACAGTCCCGAAGTATCGGGAAGAAAACGGGAAAAAGAATTAAAAAAACTGGGAGTCAGGGAACTCAATTTCCCGAAAAAAGTTGGCCTTAACTGATAACTGATAACTGATAACTGATAACTGATAACTGATAACTGATAACTGATAACTGATAACTGATAACTGATAACTGATAACT
>NZ_CAXBBV010000017.1:0-69805 GCF_963973945.1 uncultured Roseivirga sp.
TACCTATTATTCATTCTTACACTTATTTGTGTAAACCTATTTCAGGACAAGACAGGGCTCTATTTTCTGAAGGGGGGGAGGGCACCAAAAAGTAACTGGAGAGATATTTGCTGATTTACATAATTACGAAAATTTATAACTATCTTTAATACAGTCGTTTACGGTAGGCTAGAGAGCCTTAATATATTTAGGATTCATGCTTTTCTATTTAAAATAAACAGAACTATGAAAACAGCTGCTATAATTTCATTCTTTATCTTATGTGCTTTTCTTTTTACTCAATGTGCTTCTCAATCATCGATAGCGCAAGATCGGGCAAAACCAACACAGGAATACGAGCAATACACTTCTTTATACCAAGCACTGAAGTCCGTTCCTGGGGTGTCGGTAACTGGAAGTGAGGCCAACGCAAATATTGCCCTCCGCGGTGGAGCATATGGTTATAGCAATCCTTTATTTGTTATTGACAATGTAATTGTGGGTAATTATTCTCGGGCTAATGCAATGGTTCTCCCGTCTAACATCAAATCAATTAAGGTTTTAAATGGACTTTCTGCAACTAATATATACGGATTGGAAGCGAGTAGTGGAGTGATTTTGATCAGGACTAAAGCTTCAGAATAGCTTATTCAAAAGTGTATTAATAATCAATACTTTACTTTATGGAGGGCATAATATTGTGAATTAGCATTGCTGCCTGTGAGTAAGCTTTTTCATGCTTTAATAGGGATGTTCTAGCCATCTGCTATTTAACTTCCTCGCTTAGTATTTTCTCAATAACAAACTTCATTTGCTCAAACTCTGTATAACCGTGATTGATTTGGAAGAGTTGATTTTTGCTTTTGAAAAGTACTGTAGGGTAGCCTTTTACACCCCACTGACGATTAAGTTGAAACTCCTGATGGGTATTGTATTTTGCTTCATCACTTTCAAAGGCCAGTTTGAACTGCTCGAAAGGGATGTCAAATTCCGCACAAATTGATCGATAAAATTCGGTTTCAGAAGGGTCTTCATTATTTACATAGAATTTTCTTGAAACGGACTCAAAAAACTCAAGCTCATTTTCTTTCACCCACTGGCGAGCGGTAACTACTGCTCTACAAGGAGGCTCAGTGTCATAGTTAAAGGACTCTTTTTCAAATAGGGAATAACCAAATGGTTGTCCGCTTCTTTTGGTCACTTCTTCCCAGTGATGCCTCAAGAAAGACTTCATTTCATCATCCCATGCTTCACCACCTCCTGGGCGCAAACCGCCCACTACAATAGTAAATTTGAATTGCGTATAGTGAGACTTTAATTCCTTCAGGTGATTTGAAATTCCCCAACACCAAGAGCACATTGGGTCTCCTACATAAATGATTTCTTTATCTCCACTTCGTTCAGTTTGAGGGTTAAACTCTCCTAGCTCAGCAGGTGAGCACTCTCCAGTTTCAGGATCACAATGTTGGTTTTCTTCTTTCATATTGCCGAAACCAACAGTAGAGTGATAATTTGAGTTCAATGAAAGTTGCCTATTAAGAGTTGAAGTGAGTTTTAAGTATAAAATAGTAGTGCATTAGTAATACTTTGTAGGTATTGAAATGGTGGTAATACATACTAGGTTAGCGTATTGTTTTATTATAAACCCAACCAAAAATGAGTACTACAATTAAAATTGCAAACCTAAGAGGAGCGTCCTCGTTATTGGCAAACCAATCTACACCAGATCCAAGTAAAGTTTTACATGTATTACTAACAGCCGATGATTCATCTGGTGTGTCGGGAATTACAGTAGGTACAGTTACACCATTGACAGATGATATGGCAATCACATTTGATACCATCAAGAGTGGTCGATTATATGTAGGTTATGGTCAATATCCGAATCCACCTTTACCTCAGGGTCCTGAATATTATGGATGGATTGAGTTTTCACGCACAAGTACAGATACCGCAATATGGATTAACCTCTCTAATGTTGATATTCTTGGTTTACCTCTAACGCTAGAAGGAACAGATTCAACGGGAGCTGCTTTTTCTTTGGGCTACAAAACGCCAATGGTAGCAACAAAAGCTTCTGATTCGATCATAGGTCAAGTAAAAGCCGTACTTACAGATAGCAATGCGCCAGGTGGTTCAGCGGCTGTAGTTACTACTACAACAGGACAGGATAAAATTCTTGCGCCAAATCATGTGCCTGCTAGTTATAGGTCTTATGATGATTACTTAAACAGTTTAACTGATAAAACAGCCACAAACTATCCAGCTTCGCTAAGTATTTTGTCAGATACGCCAGAGAACGGAGTTCCTGTACAAATGGCAGGTACGTTTAAAAATGCTGCATCAGGCTCAGATAATATTATTGAACTTACGAGCACTGATGGTACTCAAGTTTGCCACATCACTAAGGCTAATTTGACTTCTCAAATCATCTATGAGTGTGATGGTGGCTATATGAACTGGTCAACCGATAGTGGGAAAACTTTTAAAGCAATTCATCAAAACAGAACTTCCGTCAATGACCCATCAAGCACTGTGGCTGAAAGAACAATTACCAATTCGGTATTTAGAGAAATTATGATTGGTATGAATGAAGGCTATTTTTCAATGGAAAGCCCTTCAAATAATAACAACTCAATGTTTCCTGGCTTAGTGCCTTTTGCTACTGGTGATGGCAACCAATATGCTCAAGTGATTCATGAGAACTCAAACTCATACGGATTTCCATATGCCGATTCAAACCTAAAAGTTTTGGTAACCTCTCAGCTTGGTGCCGAGCTTACCTTAAATGTAATTGCTGATGATGCTACTAAGGATTACACTTCACCATCAGATGATAGCAGCAATCAACCGCAATCTGGTAAATATCAATTTGGTATTGGAACAGGGAGTCAAGCCTTGGGAGTAATCAAAATTGGTAACTGGCGATATTTACCTAATTCTACGGGTGCCTATGGTGGATTTCTGCCTGATTTACCAAACTGGACAAAAATGGAGTTTAGTGGGCTTGGTAACAATAAATACATTTGGATCAAGAATAATCAGGTAGAAGAAGGTACAGGTGCAAATCAATGTTTAACCCAAGCCTGTGTCATAAACAATAAAGTTCTTGTTTGGGGGGCTGGTTTAGCATGGAATGGTACTGTACCTGCCCCAACGAAACCAACTTCCTAAAGATAAAAGTCATTTGCCAGTTGTGGGACTGACCAATGGCTCATTTTTTAAACTTCACATAGGCACTTCATATTGAAGTGCCTATGTTTTTTAAATCTTCAAACTGGTCAAAAAGTGTTTCGTCATACACTAACTCAGCCTTATTCAAGTATTTCTGCATACCGAGCATAACTTCGAAATTAGGTTGATGTAGGTGTTTTGGAATTTTATAAAGTCGATTGTCTTTTTTATCGAAGGGGATATTTTCTTTGGAACCGAATAAATACGGGACAAGAATTTTAGAACAACTCATTGCAATTCTATCAAATTCATATTCTTGAAAATGGTTTTGAAGCCTGAGGTTAATGTTTTCAAAAAACTCCAGAGTACTGGCCAAACGCACACGAGAACCTGCTCTAGATTTTCCTTTGGTTTTTAGATGTTTAATCTGGCTTTTTCCTTGCTTCTTCCGAACCATGTACGCCCCAAAAACTTTATGTGCTAAACATTCTTCCCCTTTAAAAACACCAACTGAAGCACTACCAGACTGCACCAAAAGCATAACGTAGGTTACTTCCTTTTCGAAATTTAAAAGGAGAGTTTGATTGCAGGTTAGTGTTAACGGTAGGCGAAGAAAAGCTTCACGGTCTTGTTGTTCCAGCCTCAGCTCAACTCTGTGTTTATCGAAATCATAATGAGTTTGAAAGCCCAAGCTTCTTACCTTTTTCAGTATTTCAGGTGCCTCGGAGCGATCAAAGAAAAGACTTTTCATTCCGAATACTAAAAAAAGGAAATGCCATCATCAAAACTTTCTTTCAATTCGAGAAATCTTTTTTCAAAATGATAAATGATGAAGAAGGAAAATTTCAAAATAGAAACAATAATGTAGTCTTAAAATAAGTTGGATGGCATATTGAAACTTATGATGTTTTCGGCACGGCAAGTGCATATTTTTGCTGAACCACAATAAACACAAATGACTAAATCACGTAAGCCAAAACGCAAACTTCTAAAATGGGGTTTGAGGATTCTAATTTTTGGTATTTCTGCAATTCTACTTTTTTACTTCAGTGTTTACCTTCAGGTTTGGGGCCCTCTTCCAAATCAAAATCAACTTACAGAAATTAGGCAAAGCAAAGCCTCTGAAGTCTATGCTTCAAATGGAAAACTCATAGGCAAGTTCTATATTTTCGATAGGCAACCGATTAATTATGATGAAATCCCCCAACACTTAATTGAGGCCTTAATTGCAACGGAGGATGCTAGATTTTACGATCATAAAGGAATTGATAATCGAAGTTTGTTAAGGGTTATTTTTAAGAGTCTGTTGTTGCAAGACGAATCGTCTGGTGGAGGAAGCACCATTTCTCAGCAATTGGCAAAAAACCTCTTCCCAAGAAAGAATCACGGCATATTTAGTATGCCTGTGAATAAGACTCGTGAGGCAATAATTGCAACACGTTTAGAAAAGGCTTATACCAAAGAAGAAATCATTACGCTCTATTTAAATACAGTTCCGTTTGGTGATAACACCTTTGGAATAGAGAGTGCTGCTGGAAAATTCTATAGTAAAAAAGCACGCGAATTAACACTTGCTGAATCTGCCGTTTTAATTGGTATGCTTAAGGCTTCACACCTTTACAACCCAAGGGTTTTTCCAGAAAGAAGCAAGACTAGAAGGGATGTAGTACTTAATCAAATGTCGCGTTACGGTTATTTAACGGCCGAAGAAGTTTCAATAGCAAAAAGTCAAAAACTGCAACTTTCCTATAGAGGATTTAGCCATGAAGATGGCCTTGCACCTTATTTTAGAGAGCAAGTGAGAAAGACTTTAGAGAGTTGGACTGCCAATAATAAAAATGAGCAGGGCGATGCATATAATCTATACACAAGTGGGTTAAAAATTTATACCACTTTGGATTACGACATGCAAAGAATGGCAGAAGAGGCCATGACTGAGCACATGAGCAAACTTCAGACGGACTTTGAAGAGAGTTATGGAAAGAATGCGCCTTGGCTAAAAAATGCAGCTTTGATTGAAAGCACAATAGAGAAACTGCCTAAATATAAAGCTTTGAAAGCATCTGGCAGAACTAAGAAGCAGATTATGGATTCATTAGCCGTGAAGTATGAAATGGAGCTTTTTGATTGGTCTGGCAAGAAGGTGGTAAAAGCCAGCCCGATTGATAGTGCTATACATTATTTAAAGTTTTTAAATACAGGAATGCTGTCGATAGACCCAAGGTCTGGAGCCGTTAAAAGTTGGATCGGAGGGATTGACTTTGAGCATTTTCAGTATGACCACGTAAACCAAGCTAAAAGACAGGTGGGCTCTACGTTTAAGCCTATTGTTTATACAGCAGCACTAGAGGCCGGAGTTGACCCTTGCAAACATTACTCTGCGCAGCAAGTAACTTATACGAACTACGACAATTGGACACCTACGAACTCTGGTGACGAGGGAAACTACGACCTTAATTACTCTATGAAAGGAGCTTTAAGTAATTCTGTAAATACCGTGGCGGTGAAAGTGCTTGAAGATGCGGGGTTGGAAAATGTAATAGGGCAAGCCCAAAGAATGGGAATTACCTCTAACATGCCCCAAGTGCCTTCTATAGCACTTGGTACAGCTGAAATTAGTTTAATTGAAATGATAGAAGCCTATTCAAGCTATGTCAATTCATCCAGAACAGTGAAACCTTATTTTATTACGAGTATTGAAGACAGCAGGGGCGAGTTGATTGCCGAGTTTAAACCAGAAGTCAACGAAGATCAAGCCTTTTCAGAGGCTACCCGTCAGTCTATTATTGAAATGCTAAAAGCTACGGTAGATGAAGGTACGGCTTCTCGCCTGCGTTGGAAATATGGTTTGAGTAATGATATTGCTGGAAAAACGGGCACTACCCAGTCGAATAAAGATGGTTGGTTTGTGGGAATCACTCCAAAATTATTAACCATTACTTGGGTGGGCGTTGATGATCATAGAATTGGTTTTAGAACCACAAATATGGGGCAGGGAGCAAATTCGGCATTGCCAATTTATGGTTTAATGATGCAGAAAATGAACGCAGATAAAAACTTCAATTCCATTACAAGAGCAAAGTTTCCTCCTCCGTCAATTGAGGTGCTCAATCAATTGGGGTGCCAACCAATTCAGGAAGACGGATTTCTTAAAAGGCTTTTTACTAATGACGAAAAGCCAAAACCAATGAAATTTGACAACAAAGCAGCAGAAGAAAAAGAAGGCATCTTTTCAAAAATAGGAAACCTATTTAAGCGAAAGGATAAGAAAGAAAAGAAGAAAAATGGAGGTGGTTAAACAATAAAAAATGCCAATTGAACTAATCAATTGGCATTTTTTATTGGATCAAAGTATATACTTAATCTAGCTCAATTTCTTCCTCAATAAAGTGGAAACCAAGCTCATCAAGTTCATTTAAAATAGGTTCGTAGAATTCTGGAGTAATAGGAATAACCACACCACGAGCTTCAATTTTACCTTGTAAAAGCAACTTGGTAGCTACCCCCAGTGGAAAGCCTACGGTTTTTGCCATAGCGGTTTCATTGGCGTTTTCGCCATTGGCTACCATGGCCGAACGAATGCGTTTAGTCTTTCCATTTTCAATGTAATCGAACAAATGCCACATCACGATTTGGTCTTTTTCATCAGGTCCAATTGTCCATTTCTTTTTAAGAATATGCTCTAAAATTTGGGCGGGAGTTCCTTTCTGAAGCCCCACTGGAGTTTCTTCAAAAAGATTGAGCCATCTTAGTTTATGCATTTCTGGGCCATCTAGCTCTAAACCTAAATAGTGTGCTAGCTTTAATTCAACAGAATCATTAGGGTTATAAGAAAGGAAGGAATTGAGGAATTGGCGATGTGTCATTTTGTTTACCCCATCCATTTGATAGGTGTCGTCTGTGGCTCCCAACTGTACAAAAACATCCCAACCTTTACAGTATCCCGGTCTTCTTAGTGTTCCTCTAAACAGCGTTTGAATATTGTGGAGGTTGTAAACGTCCATATACATCAATGAATCACGGTTGGCGTAACCTTCAAAGTAGCCATGCCCAGGGATGTGGATCATCTCATTCCTTCTGAAAAGCTTGTGGTACGGAATGAATTTGAACTTTCCTTCCTGAATAAACTTCACTGTACCTTGGCCTGCCAGCACTACATTTCGAGGGTTCCAAGTAAAGCCATACTCCCAAGGGTTGTCGTCATTTGGGTTTGGCATTAAAAGCCCACCAGTAAACGACTCGAAGGCGCGAAGCTCTAAACCTTTATCTCGCACTTTGTCTATTACTTTCATTGCCGACATGTGGTCTATACCAGGGTCTAGTCCACACTCATTCAAAAAGAGTAACCCCTTTGCTTTCGCTTGCTCGCTTAAAGCGCGCATATCGTCAGAAACATAAGAGGCAGTAAGTAAATGCTTGCCTAACTCTAAACAGGCTTCAGCTACAATGGGATGGAAAGAAGCTGGCAACATAGAAATGACTACATCCGCTTCGGATATCACTTTAATTCTTTCTTGCTCTTCCCTTACATTAAAAGCAATTGCACTGCCTCTTTTGCTATCTTTCACTTTCTCTTCTGCCAACTGAAGGGCATAATCACCAACAGTTACATGCCAATCGTTTTCTTCGGCAGCAGATAATAAGTAATTGATTAATGAAGTAGCAGAGCGTCCAGCCCCAAGAATTAATATGCGATTCATAGGTTCATTAGGTTTGGCCGCCAAGCTGTCAAATTTTTCTGTGTCGCCCAAACATATTCACACAAATCCTGAATCATACTGCTGAATCAAAACATCGGACTAAAAGATTCGTATCTTCCAAACTCTAAACAAGGCTTAATTCAATGGCTAAAAAAATAGTAAAACAAGTTTCACTTACCCAGTATATGGCTAATGAGCTAGATCAGGAAACAACGAATTTGATTGAAGAGGCAAAGAAATCAGCACTTAATGCTTATTCTCCATACTCTAACTTTCAGGTTGGAGCTGCCCTTCTTTTAAGTAATGGGAAAACTATTTTGGGAAATAATCAAGAAAACGCCTGTTACCCTGCAGGGCTTTGTGCCGAACGGGTTGCTTTCTTTTCAGCGAAATCTCAATACCCAGATTGCCAAATTATTAAGGTGGCCATTGTTGCCAAGCCAGCCAATCAGCAACAATTCAAAATGGCTACACCTTGCGGAAGCTGTCGTCAAGTAATGAGTGAATACGAGAATAATCAGGAGCAAAGTATCAAGGTTTATTTACCAGACACTGATGGCAGTGTTTACGAATCCGATTCTATTGATAACTTTCTTCCTTTTAAGTTTTCGAATAAAGACCTCAATTCATAAATGGAGCACAAGATAAATTTTGAATATAGTGCGCGGTATTACACGCTTGGTGAGATTTCAGAAAACGTAGAACAGCTTTGGTTTGTCTGCCATGGTCATGGGCAGCTAGCCCAGTATTTTATTAGAAAGTTCGAGGTTTTAAATGATGGTAAGGTTTTAATAGTAGCTCCCGAAGGGCTTTCTCGCTACTATCTCGAAGGTTTTAGGGGAAGGGTAGGCGCTACTTGGATGACCAAAGAAGACCGCCTTTCGGACATAGAGAATTATTTAACCTATTTAAGTGAGGTATTTAATTTTATCAAAAGTCAACTGAAATCTAATGTACAGGTTAATTTTTTGGGCTTTTCGCAAGGAGCAGCTACCATTTCGCGCTTTGCTACGCAAACGGATGCTCATTTTGATAAACTCATTCTTTGGGCAGGTATTTTTCCTCCAGATTTACCGCCATTAGAAAGCATAGAGCGCTTAAAAGGAAAAAAGGTGTATTGGGTGTATGGAACCGAAGATCAATACCTTTCTGCTGGTGTAATGGAAGAGCAAGAGACTATCGCTAAACATTTAGACATAAAACCAATAGTAAAAACCTTTAAAGGTTTGCACGAACTCTCAAGTGAGGTACTGCTTGAAATTGCAGAGGAATAGCCTTGATTCAGTGGTTCTTGCGGTGGATTAAGTATTTGGTATTGAATGAGATGAGCCATTTATTTAGGCGGATGGCTTTCATTAAATACAATCTTTTAGTTTAGTGTGGTTTTTTATTGGAATTGCCTATCTTTGCAGCCCGAAATAATTAAATCATTAACATGAACAATTACGAAACAGTATTCATTTTAAATCCCGTTTTGTCTGATGATCAGATGAAGGATGCTGTCGGAAGTTTTGAAACTTTGCTTAAAAACAATGGAGCAGAGATACTAAACGTAGAAAAGTGGGGCTTGAAGAAATTGGCTTATCCAATTCAGCACAAGTCTACTGGCTTCTACAATTTGATTGAATTCAAAGCCGACCCAAGCCTAATCAAAACTTTAGAAGTAGAGTTTAAAAGAGACGAAAAGGTAATGAGATTCTTGACCACTGCTTTAAACAAGCACGCGATAGAGTACAACGAAAAAAGAAGAAAAGGCGCATTCAACAAATCTAAAAAAGAGGAGGCAGCAGCATGACACTCGTAAACGAACCAGTAAACAGAGATCAACAGAAGAAAAAATATTGCCGATTCAAGAAGAGCGGTATTAAGTACGTTGATTACAAAAACCCTGATTTCCTTTTAAAGTTTGTAAACGAACAAGGTAAACTTCTTCCAAGAAGATTGACTGGAACAAGCTTAAAGTATCAGAAGAAAGTAGCTCAGGCAGTTAAAAGAGCAAGACACATTGCGCTTTTACCTTACGTAACTGATTCTTTGAAATAATTTGAACCCTTAAAAGTAGAGCAGAATGGAAGTAATATTAAAGACTGATATCAAGGGCTTAGGTTATAAAAATGATATTGTTGCTGTAAAGCCAGGATACGGAAGAAACTACCTTATTCCACAAGGATTTGCTGTTATCGCTAGTGTATCTAACAAGAAGCACACTGAAGAAACAGTAAAGCAAATGTCGCACAAAGCAGAAAAAATCATGGCAGACGCTCAAGCAATTGCTGATGCAATTGGAGATACTGTTCTTGAAATTAAAGCAAAAGCTGGTGATAGCGGAAAGATTTTTGGAGCGGTTACTACCCTACAAATTTCTGATGCTTTGAAAGCTGCTAAAGGTGTAGATGTTGACAGAAAGAAAATTTCTTTCAAAGGTGAAGTTAAAAATATTGGTGAGTACGAAGCAGAAATCGATTTGCATAAGTCGGTGAAGAAAGACGTTAAATTCAACGTTGTAGCTGAGTAATTCCAAAGGATATAGAATTAAAAAGCGGCTGAATCATTGATTCAGCCGCTTTTTTTGTGCTTTGTATATTAGCTGGATCCTTCAGAGCTTAGGACAGCTATAGAATTAGGGGGCCAATTAACTCATGTAAAATGGAATAGTAACTTTTGGAGGTGTTTTAACTATCACTGAGTAATGGTTAAGCTTTTTCAGCCGCATACATGGCTGCACCAACAATGCCTGAATTGTTCAGCTTAGCCGATACAGAGTAGGGAGTATTGATTTTAATATGCTTTTCGAACTTATGGATTTTCTTACTCAAGCCGCCTCCAATAATAATGTGATCTGGTGAGCAGATTCTTTGAATATGTTTCAGAAAAAAATTAAAGCGTTTTCCGTATTCTTTAAAGCTTAATTCCTCTCTGGTTTTGGCCGACCCTGCGGCATAATGTTCAATCACATTCCCATCACGGCCGTAGATTCGTCCTAACTCAAAATTAGGAATGAGCTGTCCATTGTAGAAAACACCACTACCTAGGCCTGTTCCAATGGTAACGACAATAACTAAACCCGAAAGTCCTTTTCCTGCACCAAATCGCATTTCCGCTATTGCTGCTGCATCCGCATCATTAATTACGGTGAATTTTAGTCCATCGCAATGTTTGCTTAAGGTTTCGTCTATTTGCGTTCCCACCCAAGAATCGTCTAGGTTGCTACTGTATATGGCTTTTCCATTAATCACTACTGTTGGAAAAGCACAGCCAACTTTCCCTTTCCATTCAAAATGGTCTTTTAGCTTTTTGACCGTTTTGGCCAAGGCTTCAGGAGTAGAAGGTTGTGGCGTGTCTAGCCTGTACCTTTCAGAAACCATTTCTCCAGTTAGTGTATCTACAATAGCACCTTTAACTCCAGTGCCGCCAATGTCAATTCCTAAAACTTGCATATTCTTTAATGGGTAATAGGGGTGAAGATATTTAGATAAATCAGGCTCTGCAACAATTAATAGCTTCTACTCAAAATCAGATCAAAGGTGGAGGTAGTAGTCCTTGAGTAAGTTGATAAATTGATCGGTGTATCCGCCACTCTCTTCTTTGATAATGAAGATTTCAGCAATTTCTAACTCAGGTTTTATTTGCGAAAATGATTTCACCCTTCTAAAAATAGGCTTACCTCTTTGATTATGAATTTTAATATCGGCCACTACATAAAAACCCCTCTCTTGCATTTTTTGGCTGAATAAACCCATTTCATACTCAGGATAAATAACTGAAGCGATACCTTTTTCAGGATGAATAAGTCTGGAAATACTGGTAGCCAAATCTTCGAATGATAGATTGGAATTATGGATGGCTTTGTTCTTTTGGCTATTACTACCTAACTGGTTGTCTTGAAAAAATGGAGGGTTGCAAATAATTTGATCGTAGAAGTCGTTTGGCTGGAATTCAAGAAGGTCAGTATGAATTACCGACAAACGATTGGGCCAAGAGGAGTTTTTGAAATTGGTTTTTGCTTGTTGAAAAGCAGTTTTGTCAATTTCGATGGCATCAATATAAGCTTCGGTTTGTTGGGCTTTCATTAGTGCCAAAAGTCCAGTGCCAGTTCCAATATCCAGAATTCGTGAGGGCTTGAATGAATCTGGAGTTAAGTTGAGAGCACCAAACAAACAGCCCTCAGTGGTTACTTTCATTCCGCAATTGCCTTGTTCAATTCTGAACTGCTTAAACTGAAAGAAGGAATTGGCCATTGTGAAGTTTAGATTTACGAGTTGGGAATTATCAATTCTTAATACTCATGTAAAGCATAATCCTTTCGTTTAAAAATCGTTGATGCCGTTTTCAAATTCGGTATCAGCTTTTAAATCATTACCCAAAGCCGCTTCTACTGCTAATTCGTCACATCTTTCGTTTTCAGGAATACCAGCATGCCCTTTCACCCATTGAAAAGTAACCCTGTGTTTTTTATACACTTCAGCAAAACGTAGCCAAAGATCTTTGTTTTTCTTTCCTTTAAAGCCTTTTTTAATCCAGCCCCACAGCCAGCCTTTTTCGACAGAGTCAATTACATATTTGGAATCGGAATAAACGGTTACGGGAGCGTTGGCTACATTAATGGCTTCTAAACCCATGATTACAGCCAGTAACTCCATGCGGTTGTTGGTGGTTTTTCTAAAGCCTTCTGAAAGTTCCTTTCGGTGTTCTTTGTATTTAAGTACTGTGCCGTAGCCTCCAGGGCCAGGGTTTCCACGAGAAGAACCGTCAGTATAGATAATGATCATAGGTTAATAATGTTGTCTTTAAATAGTTTGATGGCGATAGACAAAAGAATAATCCCGAATACTTTTTGCAAAACACTAATTCCGCCAGCACCGATCTTTTTCTCTAACCAGTTGGTAGACTTCAATACTAAGTAAACAAAGGCCAAGTTGACAACGATTCCCACTAAAATATTGAGTTCGCTGTACTCCGCTTTAATCGAAACAATAGTAGTTAAGGTGCCCGCTCCGGCAATTAGCGGAAAGGCAATAGGAACAATAGATGAGGTGTTGTTTGAACCTTCAACAGGTTCGTTTTTAAAGAAACTTCTACCTAAAATCATTTCCATGCCTATGATGAACATGATGATAGCTCCGGCTATAGCAAAAGAACCAACATCGATTCCAAACAAGCCAAGCAGATTGTCGCCCACAAAAAGGAAGAGGATCATTAAGATACCTGCGACTAAAGTTGCTTTTCCAGATTGCACGTGGCCTACTTTTTTTCTTAGGTCGATAACAATAGGAATAGAGCCAAGAATATCGATTACCGAAAATAAGATCAGGGTTACTGAGAGGATTTCCTTGAAATTGAACATCGCTTTTTTTTGACAAAGCTAGGAAATTGAGACTTGAATTGATCACTTAATAATGAGTAATAACTGTGATCGAATTATTAATTCTTGATGAGGTAATTGTATTTCGTGATTCGGAATTCGAAAATGTCTGACCGTTTATCAATACGTGTTGTACACTTGCCAAATTGAAACTAGATTGGTCTCTATTATTAAGTTCTTAACCAGTCCTCTAATACAGCTTTGAAATATAGACTAGCTATAAGTCTTATTGGTTTATGTGTGTTTTTTGCAATATCCTTCCATGCAAATGCTCAAAAGCCTGTGCCCTCCAAGTTAGAATACAGCATTCATTACTTTATAGATAACACAAGTAGTTTTTCTATTGATCAGATAAAAGAAGATGGAATTCAGCAGATTTTTAATGCCAACCCGTTGGAAACTTCAAACTTTGGGTTCGACCACAGGCCTTATTGGTTTCGAATTGAACTGACTCATCCGCCATCAGAGCCCTTAATGTTAGAGATTAATCAACCTTCTCTAGACTACATTAGCGTTTTTACAAAGTCTTCTAAAGACTCGGTGTGGAACGAGCAAAAAGCGGGACATGCTTACTCTCCCAAAACAAATGATTATGGGGGAATCGTTTATGCTTTCCCAATAAATCAAGACCTAGAAAATCAGACAATTTACCTACGAGTAGAGACTGTAGTAAGTATGGCTGTACCTGTTTTGATTAAACCGAAATCAGAATACAATACACATCAAATGCTCAGAATGCTGTTACTGGGAGTGTTTTTTGGGTTGATGTTTATCATGGCAGCTTACAATTTCCTATTGTATCTGTTTTTAAAAGATACCTCCTACCTTTTTTATGTTGGCGCTACCATCATGGGTTTGGGGACATCATTGGTTCTAAATGGGTTTGGCTATTACTTGGTTTGGCCGAATAACCCAGCACTCGATCAACACATTTACTTAACATTCGGAAGCCTAAGTATAGTTTTCTCAAGTCGATTTGCTGCTAATTTCTTGAACTTGAAAAAGTTCGACCCAAAAATGAATATATTTTTGTGGGTCATTTGTTTTGCTGGTTTAGTACTGGCCATTTTAACCCTTTTTTATACTGCTACCGACTTACTTCTGTATGGTAGATTATTGGTTATCATTACATTTCCTTCATACATAATAATTGGCCTGAGAAACTATTTTAAAGGATACACTACTGCCATTTATTATGTGATTGCATGGATACCCTATATGCTCGGAATTGTATTAATGACCTTTCGCGGAGCAGGACTTATAGGAGAACATTGGGTAACGGCATATGGGATTGAATTTGGCGGTGCTATAGAGGTAGTACTACTTTCCTTTGCTCTTGCGGCCAGAATCAAAGGCATGCGCAAAGAAATTGCTGAAAAGGAGCTGGAAAAGGAGCAGTTTAAAACGAGGCTTTTAAGCGAGCAACGAGAAGTTTTAGAACAGAAGGTAGAAGAAAGAACCCAAGAACTGCAAGCGGCCAATGCAACTAAAGATAAGTTCTTTTCCATTATTGCCCACGACCTTCGTAGCCCAATGATAGCCTTACAGGGAGTAGGGCAAAAACTTGAATACTTTATAAGGAAAGAAAAGCTAGAAAAACTGCTTGAAATGGGGACTAAAATTGATCAGTCTATAGATCAATTGAACCATTTGCTTAACAATTTACTCAATTGGGCTACATCACAAACAGGTGGGGTACCTCATCATCCTACTAGGCTAGACCTACACGCTTTGGTAAAGGAAAACATTGAACTCTATCGGTCTTTGGCCGAATCTAAGGGCATCAATATCGTCTGCGAAATATCCGCTAAGTATGTTTTTGCAGATGTAAACACTACTTCTACCATTATCCGAAACCTGTTGAGCAATGCACTGAAATTTACCAGAGATGGAGGAGAAATAAAGATTTCAACTAAGCAAAAAGATGGTTTGGTAGAGCTAGAAATTGAAGATCAGGGTATGGGCATGGATAAGCAGACTTTGGCCCAGCTTTTTAACTCAAATGTGCAGGGTCAAATAGGGCAGAGGGGCGAAAAGGGCTTTGGTTTAGGCCTGAAGCTCTGTAATGAATTTGTACAGATGAATGGGGGGCATATTGCTGTAAAGAGTAAGCTGAACATAGGCACAAAGTTTACCGTGACTTTGCCAACAGCTTAATTCATAGAAATTAGAGATGTTCGGATTTCTGTTGTACTTATAATGGAATTATTTGAAAGTTGTTCAAAAAGGTGTTCATAGTAAAGAGTTATATATTACTTTGAGTTGCCTTTACTCTTAACCAAAAGTATGAACGTCCTTATAGTTGAAGACGAACCTAACTACTCCGATACCCTTGAAATGTTCATTGATGAACTAGGGTATCAGGTTATTGGCGTTGCCCAAGAAGGAAAAACAGCCCTGAACTTATTCAAGACCAGCAAACCTGACATTGTTCTAATGGACATTAACCTCAATGGAGAAATGACAGGGATTGATGTGGCAAAGGAGTTTCAATCTATTCAGCACACACCAATTATATTTATTACTTCTTTTGATGATAAAGAGACTTTTGATCGGGCAAAAGCTACAGGGCCATATGGATACCTAATTAAACCCTTCGACCCTGATACCCTAGAAAGAAGTATGGAATTGGCACTTCAGCGTGCCCATTCAGACGATGCTAAGGCTTTTGATCAATCGCAAAGCGGGGTTTTAGCCAAAAATGCCTTCTTTGTAAAAGAAAGAAATAGGCTTGTTAAGGTTGAAATCAATGAAATACTTTGGGTGGAAGTTGAAGACAAATACATTAATCTCTTCACCGAAAATCGAAAATATACACTGCGCCAGTCTTTGAAGGACTTGGCTGAAAAATTAGACTCAACTAAATTCGTACAGACACATCGATCCTATATTGTAAATGCATCTAAAATACAGGATATAGACCTCCACTTGTTTGTGATCCGAATTAACGAAACCGAAATTCCATTGGGCAAATCGTATAAAGATGAGTTGGTTCAACGGCTCCAAATGCTCTAGCTTTTAGATGTTACATTAAAACTCAAGTTTTACCTTACACCCAAAAAATAAAGGTTTACGTCTCTGATCAATGCCTTGACGCACAAAGCTATGGGCTACTTTTTTGAATTCAGTATATTGAATTTTAATGTAATAAAGAATGAAGCCACTAAATCAAACCGATCTTCAAATTGGAGATATTCTCATTTTCGAAAATCAAGACTTCAGTTATGTCAAATTCTTAGATGAACTTAAGAAGGACTACTTTGAAGAAGATCCAAAAAAGCGAATGCATGCCGCATTCTACTTGTTACTGTATCTAATTCCTTGGTTCGACCCAGGGAAAGAAGGAAAGGAATACAAAAACATCTACCATGCGGCCATTTGGGGCAATGTAGATGTGAATCGAGGAGTGAATAAAACACCCGAGAATTTAGATAGAATTGTTCAGGCAGGGCGAACAGGAATTGGACAAGCCGAACTTGAAGCTACCCTGAAAGGAGAGGGAGTAAAGAATATTTATGTGTACCGAAGGAAAAATCAACCAGTTCATTTTCAAGATAAAATCAATTCCGCCACACGAGCTTTTTATGATGAGGTTTCCATTCCGTATTCCTATGAAACCGCTTGGCTTTTAGCCGTAATATGTTCTTTACGCTATACAGATGGCGCTTTGTATAAAATGCTCGAAAAGCATTTAGGAGAATGGGGCGCCAAGAAAATGATTGACATTGTTCAGTTACTTATTAATGAATACAGTAATGAACACCAGAAAAAGATGGTAGCCTGCTCTACTTTGGTGGCAATGATCTACAAAAATGCTGGTTTTGAGTTAGAGGTGGAGGAGCTAGAAGCTGACCCTGAAATAGTAGTACATCCGGATTTAAAACTGAGTGCAGATTTTTTCCATCAGTCCTTTACTTCTTCCAAACCCTTAAACCCTTTGGAACTTAAGGAAACAATAATCACCCCTCGCCAATTGTCTGAGTCACCTGATGTGGAACTGATAGGCTATTTGCCGCATAGCTAGTGCTTGGTGTATCAGAAAATAAGGGCTAGATAATATTGTAAGAAAATCAGTATATCAAAATCAGTCTCTTGGCAGAAGACTAATATTTAGGTACTGATCACTGATTTCTTTTTTCAAAGCTCACAGACTATCAAAACCTTGGTGTTGATTATTAGCGTATGTGATCCCCTCCTTCACGCCCAAAAAACTGCAGTTCACGCACATTTCTAATTTCCTCGCAATAAATGGCCGCATTTTCATATTGAATTAAACTTCAATAGCAATGCGAGCCTTGTCAACCAAACTCATTGAATCTATTCTCAGCAAAAGGGGATCCTTATGGGCATTACTTTTAATAGTCTTCATACAGACTGCTGGTTTTGCCCAGATTAAGTTTACTATCCATGCTACCTCAACTTCTGCCACCACCTTAACCGTTACTGGCTCAGGTTCTGCTACAACCAATGGAAATGGTACCTCATGGTCTGGTGCCAATGGATTTAATCAGATTTTTGGAAATTCGTCCTTTAATTTTGTCAATTCCAATATCAACTTCGAAACCTTTAACCTGACGGGAAATCTAAATCTTTCGGATGGTACTACTCCTATTAACTTCAGTGCCATTGTTTTGGATGATGATACAGGCTCAGACTATGATGACTTTGCTTTGGATGTGGGTTCTCTAGTTTCCATGGCGTCTAATACTTTATACACCCTTTCAGGAAGTGCCACTTTTGATATTGCTGGTACAGCCACTTTTGCTGATTTTACAACCGGTGTTTATTCAGGAACTTTTGACGGGCTACAGGCCGGTTTTAACAATTTTGCTACTTCAGATATAATTATTGAGGTGTTGTTAGGTACACCTGTTGCGCAACCTACTGCTACTAACGTTGCGGTGGTGGGTACAATGAGCACGGGAGAAGAATTGACGGGAACTTACACTTACAGCCATGCAGATGGAGATGATGAAAACGGTTCAACCTTCAAATGGTATCGATCAGATAATGCTTCTGGAGCCAACAAGACTGCTATTGCAGGAGCTAGTTCTCTTACTTACACGCTTACAAACGATGATTTAAGTAAATACATCAGTTTTGAAGTAACTCCAAGTGATGGAACAATTGTAGGAGGAGCAAGTGAAAGTACTTTGTCTGGACCTGTTTTAGGTCCTCTCATAATTCAAGAGATAGCAAGACAAAATCCAACTGAACAGACTGTTTCGGCTTCAGAAGTCACTTTTAGAGTGACTTTTAACGGAAGTGCCACTAATGTCACAACAGACGATTTCTCTATTAATTCCACAGTGGGAGGAACCATTTCCTCTGTGAATGAAGTGACCGCCAGCGTCTACGATGTAACGGTAAACAATATCAGCAATGTAGATGGAACCCTTGCACTTCAAATTAAAGGCGTAGATGGAGCTAGTGGCTCCAACGATATTCAAAATGCCATTTTTGGAACAGGAACGAAAACGATCAGTCAAACTGATGTTAATGATTACTTGAACCAAGCGAAACTTGGCCAGACTTTTACTGCTACTACCGATAATTATCTAACAGCATATACCATCTACCCCAAATCAGGAAACCATAGCTTTAGTGGAACTGCAGACCTGAAAATTTACAGTGGAAATGAGCTTGCCGGTGACGCAACATTGATTGGGTCGCAGACTATCAATATAAGCAATAGCACCGATGCAGCAGGACAAACCTTTACTATCGAAAACCCTATCCCACTGACTCAAGGTGAAGTTTATAGCTTGGTAATGGATAATTTCTCGGGAAGTGGCTCGCAGGCATTGGAATCAAGCACTTCAGGAAACTATAATGGCGGCAGAGTGATTTTTACTGGAACCAGTACTAGCAGCCACACAGACTTCGACCTGAAAATTGATATTTATGAAGGAACAGCCACGGCAGGTAATGCACTGAGTACAGATGCAGCTCAAACGAATGAAGGCTATACCTTGGAAGCTATAAACTTAGCCCCTACGGTTAGCAATGTAACTTTTACGGGAACACTGGAGTTGGATGAGGTGCTTACAGGTTCTTATACTTATGCTGACAGTGAGAACGATGCCGAGAGTGGTACTACCTTTAAATGGTATCGTTCAGATGATGATCAGGGCACGAACAAAACAGCTATTGCAGGGGCTACTTTCAGTACCTATACACTTACATTGGCAGAGGCTACAAAGTATATCAGCTTCGAAGTAACTCCAAATGATGGGAACTCAGCAGGGGCTGCCATAGAGAGCTCCTTACAAGGGCCATTGCCCAGTTATCCCCCAGGGGTTCTAAGCATTACCCGTCAGCAGCCTTCAACAGAAACCACGGGTTCTGGCACTGTGGTATTCAGGGTTACATTTAGTGACCAAGTAACCAATGTGGATGCCACAGACTTTGTCTTGAATAGTACTGTTAACGGTGCTATTACTTCAGTTGAATTAGTAAGTGACAATAGTACTTATGATGTCACTGTTTCTGGTATGGACAATGCAGTGGGTACAGTTGGTTTAGGTATAAAAGGAGTGGGTGGTGAAAGTGGAAGCAGCGATATCGCCACCTTCACTGCAAATGAGAGCCTTGAGACTAACTATAATGGTTCAGGAGATTACCTGAACCAGGCAAGCATTGGACAGACTTTCATGGCAGGCACTTCTGGCAGGCTTTCAAAAATTACGATTTACCCTAAATCAGGAAATCATACTTTTTCTGGTACAGCTACGCTGAGCATCTATGATGGAGACCAAACTCAAAGTGGTACCTTAATAACCAGTCAAACGGTTAATATTACAAACAGTACAGATGCGGCTGGTCAGAGTTTTGCTATTCCTGCTTTGCCACAACTTACTCAAGGCAATACGTATTCTTTTCTATTTTCTGGTTTCTCAGGTTCTGGTAGCCATGCCATAGTATCCAGTACCAATGCAGGTTATACGAGTGGGCATGTAATATTTACAGGTATGAATAATACCAGCCATATTTCGGATTTGGATTTAGCATTCCAAATCTACGAGTCAGCCGTGAATACAGTGGAAAGCCTCTCAAGTACTGCCCCTGTCACTTCAGAAAGCTACACTAAGGAAGAGTATGTGCGCGCACCATTTGGTGATTGGCCTGCGGCCTTTGTATTGGAAGGTGGCAGAGGGGAGTTCGGTGGTTCTAATAATGCCGGCCTTAATGTACCAATACCAGATGGAAGTGATAAAAGGCTTCCTGGGTTTGCTGTTGGCGACCTCGATGCGGATGGCGATATGGACTTTCTTGTTGGCTCCTTCACGGGGAAAGTCTATCCAATGAGAAATACAGGCACTGCTACATCTCCCAATTGGGAGTTTGTTACTGGCTGGATTCCAACGATCGATTCATTGGATACAAAGGCGGGCAATAGCAATGAAGGTGCAAGGCCTGTTTTGGTGGATATTGATAATGATGGTGATCTCGATTTGTTTATCGGAAACCAAACGGGATGGGATGCTGATAAAGCTGCCCAACTTAACGTTAGTGCAGCAGCAATGAATGATGTCGTTTTCTTTCGCAATGTTGGAGATATTGGTAATCCAGTGTTTGAGTTTCAACAAATTGAAGGGCTCTTCGCAGACCCAGACAATGGTACTGAGTGGTTCCACACGAACTACGGAAGCTTTGCTGCCCCAAGCTTCGCTGATCTGGATGGTGATGACGATTTCGATTTGATCGTGATGGGGAATGATACCATCAGCTATGCCGAGAATATTGGAACAAAAGAAGTTCCTCAGTTCTTAAGGAAATACCGTGCAGATAGCCCCTTTGAAGATTTTAGCCCTATTACGAATAGATCAGGAAGTACCTTGTCAGAACCCAGCTTTGCTGATATTGACAATGACGGTGACTTGGATTTGATTTCTGGAACTACAGATGGAGTATTTCAGGTGATTTTGAATTCAGGTACCGCCAATACCCCTGAGTTTCTCAATGTGAATAAAAGCAATAGCTACTTGCCGGATGTATTAAAAGACTTTGATGTTGGGCAACATAGCCTTGGTCGTTTAGCCGATTTGAATGGGGATGGGGTACTGGATTTTGTTGTTGGTAGTCTGGGTAGTAATAACATTGGTGATTTGGGTTGGTTCTCTGGAGTTCGAAACGACCCTGCTATGGTCAGCGCTGTCAAAACCAATAATACTACCATTACCATTACCTATAGCGAAAATGTACAAACCAATGGCACTAATCCAACTGACTTTACGGTAACGGACTGTCGCGGCAATACCTACGCTGTCTCAGCTCAGGCAGATGGATCTGTCGGAGATACAGATATTGTGCTTACGGTCGCTAGTCTTGAGTTTGCCGTTGGCGATATAACCATTACTTACACGAACAATAATGGTGAGATTTCCGACTTAGGCGATATAGCTCAGAAAACTGATGATACAGGAGTGGTAATTAATGCCTCAGCTGATGTCTCAGCGCCAACCTTAAGCAATGGTACTAAAAATTCAGATACAGAAATTACCATCACATTTAGCGAGAATGTGGATGTTTTAGGTGTTAATCCTACTGACTTTACAGTTAAGGACGGTGTAGGAAACGCCTATGTAGTAAGTGCCATCAATAACGGAACTGTTGGAGATGCTGAGGTGACTTTAACGGTAGCAGATTTAAGTGATGCCTTAGGTGATATAATCATCACTTATGCCAATAATAACAATGAAGTAGTTGACTTTGCCTGCAATGCGTTAGCCGCAGATGCCACTGGCGTAACCATTGACTTGGACAATACAGCACCAACGCTGGTAAGCGCCACCAAAGATTCTGATACACAAATCACATTAACCTTCAACGAAGAAGTTCAGATTGATGGTGCTGATGCCAGTAACTTCACGGTAGAAGATGCTAATAACAATGGCTTCTGTATACTTTCTCTCACTGATGGCACAGCCGAAGACAATAAACTGATCCTCGGTTTTGATAACTTGGGTAGTGCAGTCGGAAGACTCACAATCACCTATGACCCTTCTAGTGGAAATATAAGTGATTTTGGAGGGAACCACCTGGCCACGGATAATACCGGGGTAGAAATAACGCTGGCGGCTATAATCTATACCGCTGCCAGGCAAAACCCGGGTGATGAGGATACCAATGCCGATGTGCTCACATTCAGGGTTGATTTTGGTGAAGATGTGAGGAATGTAGATGTTACTGATTTTGTGCTGTCTGGTACGGCTGCTGGTGACGGTACAATTTCCAGCGTTGATCCTGTTACCGTTGGTGCAGAAGATACAAGATATTACGATGTAGTGGTTTCGGGAGTGGATGATTCCAACGGGACAGTCTCAGTCGGTGTTGCTGGAACCAATGGCCTTTCCGGCTCAAACAACATATTGAATGACAATGTGGTGGTAGATGTTGATCAAACTGTGAATGCCGAACAGACAAATGGAGGTGACTTGGCCGCACAATCCTTCCAAGCTACTCAAAATGGCCCACTTGTTTCAATCCGGGTCGAAATGAATCAAATCCATGAATATGCAGGTCCAATGACCTTAAAAATCCGCGAAGGTGATGGAACTGGAGGAAATGTTATCGCAACGCAAGATTTCACTTCTGTATCTTGGCGTACTTCAGAGGATATAACCATCACTTTTGATAACCCGGCAACTATGGTAGCAGGTCAGTCATATACCTTCCATTTCGACCACGCGAATGCCAGTGAATTTATTCCGGAAGGATCAAATACTAACCCTTATGCCAATGGCCGCATGTACGGTGATTTCCCTTCTCCTAACTTTGACTGGGTATTTACCACTTATATTTCTTCCGGGGAATCGTATGAAGTGGCTACTTCCGGGAATACAATTGAAGAATATGCACTTGACAATGTTGCCCCTACTGTTACCATTACAAGTAATGCGAATGATCCTCAGCGCGGAGTCTTCACAGCTACATTTACATTCAACGAAGATGTAAGTGGTTTTGCCGAAGAAGACATATCGGTAAGCAATGGAGCAGCCAGCAACTTTAACACAACTAGTGCGAAGGTTTACACGGCTACCATTACCCCATCTGCCGATGGTGAGGTATCTGTAGATGTATTGGCCAATAAAGCCACAGATGCTGCAGGTAACGCAAACACTGCAGCTACCCAATTAAGTGTGACCAACGATGAAACCGCTCCTGCTGCTCCAATTGTTGCAAGCATTTCAATAGATGCCGGAAGCAGTGCTGCGGATGGTATAACCAACGACCAAACTTTGGAAATTACTGGTACGGCCGAAGCCAATGCTTCAATAGATGTGTTTATTGGTGGAAACAGCATAGGGAATACTACCGCAGATGGCTCAGGAGATTGGACTTACGATCATTCCGGTTCAACACTTACGGAGGCTACTCATAGCATCACGGCAAAAGCTACAGATGCAGCAGGTAATGAGTCGGCTGTTTCAACAGCATTAGATGTTACGGTAGACATCAGTGCTCCATCAGTTTCATCAGGTACCATTGTAGGGAAAACCTATGGTTTGATAGATAATTTAGATGTTACCTATGTGTTTGATGAAGCCGTCATTGTGGACGAAACCAATGGCACCCCAAGTATTACTATTGCCATGGGTGGTCAACAAAGGGTTGCTGAATACCATAGTGGTTCGGGAACGACCTCACTAGTTTTCAGATACACTACTGTTGCTGGGGATATTGATGGCAACGGTGTTTCCGTTTCAAGCATTAGCCTTAACGGAGGAACAATCCAGGATGCAGCGGGTAATGATGCCAGCACTTCTATTAGTGTTGTCGGTGCTGCCGATGTAAGAGTTGATACAACTGCACCAACCATATCAATTACCAACTCTGCCAATACAGTAAGCGGAGCCTTTACGGCCACCTTTACTTTCAACGAAGATGTTTCTGGATTTGACGTGAACGATATTTCAGTAAGTAATGGGTCTGCAGGAAACGTCAATGCAGCAAGTGCGAAAATCTATACTGCTACTATTACCCCTGCGTCAGAAGGAACTGTAACAGTAAATGTGGCTGCCAACAAAGCACAGGATGCTGGAGGAAACGGTAACACCGCAGCTACCCAGCTAAGCGTGACTAACGATGAAACTGCTCCAGCAGCTCCACTTGTGGCAAGTATTTCAACGGATACTGGAAGCAGTACTTCCGATAATTTAACCAATGATCAAACGCTGGAAATCAGCGGTACTGCCGAAGCCAATGCTTCAATAGAAGTGTTTATTGGTGGAAATAGCGTAGGCAATACCACAGCCAATGGTTCTGGCTATTGGACATACGATCATACTGGTTCAACACTTACAGAAGCTACGCATAGTATAACCGCCAAGGCTACAGATGCGGTTGGTAATGAGTCTGTCGAGTCAACTGCTTTGAGTGTGGAGGTGGATATCACAGCACCAAATGCACCGGTGGTAACGGGCATTAGCAATGATACTGGTGTGAGCGATTCTGATGGCTTGACAAACGATGATGCTATTGAAATACATGGTACTGCCGAGGCGAATGCTTCAGTAGAAGTGTTTATTGACAACACCAGTGTTGGAACAACTACTGCTGATGAAAACGGTGATTGGACTTACAATCATTCAGGATCTGCACTTGCGGAAAACAGCTATAGCATTACCGCCAAAGCAACCGATGCCGCAGGCAATGAGTCATCGGCTTCTGCAGGCTTTAGCTTGCTGATAGACCTTACAGGGCCAGTTTCGGCACCAATTGTAGGGGCGGTGGGGAACGATAGAGGACCTTCAAATTCAGACTTTATAACCAATGATCAAACCTTGATTATTGGAGGAAATGCCACAGCAAATAGCAGGGTAGAAGTGTTTATTGATGGAACAAGTATTGGAATTGCTACGACCAATAATGCCACTACCTGGTTGTTCGACCATGAAGGAACAACCTTACCAGTGGGTACCTATTCAATTACAGCCAAAGAACTGGATAACGCTGGAAACCATTCTCCAGCATCAGCTGCCAAAGCATTGGTAATTGATCTTACACAGCCAACCGTTGCAATTACCAGTAACGCCAATAACCCACATAGTGGAGAGTTTACGGCCACCTTTACTTTCTCTGAAGCTGTGTCAGATTTCGATGTCAATGACATTTCCGTAACCAATGGGAGTGCGGGAAGCTTTAGCACGGTAAGTGCGAGTGTTTATACTGCCAGAATTACGCCATCAGCAGATGGTCAGGTGACAGTCGGTATTACAGCTAACAAGGCAACTGATATTGCTGGTAACAATAACACTGCTGCCACACCGATTAATGTAACCAATGATCAAACTGCGCCAAGCTTGGTGAGTATTGCCAAGACCAGCGAAAGTCAAATCACCTTGACCTTCAGTGAACCAGTTGTCCCTGGTTCAAATGGCCATCATAACATTACCGTATATGGTGGAAATAACAAGTGGGAGAATGCAGTTTCTGTGGAAGATGGAACAGTGGGTGACAATAAAATTATAGCCAATTTCAATACATTGGATGAGTTCTTGGGCGATCTGGAAATCCTTCATTCAGGTGGAAGTACAATTGCAGATTTAGCTGGGAATGTTTATCCATTGGATGGAACAGGTGCTAAAATTGATGATACCACTGCTCCAACATTAGTAAGCGCGGCTAAGGATTCTGAAACGCAAATCACTCTAACCTTCAGCGAGCCGGTTAAAACCTTAGGCACGAACCCAACGGATTTCACCGTGGTGGATGATAATAGCACCAATTTCACTGTTCAGGCCATTACCGATGGAACAGCAGAAGACAACAAACTGGTATTGACCGTTGCGGACATGAGCACTGCTCAACTCAACCTGAATATCACTTATGCCAACAATAATAATGTGGTCACTGATTTTGGAGGGAATAGTTTAGGGTCTGATGCAACTGGAGTAAATATTTCCCTGAATGCTTTACCAACCACAACTAATGTAGACTTCTCGGGAACGCTCACTGTTGGCGAAACCTTGACAGGTGCTTATACTTATTCAGATACTGATAATGATACTGAAGATGGTACAACCTTCAAATGGTATAGATCGGATGACGCTAATGGCACAAACAAAATAGCCATTGCAGGAGCTACAGCTTCAACTTATGACCTAACGAGTTCGGATGTAGACAAGTACATTAGCTTTGAAGTAACTCCACACGATGGAAACAATGCAGGAAATGAGGTTGAAAGTAGCCTGAAAGGTGCGGTGAGTAAGATCAGTCAAACCATCACCTTTGGAGCTTTAGCAGCCAAGACTTATGGTGACGCTAACTTTACTCTTTCTGCCACAGCATCCTCTAACTTAGGAGTGACTTATACCAGTTCTAACACTAGTGTAGCCATTGTCAATGGAAGTACTGTAACAATAATTGGAGCAGGAGAGACCACCATTACCGCCTCGCAGGCAGGAGATGCTAGCTACGCTGCTGCAACCAATGCAACCCAATTGTTAACCGTCAACAAAGCAGTGCTGACCGCAACTGCCGATGATAAGTCGAAAACCTATGGAGAAGCCAATCCAACATTCACAATCAGCTATGTAGGCTTTATGAATGGTGATGATGCAAATGCTATCACTACCGAGCCAACTGCTTCAACAGGGGCAGATGCAACAACAGGAGTAGGTACTTACGATATCGATTTGGCTGGAGGAACAGCAGACAACTACAGCTTCAACTTAAGCAGTGGAATGCTCACTATTGGGAAGGCAGTGCTAACCGCAACAGCCGATGATAAGTCTAAAGCTTATGGCGAGGTGAACCCCGCTTTCACAATTACTTATACAGGTTTTGTGAATGGCGATGATGCAAATGCTATCACTACCGAGCCAACTGCTTCAACAGTGGCGGATGCCACAACAGGAGTAGGAACTTATGATATCAATCTAGCCGGAGGGACAGCGGATAACTATAGCTTCAACTTAGGGAGAGGAACGCTTACTATCAACAAAGCAGTGCTTATTGCCACAGCAGATGATAAGTCGAAGACCTACGGGGAAGCTAATCCAACATTCACCATCAGTTATTCAGGCTTTGTCAATGGTGATGATGAAACAGCAATCATAACGGAGTCAACTGCTTCAACTTTGGCAGATGCTACCACGGGAGTAGGTACTTATAATATCGACTTGGCTGGAGGAACGGCAGATAACTACAGCTTCAGTCTAGCTAGTGGAGCGCTTACTATCAACAAAGCAGTGCTAACAGCAACTGCCGATGATAAGTCGAAGACCTACGGAGAAGTCAATCCAACATTCACCATCAGCTATACAGGCTTTGTAAATGGTGATGATGAAACAGCAATCACAACTGAGCCAACTGCATCAACTTTGGCAGATGCTACAACAGGAGTAGGTACTTTTGATATCGACTTGGCAGGAGGAACAGCAGATAACTACAGCTTCAACTTAAGTAGTGGAATGCTCTCTATTGGCAAAGCAGTGCTTAGAGCCACAGCCGATGATAAGTCGAAGACCTACGGGGAAGAAAACCCAGCCCTCACCGTCAGCTACGCTGGTTTTGTGAACGGGGATGATGAAACTGATATCATGGAACCAACTGCCAGCACAACAGCAGATGCGACAAGTGATGCTGGCACTTATGACATCACCCTACCGGGTGGGTCAGCGGATAACTATTCAATTATAATGAATAACGGTACGCTGACTATTGGAAAAGCTACGCTAACTGCCACTGCGGAAGATAAACAAAGGGCAGTAGGGCAAGCTAATCCCGAGTTCACCATTGATTATTCTGGTTTTGTGAATGGTGATGACAGATCTGTGATCGATTCAGAGCCAACAGCTTCGACAACGGCAGATGAAACCACGGTTGCAGGAACAGCATCTATTACCTTGAGCGGAGGAAGCGACAACAATTATGACTTCAACCTGGTAGATGGAACGCTGACCATTGTGGAGGCATCATTTGTCACCTCTGTTTCTGTTCCAGATGACGGTAATTACGCCATTGGCGATGAGATGAGCTTTATAGTGAATTTCTCACTTCCTGTAAGCATAACAGGAACGCCAACAGTACCGTTGACCGTTGGTTCAACTACCAAGTCAGCTACTTTGAAGACGGCTGTTAGCAATGCTATTAAAGCTACATTCAGCTATACCATTGTTGAAGGAGATTTGGATATTGACGGAATAACTTTAGGCTCGAATATTTCATTAAATGGAGCAAAGATTAAGGACTCTTTTGGTACAGATGCCTTGTTAAACCTCAATCAAGTGGCGTCAACAGCGGCCGTATTAGTTGATGGTGTAGCTCCAACAGCAACATTGACTACCGCTGTAGACCCATTGACCAACGCTGCATTTGGAGTAAATATCAGCTTTGATGAAATAGTAACAGGCTTTACGATAAGCGATATTCAGGTAACGAATGGTACAGCTAGTAATTTGGTGGAAGTTATTGCAGACAAACAATGGACAGTAGAAATTACTCCAGGAACAGACGGTACAGTGGCGGTAGGTCTTCCAGCCAATATTGTCACTGATACCCCTGGAAACACTAATAAAGCCAGTAACATACTGAATACAACTTTCGATGGTACAGCGCCAACAGCGCTGAGTTTAACTAAGAAAACCGCCAATCCGATCCTGACGGCCAGTGCAGGCTTTAGAGCAGCCTTCTCAGAAGACGTAACGGGTGTAGACCTGACCGACTTTGAAGTGATCTTGACAGGCACAGCAACAGGTACCCTGAATTCTGTGACCCAAGTAGACTCCAAAACCTATGACATAACCGTAATCGGCATATCAGGCCAAGGCAGCATAGGCCTAAACCTAAAAGACGATGACAGTATTTTAGATGCAGCCAACAACCCATTGTCAGGAGCGCTTACAGGCGAAGTCTATGTCACCAATCTGTCACCAACCGACATAACGATAAACTCATCTAGCATTGCTGAGAATAATGAAGTAGCAGCAGTGATAGGAAGCTTTACTACAATAGATGCTGATCAATCTACTGGACACACTTATAGTTTGGTAACGGGAACGGGAAGTACAGACAATGCGCAGTTTATTGTTGAGGGCACAAGTCTTAAGGCAGCCTCTATTTTTGATTTCGAAACTAAGACGAGTTACAGCATTCGGGTAAAAACCGATGACGGTCGTGGAGGTACTTTCGAGAAAGTGTTTACCATAACAGTCACCAATGTGGCAGAACCAGAGCTTAGAATTACTTCGAATATCGATATTCCAGCTACAGCACTAGGACTGACGAGCAATTTTGACATCACTGTTCACAATGACGGAGAAGCAGCATTGATTGTCAATAGTGTGCTGTTCCCCGAAGGCTTCATTGGAGCAGTTACAGGGGTCATAGTAAATCCAGGAGAAAGCAGAACCATCGTCTTCGGTTTTAAACCAACCGAAGTGAATATCTATACTGGCACAATTCAGTTCATTACCAATGCAGGTACCGTTTCGGTAAATGTATCTGGTGAAGGAGCAATAATCACAGGAGTAGATGACGGAGCGATCAATCCTGAGACCATCAGTATATTCCCTAATCCAGCAAGTAAAATACTGAACATTGACTTGTCAGAGGTGGGCGGTAAAAAACTGGATATTGATATAGCAAATGCTTCAGGTACGCCATTGTTCAGTAGAAAATCCTTTACAGAGAAAACCCTTCAACTGAACGTCTCAGATTATACCAGCGGTATCTATATTATTCAGATTACTGATGGAAAATCTGTGGTAAGGAAAAAAGTAATGATCAAAAGATAAGATAACAATGAAAATCAACAGAACCAAAACCATAAGTACTTTAGTACTACTTGTAATGATCATTATAGGTTGTAGCTCAGATGATCCAAATGGGCCCACAAACAAAGAACTCGCCTTTGAAAAACTTGCAGGGAATTGGACCTATGGTACCAGTGGCCAGATCACATTAGACGGTCAAGACGTGAGCCTGAATTATCCAGGCTTTACATTGTCGTTCACGGATGGCACTTACACCACCACCAACGGTGGCGACCTTTTTCGTGCAACAGGTACTTGGGCATGGGCTAATGAAGCCGCAGGAAGCATTAATCTAGATACAGGTGAGGAAGTAACAATTCTAGAATTGAGTGTGACAAACTTTAAGTTCAGCTTTACCCATACAGGTGGAGGAGTAGTAGCTGGAACTTCAGGAAGTTACACCGTGAGTTTAGAGAAATAAAAGAAAATTCAATTTAGTAATACTTACTATTTTGTGTTGAGGGGGATTTGAAAACTCTTGTTTTCAAATTTTATAAGGAGCCTATGGAGATAGGCTCTTTTTTATTGTCAGCTTAATTGACTTCTCATGGGACGATAAAAATCAATAAAAGTTTCATTGTGACGGTACCGTACATACTTGTACGGTTATGAACATAAATCGACCTAGAATTCTTAGCTTTCTTTGGTTCTACTGATTGATAATCAGCTATTTATCTTAGTTGGCATAAGCATTGTCATAAGGAGGTAGGTCAGCTGCTTTGGTCGGCAGCAATGTTAAACTCAAAAACAACAAGGTCATGAACTCAATAAACAACACAATCGGCATTTTAAGGAGAAGAATTCCTTTAATGATTTGCCTTTTAATAGGCATTAGCTCAGTATCAATGGCATCAGAAATTGCTGATGAAAAATTAACAAGAGAAGAAGCTATTGAATTGATTTCAGAAGTAAAGCACGATTTGAATCTGAAAGCTGATTGCGAATTAGAATTCGTAATAGATGATGAAGGAAACGTGAAGCCTTCTCCGATCAAGATTATTAAAATTTATGATAAGGACAACGAGTTGCTTTTAGAAGCTCCTATCCATACGGTAGAGCAAATGAGTAACAAGGAATTAAGAAGGTTAGTGAATTCAAGTGATTTCTTAATCGAATCCTACAACACCTTCTACTACCGCTTAGATTTATAATCGATGGAATCAGTCGTAAAGTAAACAGGCCACTTCATTTGAAGTGGCCTGTTTTTGTTTCATTTAGTTTATGAAGAAACTAGCAGTACTCTTCAAAAACATCAGCCAAATGGCCACCAATCATATCTGCAGTTCTGCCTTCAATGTGATGTCTTTCTACAAAATGCACCAACTCACCATCTTTGAAAAGAGCAACTGATGGAGAAGAAGGAGGGTAAGGCATGTGGAACTCTCTCACTTTAGCAGTTGCCTCAATGTCGCCACCAGCAAAAACAGTAGTTAGATGATCAGGTTTTTTGTCGGCAAGCTTTAAAGCCATTTTAACACCTGGTCTTGCTGTTCCAGCAGCACAACCACAAACCGAATTGATCACTACTAAAGAAGTGCCTTTCTGGTTCTTTAAGTGATTTTCAACAGCCTCGGCTGTTTTTAGCTCTGTAAAACCCGCTTCAGTCAATTCTTGTCTGAATGGGACGAGTAAATGTTCAGGGTACATATTTCTTATTTTTATTTCGTTTCTAATTCTTAAAAGCCGCTTTGGCCATTCTTACATAAAACCAAGTTCTAGCTTGGCTGCTTCCGACATCATGTCTTGCGTAAATGGAGGGTCGAAAGTCAATTCAACTTCTACATCATTTACACTTTCAAGTGCCATAATTTTTTGCTTTACCTCTTCAGGTATCACTTCTGCCGCAGGGCATGAAGGAGAAGTCAATGTCATCAGTACGTAAACATTGTTCACTGGAAAAACATTGATTTCATAAATCAACCCCAATTCATAAACATCTACAGGTATTTCAGGGTCGTACACCGTTTTTATCGCTGCAACGACTTGGTCTCTTAAGTTATCTTCCATAATTCAACTTCAAATTATCAAATCTCAAAAAGCAAATCACAAAACTCAACTTTCAGTCCTAGTTAGTAATGAATACTTCGAGCTCAATCATCTAAACCTTATTTATTATTGCTGACAAGATTTTCAACAATTCGGTGGCCTCTTGTTCTAGCCTAATTCTTACTTGTTCAACTTCTTTATTTCCTAAAGTATCAATTAACCGAAGCCAGTACCTTGACTCTTTCGCTTCTTTTCTAGCAATTTTAGCCCTGAACTTAAAGTCTTTATCACCTAACTTTTCATTGGCTTCAATGTAATTAGCTCCGACTGATCCAGATGATCTTGTGAGCTGTTTTGAATCCTCGTAATTCGATAAATCTAATGTCAATGACCTTATTAAACTTCCTAACGTCTTTGGCGAACTGTTCTGTTCTTTGCTCAAGGTCATAATTGCTCACCACCGCTTTGATATTTGTCTTTTGTTTTTTGAGTTTTATTCGGCCTTCGCAGAATAAGCTAACCCATATATTTTTATTTGTTTCATCATAGCGCCCAATCCGTTAGATCTTTGTGTGCCGATGAATCTATTTAAACCAATTTTGTCAACAAAGTAGAGATCCGCATCAACGATTTCTTGAGGAGTACGACCTGAAAGAATTCTCACCAAAATACTCACTAACCCTTTTGTGATGGCAGTATTGCTATCGGCTTCTAAATATATTTTTCCATCTTTTGCTTCGGCATTCAGCCAAACTTTAGATTGGCAACCCTTTACAATGTGGTCTTCATTTTTGAGTGCTTCTGCCATTTCTGGCAACTGCTGCCCCAATTCCATAATATATTCAATGGTCATTTCCATGTCGGCATCCAACATTGAAAATTCTTCGATGATCTCGTTTTGAATATCGTTTATGGTTTCGCTCATTTCTTGAATTTGCTGATTGTGCTTTTTAAGGCTTCAATAAAAGCGTCTATTTCTTCAACCGTGTTGTAAACAGAAAATGACGCACGAACAGTTCCTTCAATGCAGTAGTGATCCATTAAAGGCTGAGTACAGTGGTGGCCTGTTCTTACGGCAACACCTTTAGCATCGAGCCACATGCCTAAATCAAAGTGATGAATTCCTTCTACTTCGAAAGAAAGTACACTCACTTTCTCTTTGGCTGTACCAATAAGTTTCACGCCTTCTATTTGGGTGATTTTATCAGTAGCATAAGCCAATAGCTCGTTCTCGTAAGCGACAATATTCTCTTTGCCCAATTCATTAATGAAAAGAATGGCTTCGTTGAAAGCAATTACATTGGCAATATCTGGAGTGCCCGCTTCAAATTTGTAAGGAATATCGTTGTAAGTGGTTTTGCCAAAACTCACTTCTTTAATCATTTCTCCGCCACCTTGATAAGGAGGGGTTTTTTCCAGAATATCCCGTTTCCCGTAAAGAACACCCAAGCCCGTTGGACCATACATTTTGTGAGCAGAGAAAGCATAGAAATCTGCATTCAATGCTTGAACATCAACAGTGAGGTGAGAGGAGGCTTGTGCACCATCTACCAAAACTTTAGCGCCAACGGCATGTGCTTTGTCGATAATGTGTTTTACTGGGTTGATGGTACCCAAAGAATTGGAAGCATGGTTAAATGCGACCATCTTGGTTTTCTCTGTGATCAACTCATCAAGTGCTTCTATAATAATTTCACCAGCTTCGTTAATGGGCATCACCTTAAGTTCTGCTCCGCGCTCTTCGCAAATCATTTGCCAAGGCACAATGTTGGAGTGATGCTCTAAGGTTGAAATCAAAACTTCGTCTCCTGGGTTCAAAAACTTTCGACCCCAGCTTGAAGCGACTAGATTTATGCTTTCAGAAGTCCCTTTTGTGAAAATGATTTCTTCTGGCTCGTTGGCATTGATAAACTTCTGCACAGAAACGCGCGTGTTTTCAAATGCTTCTGTGGCACGAGCGGCCAAGGCATGCGCTCCTCTATGGATGTTCGCATTGTCATGTTCGTAATACTTAACCAAAGCATCAATTACCCTTTTTGGTTTTTGATTTGTGGCGGCATTATCGAAGTAAATCAAGGGTTTACCGTTAACTTCTTGATGAAGCACGGGAAACTGAGTCCTGATTTTCTGAATGTCCAATGTGTGTTTTTCCAAAGTCTGAGCCATGGTTTATTTTTCCAACCTCTTTTCTATAATCGCAGCGAGATATTCTTTGATCGCTTCGTTTTCAACGGTTTCTAACACATCGTTAGCGAAGGCCTTTAATAGAATAGCGCGTGCTTTATCTTTCTGAATTCCCCTTGCTTGTAGGTAGAAGAGTGCGTCCATATCCAATTGGCCGGTAGTACAGCCGTGAGAACAAGAAACATCATCGGCCCAAATTTCTAATTGAGGTTTGGTGTTTACCGTAGCCTTATCAGAAATCAGAATATTCTTATTCGACTGGAATGCGTTGGTTTTTTGTGCGTCAGGGCGAACAAAGATTTTTCCATTGAAAACACCTTTTGAGCTACCATCCATTATGCCTTTATACAATTCGTTTGAATAGCAATTTGGCATCATATGATCAGCAACGGTGTGGTTGTCTACATGCGTTTTTCCGTCTAATAAATAGAGTCCATTCATGTAGGTTTCAATACCTTCGGCCTGAAGTTTAATGTTCAGGTTATTACGAATCATCGCTCCGTTCAGCGAGAAGGTAAAGGCTTTAAAATTACTGTTTGTTCCTTGAGAAGCGTGAATGTTTGAAATGTGATAAGCTTGCTCTGTATCGTTTTCAATTTTGAAAAAACGAAGATGGGCACTATCGCTTACACTGATTTCATTTACAGAAGTTGTAAAGCTTTTGTGTTCACCAAGGGTATCGAATTTCTCAATAATGGTGGCTTGAGAAAACTTACCTGCCACTACAATATTTCTGATGTGGTATGAAAGTTCTGCTGTTGAGCTATCACCAATAAAGTAAAGTACAATTGGTTTTTCGATTACCGCTTTGTCCGCGACCTCAATCGCAACCCCATGCTGACTGAAAGCGGTGTTTAAGGCTACAAACGCGTCTTCCGCGAAGTTGGCTTTAGTGCCAAAATTCGATTGAGCCAACGGTGAATTGGCTTTGAAACCTTCAGCAAGTGATTCAACTTTTAAGCCTTCTACCTGGATGTTGTCAGATAGCTCACTTGAATAAATCCCGTTTAAGAATACGATTTTATGCGCATCCAATCCTTCGATTTGAGTAGCTGAAATTTGAGCTTCAGTTAATCCAAAATCAGCATTTGTTCCATTCAGTTCAAAGTTCTTTTCAACGGCTCTGGTAAAGTTGGTAAACTTATATTCCTCGTTTTTTGGACCAGGAAAGCCAGAGTTCATCAAGCTAGAGAAAGCCTCTTTTCTTACAGCATGCGCTGCCGATTTACTTTGACCATTCAAGCTTTTTTCAAACGCCTCAAATTGAGTTTCAAGCGAATTTAAAATCGATTGTCCTGCAATTTTTTCCATAAAATATCTGCTTAAGCGGTTGCGTCTGCTTCTTCCTTAATCCAATCGTAACCTCTGGCTTCTAGCTCTAAGGCTAACTCTTTAGTGCCTGACTTTACAATTCTTCCATTATAAAGAACATGTACAAAATCAGGAACGATGTAATCCAAAAGTCTTTGGTAGTGAGTTACCACAATTGTGGCGTTGTCTTTGTTTTTCAGTGTGTTAACACCGTGTGCTACAATTTTGAGTGCATCAATGTCAAGGCCTGAATCGGTTTCATCAAGAATGGCCAGCTTTGGTTCAAGCATCGCCATTTGGAAGATTTCGTTGCGTTTCTTTTCACCGCCTGAGAAACCTTCATTTAAAGAACGGCTCAATAAAGCTTGGTCGATTTCAACCAACTTCATTTTCTCTTTCATCAACTTCAAGAAAGAAACCGCATCGAGTGCTTTTTCTCCATGATGCTCTCTGATTTGATTGACAGCCGTTTTCATAAAGTTAGTTGTACTAACTCCTGGTATCTCGATTGGGTACTGAAAGGCCAAGAAAACACCTTCTCTAGCACGAACATCAGCTTCCATTTCAAGCAAATCTTTGCCTAAAAACTCTACCGATCCGCCAGTTACTTCGTAATCTTCTCTTCCTGCAAGCACAGAAGCCAAAGTACTTTTTCCAGAACCATTTGGTCCCATAATCGCGTGCACTTCGCCTGGTTTGATTTCTAGGTTGATTCCTTTCAGGATTTCCTTTTCCTCAATTCTGGCTTGTAAATTTTTTATTGATAACATCTTAACTCTTTAATGTTTAGTGTTTAGCGTTTAATGTTCAGTGTTCAAAGTTTGCTGAAGCGTAATCTATCTCAGGTTCTTCAACGATGAATTTTGTACCTTTAAACTCTGTCTTGTTCAGGTGTTTTATAATAGAGATTAGCCAACCGACCCTTCAAGCGTTAGTGCAAGAAGTTTCTGCGCCTCTACGGCAAACTCCATTGGCAATTGCTTAAGTACTTCTTTGGCGTATCCGTTTACGATAAGCGCTACTGCAGTTTCGGCATCAATACCTCTTTGCTGACAATAGAAGATTTGATCTTCTCCAATTTTAGATGTGGTGGCTTCGTGTTCTACTTGAGCCGATTGATTTTCGATGTCGATATAAGGGAATGTATGTGCACCACATTTATCGCCCATCAAAAGCGAATCGCACTGCGAGAAGTTTCGGGCGTTGGTTGCACGTTTCATTACATGCACTTGACCTCGGTAACTGTTTTGCGATTTACCAGCAGAAATACCTTTTGATACGATTCTCGACTTGGTGTTTTTACCAATATGAATCATTTTGGTTCCAGTATCGGCTTGTTGGTAATTGTTGGTTACGGCTACGGAATAGAATTCACCAACGGAATAATCACCTTTCAGAATACATGAAGGGTATTTCCAAGTAACAGCCGAACCAGTTTCTACTTGTGTCCAAGAGATTTTAGAATGGTCGCCTTCGCAAATACCACGCTTGGTTACGAAGTTGTAAATACCACCCTTACCCTCTTTGTTCCCTGGGTACCAGTTTTGAACTGTTGAGTATTTTACCTCTGCATTTTTTGCTGCTTTGATTTCTACTACGGCAGCGTGCAATTGGTTTTCGTCACGCATAGGAGCGGTACAACCTTCGAGGTAACTTACGTAAGATCCTTCTTCGGCCACAATCAGGGTTCTTTCAAACTGACCTGTATTGGCGGCATTGATTCTAAAATAGGTGGAAAGCTCCATTGGGCATCTTACACCTTTTGGAATAAAGCAGAATGAGCCATCAGAGAATACTGCTGCGTTTAGTGCTGCATAGTAATTGTCGTTGGCTGGCACTACTGAACCCATGTGCTTTTTAATAAGCTCTGGGTGTTCGCGCACTGCTTCTGAAAATGAACAGAAGATAATTCCTAGTTCACCTAAGGTTTCTTTGAAAGTAGTGGCTACCGAAACTGAATCGATAACAGCATCTACAGCAACTCCTGTAAGTCTTTTTTGCTCCGTAAGTGAAATGCCAAGTCTCTCGAAAGTAGCGATCATTTCAGGATCGATCTCATCTAAAGAGTTAACCTTCTTTTTCTTCTTTGGTGCAGAGTAATATATAAGGTCTTGAAAGTCTACTTTTGGATAGTGAACATTAGCCCACTCTGGTTCTTTCATTTTCTGCCAAGCATGAAAAGCTTCAAGCCTCCATTCTAGCATCCATTGCGGCTCTTCCTTTTTTGCAGAAATAAACCGAATGATATCATCGTTCAAACCTTTGGGAGCCTCATCTGCTTCAAAGTCTACTGTCCATCCGAACTCGTATTCTTTGGAGGTGAACTCTTCTAATATCTGATCGTCTTTACTCATTCCTAGTTATTTAGAATCGTTTTAAATACAAAGGTACAACTTAAAGCCTAAAGGATTGGTTTCCTCAATTCCTTTTTTCAATAAACTATTAGTAAAAGCTATGAGAAATTGTAAAATCGTACTTGTTACCCCTCCAACTGTATACTTCGGTTAAAAGTTTCTTCAAGTATAATGAAGGTTTCCGTTCGTTCAATACCATCTACTTTCTGGATTTTATCATGAAGAATATCCTTCAAGTGATCCGTGCCTTTTGCATAAATTCTAACAAACATAGAATAGTTGCCGGTAGTGTAATGAACGCTAGTGATTTCTGCAATTTTCTTGAGCTGCACCGCTACTTTTTCATAGAGCGAACTTTTAGAAAGAAACACACCTAAAAAGGCAGAGACATTATAACCAAGCTTAGCAAGGTTTAAATCGAGAGAAGCACCTTTTACTACCCCCATTTTTTCAAGCTTGCTCATTCTTACATGTACTGTTCCGCTAGAAACAAATGCTTGTTTGGCTACTTCGGTATAGGGCTTTTTCGCGTTATGCTGAAGAATAGAGAGGATTTTTAAATCCACATTATCGATTTCGTAATTATCAGCCATGATTTTTGGTTAAAATTATTGATTCAATAATAAATATATAGTTTAATTATTTTATCTCTAAATATTAGGTCATTACGTTACTGATATTTTAATGAATCAACTGTTTCTATTACCTTTGAAACAGTTTCAAAAGAGAAGCTATACACTGTAGGGTGATGAAACAGGCAGCCATGCCCTCCTTTCTCGAGGGTGGAGAAAAAGAAATAAATCTGAACTACCTGACGACTAATCTCTCCGTGAAGGTTCGACTCCTTCCCCTACAGCTCTTAAAGTTTGAATACTAGATTTAGGTACGTATTCATTTGTTTTTCTTAGTTTGAAAGGAGGCTTGTTTGTTAGCCTCCTTTTTTTTTGGTAATTCATCTTTATATTTGATGATAGCCAAATTTTAATACATGAGTACTTTCCCCTGGATTGCGCATTACCCAAAGGGTGTTCCCGCAGAAATTGAAGATCAACGTCCTAAAAACCTTCTAGAGCTTTATCAAAATGCCTTCAATCAGTTTGGCAGCCGCGAGGCTTTCGAGAACATGGGCGGAGTACTTACTTTTCAGGAGGTGGACCAACTCTCTACCAATTTTGCGGCCTATCTGCAAAATGAATTGGGCATGGTAAAAGGAGATAGGATCGCTATCCAAATGCCCAATTGTTTGCAATACCCTGTGGTGCTTATTGGTGCTATCAAAGCAGGCTGCATTGTAGTCAATACCAATCCGCTTTATACCCCAAGGGAAATGGAGCATCAGTTTAAAGATGCTGGAATCAAAACGATTGTGATCATTGCGAATTTTGCCAAGAGCTTGGAAGAGACATTGCCACATGTTTCGGTAGAGAATATTATAGTGACCGAACTGGGTGATATGCTTGGAGGCCTGAAGGGAAAGATCGTCAATTTTGTGGTGAAGCACATCAAGAAGATGGTGCCTGCATATAACCTTCCCAATCCGATTTCTTTCAAGAGTGCTATGGCCAAAGGCGCTCGAATGAAATACACTCAGCCTGAGATAAAAGGAGAAGATACGGCTTTCCTTCAATATACAGGAGGAACGACCGGTGTATCGAAAGGCGCGATTTTATCTCACAATAATGTAGTTGCCCATACTTTGATCATTACACACGTTTTTAAACCGCTTCTAAAGGATGGACAAAAAGATGTGATGATTACGGCCATTCCACTCTATCATATTTTCGCCCTAAATGTGAACTGCACATTTATGATGCATATTGGAGCTAAAAACGTGCTGATCACTAACCCTCGTGATATGCCTGGTTTTATTAAGGAGTTGAAGAAACATCCATTTACCTTGTTTACGGGTGTAAATACACTTTTCAATGGACTGCTGAACCAGTCAAACTTTAAGGAAATCGATTTCTCTCATTTCAAAGTTTCTATTGGAGGCGGAATGGCGGTTCAGGACTTTGTAGCCAAAAAGTGGCAAGAAATGACAGGAACGCCTTTGGTGCAAGGTTATGGTTTGAGTGAAACCTCTCCAGTAGTTTGTGTGAACCCACTAGATGGCACCCATAAAATGGGAACGATTGGTTTGCCTGTACCTTCAACCGAGTTGGCCATTTTTGATGATGACGGAAACCGCTTAGCACAAGGCGAAACAGGAGAAATTTGCGTGAAGGGACCGCAAGTAATGTCGGGTTATTGGAATCAGAAGAATGACGGAGTATTCTTTGAAGGAGGTTATTTCAGAACTGGAGACATCGGTATAATGGACGAAGAAGGCTTCTTCAAAATTGTAGACCGTAAAAAAGATATGATCAACGTTTCGGGTTTCAATGTATACCCTAACGATGTTGAAAATGCCATTGCCGACCACCCAAAAGTGTTAGAAGTAGCAGTAATTGGCGTTCCAGATCCGCATTCAACCGAATGTGTAAAGGCATTTGTTGTAAAATCTGATCCATCACTCACCGAAGAGGAGTTACGCGACTATTGCCATGAAAATCTTACAGGCTACAAACGTCCGAAGCATTATGAGTTCAGAACCGAACTGCCTAAAACCAATGTGGGTAAAATTTTAAGAAGGAAGTTGAAGGAGGAAGAAGAGGCGAAAGGCTAGGCTGCTTTTATGAAAAAAGTAAAAAGATCTTCGAAAAGAAACCAACTGAAATTTTCTGCAATCAACGGTAAGGAGCAACCTTTAATGTTTGAGCTAATCTCATCTCTTTCAAAGAAAGGGAATGCTAGGCCTACCGTAGAATCAAATAAGGGGAGTCAGGGGACTCAATTTTTGCAAGAGCCAATGGTTTGTGAGGATTATGATTTCTCATCGGGCACGGATTGACCTATCTGTTGAGTTGCTAGAGTTATTCGCTATAGCTTCTACTTTCTTGATGAGATCAGCACAGATTCAAAAGGGTTTGAGGATTCTATAGTTTCCCATTCTCCTTCTATTTGTTGGTGAAAACATACAACAAAGGCTGTCTTTGGTGGAAAGCTGGAGAATCCATTTAATAAGTGATGCAGACAGAATGAGTCGCGGTCTGACCTACGGTGCCGACTGCTCAACGCTCCATTTAAAAAGCCACTCAACAGTGCCAAAGCATTCTTATATAATTCACATACTTCAATAAGCCAATTATAAATACATTCACTTATATTGTTGAAGAAACTACCAAAATATTATTTTTTGATATAGGTGCTCTTGATGAAATTCAACGAAGACAGCAGAGTAAAAATACCAGCCATTCTCCATTTGATGAGATTGGGCTATAATTACTTATCCCTAAAAACTACCAGTTGGGATCATGCGACCAACATTTTTACAAGTATTTTTGATGCAAGCATCAGCCGAATCAATGCTAATAATTCAGACCTAGACCTTGAGGGCTTATACAATCAGATAGCCCTAGACCTCGAAAACGAAGAACTCAGCTCATTACGCGATTGGTTATTGCCCATGCTAATGAATGGCCAGCTTACTATAAAAGAAGCTGAGGAGCAGTTGAGTATGGCTGCAGAGCCGGAGAACCATTATGAAAAATAAAAGAAGAAAGAAACATGCATATATCGAAAATCTATATCGAAAATTTCAAATGTCTCCAAGAAATCTCAATTGATACAAACGAGTCATTTAATGTTATCATTGGGGAAAACAACCAAGGGAAGAGTACAATCTTTGAAGCACTTCAAATGTGGTATAGATGTTATCATAGATACATTCAAACGAACAGGATTAAATTCTATGTTGGTAACAACATGTATATTCCTTTCAGAGATTTAGACTTTCTAAGGTTCTGGAGAGATACTGATCTATTTAATAAATATCCTTATGATTCTATCATAAGACTAACACTTCACCATAATGGAGTCAACCATGACTTAGCATTCAATATCAATCGGCCAAAAGTAATTGCTGATTCTTATCTAAGAGTAGCAAAAGGAAATAATCAAGCTTTTAAAGATTTTGCTCAGGCTATGAAAGACAATAGCATCAAGCTAGATGAAGCAATATTCTTATATGAAACGTCCCCAATTTCCAGAATACTCGGAGAAGAACCCTATATGACTAGAGGGCAGGTTAATCGAAAAATAATGCTAGGTAAGTCTCAAGATGTTTTACGGAATAAGATCGTTAAGCATAATCATATTGGAAAACTTAATGAGCAAGTGAGCGAAGTGATGGGGTCAACCTTCGAATTTCAACACGTTAACTCTTCAAGGCAAGATAATGAAGAATACATTGATCTTCAGGTCAAGCACAATGGTAAGCAGCATGAATTGCATATGCAAGGGAGTGGTCTTTTACAGGTTATTGAAATATTTGGAACGTTGGATTACGCAGCTGCAGAACTTAATATATTGCTTATCGATGAGCCAGACAGTCATATTCATTTAGTCTTACAAAAAAGGCTAATGAAAAGCTTGAGAGACTTGGCGGACAATCAAACATTCATTATTAGTCACAATGATGCTTTTGTCAGTGAATGCAATAATGGCGAACTATTCTATCTCAATAATGAAGCTAAGCTTCAAAAAGAGCTAAAAGCTCTTGAGGATTTTGATCTCGTCAAGAAGGACTTTGGAAGTCCGATTTTGGCTCTTCAAAAGCTTAACGAAGCAAATCATGTTGTTTTCGTTGAAGGTTCTGATGATATAGAGAATATTAAGTTACTTCTAACTAAATATCAAGAAGCTGGTATAATTCCGAACACAAGTCAGCCAGCTGATTGTCAGTTCTTTTTTATCAGAGGGAAAGATAAATTAGTTGACAAACTCGATCATAATAAAAGGACCCTTAGTCAACTGTTCAAAGACAAAAAATATGTTATTATTACGGATAAAGACTTTACTACTCTCTTAGACAGTCAGGCATTGAATGCATCAATTGAGTCAAGATTGAGAGGAAATTCAATTGCCTTTTCTCATGACGGATATTGCTTAGAATCAACATTATTCTCAGACCTCAATCTTCTGTATGGCTATTTGGCATTTGTCAGTGGTAAAACTGAAACCGAAATTCGAATTTCATCAGAAACCTACCTTGAAGGACTAAGGGGGAATCTCAATAGTGTATCGACAGCCTATTATTCAACAATGAAGCAAAAGTTCATTTCTCAAAAAAGGAATAGAGGCGAGTTAGCTAACACAGAATTTGACGATGTAATGGCTGACATTACTCAGGATATACATTCCTTAAAATTCATAATGAATAAGGGACAAATACGAAAATTTATAGAGCACTTAGAGATTGATCTGAACATTGTGCTGGTTACCCCTTCACCTGATGACACAGACGAGAATTATTGTGCCAGTTTCTTTCAAGACTATTGTAATTCTCTTTCTCAGCACCACATTACGCTTCAAAACCACAAAATTCTGTTAAACAATGTTTACGATCTAAACCTCTAAAATTGATATCATGAGCATACACGAATTAAAGAATGAGCTAATAGCGGATATTCTCAATATTAAGGACAAGGATTTACTTTTAAATCTCCAACATCAAATCAAGAAAAAAACGTCACACAAGAGGCTTGTTCAAGTCAGCCTTTCTGAGATACTTCAATATGATGTAAAAGACACAAATCCAGAAAAGGTATCATTGGGTAAGCACCAGTGTGAGGTCAAATCATGGAAAGATCTTTATACTACTGTTATCATTTGGGTTTTAGATGATAGAAATATCGCAGAGCTAAAAGCACCAATTCATGATCATTATGGACGTACTAAGTATGCTGTAAGCAATAGTCCTACCCATGCAGAGGGTAAGCATTTTACCTCTCAGGTACAACATGGCAAACTTTATATCGAAGGACATGGAAATACAGAACACCATCTTAAAACGTTGGTTTCTATTTTTCAACTTTTTGGAATTGCCTCAGATGATTTGTCTATTAGTTTTTGGATGAATGAAAGTGACTATGTAGTTAGTGTTACGATTTAAACACAGCACTGTATAGTTTAAGATTGATCATTTAAAATAAATTAACACAACTATATAGTTTGATTATAAAAACAATTAACTTTGCAATCCGTTACACAAAGAGAAGATGTTGAAGCTTTCCTCAAAAGCTTTAAAGAGAAGAAACAGATTTGGGGAATCTTGTTTTTAGATAGCAGGGCGAAAAACTTCAATACCTTATTAGCCCTGGATATACGACCTGTCGATAGAGAGCAGGTTTTAGATACACTTACTGTTAAAGATTACAGTCAAGGTCCTTTAGATGAAGATTGGCATGGTGGCAAAGAAATGTGGGTTTTCGGTACAAAAATGAAAGACACAGAAATCTATATTAAAATTACACTGGGTGCACCTGGCACTCAAACCATCTGCATTTCATTCCACACTGCCGAACACCCTATGCAATATCCTTTCAAAAACTAACGCCATGAAAAGCCCTATCACCGGAAAAGAAATGAAGCTTTCTAACGAATGGAGAGCTGTTCCATATCGTAAAGAAGAATTTACCATTAAATATCAGTTTTACCTTTGTGAAGAGAGTGGAGAGCAATTTACCACGACAGCGTTAGATGAGTTAAATATGCAGATGGTGTATAACCAATACCGTGTAAAGCATCATATCCCTCAATCCGATGAGATCAAAGAAATAAGAGATCAATATGATTTGTCCGCAGTTCGCATGGGGGAAATCCTAGGCTTTGGCCCCAATACCTATGGTCTTTATGAAAAAGGTGATTTACCAAGCTTACCGAATGCCAATTTGTTAAAAATGGCGAGTGATCCTGCTAAGTTTATGACTTTAGCTAAAGATTGGAATACAGAGTCAATTAAAGCCAAAGAAGTACTTCTAAAGAAAATAGATAAACTGATTGAGGAACGAGAAGAAGACTTTATCAATTTTGACAACTACTTAATGGGCGGCTCAGAAGCTGATGAATTTACTGGTTATAAAAAACCCAGCCTCGAGAAACTCACAGAAATGGTGGTCTATTTTGCTCACAAGACACCGAGCTATAAAACCAAAATGAATAAGCTTTTATTTTATGGTGATTTTTGCTCCTTCAAGGAGACTGGAATGTCAATAAGCGGTTCGAAATATAGAGCAATATCCTATGGCCCGGTACACAATAAATTTGAGACCCTCTTTGAACATCTTGCAGAGAGGGACGCACTAGACAAATATTATGATGAATTGCCAGACGGAGGACAAATTGCTTTCCTAACAGCCAGAACTGATAGACCCTTTAAAAAGGAATTGTTTTCTGAAAAAGAACTGGAAATATTAGAACGAGTAGCAGATAAGTTTCAAGAGTTTAATACTAAACAGATTGTAATTGAAAGTCACAAAGAACTTGGCTGGCTTGATAACCAAGATTCTAGATCTTTAATCAGCTACCATTACGCCATAGACCTAAAAGGGATTTAATAATAACAGGTAAAATAGCCTCTTGTAATAAACTACTTGAAATCATTCTCGGTCAGCCTCAAGAACACCAACAGGTGCGGGAAAATAAATAACCGTCACCCACTAAAAAAAATAGTCCCATACGGGATGTATGGGACTATTGGTGATCCCTTCAGGAATCGAACCTGAAACCTACTGCTTAGAAGGCAGTTGCTCTATCCAATTGAGCTAAGGGACCGTTGTGTCTCTATCCTCCCGAAGTTTCGGTAGGATAGAGCGCCAATCCGCTTTTCAAAAGCGAGTGCAAATATATGAAAATCGATTTTCTTTTGGCAAGTTGAACCTTGAATTTATTTGCATCTATTACTGTTTAGTTTTTTGTGATGAAATATAGAGCATTAAAGAATACAGAATTGCAAATCAGCGAAATCGCATTCGGCTGTATGTCAATGGATTTGAGCCGAAGGGACAATGATGAGTTGATTCACGCTGCCATTGATGACGGAATAAATTATTTTGATACGGCCGACCTTTATGATCAAGGAAAGAACGAAGAAGCACTTGGACGAGCATTAAAAGGCAAAAGATCCGAGGTGATTGTGGCAACAAAAGTAGGCAATCAACTAAGAGCGGATGGTAGCGGTTGGGATTGGAACCCTTCGAAAGACTATATTCTGAAAGCAGTTGACCTGAGCTTGAAAAGACTTCAAACGGATTACATTGATTTGTATCAGCTGCATGGCGGCACAATAGAAGACCCAATCAATGAAGTGATAGAAGCTTTTGAGCAGTTAAGGGCTGAAGGTAAAATCAGGAATCATGGCATTTCTTCCATTCGCCCAAATGTAATTCGAGAATATGTAGCCAATTCAAATATTGCCAGTGTAATGATGCAATACAGTTTGCTCGACAGAAGACCTGAGGAACAAATGCTGGATTTGTTGGAAAGTAATGGAGTAGGCCTAATGGCACGTGGTGGTTTAGCAAAAGGGTTATTGGGTGGTAAAATCCCAGAGGTATATCTTAATTATAAGTCACGAGAAATCGAATTGCTGGTCAATGAAATGAAGAAACTTACAGATGACAAAACGAAACTGTCGCATTTGGCTTTGCGATGGATATTGAGTCATTCCGCTGTAACCAGTGCCGTGGTAGGAATTCGTACCAAAGAACAACTCAAAGAAGCTTTGGCTTATAGCGAATCAACTGTTATTGAAAAGGAAAAGCTTGATGCTTTAGGGAAGGTATTGCCTCTTGCTTATTACCAAGCGCATCGATAAGTGTTAAAATGTCCCAAATTCAGAAGGCAATTCGTTTAGTAAGTATTAGCTTTATTTGAAATATCAAACCATCAAAGTCATGAACATCAGTCCCTCTAATTTTTCGTTTCTGAAAGCTTTATCTGAAAACAATAACCGCGAATGGTTTACAGCCAATAAGAAAACCTACGAACAAGCCCATGAAAATGCAATTTCTGTAGCCGATGCTTTATTGGCAGGGCTTTCGAAACATGACCAAATCACTACACCCACAGGTAAAAAGAGCTTGATGCGGATCTATAGAGATGTACGCTTTTCGAAAGATAAAAGCCCTTATAACCCACGCTGGGCTGGAAGTTTCAATCGATCGAAGCCAGCATTGAGGGGTGGTTACTACTTCCATATACAACCGGGCGGAAACACGGTAGTGGGCGGAGGTTTCTATCAGCCCAATGCCGATGATATCAAACTTATTCGCGATCACATTGCCATGGATGACGAACCTTTAAAGAAAGTAATCTCCGATCCTAAGTTCATCAAAACTTTTGGAGGCTTACAGGGCGAGCAGCTGAAAACCGCGCCAAAAGGCTTTGAGAAAGATCATCCTTCCATTGATCTATTAAGGTATAAATCCATGTATGTCTTCAAGAGCTTCTCTGATAAAGAAGTAACCTCACCTGATTTTGTAGAAAATGCAGTAGCTACCTTTTTAGCCTTGCGTCCTTTTTTTGATGTAATGACAGACTACTTAACCACGGATTTAAACGGAATTTCTCTTATTGAAAATCAAGCATAAACTTTAAGCGGAAAAGCGGGTAGTAAGTAGCATGGCAAGAAAGGTGATTTTTGAATTTTTAGAACAACTCAATGCAAACAACTCTAAAGAGTGGATGGATGCCAATAGGGCTTGGTACGAAGAAGCTAAAAACGAAGTGGTCAATCTGTTCGAGCCTATTTTAGCTTCGCTGAAAGAAATCGACCCAAGAATTGTGCAACCTTCGGCCAGAAAAGCCATTAGTCGAATCAATAACAATTTGATGTTTCATCCTGAAAGGCCTACTTACAAAAATCATTTTGGAGTAGTGTTTGGGCATGGGAAAGGCTTGGCTGATTTCTATGTGCACTTGGGGTCAGATGAAACCTTAATAGCGGGTGGAATTTGGCATCCAGACAGTGAAAGGCTCAAGAAAATTAGAACTGAAATTGATTATGAGGGACGCAAACTGATGAAAACTTTGCATGCCGAGCCTTTTAAAAGTTGGTTTCATTTCTATACCGAAGAGGCACTGAAAACTGCACCAAAAGGCTATTCGCAAGATCATGAGTTCATCGAATTGCTGAGGTTGAAAAGTATCGCGGCCATACGTCCGATTACACGAAAAGACATTCTTTCTGATGGTTTTCATGACATGGTAATCGAATCTTACACAGTCATTTTACCTATGATCGACTTTTTGAATGTTGCTTTGTTGGATGATTAATATTTAACTTGAAGAAAATTACAGCGTATGAAAAAGTTAATGATTTCAATGTTTCTGCTTTTGGCAGCTTTTGCTGTTAAGGCGCAAGAGGCCACGGTAAGTGAAGCTGCTAAAATAGAGTTTGAAAACAAGCTGTATAACTTTGGAGAAATTGCCCCGGGTGATACTGTAGATCATGTCTTTACTTTTAAGAACATTGGCACGGCTCCATTGAAAATTTTATCAGCACGTGGGTCTTGTGGTTGCACAGTACCCAAATACTCTACCGATGCAGTTGCTCCTGGTAAAAGCGGAGAAGTATTTGTGCGATTCAATAGCGCTGGCAAACGCGGTAACCAAAACAAAACCGTAACGCTTGTCACCAACGACCCTACAGCTCAACAAGTCATTTTAACCCTGAGAGGTAACATTGTTACAGCGGGAGAGCGAAGGGAATAGCTTTTCTTTCGAAATAAGAATTTAAGCCCTTGGAGTTTCTAGAACTTCAAGGGTTTTTTCATTTTTAGCTTACTTAATTCCTGTAATTGCTATTAGCGGTAATTTGATTTTTTTCATAGCTTCACCCTCTTCAAAACAACCCTGATATGAAAAAACAACTCATCACATTTTTAATGTTGGTTTCGGTGGGGCTTTTCGCCCAAACTGCGCCAAACTGGCTTCGTTATCCGGTCATCTCTCCAGATGGCTCAACAATAGTTTTTACCTACAAAGGCGACCTATATAAGGTAAGCTCAAATGGTGGCGATGCTACTCAACTTACCTTTCACGAATCGCATGATTTGATGCCTGTATTTAGCAAAGATGGAAAAACCATTGCCTTTGCTTCAGACCGCTACGGCAATTTCGATGTATTCACTATGGACATCCGTGGAGGAGAAGCCCACCGCATTACTTTCCACTCAAACGATGAGCAGCCCTTCTCCTTTTCTGCTGATAATAAATCGGTATTATTTGGAGCGCTAAGACAAGATTTAGCCGAACACAGACAGTACCCTCATGGTTCCCAGTCTGAATTATATTCGGTTCCAGTAGCTGGAGGGCGTGTAGACCAAGTTTTTACTTTTCCAGCAGAGTATGTACAAGTAAATAAAAGTGGAAGCCAGATGGTTTACCACGATAAAAAAGGAGGCGAAAACGAATTCCGTAAGCATCAAAACTCTGCCATTGCCCGCGATATTTGGGTATATGATAAAAGGACGGATTCTCACAAAATGATTACTTCTTATGAAGGAGAAGACCGCCAGCCGATTTTTAGCCAAGATGAGAAAAGCCTTTACTTTTTAAGCGAAGAAAGTGGCAATTTCAATGTGCACAAGCTTTCGCTAGACAACCCTTCTGCAAGGACTCAACTAACGAATTTCAAAACTCACCCAGTTCGTTTCCTAAGCATGGGCGGAGGCATTTTAAGCTTTGGCTACGATGGCGAATTATACACCATGAAAGAAGGGCAACAACCTAAAAAGCTTTCGGTGAATATCGTTACACAAAGCAAGGCTAACAGCGATAAATTCGTTTCCATCAATGGTGGTGTTGGCGAAATGGCCATTTCACCGAATGGAAAAGAAATAGCCTTTACGGCCCGTGGCGAAGTGTTTGTTACTTCTGTAGATGGTTCCCTCACAAAAAGAATTACCAATACTCCAGAGCAAGAAAGGTTTGTTACTTTTTCACCCGATGGAAAATCAGTGGTGTATGCCAGCGAAAGAGATGGGCGATGGAGCATTTTCAAAACCACAAGAATCCGCGAAACCGAAGAACCATTTTTCTTCGCTGCCACCTTATTAAAGGAAGAGCCTTTAGTGCAAAATAAGCTCGATAATTACCTTCCAAACTTTTCACCCGATGGAAAAAAGCTAGCTTTTATTGAAGGAAGAAGAACTTTAAAGGTGTTGGATTTGGCTTCGAACAATACAACTACTTTAATGACCCCAGAGGATTTGTATCACATGGGTGATGGAGACCAGTCTTTCAGTTGGAGTCCCGACAGCAAATGGATTTTGTTCGATTGGGGAAAAACACTGAGCAATAGCGAAATTTTACTTTTAGCCGCAGATGGTTCTAAACGAGTAAACCTTACTGAAAGTGGTTATGGCGATAGCAGCCCTAAATGGGTGAATGATGGTAAGCAAATGATTTGGTTCAGTAACCGTGATGGTTTGAAAAGTTATGCCACCAGTGGTTCGTCTCAACGCGATGTGTATAGTATGTTCTTCGATCAAGACGCTTGGGATAAGTACAACCTAAGCAAAGAAGATTATGACTTGATGAAAGAAATCGAAAAAGCAACCAAAAAAGAGGACGCTGAAGACAAGGAAAAGGACAAAGACAAGAAAGATGAAAAAGAGAAGGAAAAGGTGAAAGACCTTACTTTCGATTGGGATGATATGAAAGACAGAAAGGTGAGAATGACCATTCACTCTTCTAGTTTGGGCGATGCCGTACTTTCTAAAGATGGCGATAAACTGTACTACTTGGCGCGTTTTGAAAAAGGAATGAACCTTTGGAGTACAGATTTAAGAACCCGCGAAACAAAAATGGCAATGAAGCTCGATGCAGGTTTCGGTAGCCTTACTTGGGATAAAGACAGAAAGAATCTTTACTTATTAAGTGGAGGAAGAATTTCTAAAATTGATCCAGAAAGTGGAAAACGTGAAGGGGTGGATGTCAAAGGTGAAATGAATTATGATGCCGTTGCAGAGCGTCAATATATGTTTGATCATGTTTATATTAGAACCAAAAATGTTTTCTACGAGCCAACTTTCCATGGTATTGATTGGGAGTTAATGAGAAAGGAATACGCTAAGTATCTGCCTTCTATCGGTAACTCATACGAGTTCTCAGAATTGCTTTCAGAAATGCTTGGAGAGCTAAATGTGTCGCACTCAGGTGCCAGATATAGCACAAGTATTACAAATGCCGATGCTACTGCTTCGCTGGGTATTTTTATGGATTATAAACACAAAGACGATGGTATTTTAATTACCGAAGTAATTAAAGGCGGTCCTTTAGACAAAGCGAACCTCAATGTAACTAAAGGCATGATCATCGAGAAAATTGATGGAGAAATCATTGCTCAGAATGTGGATGTAGCCAAGTATCTAAACCGTAAAGCAGACCAATTTACTTTGTTAGAAATCTATGATCCCGCAACTAAAAAGAGACAACAGATCACAATGAAGCCTATTTCTTTAGGTGCTGAAAGAGGTTTGTTGTATGATCGTTGGGTGAAAATCAACGAGAAAGAAGTAGAAGAGAAGAGTAACGGTCAGTTGGGCTATGTACATATTCCGGGTATGAGCGATGGCCCTTACCGTAGTATTTACGAAGACATGATGGGTAAATTCTCTGACCGTAAAGCCGTTGTAGTCGATACACGATTTAATGGTGGAGGTGACTTGGTAGCAGATTTGGCCATGTTCTTTACTGGTGAACCATTTATTACTTATGCTACAGAAGCCAAAGTGGTAGGTGGAGAACCAACTTCTCGCTGGACAAAGCCAACTTTAGCCATGTTCAACGAAAGCATGTATTCTGACGGTCACTGCTTTGCCAGTGGTTATACAGACCTTAAGATTGGAAAAACTGTCGGTATGCCAGTGCCTGGTACTTGTAGTTTTGCAGGTTGGGAAGGTTTACCCGATGGTGGCAGATGGGGTGTGGTGCCTGTAAGTGCTAAAAACAAAGCAGGCGAGTGGATGGAAAACAACCAAACTGAACCTCAGTTTAAAGTGAAGTTAATGCCGGGTGTTGTAGATAAAGGAAGAGATCAGCAGCTGGAAAAGGCCATTGAGGAACTGATGAAAGAGATCAGATAATCTGACATTCTAATAATTTGAAAGAAGCCTTCATAAGTGGAATACTTATGGAGGCTTTTTCATGTCAACGTCTTTCCACAATCCTTTCATTTATTTAATCCGCCTCTTAATCAGTAGTACGACATTCTTTCTACATTTTGGGCGTTTTTTTCTATGATTTTGGTGTTCTTTGCGCCTCAATTTTTTCGAAAGACTAATGGTTGAATTGAAAATAGGGGGAGTGCCAGAACATTTTAATATGCCTTGGCAACTATTGCTTTCTTCAGGAATACTTGAGAAATCTGGTATTAAACCACATTGGACAGATTATCATGGTGGCACAGGCCTTTTGGCGCAAGCATTACACGATGGCGATTTAGACATTGGGGTGCTACTTACCGAAGGCGCAGTTCAGGGAATTGATAAAGGAAAAACATTCAAAATCTTCAGTTTTTATGTCGATTCCTCTTTAACCTGGGGAATTCATGTGCCTGCAAATTCCGACTTCCAATCCGTTTCAGATATTGAAGGAAAGCGTTATGCCATTAGCCGCTTTGGTTCAGGTTCACATCTTATGGCCATTATTGACGCTAAGGCTAGAGGATGGTCTACAGAAAACATGAAGTTTGAAGTGATTGATAATCTGGCTGGTGCTCGAGAGTCGTTCCAATATGGCGATTCTGATATTTTCCTTTGGGAGAAGTTCACGACTAAATCTCTGGTAGACAGTGGAGAATTTAGAAGGGTAGGAGAGCGTAAAACACCTTTTAGTTGCTTTGTGATTTGTGTGTCGGACAAGGCCTTTGAAGAAAAGAAAGAAGCAGTATTGACAACTATAAACGCCTTATTTCAGCAAGTCAATCAATTTATTGCCAGTACAGATAAGGTGAAACGGATAAGTGAATTTTATCATTTAAAGCCCGAAGATGTAGAAGCATGGCTCAAAGATGTAAACTGGACATCCCGTCCGCACCTTAACCAAGCAATGCTCCAAACGACAATCGATACTTTAGGAGTGCTCAACTTGGTGAGTGAAAACTTGAAGGTCGACCATTTGGTAGGCCCAATTGAAGAACTAGAGAAGTAGACATTGGTAGCTAATGGCATGTACTGATCTAAACCATTTTCTCTTTGGAGTGGAATCTCATTTTGTTCAAAAGCTTGTTCACTACTGTAGCTTCCGCTTCGGTAATATTGCACATAACATCATCAAGCTTAGCCATGTTTTGACCAATTTCACTTAAGAGCGCCTGACCCTTTTCATGAATAAATGCCTGAATCAATCTGCCATCATGCGGGCAAGGCCTTTTCCAAGCCAAACCTTTGTCGCATAACCTATCAATTAAGCGCGAAGTATCAGAATTACTGATGATCATTCGTTCTCTGATCTGCTTGGTACTTATGGGTTCAGGGTGTTGTTCACCCAAAATGGTCAATACATTGAATTGCTGTTGAGTGATGTCGTAATGCTTTAAAAACTCAGTGGTTAAATCGCTTAGCCAATAAGCTGAGTACAATAGGTTTGCTCGCAATTGCTCCTTGATGGTTTTCGTGTTCTGAGCGTTTGTTTGCGTATCCATTTTTAAAATATTGTCCGTTGGCTTACTAAATCAGACCTAATGTTATAACATTGACTGAGAAAATCAAAATTTGATAAAGTGTTTTAAGCTTAAAAGAATTAGCCATCCAACGTAAGGGGGTGTATCCCAATTGTCAGATGGCTATTGTTCAACAATTATCAACCTTATCTATAATTATTGCAGTAATTAGACTTCCGCAACTTCTTCAAGAGGTTTTGCTGCTGGGAAGTCGATGGCTATTTCTGTAACGTTATTTACATAGTTGGTTACAGTATTATCGGCTACCAAAAGCACCAAGTCCATAAGTGCAGCATTGTCAAAGCCCTGTGCAAAAAAGTTCTCAACGGCAAGGCTAGAAGGTCGTCCGTGTTTTAAAGTGACTTCTCTTACTAATGCAACAAGTGCATTTAAACGCTCATTTTCGCTTTTTCCAGCCCTTAAGTTCAGGGTTTCTTCTTCGCTAAAACCATTCATTTTTCCAATGGCAGTGTGTGCCGCTTGGCAATAAGAACATCCGTTGGCTTGAGCTACGGCAAGTGCTACCGCTTCTCTTTCCTTTGCGTTAAACGATCCCTTGGCTTGTGCGCCTTGGAAGGCCAAATATGAATCTAATGCATTTGCAGAATAACCTATTGTGGCATAAATGTTCGGGACCATTCCGATTTTCTGCTTAACTCCGTCAAAAATGGCTTGTGTTGCTGGGGCTACTTGTTCTCTTGTTGGTACTTCAAATTTTCTCATTGTATTGTTTGTTTTAATGTTTTTCAAATTCAAGTAGTCAACTAATGTTATAACATTGAAGTTCAAACATTGAAATAAAAATTCTTGAGTCTTTTCACTTGTGTTGTGTAACCATCTGATAATAAGAGATTAATGGATTGGTTATTTTTTGGATAAACTTTAGAAGGAAGAGCCTTCTCTCTATGGAGAATAGTTTTGAGAAGGAGAAAGAAATGATTTAAGCCCTGCTAGTCCTTACTTCCCAGCCAAGCGTGCCCTACTTTGAATGAATAATACTCGGTTACCTCACCGTCCTCTGACTTGCTGATCATTTTTCGATGTGGCTTTTTTAATCGCTTCTCAAAGGCTCTTTTCTCTGTCAAGTAATCTTCTTCATCATAGTAATCTTCAGGCTTACCTAGATCAGTACTACTTAAATGCATTTCGTCTAAACGACATTCCCAATTAAAACCAGCAGGAAGGCTTTTGATTTGAGGCTCAACTTGGTTCGAGTATTCTTGATCGGGCTTAAAGAATGTGCCGTCATAAAAATGAAGGAAATCACCAATAGCACATACTACCTGAGAGTTGGCAAAGTAAGGATCAATAAGCCAGATTTTGAGATAATAAGGTTCATGTAATGCATCCAACTGCTTTTTCCATTCAGTATAAATTTCAATCAAACCATTAAGGATTTTTTGACGGGTTTTTCCTTTAGGTTGAGGGTATTCGCTGTTTAGCATATTGTAGTCACAATAGGGGCTGACCCAAATTTTTGTATGGTCGCGCTGACTACTTTTTAAGGATTCGATATCGAGTTTAAGGTTCTCATTCTTCCAAGCCTCAATGTCCTTCCATATGCGATTGTGCCCTCTAAGTTTCTTAATTCTCATGCTTGATCTACTGCGGAGTACTTCCTTATTCTGTTAATAAAATTGAGCTGATAAGATAGTCAGACTTTTTTAGTACCCACTGAATGAAATTTGAAAATCTGCTCATATATGAAAATTTGAGTGATTTTGGCCTTTTTCATTCTGTTGAAAATATTTTTTCAACCGTGATGTTACTTTTTAAAAATGTTGCGTCTCATGATCAAAACTAAAACCATGTATGCCTTCGGGCAACAATCAACAATTAAAAAGAGAATAAACAATCATGAAAATTACAAACAAATTATTCGGTGCGTTAATCATTGGTATGGTAGGCATAACTTCTTGCGCAGATGTACCTCAAACTGAAATTGATGCTGCTACGGCTGCTATTGAAACTGCAAAAGTTGCTGGTGCCGAAGTGTATGTTACCGAGCAATACAATGCTTTAAATGACTCTATGGCTGTAGCTATGGCAAGTTTGGAAGAGCAGAAATCTAAATTTTTCAAAAAGTACACTAAAACTGTTGAGAAGTTAAACAAGGTAACTACAATGGCTAATGAGGTTTCTGCTAACACTGAAGCTACCAAAGAAGCTGTGAAAGCTGAAATTTTAGCTTCAATGGAAGAAGTTCAAACTTTGGTTGCTCAAGGTAGACAGTTAATTACTGAAGCTCCTAAAGGCAAAGAAGGAACAACAGCATTGGAAGCTATTAAAACTGAGTTAGATGTTGTTGAAGCTTCTATTACCGAGTCAAACACAATGTTTCAAAACGGTGAGTTGAAGCCTTCGTTAGCGAAAGTGAAAGTTGCCAAAGAAAAAGCAAGCACAATCAATACTGAATTAACTGAAGTGATCAGCAAGTATAAAGCTGCTCCTAGAAGAAAGTAATTTTAGTAGAACGATAAAGGCAAAATCCCCTGACGGTTGAAAGCCTAATGGGGATTTTCATTTTTTGAAAAGATATGAAAATCAAATGGCTAGCGATTGCGCTGCTTACTGTGCTAACTCTGATAGTATTACTATTTCCTTCCTTCATTTTTCCTCAGCCTCCGCTGGTTGAATTAACCGAGGCGCGAGAAAGACTTTCTGAAGCAGAAAAAAGCCAAGCGTCTGAATACGCACCAGATTTGTATAAAAAGGCAACTTCCTTTTATGATTCTGCCATGGTAGCATGGGCCAAAGAAAACGATCGTTTTTTCTTTCTGAAGGATTTTTCGATTACAAAACAACTTGCTGGTAAAGCATCGGAGACAGCAATTTTAGCCAAAAGTACCGCTCAAAACGTAAGCAAAAAAATATGGTCGAATTACAGCAAACGACTCGATTTAATTGATGACCAATTTGAGCGTTTCGACCTTAAGTATAAAAATATTCCACTGAACGAAAATGCAGTGAAACAACTAGCGCAAACTCGCTTGCTTTATCATGAAGTATCTGCTGCGTATGAAAATGAAAACGCGGCATACCTCAAAGAAAACCTCAGCACACTGGAAAATAATTTGACCCAACTTATTAGTCAAGCTGAAACTACTATGGCAGATTTTTTTAAAGATTATCCGCTATGGAAACAGTGGGCGGCCGCTGGAATTGAAAGGTCGCGTAAATCGAACGAAACGGTTTTCATCATAGATAAGATGGAAAGGCTTTGCTATGTATACGCCAAGGGTAAGTTGACACATACTTTCAATATGGAACTTGGTGCCAACTGGATGGGCGATAAGATGCTTTCAGGAGATAAAACCACCCCGGAAGGCGTGTATAAAGTGGTAAAGAAAAAGGGCAATGGGCAGACCAAATATTATAAAGCTTTACTGCTGAACTACCCAAACGCTGACGATCAGAAGCGCTTTAAAGAGAATAAAGCCAAAGGCATTATTCCTAAAAACGCAAGCATAGGCAATTTGATTGAAATTCATGGCGATGGCGGAAAGGGGTTGGACTGGACTGATGGCTGTGTCGCGCTGAACAATAACGATATGGACAAGCTTTTTGCTTTAGCCTCTGAAAATACACAAGTAATTATAGTGGGGGCGCTTAAACCGCTCCCAGCTAAATAATGGAGAAGAAAAGGAATATAAGGAAATGGGTAATACTCGGGAGCACTGTTGTGCTTCTGCTTTTAGTATTGGCGAAAATACAGACCATCATGATCAGTATCGCTGCTCAGGAAGATGTGGTAAAAGTAGATAAGGAAACCGAAGCCACTTTGCTGACTGACATGCAAAACCAATTGGCGGTTTTGGATAAAAAATTATCGGCCAATATTCCTAAAAACAACTACTTGGTAGTGAACAGCACGGTGAATGAATTCTATTTGTATAAGGGAACGAACCTGGTTAAGAGCGATATCTGCTCAACAGGTAGTTACATTCTCTTAAAGGGCAACGATAGCAAAAAGCAATGGATGTTTAAAACGCCAAAGGGCGAATTTAAAATACTGAATAAAACCAAAGACCCAGTATGGAAAAAACCCGACTGGGCTTTTGTTGAAGAAGGTTTACCTGTTCCTTCTCCAAACCATTCTTCTCGTTTTGAATACGGAGTTTTGGGAGATTACTCACTGAGCATTGGTGATGGTTACCTGATTCATGGTACACTTTATCAGCGCTTTTTAGGTTTGCCGGTAACGCATGGCTGTATTCGTTTAGATGACGCTAACCTCGAGTTGGTGTATAAGTCGCTGCCCATAGGTTCAAAGGTTTTTATTTTCTAATTGAATGGAAGAGCAAGAAAAAAGCCTGAACAAAGCGAAGAAGCCAATTTTCTTATACATCGCTTTAGCTATGCTATTGATGGTAATGGTTTTTGGGCTGGCCAAGTATGCCATGGCTCCTGTAAACAAGTTGGCAGAATGGAAACAGAATCAAGATACGGTAGCGGTTTATGATGAACCTAAATTGGATTCGATTCAACGTTTGATTGCTTATAGAAATGCTTTACTGAGTCTTTCAAAGAAGGATTCTATCCATTTAATCATCAATGTACCCGATAGTACCCTAGGCTTATTTATCAATGGCGTTGTGATTTACAACGTGAGAATGACCACAATGAAGCTTGACCCAATGCTCAGGAAACTATCTCAGGGTATGTACGTGCAAACATTTTCAAAGCCGCTGTCTGTAACGCTGTCTGAAGCCAGTATTATAAAGGAGCCAATTATTGAAAAGATAGCACCTAAAAATCCAGAAGAATTACTGACTTCGATAACTACGCCCGACACTTTGGTGCACCAACCGGTTTTCATCAAGCTCATCACCGAAAACGGAATCCACTTTCTTATTACACAAAATGAAGATATGACTTCAGTAGATAAAAAGGCCAACCGTAGTTTTTGGCGGGGTAGAAAAATGGAAAGAGCTAAGTCTTTTCTAAATGCGATGGTTAAATTTCAACCCTATGAATATCAGCCTTCCGTCATTATAGAAGCCAATGATAAAGCATTGACAGCCATATATAGGGCTTTACCCGAACAGCCTAAAGTGGTGGTGTATTATGAGTAGGGGATAAATTGGGTGTAGCGCTCACTTTGGCTTATTATAGATTACATTTTTCGGAATCTGTTCTTTTATTGTCCCTAATTCACTTTTAGATAATTCTGAGAGCGGCTTTCCAAATGTTTGTATTGACTTCTGATTTCTTAAATCCGTGTAAACCTCATTAATCAAATCAAGTAGTTCCACATAGGCGGCATAGGTCGACTGTTTCATGGCAGTTACTTCTATTGCTTTGTTGTCGATGTCATTGGATAGAAATTCATAGATGCTATTTTTAACTTCTTCCATGGAGCTTGTCGTATCTGATATAGTTAGCTCATCTTTATCGTTTAATTCAATTAAAAGCCGGTTCTTAATTTTGCTATAATCAGTGGTTGGTACTAACGAGCCAACAATTTCATAGCTTTTTGATATAACATAAAAGGCTAACAGGGAAGTAAGTTTATAGTATTGGAGGTCGAAATCCTTTGCTGTTAGATTCTCAGTGATGATTGATGCGATTTTGCTAAGGCTGATATCATTTCCAACTTCATTACTCATTTCTACAGAAAGTGCCATGTGCCTAGGTGTCAACTCTTCCATTTCCTGTTGCGAAAGAAGCACAAACGAACATGAACGTAAAATGCTCAAGTCGGTAGTTTCCATAGTTTTTAGTTGTAAATCGGTAATAAACTTCAAGTCGCCTTCTTTGGCTATTTGTTTGTAAACGGATAAATAGCTTAGACCCGAGCTGTCTTTTAGAAGTCCATTTTTGATAAAGTAGTTTTCCAGCTCTTGAAATTCTAATCTTAGTTGAGAAGCTGTGCTTTCGTCAAAATTGGAATTACAGAAAGCAACCCTATCTGCAAACATTTCAGGAATTTGCTGAGCAAACACTTGATTCAACGGAACGAGAATCGATAGGATCAATAAGCTTACAACTGATTTGCTCATAAGGAAAGTGAACTTATGGATTTCAGATTAGTGATTTTCACCCCTTCTTTAATACCCTTCTTACCAATGGCCCTAGGGTTAAACCTTGACCAATAATAGAGAAGACCACAATGATATAGGTAACTGTAAGAAAAAGCTCGCGCTCCATGTTGGGCTCTAATGAGAGTGCTAAAGCGATGGAGATTCCACCTCTAATTCCACCCCAAGTCATAATCAGATTGGTTTTTGGAATAAAATCTAGCTTCTTTTTAAATAGCGCCACTGGCCCCGACAAGGCTAAATACCTAGCAAGTAATGTAACAGGAATAGCGATTAAGCCGAAGGTAATGTACTCGCCATTGATAGTAATGATCAATAACTCTAGGCCAATTAGTACAAATAGGATTGCATTGAGCAAAACATCGAGCAGTTCCCAAAACTTATCTACATAGTTTTGAGTGGTTTCTGACCAAGCAATTTTAGGCGACTTATTTCCAATAAAAATACCAGCCACTACGACTGCTAAAGGCCCTGAAACGTGGATTAAATGTGCCAATGAGGAAAGTCCCATCACAAGGGCCAGGGTAATCATTACTTCGGTTTCGTAATGGTCAATCACTTTCATTAACTGAAAAACCAACCAGCCAGCTAACAAACCAAGGGCAATTCCGCCTACTACTTCTTCAAAGAAAAGCAAGCCTACTTCACTGGCTTCAATAGCACCTACTCCTTGTTGTGCAATTTTAAATATTACTAAAAAAATGACCACACCAACACCATCATTAAACAGTGATTCGCCAACAATTTTAGTCTCTAATTTTTTAGGCGCATTGGCGTCTTTCAGAATTCCTAAAACCGCAATAGGGTCGGTAGGAGAGATAAGCGCACCAAAAAGTAGGCAATAGATATAGTCGATTTGATGCCCTAAAGCCTGCACAATATAGTACATGAGCGTACCGACAATGAAAGTTGAAATCAATACACCCATGGTGGCAAATAGAGCAATTGGCATTCGTTGCTTCTTTAACCCATCAATTTTGGTGTGTAGGGCTCCAGCGAAAAGCAAAAAGCTCAGCATAATATCCAGCAAAGCCGTTTCAAAATCTATGGAGTCAATAATTAAATTGGCTTCTTCTAAAATGAAAGGGTTGAAACTACCTGCAATTGTAATGACCAGCGTAAAGCAAATGGCGATGATCATTAAGCCAATGGTAAATGGCAGTTTTAGAAATTTCGTATTGATAAAGGCAAAAGCAGCCGAAAGAACTGTGAGAATGGTAATAACGGTGAATATGCTCATTGACTTGGTTTGTGTTTTGTCTGTTATGGCAAAATAAAACCTTTAATCGAATTGTGTTCTATAACAAGGGGCAATAATCGAAATGATTATTCTGGCATGATGAGTTTGTAGACTGATTCAGGCAGTATGCTCAGTGCAAAACCTTCAATCAAACCACCAGCATAAAGTGTGAGGTGATCCTTGTATGGAGGGCGTTGAAAAACGTAATCAATTGGCTCTACAAACCCGTTTCTGTTTCCTCTGTTATTTTTTCTAGCAATAAGATTACCTAGGCCAGATTGCAACCATCGCACATTGTTTTTGCTGTCAGTTACTTTAAGTTTTAATCCCTGAAAATCGGAACGCATGGTTCCCCAATTCTTTAACTGATTTCCCCTCCCTTCAAAATCAAGCCTATTGATTCGGCCTTCGGCTAATTGTATTCTTGTTAGGTTTGCTATGAGCGGATTCAGGCTTGTAAATTCCATTGAGCCAATATAGCCCTTGTAAGTATGGTTTTTGGGGTCGTTTAAGGGGAGGTTGAACTCAATACTGAAAGGGCCATCTTGCATAAAGATACCCTTGAAATCTGCTTTTATAGTGTCTCTTTTTTCTGCTTCAGTATAAAGGTTAGAAATGGTAGCATTCAGTTTTGTTAGCATTAAATTACCTGGTTGCAACTCTTTGTCGCTGTATACTTTATAGTCAATACTGCTATTTTTTAAATACAGGCTATCAATTTCAACAGGGATTGGAAGGTTGAGAAAGGATTGGTGAAATAGCTCTTTATAGCGTGTTTCATCCAATGGAATACTCTTGTTTCTGGCCAGCTGCATATTTAGCTTTACCAGACTTAATGAGGTTCCCTTTATGGCCGAAAGGTCTTTCAATTCTTTAAAATGAGCAGATTTATAAATGAGCGTATCTAAGCTAATGTTGAAGATGGTCTTTCGGAATTTGCTCTCTAAGGTCATCTTATACGGGTCTCTTTTTGAGCTTATTTTCACTCCATTTACACGCAGTAGTTCTTCTTTGTAATTGAATTTTATACCATCAATGAGGTACTTATAGTCAGATTCTTTGGGGCTGAGAATGATTTCATTTAATGAAAAGGCTACCTGTTCTACCTTGGAGGTTTTTATAATGCTTTCTGTAGAATTCAGATCAATTTTCAACCCCTCCATTTTTACATTCATTTGGTTTCCTGAATAGAGTGTGTCTGCTAAATTTCGGTGAAAAACGAAAGAAGCATGTCCGTCCGTTAGATCGAAGTTTGCTACTCGAATACTGTCTATTGCATTCTTTTTAACTTCTTGGCTTTTAGGGCTATCACTTTGCGCAGCACTTGCTTTTTCAGGAATAAAGAAAAGTAACTCAGGTTTTTCTATGGCTACTTTATTGACATCTATTACGGAGCGAAAAAAAAGATCAGAAATGTTAATGTTAACTACTCTAAACGAATTGGTTTTGAAGAAAACTGCGGGATAGCGTATCATCATAAACCTATTTGAGGTGTCCGTTTCAAAGGCTACTTTTTCAAACTCTACATTGAAGCCATTCCATGATAGGGAGGTGTAGCTGTTTTCAAACGAAAGGGTATAAAAGTCCCCAAAAGTATCTTTGATTTCTTTTTTTAAGCGGTTGTTTATAATGTCTTTTAGGAAGAATGTAACGAAGATTGAGATCAGAAAAATGGCTGTCAACACGGATAGACCCGTAATCTTGAATATTCTCAGCCAAGTTTTTGATGGTTTTTCCATAGCAGATACACTTCTAAATTACACAAAGTGTTCCAGAATGTTTTTTTGGAAGCAATGAGTTTCTTTCTATTCTGAAAAAGAAGCTTATGGTATGACTTAGTTTTGAAGTTTTCGCTAATGATTTTGTTGATGTGGTAAGACAAGCTATTAAGTCATCCCGTAGGGATCTTTTTCAGGCTTCTATATTTCTACCATATCGTTATCGACTTTTCTTGTGTCTCTGATAAGGATGCTTACAGCATGACATAGCTTTGACACTTGCGTTAATGGTCGCCTAAGGAGGTAGGCAATTATTTAATGACGCTAACTCCTTCCCGTAACATCAGGCTCTGGAGGCCAAGGAGTTATTTCATCATTCAAAAAAAGCCATTCTGGGTTTATTGAGTTTATAAGTTCTTCTTTTTTAGCTCTTGTCCAGCTTTTAATTTCCTTCTCTCTTTCTATGGCACCTACAGCAGAATGATGAAACTCATAATAAAGTAAGCAATAACAGTAGTACCTACCAGCAAATGTTTTCTTGTTACCTCTATTGAGATAATGTTCAATGATTCTGTATTCCAAGTTGTTGGTTATGCCAGTATACAAAGAGCTTTTTAACGGGTTAGTTGTAATGTAGACATGAAAACCTTTCATGTTTGAAAATATGAAATTCAGAAACGAAAAGTGAGAATTAATCTGATTTTGGTTGCTCGAATGGACGGGTTCTTGTGTTTCGTGAAAAGATGCTTACAGCATGACTTAACTTTGAAATTTGTGCTAATGATTTTGCGGACGTGGTAAAGCTAGCTACTCAGTCATCCCGTAGAGGTCTTTTTCATTATTATAAATTGCTTGAATATTGTAAATTGTGTTCTGTGTGTTTCTGAAAAAGATGCTGGCAGCATGACTTAACTTTGAAATTTGTGCTAATGATTTTGCGGACGTGGTAAAGCTAGCTACTCAGTCATCCCGTAGAGGTCTTTTTCATTATTATAAATTGCTTGAATATTGTAAATTGCGTTCTGTGTGTTTCTGAAAAAGATGCTGGCAGCATGACTTAGCCTTGAAGTTTGTAAGATTAGAAGCAGCAGGGTCAGGTAAGTCTGTAAACTATGAAACTGTTAAACTCAATACTTAAACACCAAAAAGAAACTGGCGCCTTGGCCTGATTCTGATTTGACGGTTAAGTCGCCTTTGTGCTTTTTCATGATTTGCTTAGAGAGGCTTAGCCCAATTCCCGAACCCTGTTCTTTGGTAGAGAAGAAAGGAATGAAAATTTGATCAATCTTACTTTCGTCAATTCCCATTCCATTGTCCGTCACTTCAATTACTTTTTCCGACTCTCGAAAATAAGTCTTTAAAGTGATTCGTGGATTTTCAACACCCTTTAAAGCATGTTTTGCATTGGTGATCAGGTTGATTAGTACCTGTTCAATTAATTTTCTATCAATGGAAAGTTCGAAGGCGCTTTTGAGGTGGAGCTCCAATGTAATGTGTTCTTTCTGAAGCTCAGGTTTCATGAGCTGCGCCATGTTTTCTAATAATTGAATGGCATCTGTGCGCTCTTTGTCCAAGTTTTTCACGCGGGTGAGTTTGCGGTAATCGTCCACAAAATGGAGGAGGCCCTCACTTCGCCTTTGAATGGTTTCTAGGGAAAAGCGAATGTCGGCCAAATCTTCTTCAGAAATTTCATCAATGGATTTTTCAAGATTTTCACCTTTGTGAAGCATCATCTGCATGGTTTCCGTAAGCGAAGTAATAGGGGTAACCGAATTCATAATTTCGTGTGTAAGAATGCGGATAAGCTTATGCCAAGCTTCAATTTCCTTCTGTTCAATCTCCGACTTAATGTTCTGAAAAGTAATAATGGAATATCTGAAATTCAGAATTTTCAGTCGGGTAACATGGGCCGATATTTGAAGCTTATCATCTTTCACATTCAGTTCAACTAACTTTCTTTCGTTATCGTCCATTTCGGAGAACTCACGAGAAAATTGGGGAGAAAGCTGCTGCAGTTGCTTCCAGTAATTAGGTACGCCAACCCCTAAAAGATTTTGGGCGGTTTTATTCATGAGCTCAATTTGATGCTCCTCCTTTATGGCAATAATCCCCACGTTTACATTGTCAACAATTACTTTTAGAAACCTGAACTGGGCTTCTTTTTCTACAGAAACCTTCTTAAAAGCTTCTATAATTTCCACAAAAGCATCTTGTAATTCTTGAAAGGATTTGCCGTGCTTTTTCCCTTTGAATGAAATCGAAAAATCAGAATAGCGAATGGCCAAGAGAAGTTTTGCCAGTTCTCTGTTGGTAAAGGTGATAAAGCGTATCAACTCAGCCACCTGAATAATAACGATGGAAAGGAGTATGATTTGGTTGAAGAACAATTCAGTTTTGGCGAAAATAAAAGCCAAGCCCGTTAGCGTTAGCATCAGTAACGTAATCCGAACTATAACAAGAAGGCTGAATCGCTTTGAAACCATCTTTTTTAGTTAAGAGTGTATTGGTTATTAGTTAAGAGTGAATTGGTCATTGGTTCTTTTATTTGGAACATATTTCTTCTAAACCGATCCATTCGTGAGAGATATTCTTCATTAGTAGAGCATTGTCAAATTTTACTGACCCTTTCGGGAATACTTGTTCGTTGTCGAAAAAGCTAGATTCAACCTTTAGAACTTCAAGCGGTGTTACTTTCCAATTGGAAGTTATTAATTCTAATCCGTCAAATGTCTTTTTGGTATTAGGTGAATAGCCAACAGCACCTTGTTCAAAGAAAGAGGAGGCTTCATTGATGTTTTCGAATAAGCTATGGTCGCTCCATTTTTCCGTCTCTTTAGCCGATATTGAAAGCTTTGTTTGATCATTGCTTTCAAACGATACTTCATAATTACCATCTAATTCACTCACTTTAAAATCGGCCAAATGATGTTCGCCAGGAAAGAGAGTACCGCCTGCGAAAGCATTGAGTTTAGATGATGTATCTCTTCGAGGAATGTAGACTCCTTCTTTAGTGATTCCTTCTGACTCCCATTCTACTGCAATTCGGTGGGCTCCGTTTTCTGAGGAAATACCTATGCTTTTTGGGAGGCCTTTTGGTCTGATTTCCTTTAATCGAATCAAACAGATACCAGCTACACCTTTACCTTTTACTAATTTGGGTTTGAAAGGGTGAGGCAAGAAAGATTCAAGTACATCCTTATCAATTTGATAGTTAATAAGAATTCTTCGATCAATTACTCCTTGAATTACGGGTATTTTCATTCCTGATTTCTATTTTCTGATAACTGATAACTGATAACTTCTGCCTAATAACTAATCCCTCATAACCCTTAACTACCCTAAAGTCCATACTTCTGAAGTCTTCTATATAAAGCCAATCGGTCAATGCCAAGATCTTTAGCCGCACGGGTTACGTTTCCGTTGTTCTTGTCAAGTGCCTTTAAGATGAGACGTTTTTCCATTTCTGAAAGGTCTAGAATATCTTCCTCCAAACGTTTGTTACTGCGGTTGGGTTGAAGCACGAAATCATCAGCGGTAAGCTTATGGTCATCGGCCAAAATGATGGCACGCTCTATCGCATGTTGCAATTCGCGAATATTTCCAGGCCAATGATATTTCTTCAGTTTGGCAATAGTGTTATGGTCAATTCGCATTTTCGGCTTTTGGTATTTCTTGCCATAGAGTTGAATAAAATGCCGTACGAGTAAAGTAATATCCTCAGTTCTTTCGGCCAATGCAGGCATTCTCAGCTCCACGGTATTGATTCTGTAGAGCAAATCTTGGCGAAAAGTGCCTTCTTTTACCATTTCGTATAAAGGCATATTGGTAGCGCAAACTAAGCGAATGTCTACAGAAATTTCTTTGCCCGAACCTACTCGACTTACTTTTCTCTGCTGCAAAACAGTGAGGAGTTTGGCTTGTAGGGGAAGAGAGAGGTTGCCAATTTCGTCCAAAAAAAGTGTGCCGCCAGAAGCCAGTTCAAACCTACCGGGTTTATCTTCCTTTGCATCTGTAAAGGCGCCTCGAACATGGCCAAAGAGCTCGCTTTCAAAAAGATTTTCGCTGATAGAGCCCAAATCAACATTGATAAAAACCTTGTCCTTTCGCTCAGATTGGCGGTGTAAGGCACGAGCAGCCAACTCTTTCCCTGTTCCGTTTTCACCTAAAATCAAAACATTGGCATCGGTAGGGCCTACCTTTTCTATAAGTGAGAAGACCTTTTTAATGGGTAAGGATTCTCCGATGAAGTTTTCGAATTTTTGATCTATTTCACTTGAAAGTGTTTTTTGAGTACTCTTGAGTCGGTCTACTTCTAGCTTGCTTTGTCTTAGTTGTAATGCAGATTGAATGGTGCCGAAGAGCTTTTCGTTTTTCCATGGTTTTGGCAGAAAGTCGGTAGCACCCGCCTTTACAGCTTTTACGGCCAAGTCAAACTCACCATAGGCTGTAATCAGTATCACAATTGCATTTGGGTCGATGGTCAGAATTCGGTTGAGCCACTTTAAACCTTCTTCGCCCTCATTGTCTCCTTTTTTAAAGTTCATATCGAGCAACACCACATCAAAAGCTTCACGTTCTAAGTGATCGGGAATTTGCTCTGGGTCATTTTCAATTTGAACCAAGGTGAACTGCTGTTTCAAATACATTCGTGCTGTGTTAAGCACATCAATATCATCGTCAACCACTAATATTTTTGCTTCTGTCTTACTCATTGAAATACTGTATCAAAACCAAACAGTTAAATGTATTGAAAACAAACGATATATTACATGTGTATTTTTCATTTTTGTTGTAAGTATCAGTAAATCAACTACATATATGTTTGGCATTGCAATTGGTATGGCTGAGGAGTCATATAGGTCAAATTATGCTCAAAAACTACATCACTACCGCTTTCAGAAATCTAGTTAGAAACAAGACTTACACAGTTATTAATGTGTTTGGTTTGGCGCTTGGAATTAGCGCAGCCATTGTTCTTTTCAAAATTGTACTATTCGAAAAGAGTTTCGATCAGTATCAAACCAATTATGATCGTCTTTACCGATTTACTAAACGTACCGAAAGTGTCAATCAAGTAGACTTAGAAGCTGGAATCCAAAATCCGTTTACCCTAGCTTTTAAAACTGACTATCCAGATTTGGGATTACCCGTCCGCACTTTTGGAATTGGAGAAAACCAGTTGACCATAACAAATGCCATTGGTGAACTGCAGCATTTTGAGCAAAAGAAAGGAATTGCTTTTGCCGACAAGGAGTACTTCAAGCTTTTTGATTATGAATTTGAGTTGGGTAATCCAGAAACCGCATTGGAGAAACCAAGTTCAGCAGTTATTTCGGTCTCCTTAGTTGAGAAGCTATTTGGCATAGCCGATGGAGGGTATGACAGAGTGATTGGAAAGGAAATTCGGATCAATGATAAGTTCGATGTTTTTGTAACGGGAGTGATAAAAGACCCTCCTGTGAATAGTTCTCTACCTTTTTTCTTTTTGATTGAATATGAAACCATCAAAGAAATATTCGATTTCTATCAACCTGATTCATGGAATTCGACCTCTTCTAATGCAAACGTTTACTTACTAAGAGGCGAAGGAGTAGAAGAAAGCCAAATCAGAACTGCTTTGGTTGATATGGTGAAAAAGTACATTCCTGAGGATAAGAATAATACATCTTACGGATTACAAGCATTAGGAGACGTTCACTTTCAGCCCGAATATAATACCTATGAAGACGCAGCGGTGTCTTCCGATTTCCTTACCATTCCAATTGCCATTGGCTTTTTTCTCATCCTTACGGCTTGTATCAATTTTGTAAACCTATCGACAGCCTTGGCCATAAAGCGATCTAAAGAAGTGGGTATTCGCAAGGTTTTGGGAGGAAGAAAAGAGCAGCTGATGCAGCAGTTTCTTGGCGAAACGTTTTTTATCACCATTATTTCAGTTTTGATCTCACTGGGTGCTGCTGAACTAATTCTGAAAAATATGGAGCAATTTGTTGGCTATAACTTATCGCTCAATTTGCTTCAAGACCCTCAGCTTATTATGATTTTGCTAGGGATTACAGTTGGAGTTACATTAATGGCTGGCTTATATCCTTCGCTAATTTTGGCAAAGCTGGCCCCTGTAATGGCTTTGAAGAGCAAAGGCCAATCGGCACTTTCGGGTAATGTAAATACGCGTAGGGGGTTGGTGGTTTTTCAGTTTGTTATTTCTCAGCTATTGGTGGTGTGTACACTTGTGGTTATCTCTCAAATGCAATTTTTTGAGCAAAAGGATTTAGGTTTTAGAAAAACCTCGATTGTTACTTTTCCTCTACCTACCAACGACAGTGAAAAATTAACTCCGCTCAAAAACGAACTTTCTGGTTTTGCAGGAATAGAAAAAATCAGTTTCAATTTTGCCAGCCCTCTTTCTGATAATAGTATAGGTTCAAACTTTGGTTATGCCCCTTTAGAAATGGAAGGTTCATACGATGCGGCCTATAAGGTGGTAGATGAGAATTATCTGGATTTATACGGTTTAGAACTCTTGGCCGGACGGAACTTTAGGCCTACGGATACTCTAGATGTAGCAATTATAACTCAGGAAGTATTAAGGCTAATGCAAATGGAAGACCCAAATGAAGCGATAGGTAAAGAGATTTTAAGTGGGTTTGCCGGAAAAAAACGAGTGATTGGTGTGATAAAGGATTTCCATACCAAATCACTTAAAGAGAAAATTGAGCCAGTAATTTTTGTGAGTTTTCAAGGCTATTTTTATGAAGGTGCTATTCGTTTTGAAGGAACCGATAAGCAAATGGGAAGTGTGATTGCTGCTCTTGAGAATGCCTGGACAAAGCAATATCCAAATGTGCTATTCGATTACTCTCTCTTTTCGGAGAGCATAATGGAAAACTATGAAGAGGAGGCGAACATGATGAACCTCTTTCAGATTTTCTCTGGCATTGCTATTCTCATTGGCTGTTTAGGTCTGTATGGTTTGGTGGCCTTTTTAGCTAGTCAAAAAACAAAGGAAATAGGAATTAGAAAGGTTTTGGGAGCTTCAATAGGTCAAATCTTGCAAATCTTTTCGAGAGAACTTTTGGTGCTGATTGTGATTGCTTTCGTAATCGCTGCACCGTTTGCCTATCACATTATGGACTATTGGCTTTCTGATTTTGAATACCGCATTAATATGAATGTGTGGGTGTTTGTTATTGCTGTTGGGTTTACGCTTTTGGTAGCAGGTTTCACAACAGGTTTCCGCTCCATCAGAGCAGCACAAGCCAATCCTGTGGATTCATTGAGAAGTGAGTAAGGGAAATAGTTGATCGGTCCCGAAATATCGGGAAGGAAGCAGGGAAAAAGTTGATCAGAAAACTGGGAGTCAGGGAACTCAATTCTCTGAAAAAAACTCAGCCATAACTGATAACTGATAACTGATAACTGATAACTGATAACTGATAACTGATAACT
>NZ_CAXBBV010000018.1:0-66478 GCF_963973945.1 uncultured Roseivirga sp.
TAACTGATAACTGATAACTGATAACTGATAACTGATAACTGATAACTGATAACTAACCATGAAACTAAAAGTCTGCGGCATGCGAGAAAGCACCAATATCAGCGAGCTGTTAAAGCTACAGCCTGACTATATGGGCTTTATTTTCTACGGAAAATCAAAACGTGATGTGGCGGATGGTTTGGATGCTCAGTTGTTAAATGCTTTTCCTTCCAGTACAAAAAAGGTAGGAGTGTTTGTAAACGCAGTACTTGATTTTGTGAAGGGAAAAGTAGCCAAATTTGGGCTGGATTTAGTGCAGTTACACGGTGACGAAGCACCAAAATTTTGTGCTGAACTAAAAGCAAATGGAGTTAAGATAATGAAAGTGTTTTCGATGGGAGAAAACTTTGATTTCGATGTATTGGAAGCGTATAAGTCTCATGTCGATTTCTTCCTTTTTGATACCAAGGGAAAAGAAAGAGGAGGGAATGGAGAGCTGTTTAATTGGGAGTTATTGAATGAATACGATGGGGAAATTCCTTACTTTTTAAGTGGAGGGATTGACCTAGAAAACATTGAATCGTTAAGCGATTTGAAAGTTCAACCTTATGCGATTGATGTCAACTCAAAGTTTGAGATTGAACCTGGGTTGAAGGATGTGGAGAGGTTGAAGGAGTTGAAGAATAAGTTATAGTGACGGAAGAAAGTGGACATATGAAAGAATTTGAAATCAATCCTTTTGTTAGGGTTGTGAAGTTCTTCTATCCAAAGACGCAAAAGCCTGTGAACTTTGGGTATTTGATCTTCGGGGTAGCCCTTCTTCTTTTCTATGGTGCAGCATTGTATTTCATTACTGAACAGGTATTTGACCCGTTGACAAATGCTTTTGAATATAATTATATCACCAGAAGAGTATGGCTAGGTTGTTTACTCAGTTTTTCAGGGGTTATAGCTTTGTTGATGCTAAGAAGAATAGGTTGGTTCCTGATGGCTTTGTCTCATTTGTATCGTTTAATAACGTCTTTTGAAAGAGCATCAGAACTAGGTCTTTTTCAGTTCAATATTGCCTACTATTCATTGATATTGAGTACTGTAATACTAGCCTATTTATACTTCGGAAGACCAGTGAAGATCCTTAACATAGATAAAAGGTTAATGATTTTGCCAGTTATAATGGCTGTTTTGATTTATTCAATTGAGTATATGGTTCTGTTTTTAATAATGGAACCGTGACGAAACGGGCAGATTGCTTCGTCACAAACCATTGCTCGCGCATGGCTTGTTCCTCGCAATGACGGTTCGAACAGTCATCCTGAACTTGTTTCAGGATCTGTCCAAGCGACTAAAGAAGAATGATGAGTGAAAAGCGTAGTCCTTCGTGGCTGGCCAAATAAAGTTTAGAAAACAAAAGGAAATGAAAATACAAGTAGACGAAAGAGGGTATTACGGAAATTTTGGAGGAGCATTTATTCCTGAAATGCTTTATCCAAACATTGAAGAGCTACGAGAGAACTACGAGCAAATTGTTCAGGCACCTGATTTTCAGAAGCAATTCAATCATTTGCTTCGTGATTTTGTAGGGCGCCCAACTCCTTTATACTTAGCAGAACGTTTGTCTGAAAAGTACGGTGCGGAAATCTATCTTAAAAGAGAAGACCTTTGCCATACAGGAGCGCATAAAGTGAATAATACTGTAGGCCAAATTCTACTGGCGCAAAAGCTGGGCAAACAGAAAATTATCGCAGAAACTGGTGCAGGTCAGCATGGGGTAGCAACCGCTACGGTTTGCGCGCTGATGGGCATTGAATGCATTGTGTACATGGGCGAAGTGGACATGGCGCGTCAAAAACCAAACGTAGAGCGGATGCGCATTTTAGGCGCTGAAGTTCGGCCAGCCACAAGCGGGAGCAAAACCTTAAAAGATGCCACCAACGAAGCCATGCGTCACTGGATCAATAACCCAACTGATACACACTACATTATCGGTTCGGTAGTGGGGCCTCACCCGTACCCTGAAATGGTAGCTCGTTTTCAGTCGGTCATTAGCAAAGAAATTAAAGCCCAATTGTTGGAAAAGAAGGGCAAGGAAAACCCAGATTACGTGATCGCTTGCGTGGGTGGAGGTAGCAATGCCGCTGGCGCTTTCTACCATTATTATAATGAAGAAGATGTGCAGTTAGTAGCGGTGGAAGCCGCTGGTTTGGGAAATCATACGGGAGAATCTGCAGCAACTACGGTTTTAGGAAAACCAGGCATTCTTCACGGTAGTAAAACGCTTTTAATGCAGACAGAAGACGGTCAAGTTGTAGAGCCTTATTCAATTTCTGCGGGACTGGATTACCCTGGAATTGGCCCAGTACATGCCCATTTATTTGAAACGGGCAGAGCGAAATTCTACAGCGTTACGGATGAAGAAGCCATGAAGGCGGGAGTATTACTGAGTCGAACAGAAGGAATTATTCCAGCGGTGGAAAGCGCGCATGCCTTTGCCGCGCTCAATCAAATGACATTCAATCCTTCCGATGTAGTGGTCATCAACCTTTCTGGCCGAGGAGATAAGGATTTAGAGACCTACATTAAATGGGGGAAATATTAATCGGTTGATGGTTTATAGTGCCCAGTGCCCAGTTTTAAAATCCCTGAGCACCGCGCACGAATTACTAAGCACTAAAAACAATGAACAGAATAGATAAATTATTTCAAGACAAAAAGGAGCGCGTATTGAACGTGTATTTTACTGCGGGCTACCCTCAGCTGAACGATACGACTACAATTTTAGAAGCGCTTGAAACTTCGGGTGCCGACTTAATTGAAATTGGAATTCCATATTCCGATCCCATTGCCGATGGCCCGACCATTCAAGAGAGCAATGGGGTGGCTTTGGAAAACGGCATGACATTGAAAGTGCTTTTCAATCAATTGAAAGACATTAGAGACAAAGTTTCGGTACCGATTGTGCTGATGGGTTATGTAAACCCAATTGTGCAGTTTGGGGTAGAGAACTTTTGTGCCAAGTGCGAAGAAGTAGGAGTAGACGCGGTGATTCTACCTGACTTACCGATGTTTGAGTATTTAGAAATTTATAAGCCAATGTTCGAAAAGCATGGCTTGTATAATATCTTCTTAATCACTCCACAAACTTCTGAGGCTAGAATCAAACAGATAGACGAAAATTCAAACGGCTTTATCTACATGGTATCGTCAGCGAGTATCACGGGGGCAAAGGCCAGCATTTCTCTAGATCAATCCGACTATTTTGCTCGTGTGAAAAATATGAATTTGAAAAACCCGACCCTCATAGGTTTTGGTATTTCAAATGCAGAAACCTTTGACAAAGCCTGCGAAAATGCCAACGGAGCCATTATTGGCAGCGCCTTTATTAAAGCCATTTCGGAAGAAGGGAATTTAGAAGAGAAGATAAGTGGCTTTGTTAAATCTGTGAAGCAGTAGATCAGGGGATCAGTGAAACAGGTAAGGAGTTATTAGTTATTAGAAAATAGTGTAAGAGGTGTTAACTCAATTGCTATTTCATTTAGTAAATCATACTGCAAATAATGATGTGTGTAGCGTACATCATAAATCGTATATCGTAAATTAAAAATATAACACCATAGTCAAGTTTATAGCTCTCGCTATCGACCAATGACTATTGACCAATGACTAAATACCATGATTATACAATTCGAAAAAGACATTAACGCAGCTCAAAAAGAGGCTATTGTCAATAGAGTAAAAGGCTTGAAATATAAGCCGACCACCGTGATTACCCAAAAAGGAGAATACTTGATTGGTACGGGGAAAAAGGATTTTGATATCCGTGAAATCGGCCATATGGAAGGCATCAGCGATATTCATATCGTATCGGACGACTATAAACTGGTATCGAAAAAGTGGAAGGTAAAACCGACCATTATCGACCTTGGCGATGGTGTTGTCATTGAAGAAGGCGGTTTCCAAATTATGGCTGGGCCGTGCTCTATCGAAAGTGAAGACCAGATCAGAAAGGTGATTGGGCATTTGAAAGAAAACGGCATTTCTATTATGCGCGGAGGTGTGTACAAGCCCCGAAGTTCACCTTATTCTTTCCGTGGATTGGGTATTGAAGGCTTGCAGCTGTGGTATCAACTGGCCAAAGAAGCAGGCATTAAAATCATTACCGAAGTAATGCAGGTTTCTCAAATTGCTGAAATGTATCCATACACTGATATCTATCAGGTAGGCGCAAGAAACACCCAAAATTTCAATCTTCTGGATGAACTGGGTAAAGTGGATAAACCCGTAATGATCAAGCGTGGTATTTCTGGCACCATTGACGAATTGCTTTCTTCTGCGGAATATGTTTTCAGTGGAGGAAATGAAAGGCTTTTGCTTTGCGAAAGAGGTATCCGTACTTATGAAAGCGCTACAAGAAACACAATGGACTTGAATGCGATTGCTGTTTTGAAAGAGAAAACGCATTTGCCAGTGATTTCAGATCCTTCGCATGGAATTGGTATCCGTGACTTTGTAGAGCCTATCGCTTTGGCCAGTATTATGGCAGGTGCCGATGGCGTAATCTTCGAAACACATGAAAAACCAGAAGAGGCTTATTCAGATGGTCAGCAAACGCTAAACTTCGAAGAATCTACAAAGATGATCAACCGAATGCGCAAGACTTTTGAATTGAGAGAGAGTTTTTGATTGAAAAAGAAAACTATGATTTTTAAACCTGTTAGTTTCTATACTGACAGGTTTTTTTGTTTAACGAATAGATTAGTTGTCGATTCTTTTGTAAGTTCAAATGAATTTGAATAGCCCTATGATGAGATACTTCATCCTGCCAATGAGAATAGCTTTGCTGTGTTTACCGCAAGTAATGAATGCATGTGTTTGTGACGGAATAGATGAAGCTAGGGTGAAGCGGCTTATCGAAAAATATGATTACGTATTTATAGGTAGTGCCATTGAAGTACTGCATTTTGATAAGAGCTTGAGAACTCTTATTTCAAATGAAGGCGATGGTTATTCTAATGTTCTTTTTAAGGTGGACTCCATGATTAAAGGTGAACCAAACCTCAAACAGATTGTAATTCAAGCTGGCGATGGAAGCTGCACGCAATGGTTCAGATTAGGGGAGAAGTTCGTGATTGTTGGAAATCGAATAGATAAACTCAACTGGAGTCGCGTAAAGAAAGGTGATTTTCAATCTTTAGAAGAACAACCTCCTATACCTGGTTATAATCATTCGACTCAAATTGAAGGAAATCGTAAAGCATATCGTTATTGGAAAAGACTCGCAAAAAGGCACACTATAGTTACAACGGACATGTGTACTTCATTTAGAGTAGGGACTGAGTATGCTGATTTGTTTTTGAGGTAGGGGTTTAATTGTTAATCCAGCTCCTCAACCAAGTTCTTCTTTAATTAGATATCCTCTGAAAAATATTTTTCAATGATTTTATCCAGCATTTCAAAAGTCAGCGGTTTTTTATCAAATTCAGCAATTTCATGAATCTGTTGAGCCTTCTCTTTATCATCGGGATCATATGATGTGGTGAGCATTACAATTACCACCTGGTTTTTTATGCTTTCGGGCAGTCCCTGGTAAGCTCTAATGAACTCCCAACCGTCCATTACTGGCATGTTGATATCAAGGAAAATTAAAGAGGGAAGTGTATTTTCTGTATTAGCGTATTTACCGCTGTTGGTTAAATACTCAAGGGCTTGTTTTCCATTAAAGGTGGTGACTATTTTCTCTGTTATCTTGGCTTTTTTTACAATCACTTGATGAATGAAGTTGGTGGCATCATCATCATCGATCAGCAATATGCAGTTTAGCTTCTTGTTCACAAATTCTAAGTTTTGGCAATGGTAAAATGGAATATACTTCCTTCCCCTAACACTGAATCTACCCAAATGTTCCCATTGTGTAATTCTACTATCTTTTTGCAGTTAGATAAACCTATGCCTGTCCCTTCAAATTTACTTCTATTGTGAAGTCTTTTGAAAATGACAAAAATCTTTTCCCTATCTTTTTCTTCAATGCCAATCCCGTTGTCTTTTATAGAGAAAAGCCATTCTTGCCCTAGACTTTTGGCCGAAACAAATACTTCAGGTGTTGTACCTTTCTCTACAAATTTTGTGGCATTGACAATCAAGTTTTGAAAGAGCTGTCTTAGTTCTGTTTTGTAGCCTTTCAGTATTGGCAGTTCTTCAATTACAATTTTCGCATTGCTCTCTTGGATGGAAAGGGAAATATCAGATAGTACTTCCTTAAGTACCTCGTTACAGTCAATTTCACTGAAATCTCCTAGTTTCCCAATTTTTGAATAATCCAATAAGCCTTTAACTAGGAGTTGCATTCTCTGAGCCGATTGGTTGATGAACTTCAGATAGGTTTCGGCCCTTTCATCTAACCTTCCTTTAAACTCTTCTTGAAGAAGTTGATTAATGCTGGTTAATGTGCGTAATGGTTCCTGAAGGTCATGGGAAGCGATATAGGTAAATTGTTCTAGTTCTTTATTCTGCCTTTCCAGTTCCTTGTTTTTGGATATAAGCGCTTGCTCATAACTGTTTCTTTCTATTTCATGGGCAACCCGAACGGCTACAATTTGCAGTATGGTTTCAATCTCCGAAGCATTAGTAATGGGCTTGGTGTCTAACAAAGCAATAAGTCCAATGGCATCGCCTTCCGAACTCCATAGGGGAATGCCAATATAGCTCTCGGCTTTCATGGGGGCCAGCATATCGTCTTTAGGGAATAGCTGCTGCACATTACTGGCATAAACGCAGAGGTTTTTACCCACAACATTTTCACAAGGAGTGTTTAGGAGGGGGTATGAAACGTTTGTTTTCACTTTCCCTGAGTCAACAAATGTTATCGTCTCTACATTACCTTCTTGGTTACTGATCCTATCAATGAGCACGTAGGCCATCTCTAAATTCTCACTTAAGAATATAGCAAGCGAATCATAAAATGAAGACTCATTTATAGCCCAGCCCTTTTGAGCAATAAAGAATAGGGTATCGTCAATTAACTTTTTATAGTCTTTCAAATTCTCTCGGCTTACTTGAATAGAGTTTGGTTACAAAAATACGATATAGACAGTATCAAAAAATGTGTTTTGTAAAGTTCTATATAAAAGTGGAATATACTGATTAATTAAATGGGTTAAATCATTGATATCAAGCTGTTTTAAAAGAAAAAATATTTTTGGAGCATTAAAAGTGATGTGAGCAGGTAGTCATTGATTTTAAATTTATGGGGAAGCACAGGTCCATATCTCTCAAATAAATTGTGAATTGCACAGAGATTTTCGCCCTTCTCCCCACTATGTTTTTTCGAAACTATCCATAAAACCCAACTATGGCGAAAATTCGGTGTACCTTTGCCTCGCACTTCGAAATGGCTTGTGAAATTGACCAGACATTTCTTCTGCTTAATATTTTAACATAGTCAAATCACCAAGTGACAAGCCTCACCGTTTTGTGGGCGCTCTCGTTCACTTGTTTCGTAATTAATTTATATGTCATTTAAGTCATTAGGGCTTTCTGATTCGCTTTTACATGCGATCACAAAAAAGGGTTATACTGAGCCATCTCCCATCCAAACAAAAGCAATTCCACCCATTTTAGAGCGAAAAGACATTTTAGCGTCAGCTCAAACAGGAACAGGAAAAACGGCAGGCTTTGTTCTGCCTATGCTTCAGATTTTATCTGAATCCAAACAAGCAAAGAGAAGACCAGTGAGGGCTTTGATCTTAACGCCAACACGTGAGCTTGCTGCTCAGATATATGAAAACGTAAAAGAATACAGCGAATTCCTAAGTATCGAGTCTACTGTGATTTTTGGTGGAGTGAATCAAAACCCTCAGGTACGTGCTTTGCGCAACGGAGTGGATATTTTGGTAGCTACACCAGGTCGTTTGCTCGATTTGTACAACCAAAGAATGCTGTCTTTAAGTCAGGTAGAAATTTTAGTATTGGATGAAGCCGATAGAATGCTCGATATGGGCTTTTTACGCGACATCAAGAAAATATTGGCCTTAATGCCAGCAAGGCGGCAGAACCTATTGTTCTCCGCTACTTTTTCTACAGAAATTAAGCAATTGGCAGGCAGTTTTATGACTGACCCAATTTTGGTGGAAGCTACACCAAAGAACACTGCAGCGGAATTGGTTATTCAGAAGGTGTATCATGTAGATAAGCCTAAGAAAACATCTTTGGTAACCAAGTTGATTTCTCAAGGCAACTGGAGTCAGGTATTGATTTTTACCCGAACCAAGCATGCAGCCAACAAGCTAAGCGAAAAACTCACAAAAAATGGAATTGCTTCCTTAGCGATTCATGGTAATAAAAGCCAAGGCGCAAGAACCAAGGCTTTGGAAGGCTTTAAGAATGGAACTACGCGCGTTTTAGTAGCGACCGATATTGCAGCCAGAGGTTTGGATATTCCTTTACTTCCTCACGTAATTAATTTTGAATTGCCGAACGTGTCTGAAGATTACGTGCATAGAATTGGTCGTACAGGTAGGGCAGGAGCAAGTGGCGAAGCCATTTCTTTGGTAAGTCATGATGAGCATGATTTAGTACATGGTATTGAGAAGCTCTTAAGGCAAAAGCTTGATATTGAAATTATGGAAGGTTATGAGCCAAGTGCTACACCTCCAGCGCCAAAAGACGAACCAAGAAGATCGAGTGGAGGCAGAAAACCAGATTTTCGTAAAGGGGGTTCGGGTGGAGGCCAACGTAGTGCTGGTCAAGGCGGCCAAAGAAGAAATGAAGGCCAGGGTGGTCAGCGAAGAACGGACGGACAGGGCGGAGGGCAACGCAAGTCTGGCGGTACTGGAGGGCAACGCTCTGGAGGGAATGCCCCAAGAGGGAACTCTGGTGGGTCACGTTCTGGTGGCCCTAGAGGTAATTCTGGTGGCCAACGCAGCGGAAACTCAAGACCGAATAAGGGAAATAGAGATTAAGGCTAAACCCTTGATCAAGTAAAATATAAGGTCTGCTGATTTATTTCAGCAGACTTTTTTGTGTTTATGCAAGTGAAAAGGATTGTATGAAGATTATTCACAAATAGTGGAAATCTATTACTTTAATTCTGCTTCTAATATTGTTACCCATGGGTAGCCAATTCCTAATGTTGTGCAGGCGAAAATCTCGGAATCCAGTGTTTTTCTCAGCCGAACAGTTAGAACTTGTCCCTCAGTACTGAAATTCTGCTTATCCAAATTGTATGCCTCATACCTTAATCCATTTGAATTAGTTATTTTCTCAATTCTTTGTAAGTCACTTTCTTTAAAATCAATGAGTATAAGTTTGCAGTCAGTACTCGTTCCTGCAATAGTAACTTCATAAGTATCAGAAGTTATGTCTTCTTCATTCGTATCGCATGCAATGCATATAGTTGTCAATACAAGTAGGGCAAGTTTTCTCATCAGTAAATGGTTGTTCAACTAAACTAGACACGCTAATAATTAACTTGGTTGTAGTTGCTTTTCCTGAGATAGATTTGTGTTTAAGCTTGGATACAACCATAGCTCTGGCGTTTCATTTAAAGAATATCTATGGTGTAAGGGCAGAACTGACTCTTTTTTCACCCCCTATTTAAATACGCTTTTGTAGTTTCAGGTAGCTCAGTAGTGTGGTATTCAAAATTGGAGCTCCATTCAATTGCGCAGATATTAAAGCCATCAAAGTATTCTGTAGGCGTTAGACCATAAGCTTTTAGTGTGATTAAAAAGCGGTCTGAGCCTCCAAAAGGATAATTGCCTGTAGAAAATTCAACAATGCCAGATTGTTCGTTGACATTTTCAAGTCTCTCCATGTCTACTTCAAAGTCGAATTCTAAATAACTGAAGATGGATAGCACTTCTTGAATGCCTAGAGTACCAAGTCTTTTATTATCTTTTTGCAAATAACCCTCTAGAAACTCATTTACATAGTCTGGTATAAGCGTTAAGTACCTTCGTTCTTCTGGTGATTGATCTAAATAAGCAGATAATTTTTTTACCGCATCATCTACTTCGGCTTGTGTCATGTCGTCCCAATCAAACTCAGGGCCTTCCTCTTCTTCAAACTTAAAACCTGGTTGTCTTACCTCAACCATATGTTCATACAGTCTTTCAAAATCATGGTACTTTGAAAGGTTCTGAATATTGAATTTGATATAAAGCATTTAAAAGTCGACAGAGTCTTTAATCAATAAGGTGTTATAGCATTAATTGAGAAAGATAGACCAGAGCACCTATTGCCATATTTAAGTGTTTCAGATGCTTTCAACAAAATCAGAAAAGACCTTTTTATGATGTTCTAAGTCCATGTTGCCAGAAAGCGCCACACGCGCAATATAATCTTTATCACCTTCCTTGGTTGTGCCTTGTGTAGAGGTGGCAGGTATGGTCCAATAACAGCCTTTTAGCTGCCCATAACTAACACAATACTTACTTTCATTCGGAATTTCGGTAATCATTAAATTAATCAACTTATGATTTAGTGCTCTCTTATAGGCTTCTCTCTCAGCGTCAGTGTTTCCTTTTGTAGGAAGGTCTAATGAAAACACAGAAGGTGTAAAGCCCTGCTCTGCCAACTCTTCCGAAACAAAATTGATTTTAGCCTCGGGCAAAGTTTTGTGAATAAAGTTTACAAATTCACGTGTATTCCTATAGGCATCTTTAATCCGCTGATTCATTGAGGGCAATTGCTTGGCTAAGATTTCATACTGAAGTGCAGTGGCCTCATTATCACAAAGCATCAAATGTTGTTCTATTTTTTTAAGTAAACCTTCGGCTTTGTTGTTGGCTACACAATACCCCGCAGTACATTTTCCACCACTCGGAAACTTCGATCCACTGGCATAAGAAATTGCCCTCATTGTTGATAGAATTTCACCCTCGCCTAAAAAAAGCACATTAGGACAGAATGTTTGATCTAAAATAAAGACTGGGTCAATAGCCACCCCGCCTTTAGCTGTTTTGCGCTCTTTGCTTAAAACAGCCTTCAATTTAATTAGGTCTGGAACCTCAACTCTAGGGTTTGTTGGTATTTCAGCAATAATGTAAGGAATAGCATCTTCTTTAGCGATTTTTTCCAGAACGGCATCAATGCTTTGAACCATATCATTACCGCCATCAACAGGTAAATCAACTACCTCAACATGATCAAGACATGCCGCAACCCGTCTGGCCTGATCGTTTGTGCCGCCATAGCAATTTGGAGGAACAATAAATTTAATTGCCTTTCCACTATGATTTTCCATGGCATCGTGGATGAGCCCCATCATAATTGCATATTGAATCGACAGGCCACTAGAAGCAACTAGTGGTTTTGCAGTTGTTCCTGTAATGTTCGTGAGTAAGTTTAAAACAGTTGATTTGTCTGTTTCTACATTCGTTTTTTGATACTCAACAGGAGATTGTGTTACTAGTGATTTTAGTGCAACGAGACAGTTGGCAGGTGTCATTGCAATTGTTTCTCTCCTTCTTACATGCTGAATCTCTGAAATATAGCGCTCGTTCGAGGCGCCATTTGCCACTAAAACACTACCCAGTTGAGCGTGAAGGTTAATAAAAAAGTCTATGCCTGAGTTGAGGTCAATATTACCAACTGCTGCTTGTTGCGAGATGAAAACGATGCTGCCGTTACCCCGATAGCTATTCGGGGCAGTAACATCTGCTGCGCTTTCTACTTTCTTTAGTTCAAACTTATATCCGTAAATATGCTCTACTACTTCAGAATCGAAGAATGCCGGAAGTTCGTCTGTGTAATTGATTTGGGTGTGTTTGTTCTCTAGTAAGTTTTTTCTGAGAATGGCTAATATAGGAGCCGTTTTTGAAGAAAAGCTGATTACACTTTCTGGCTTTAGATTATGCCAACGTGAAACTGCCCATTCCAATACAGAAGACAACGGGTGACCCAAGCGAATATAGTCGTAGGCAGTTGGTAGCGAACTAAGTGCTGAAGTCTCAAAATTATTTTCGTTATAAAGCTTTTCGAACTGCTCAAGGAATTGAGTTTTAGCTAGCTTTTCATCATAAATATCTAGGCGGTGGGTAGTTAGACTCAACCAATCGGTTGGCATGTTTTCCAATACATTTTTAATATAACCAATCATCTTATTGTCTTCCATAATTTTCTGCCTTAGATAGGCCGACAAGATACATGGATTAGATTTTCTATAAAAAGTGTGCAGGCCTTTTTCGTCTAAATATGAATGATGAAAGAGATAAAAAAAGGAGGGTGAAAAAATAATACACTATGTAATAGATTTCTTTATTCTATTGAGGTTGATTTAAGGCAAAATGCTTGTTTTCTTTCTCTGAGGATACGAAGGGCCTAACAATTACACCGCTACCTCAGGCATATACTTTGCCCATTTTTCGTTGACCGTGGCAATACCCCATTTCATTAAATCATAATTAATAAAAATAGTTAGTGAGGTTAATACAAAGCCAGCTACAAACACATAAGGGAAAGTCAATGAGCCTGATTTATAAAGTGTTTCAGTAGCAATGCCAAAAATTTGACCAAAGCCAAACTGAGTAATATACAAGCCATAAGTGCTCATTTTGACAAAGCTTGATTTCTTGTTCCATCTTTTCATTCCTTTTCTAAGAATGTAATAGGGGATAATAGCCAAGAGGAATCCATAAATAAGAAATCCCAAACGAAGAAGCAATCCTTTATCGTTTGGTGGATATTGAGTCATAAGGAAATAGCCCAAGGCTGTTAATGCCATAGGGGTAAATATTTTGGTACTGTTAAAATAGGATAGAAGTTCTTTAAAGAACTGTCGCTTGAAACGCTGAAGCAAGCTACCTTCAATAGATTCTGCCAAAGTAGATAAGCCGTAAATACCAAAAGAAGCATGAGCTTTGGTAATGGCTAAGTCAAAGTTCATGTCTGGGTTTTCTTCGAGCAATGCTTCTATCTTACTTGCCATATGATCGAGCGCTTCCATTTCTACTTCAATGGTACTAAAGCCACGCTTGTTGATAAAGGACCTAATGGCTGCAATCTGTTCTTGAGTAAGAGGTGTATTAGGCATATTTTAAATATTTCTCTTCAGTGAACGCAATGGCATCTTTTATAATCGCAAAGTTGATCAAAGCTATTAAACTGAGCATCAGGATTACGAATGTAAATGTGATTTGCAATAATAGCGGAGACAGTGTGCCAAATTCAAGCACGAACCTCGTGATGTAGAATATGATTAGGCTTGCTCCACTTGTTCCTGCAAAGGTGTTTGATATCAAAAAAGATCTCTTGCCCCATTTCCTTTTTGTTTTTATGAAATAGATAGATGGAAGAATAATCATGGTTAAAACAACCGAAAAAATGAAAACAGCCATAGCTTCTTCAGACCAAGGAAGGTTTAATAAAAATTTTTGAATGAGAAAAGTGGTTGAGATTATGGCCAAAGTTATTAAAAGCTTAGGCCCTAGTAAGTAATCGCGCAGTACAGCCTTGCGGATTTTTTTAGACCTCTCTTTACACCCAGCAAAAATAGCTTCTTCAAAAGTAGCAAAACCAAAAATGCCCAAGCCTGCATGAGCTTTGGTAATGGCCAAATCAAAGTTCATATCGGGCTTCTCTTCCAGTAATGATTCAATTTTACTTGCCATATGATCAAGCGCTTCCATTTCTACTTCAATGGTATTGAAGCCCCTTTTGTTGATAAAGGTCTTGACTTGGTCAATTTGTTCAACGGTAAGCGACATGGTGCTTGAGTTTGTTAAAAGTTCGATTTATTACCTTAAAACTTGCAATGAGGTAAAGGTTGAAGGTGCTTATGTAAATAATCAAAGCCACCGGGTTTTGAACTAGCCAGTCGGCTAACAATAAGCCAATTAGTGAGGTAGAAAGTAATGCAGAAGTATAAACAGTATTGAGCCGACTCATGAAGTACGAGTTGTATAAAGGCTTGAATTTTCGATTGAAATAAGTGCGAGCAAAGAAATTTACAAAGAGGGTGGTTAAAGTCGTTGTGCTAAATAATCTCAGAGTTTCCTCTAGGTTGTTACTGACTGTGATCAGAAGTACACCAGCCAAAATAGCCACTACGGCCAAGTAAATTTTAGAACCAGAGAACAAGTCAATTATCTCGTGGTAAACCTCTTTAAAAGTAGCAATGTGTTCTACCTTCAATCGCTCTTTCTGAATAGATGCAGGATCAATTTCTTTTATGGCTATGGCAGCAGCTTCTACAAATTTAATGTCGCTGTCTTCCATCTGGTGCTCTATATTGCAAACGATATGGTCAATCAATTCAATCTTGATGTCATCGTACCAAATATTTTGTCCATCAATATATTCTCGAATATGCTCAATTTGATAATGCGCTAGTTTCATATCGCCTCTAGTTTAAAAATAAACTGCTCTTTCATAAGCTTTAGGCAAGTAAAGCCATATAAAAGAGTAAAGGCACAGAAGAAGGTGCTAAGCCAAATGTTTTCTAAGATGAATATTTTGAAAATATCTCTACCAATAATCATGGGGATAATGAGGTTTCCGACTATATTAAGAATGGTGAAAGGTAGATGGACGAGAACCATCAGCGAACTGTTCAAGTCAGAATTTCTATAATTCTTGTTGCTTCTTTTACAGTCTATGTAAAAACTAATAGAACCATAGGCAAATACAATAAGGGGTAAAAGTAAACCCAAAATTAGCGAAGCAATTAATGTAAATTTAGAGCCAAGCGTATTTTGACTTGTTTGAACGAGAATGAAACTTACCATTACAATACCAATTGCTGGCCAGCCAAAAAAGCTAAAGAAAACTCTTATAGCCTTTTCCCAGATCATTCTTGTTCGTGCCTTTCTTTGGTTCAGCACTATTTTTTTGATTCCCTTTACTCCTCCAAAAGAAGGTTGAATTACTTCTCTTAAAAAAGTATTTGCATCTTCTGGTTTGTCATTTTCAATTGCTGTGGCAATATGATCGTAAAACTCTTCGAAAGGTTCTTGGTGTTTGATCTCTACGTCTTTCAGGTACTTCACCAATATGTCGTGCTGTGCTGTGGTTAGGCTCATCCCATACCTAATTTAGGGTTCAACAACTTTTGTAAATTCAACAGAAACTCTTCCAGTTCGGCTACTTTGGTTTGGGCTTCGGCATTTCCTTCTTTGGTAAGGGAGTAGTATTTTCGGATGCGATTATCTACCTTTTGCGTTTCGGTAGAAAGCATTCCTTCGGCTTCTAATTTGTGAAGTGTAGGGTATAAGGCACCTTCCGTGATTTTGAATTCACCTGCGGTAATTTCCTTTACTCGTTGTGTGATTTCATAACCGTACATTTTTTTGTTCTCTTCCAGCAGCTTGAGAACAATGGTAGCCAGACTTCCTTTTAATAGTTTACTCGATGACATACACAAGTATACATAATTTTCTTATGCATAAGAAAGTTGGGTATGACATTTTTTTGTCGATGACTTCGTTTATCTAGTTCCTTCGTTTCTCATCCGCTAAAGCTCCAGCGAACGCGGTACCACTCAGGATAAAAAGGTGTGTGCAAATAGATTGCTTTGTCGTCACCCTGTAAGGGTCTTTTTCAGTAATATAGGGAAGGTTGACTCGTGGTACGTGAAATTCAGAAGTCTCGGAACCTAAGGAGCGACTTACAATTCAATCTTTTAACCGAAAACACTAAAGTCAAATCTTCATCTCAGGAATATCGCCTTCGATGATTAGTTTGCCTGCGGTGGCTGCTTTGATTTCTTCTACAGTTACGCCAGGGGCGCGTTCTAAAAGTTTAAAACCACCTTCGGGAAGTACATCCAAAACCGCCATATCGGTTACAATCTTCTTTACGCAGCGCAAACCAGTGATGGGTAAACTGCATTCGCTTAAAAGTTTTGAGTCTCCACTGCGACTACAATGCTGCATGGCCACAATAATATTGTCGGCAGAAGCCACAAGGTCCATAGCACCACCCATTCCTTTCACCATTTTACCGGGAATTTTCCAGTTGGCGATGTCTCCATTTTCAGACACTTCCATAGCGCCCAAAATGGTAAGATCAACATGACCGCCTCTAATCATCTCAAAACTCTGAGAAGAGCTGAAAAGTGCAGAGCCTTTGGTAGTAGTTACCGTTTGCTTGCCTGCATTGATCAAATCAGCATCTACTTCATCCTCTTCCGGAAAAGGGCCAATGCCCAATAATCCATTCTCAGACTGAAGCACAACATTGATGTTTTCAGGAATAAAATTGGCTACAAGGGTAGGAATACCAATTCCCAGATTGATATAAGTACCATCTTGAACTTCCTGTGCTATTCTTTTCGCAATGCCTATTTTATCGAGTGCCATGGTGTTAATTTGAAAATTTGGTATTTTGAAGATAAGGTAATTTGATGTGCTATTAATTCATTAACTCATTGATTCATTATCAAATCACTTTAACCTAGTAGTTCGTTGTTCGATTCGCTTTTCATAGTCTTTTCCTTGAAAAATACGCTGCACGTAAATACCAGGGGTGTGAATGTGGTTAGGATCCAACTCGCCCGGTTCTACCAGTTCTTCTACTTCGACAATGGTGATTTTACCCGCAGCAGCCATCATTGGGTTGAAGTTTCTGGCCGTCCCTTTAAAGATTAAATTACCAGAAGTATCACCTTTCCACGCTTTTACCAAAGCGAAATCTGCCTTAAGCCAGTTTTCGAGCAAATACATTTTGCCATCATATTCTCTGGTTTCTTTGCCTTCTGCCACTTCGGTACCGTAACCTGCTGGTGTATAAAAAGCAGGGATTCCAGCCCCTCCAGCCCTGATTCTTTCGGCCAAGGTGCCTTGTGGAATAAGGTCTACTTCCAACTCCCCAGAAAGCAATTGTCTTTCGAATTCAGCATTTTCGCCTACATAAGAGGAAATCATTTTCTTTACCTGACGGGTTTTAAGCATTAAGCCAATCCCGAAATCGTCAACGCCAGCGTTATTTGAAATACAGGTCAATCCGTTTACACCCGTTTTCAGCAGGGCAGAAATACAGTTTTCAGGAATACCGCAAAGCCCAAAACCGCCTAACATTAATACAGCATTGTTAGGAATGTCTTTTACAGCTTCATCGGCATTAGCAACTACCTTATTGATCATGATTTTTTGCTTTATAATTTGATAAACAGGCTTTTACAGCAATTTCATCTTGCTTCAGTTGGTTTTTAAGTGCTTCTACCGAACTGAACTTTTCTTCTCTACGAATCAAATCTATAAACTCTACACTAATTTCCGAATCGTAGATGTCTTCATCAAAATCGAAAATATGTACTTCGATGGTTTTGTCATCGCCCCCAATGGTTGGGCGGTTGCCAATGTTCAGCATACCGTCTCTTTTGGTGTACTTGTTACAAACCTGAACGGCATAAATGCCATCGGCTGGAATGAGCTTATAACTTTCTTTTACGTGAATGTTGGCGGTAGGAAAGCCAATGGTTCTTCCAATTTTCTGTCCGTGCACCACCATTCCTGCTACTGAATACGGACGGCCAAGGTATTCGTTGGCGGTTTTTACATCTCCTGTTTCTAGTGATCTTCTGATTTTGGTAGAAGAAACCCCAATTTCATCAATGTCTTGTCTTGGAATTTCTTCCACTTCGTAACCGTATTTTGGACCGAATTCTTGAAGTTCTTTCAATCCACCATCTCTGTTTTTCCCAAAGCGATGGTCGTAGCCAATAATTAGTTTTTTGGTATGAACACGCTCAGTCAGAATAACTCGGATGTATTCTTCGCTGCTCATTTGGGCAAATTCTTGGGTAAAAGGGATTTTTACCAAATGGTCTACTCCATACTTTTCTAGAACGGTAGCTTTTTCAGGGAAAGTGGTCAACAATTTTAAAGAATTATCCCAAGGTTTGAGCACTTGGCGCGGATGAGGCCAATAAGTAATTAGTACCGTTTCTCCACCAATTCTGTCGGCTTCTTCGCGCAAGCGAGCAAGTATTTTTTGATGACCTACGTGTACGCCATCAAAAGTGCCGCTGGTGACTACTGCATTGCGTAGTTCCGTAATGTCGTTTGTTCCGAGATGAATTTTCATTCTATCGTTTTCACGTAGTTTATAAAGTCTTCAAGTTGCCAGGCTTCATCAACCGAATGTTCACCAATTTTAGTTCGCCTTAATGCACTTAAATATGCGCCAACGCCTAACTTTTCTCCAAAATCATTGGCCAGCGTACGAATATAAGTGCCTTTTGAACAGACAACCCTGAAGTTGACTTTAGGTAAATCTAAGCTTACTATTTCAAATTCCGAAATGGTTACTTGTCTTGATTTTAATTCTACATCCTTACCCGCACGCGCTAAATCATAAGCGCGCTTTCCATCTACTTTTATGGCAGAAAAAATAGGAGGGGTTTGGGTGATCTCTCCGATGAAATTTTCGGTGTTTTGCTGTATTGCTTCGGCTGTTAAATGCGATATATCAACAGCGGGAGTTGGTTCAGATTCTAAGTCATAGCTAGGTGTAGTGCTGCCCAACGTAAAGCTGCCTGTGTATTCTTTTACATCTGCCATATAGCTTTCAATAGACTTGGTTTTTTTTCCTGTACAAAGAATTAAAAGTCCAGAAGCAAGTGGATCCAAAGTGCCTGCATGGCCAATTTTCTTAATCCCTATGTTGTACCTGATTTTCTTAACTACCCCAAAAGATGTCCATTCTAAAGGCTTGTCAATTAGAATGACCTGACCGTTTTTGAAATTTTCTTCTTTACTGAGGGATGGATCTATTTCTAAAGATTTCGGCATTATATGAAGGTGTAGATTATTGCACCTAAACCAACGGCAAAGCAATAGAATGAGAAATATTTCAATTGACTTTTCTTCACCAAGGCGATCATCCACTTACAAGCTACAAGGCCAGCTAGAAAAGCAGCTAAAAAGCCAACAATGAGGGAAGCGCTTTCAATTTGGCTAGAAGCGATATCGCCACTAAGCATGTCTTTGGCTACTTTTCCTAAGATTAATGGAACCACCATTAAGAAGGAGAAACGAGCGGCCTTTTCTCTGTCGATGCCCAAAAGTACGGCAGTAGAAATGGTAGCGCCAGAACGTGAAATGCCCGGTAAAATGGCAATGGCCTGTGCAATACCGATAGTGATTGCGTTGGGCATTGATACTGCTTTGTCGGTTTTTTTGGCTTTGTCGGCTAAGAATAGAAGGCCTGCAGTGAGAATAAGCATACAGCCCACCAATAACAGTTGTCCGCCAAATAGCGATTCAATTTCTTCATCGAAGAGCACGCCAATAACGGCTGCAGGAATCATTGAGGCTACTATTTTTAAGGAATACTTGAACTGGTCGTTGTTCTTGAACTGGAAAAGGCCCATGACCAATTCACTGATTTCTTTTCTGAAAATTACAATGGTACTTAGGGCAGTGGCAGCGTGTAGCACTACTGTCATCAATAAACTTTCTTCAGGAACACTAGTGTCGCCTAAAATGGCTTTTACTATTTCTAAATGTCCGCTACTACTTACAGGAAGAAATTCTGTTAATCCTTGAACGATGCCAAGAATAATCGATTCAATAATGGTCATTAATCGTTCTTATCTTTCTTGAATATGGCAAAGAACTCAATGATGAAACCGGCAAGGATGATAATTGGCCCTAAAGTAAGCCCAAGAAAACCTTGGCCTTGTGGGTTGCTTTCTAAAGACATAACGAAAAAGCCCAAGAGCAAAACGCCTAATCCAATGAGCATCCATTTGTAGTTTTCTTTCCCGAAGGCGAAGTTCTTTTTATTTTCAGACATATTAGTATAGTTCGTCTAGTGACATTTTTAAATACTTGTTCATGGCCCTATAGGTGCTGATAAAGGCAATAAAGCTTCCCAGAATAATGAGTAAGCCGTAAAGCGCCAAGATGAAAACTTCTTGCTGAAGTTCTACTAACCTTTCTATTTTGGTATTGGCAAATTGAAGCAATCCATAAAGCAATAGTGCGGAAATAACTCCAGCTATGGCGCCATGAAAAAGTGCTCTTTTTAGAAATGGTTTTTTGATGAAGCTACTGGTAGCGCCCACCAATTGCATACTTCGAATTAAGAATCGCTGAGAGAAAAGGGCCAGTTTAATGGTATTGTTAATTAACATAACCACCACAATCAGCAAAATAGTGGCAAAGCCCAAAAGGATTAGCCCTATGTTTCTAAGGTTTTTGTTGATGGAATCTACAAGACTTTCTACAAAAGTGACTTCATAAACCCCACTAATGGCTTCGATTTTATTGCCGATACTATCTAGTTTAGCATTGGTTTGAAACTCAGGAGCAATGTTTACCACCAAGGCATCGCGCAGTGGGTTATCGCCTAAGAATTCTGAGAAATCTTCGCCAGTATCATTAACAAATTGCTTGGCCGCATCCTCTTTCGAAATAAAGGTGATTTGAGGCTTTTCTTCTTTTTTGAGCACGTAAGGACTTGTAGATATCTCACGCTGAATGCGGTTACGTTGATTTTCTGACGTGTTTTTGTTGAGGTATACCTGAATCTCGATGTTCTCCTGAATCACCGAAGTGAGGCGGTTGGTATGTAATAGGAGCATTCCGAAAAGCCCCACCACAAATAAGGCCAAGGCCACACTAAAAATGACACTGCCGTATTGGTATGAACCAACCTTTTTCTTCCTTCTGACTTTCTTTTCTTGCTTATTCACGATTGCTTAAACTCGTTCAAAAATAGTAATTTATTCATTCAGAGAACTGTCTATTCCAGTTAATATTATTTAATGTGAGATAGAATTGCTGGGCGAAGGTGAAGTCTTTTTTATAAACAGACAAGACCAAAAATATGTCTGATAATTTTGAGCTCTACGTATAAGCCGATTATTTCGCGAATGATTAAAGGCCTTAGTAGGTTTTTTGATTACACTCAATCTTTGATCAAAGCCCTCGTGTTTTAGAACAACAGGCCGGGTGATCAGGTTGAAACAGAGTTATTACCTATGAAATTTATTGCTACAATATTTCTTTTAACGATGTCTGTTATTAAAACACCATCCGATACTGCCGATACCATTTTGGGTGTTTGGTGGACGGAAGGGAAGAAGGCGAAAGTGAGAATTTACAAAGAAGCGGGCCACTATGCTGGTGAAATTATTTGGTTGAAAGCAAGTGCCAATAGCGATCATGTCATCCGTGATGCTAATAATGAGATTGAAAGTTTGAAGGAAAGGCCACTCATTGGAATTGATTTGATAGAAGGTTTTACCTTCAAAGATTCAAAGTGGGTGGAAGGAAAAGTATACGACCCTGAAAAGGGAAAATCATACGATTGCATTCTCAAATTGGATGGCGACCAACTGGAGGTGAGGGGCTATATGAAAATGCCCATGTTCGGTAAATCGGTGTATTGGAAAAGGGTGAACGAGGCCGAATGATTAACTTACCAAGAAGTAGGTTTGTAGTCTTTCAAGAATTTTCCACACCAATGTTTCCCCGTATTGATTCCATCAAATAAAGGATCCATTACTCTGGCAGCACCATCCACAATGTCTAATGGCGGCTGAAAATCATGCAGTTCTTCTTTTCTTCTGGCCAATTCCGCAGGGTCTTCGTCTGTTACCCAACCTGTATCTACGGCATTAGTGTAAATCCCAAATTTAGCCAAGTCCGATGCCGAAGTAAGCGTCATCATGTTCAAAGCGGCTTTGGCCATATTGGTATGTGGATGGCGCGGTTCTTTATGGAATTGGTGGAATTTACCTTCCATGGCCGACACATTGATAATGTGCTTAATGCCAGTATTTTCCTTTTTCATCAGGTTTACCAAACGGTTGCACAATACAAAAGGGGCAACGGAATTCACCAATTGCACTTCCAGCATTTCGTTGGTGTGCACTTCGCCAAGCTTCAATCGCCAACTGTTCGTTTTTCGTAAATCCACCTGCTGTAAATCCGCATCTAGTTTCCCTTCGGGGAAGACTTCTTTAGCAGTAAGTGAATTGTCGATGCTGTATGGGATTTGAGAGAGCTGAGCCGAAGCACTTAGTCCAATACCCAATTGTTTGCCGTGCCAGCTTACAGGTAAATTCTTGTTTTCGCCTTCAGTAAAGCCAGCACTTAAAGTTCTTAATTCTTGTATGCAGTCGTTGTGATCAGCCAGAAGGTCTTGGGCGAAGGGTGTTAACTCTTCAAACTTGAGTCTTTCATTGGGCATCAAATGCGAGTAAAAACCAGAAGGTCGTCTCACGGTCTGTGCCGCATTGTTGATCAATATATCGAGCCTGTCGTAAGTCTGCTCTATAAAATTGCAGAAGATTTCTACGCTCGGAATATGCCTTAAATCTAAGCCGTGAATGTTCAAGCGGTGTCCCCATTCTTTGAAATCGGCTTCTTTAGAAAAGCGTAAAGCCGAATCGATGGGGAAGCGGGTAGTGGCAATTACGGTAGCGCCAGCCCTCAGCATCATTAAAGTAATGTGGTAGCCGATTTTCAACCTAGAGCCTGTGACCAAGGCCACTTGGCCGGTGAGGTCTGCGGTTTGAAAACGTTTGGCATAATTGAAGTCACCACATTCTTTGCACATGGTGTCGTAGAAATGGTGAAGTTTATTGAAAGTGGTTTTGCACACGTAGCATTCTCGTGGCGATTCCAGCTCGACTTCTTTTTCATGTTCCTTGCCTGTAAGGTCAATCATGGTGGGAGCAATGAAGATGGAGGCTTCCCGCGCACTTCTAATTCCCGTGGCGTTTCTTGCGTCCTTGTCTTTAGCTGCTATTTTCTTCTTGATTACTTTTTTAGCGCCTCTTTTGCGCTTCAAAAGTTCTTCTTTGCTAGGGCGAGAAAATGCACCAGCGGCCATGATTAAAGCCAATCGCTCTTCTTTGGGGATATCGAAGATTTGGTTGGTGTTGGCATTTAGGCTCTCCAATACCTCAATGCATTGGCGAATCTGTTCTGGACTTAATTTGGTGGGCTCCTCTTTCGCCATGTTCATTACTTAGCCCGCAAAAGTAGTACTATATCAGTTGATATTTAAACACTAGACTAGAATGATTCTGTCGGTTGTTGGTTCTTGCAATTGACTCTCACCATGGTGGTAGATATGGTGAGAGCCATGTCTTAGGAGTTAATTAATGCGCGTTGCTTCCTCAGCAATCGCTCCGTTTTCTCTTACAATGAGTTTGACAACTTTGTTATTGACATCTTTTACAAACTCAAAAGTAAGGCTGCTCTGTTCGTGAAAAAAGAGATGGTCATTTTGCGGCTTAAGGACAATTTGCATTGAGCCTGCTGACATCTCTAATGAATTTTCTTTTTTAGTTATTGTTACCAGTCCAGTTTGTGGAGCATTGTATTGGCCAGCATACTCGGTCAATAGTTTATATGAAACCGTCACTGCCGCTTTAGTATTGGTGTACGGCATTGACTTATGATCATAGCTGATAACACGAGCCATTTTCCATTTTCCGTTTTCGAATTTCCATAAATGGGTAAATTGGGCTTTCCCCTCTGCATATTCGTCTTTACCAGTCTCATTGACATAGAAAATATGCTCACCTGAAATAATGGCTCCATAGTTATTCATAGGATAGACTTTAACACTGCTTTCAACTGCTGCTCTTCTTAGCTTTGAATTTTCATTCGAGCACAGTCCGGAAGATATACTTTCCAGAAGGGCCTTTTTTGAAGTAGTTAAACCATTTTTATCATGGTAAAACTCAATGTCATTTGTGAGCAATTCACCCATGTTTTTGACATCACAAGTGTTATAACTTTTCCAAAAAAGACTGTCGAAATGGAGTATGACTTGGTTCAATTCGTCCTGATTGTTAGGGGTTGATTGCGCTCTAAGTTCACTTGAGCTAAAAAGAAAAACGATAGCGCTTAATAGCAGGGTATAGCAACCCTTTGTTGTTTTTGTAAACTGATTTTGAATCATAATTGTGTTGTTTAAATTTTAAGTTTTTACTGCTTTGCTGTTTGGGGAATACTATTCTACATATCTGTTGCGGGTTTGAATTGACCTATTCAAACCTGATTTTTTAATTATATGAATAGGTGATTTATTCGCTTCTAAGGCTCTTTACTGGGTTTGCCCTGGCGGCCTTAAAGGTTTGTAAGCCTACGGTAAGCCATGCAATGACGAGCGCAGCAAGGCCAGCCAATAAGAAATGCCAGATTTCAAGATCAATATGATAGGCGAATTCATCCAGCCATGATTTCAGTAAGAAATAGCTTAGAGGAAGCGCAATCAGAATGGCCAATACAATCATTTGGTTAAAATCGACAGAGAGTAACCTAACGATGTTTGAATTACTGGCGCCCAAAGCTTTTCTTACGCCAATTTCTTTAGAGCGTCTTTCTGCGGTAAAAGCAGCCAATCCAAAAATCCCTAAGCATGAAATGATAATGGCTATTCCTCCAAAATATTTAGAAAGTGTAGCAACACGTCCTTCTGCAGCATATTGAATTGCGTAATCTTGGTCTAAAAAGGTGTAATTGAAATCGAAGCCAGCATTGTATTCTTTGTAAAGCTTTGAGATTCTATCAATGGTGCTTCGTTCTTGTCCGGGTTCAATCCGAACCAAAATGTTCATCATTCTTTGGTCTTCTAATTTGAAGAACATTGGGGTGATTGGCTCATGTAAAGAACTGAAATTGAAGTCTTTCACCACGCCAATAATCTGCATGTCTTTGCCCCAAAGTCTTACGGTTTGGCCTATTGGATTGGTGAACCCCATTACCTTAACTGCCTCCTGATTTATGATGAGTTTAGAAATGTCTGTGGTTAGTTCTCTAGAAAAACTTCTGCCTTCAATAATATCTACGCCAAGCGTTTCTATAAAATCATAAGTCACCGTCATATTACCGAATCGGGTTTGCACTGCCTCATTTTTTTCTGGCCAGTGCACATCGGTGGTGTAACTTCCGCCACTAATAATGGTATGTTGCGTGCCACCCGCATTGATTACTCCAGGCGTGTTTTTAAGCTGATCGAAAAAAACATCTAGGTTTTCTGTCACTTTGCCTTCGTTGGCAAAGAGAATCAGGTTTTCCTTATTGTAACCTATGTTTTTGTTCTGAACGAATTCTATTTGTTTTGAAACCACCAATACGGCTGCAATAAGTACTACAGATAAAGTAAACTGAAAAACAACCAAGCCTTTTCTGACCCAAAGTTCACCCAATGAATTCTTAATTTTCCCTTTAAGAATGGTAGTTACTTTGAATCCCGACAAGTAAAGCGCAGGGTAACTTCCCGCTATCAATCCAGTGATTACTAGAATGGCGAAAAGCAAAATGAGCAAATTAGAACTGAATTGAAAAGCGATTTGCTTGCCCGTAATCACATTGAACTGAGGAAGAATAAGCACGACCAATACCAAGGCTACCAGAATAGAAATAAAGGTCATGAGAAATGCCTCTTCTAAATACTGCCAAATCAGAGCTTCGCGTCTGGCACCAATGGCTTTCTTTACGCCAATTTCTTTGGTTCTTCGTGAGGCTTTGGCCGTAGAAAGGTTCATAAAGTTGATGCAGGCAATCATCAGAATGAAAATTGAAATAATAGAGAAGAGTCTTACATATTCTATTCTACCACCCGATTGTACACCATTTTCATAATTGGAGTACAGGTACTTATCGGAATAGGGGCGAACGAACGGAGTTACATTAGATTTAGGCGCTTTCTCTTTCACAAATGGCGCAAGCTTTTCATTGAGCTGGTCAACATCTGTTCCTTTGGTCAATTTGACATAGGTAAGCGCATTATAATTGCCCCAATGTTTACCTTCGCCCAGTATATCAGCGAAGATATCGAAGGGTAAAACAAAGTTGAATTCTTCAGTAGAATTGGCGGGAACATCTTCGAAAACTCCCGAAACTTGAAGCTCTCTACTGAATTCGAGCACTTGCCATTTTATGTTTTGCCCCATTGCTTTTCCTGGGTCACCAAATAGGCTTGTAGCCAAACTTTCAGAAATAGCAATCGACTCTTTATTTTCTAATGCACTGGTGGCTGAACCATAAATCAGCGGAAATGTAAAAAGCTCGAAATAGCGTTTTCCGGCAAATCTGCCCGAAGCTTTAATCGTTTTCTCGGAAGTCGTTAGTGGCATTTTACCGAACCAAAAGGAGGGGGTGGCCTGTAAGCCAATTTCTATTTCTGGCACTTCTTGCTCCAAGGCTTCGGCCAGTATGGCTTGTGTGTCTTCTTGCGTATTGAGCGTGCCCGACTCTTCATGGTGAAGCATGACTTGATAAAGCTGGTCATCGAGCTTGTGGAATTTGTCTACGCTGAGTTCATCGGTTACCCAAAGGTAGATGAGTAGGGTGCAGGCCAATCCGCTGGAAAGGCCAATTAGATTGATTAGAAATGCGCTTTTGTAGCGCAGAAAATTTCTGTAGCTGACTAATAAGTTGTGTTTGAACATACCGTAATAATTGAGTTTTTGATTTCCTTCTAATTTTCGGATTATGCTGGGCCTGAACAGCTTTAGCACGTCTTTCTTGAATAACCTTTTTGCCTTTTGTACTCCGTGGTTTTCGGCATTCGCCTCAAACCGTTCTAATAAATCACCTTCAATGTCTTCTTTGTACTCGGCTCTGCAGAACCACCTGAAGAACCTGAGCCAAAACTTTGAAGGCTGAATATTGTCATGTGACCGCATGACGATTAATCGTTAAGTGCTATTTCTGGAATGGCTTTCCATAAGCTTAGGCGTTGTTCTTTGGCTTCGCGAAGAGTGGTTTTGCCTAAACTGGTTACCGTGAAAAAACGCTTTCTTTTTCCGCCCCGCACTTTGGTGGCTTCGCCAAATTCAGAAGTCAGAAATCCTTTGTCTTCCAATCTTCTTAATACCGTTTGCAAAGCACCAATGCTCACCGAGCGGCCTAAGCGCGATTCCATTTCATCGATAATCGCTACTCCGTAGGCCTCACCATGTAAAATGGCCACGGTTAAGAGCACGATTTCTTCGAATTCACCAAGGTTATGTTTACCCATTGCTTTATTATTTACCTTAAATGTAGTTAATATAAAAAAGGAAGCAAGAGATGGTGTGAATTATTTTTACCTCAATTGTAGTTTATATTGATTGTTCCCTTTGATGAGTGAGACATCCGAAATCCAATATTTGCACTGATGTCTGCCCTCGGGGGCGGTAGGTGGGGGATTTGCACCAAAGGACTATGAATAGACATGGCTTCTATATAAGCCACGGCTCAGCACCGTCACTGTGAGCCTGCATACCGCAAGCATGAAATTAACCGAGCAGAGCTAAGGTTTGTGACGCGACAGTCTATTTGTTTTATGGTGTGAGTAAATCAGGACAGAGTCCTGAATTATAATCGTCACAGGTTCGGAGAACCTGCGACATTTTTTTATTTAAACGATTTATAAGTATTCCAATTTTGATCAGGTTTGTTATAGGTTGTGAGTTGATATTTCGGATATTTCAGTTTCAGTTTTTTTAGTCTCACTTCAAATTCTGCGAAATCTTTTGTGTAGATAACAAACTCTTTAAATCCAGAGGTCGTTATAACGATTGGGACAATTGAATTCAAGTCCGATTGTAAAAAGTCAAAAATATCATCTTCCAGATTATCTAATTCAGGTTCGTTCTCAATATCAGGTAAACCATCAGCATTTGGGGATAAAAGTTTAAATGCAATTCCACAACTCGTAGGATAATTTTTATTTCCAGCAATTCGGTTGCATGCAAGGTTCTTCCGCACTAACATTGGTTTGCCTTTATTGTGCCCAGTGAGTACACTCCAACTTTCAGGAATTTCAGTTATTATTTCTGATAAATTGGGTTCGTTTTTTTTCTTAAATAGGCTGTTCAAAATCCCCATAATCGTAATTTCTTTTCAGTTCATTTAAATTAACACCAAGGTTTTATAATGAAACTAAAGAGTGCCAAAATATTCAAGCAGTGATCTACAAATATTCTATTATCAGCCTACTCAGAGGCTTTGCGCATCTCTGTGTCCTTTGTGGTTAAAATTAAAGTTTTATCGACAACTCAATTTCTCCACCTAAAACCCAGCTCCACAATTTTCTTAAGGGTAGAAAGAGGAACCTCTTTAACGTTGTTTTCAATTTCTCAGCACCAATCAAAAATAGAAAGAAAGTTTCATTTAGTATAACTTCTTGGGCTGTGGTGCGCGTTACTTATTCCGCCCCTTCAGGGCTTAAATAGTAGAGGTGATTTTCACGAAGGGTTGCACCCTTCGTTTGGATATGACGCCCTTTCAGGGCTGGGGGAAGCCTTATTCCTTTACTCTTATGTCTTTTAAGAAACTAGATATTTTGTACTGAAAGCCCTGTAAGGGCGAGATATTGTAGGGACGGGTGCAGCCCGTTCCCAGTATAGCACAAAATTAAATAAGCCCTGTAAGGGCGGGATACATTTTTCTTCCCACTAAGCGATCGGGATCAGGATGAAAAAGGAGAGTGCAAATAACTGCCTCTTTACTTGCCTTGAGTCGGCTTGATTTCTACGAATTATGCGCTCTTTCTTTGCGATTCTCTGTGTCCTTTGCGGTAAATCCTTATGACGGTTTTTTGAGTAGAAGAAGTGGCTCAACTAAACTTATACTTGGTAAGCCTTTTATCCCCATGTTTAAGTAGGATGCCTTTTTCGACAGCAAGTTTTAAGTCTCTACTGGCGGTTGCCGAAGATATTTCTTTGAAATGTTTGAGGTACTCTATTCTCGAAAACTCTAACCCCGTAAATTTCTCTTTGAAAATCATCAAGCGATCATGGTTTGAAAGGCTCGGTCGTTGACTGTCTAAAACAATGGCCAGCGCATCATGGATTACGCTTAGCATAAACTCAATAAAAGGAGTGGCTTGCCCCAATTTATCTGCCCTGTTTAAGGATAAATAATATTGATCTTGTTTTTCTTTAATGATTGATTCAACGGGGATGAACTCAAACAAGGGGTTATGCTGGGTTAGAATAACGGTTTGCCATAAGCGTCCCATTCTTCCATTCCCATCTACAAAAGGGTGTATAAACTCTAGTTCATAGTGGAAAACACAGCTTTTGATCAGGGGGATGTCATCGTTTTGCTTAAGGTATTTAAAAAGCTCGTTCATCAAACCATTTACAATTGGGCCTGGTGGTGCTAAATGTTGAACTTTTGATCCTTTGACCACTCCAACGCCTGTTTTTCTAAACTCGCCTGCCGAATCAATCAAATTATACATCAATGTTTTGTGTGCTTTTTTGAAGTCGCTGATGGAGTCAAACTTGTAAGCCTGAATGCTATCGTATACTGTAATGGCATTTTTTACTTCGGTAATGTCTTTAGCGGGAGCAATTACCCTTTTGTTATCTAGTAAGGCTGTTATTTGTTCAACCGTTAGCGTATTCCCCTCAATTTCAAGAGATGACTGAATGGTTTTGATTTTATTCCTTTTTCTTAACTCGGTTTGGGGTTTGATTAGATGTGAAGCATTGATCTCGCCAATTCTCTCCGAAATGGAGGAGATGAGCTTTAAAATAAGGTTGGTTATTTCGTAAGGCGGCTTCATGATAGTGTCATATGATACTATCAAATGTAAGTAATGTTTTGAGAAAATTGCAGAGAATAGCTTATTACGCCCCTTCAGGGCTTAAATAGGAGAGGTGCTTTTCACGAAGGGTTGCACCCTTCGTTTGGATATGACGCCCTTTCAGGGCTGGTAGAGGTGGTATTCTTTGGCTCTTTATCGCTTTTAATAAACTAGATATTTTGAACCGAAAGCCCTGAAAGGGCGTCATATTGTAGGGACGGGCGTAGCCCGTTCCCTGTATAATATAAGATCAAATAAGCCCTGTAAGGGCGAATATCTTTAGTTCCTGGGGCAGGATTAAAAGTAGTGTGCGAATAACGGACTAGTGTAGTAGATATTCTGGTGAAGAGTATTGACAGTAGCGATAATCCTCGTTGTAAACGATGGTTAGAGGGAGCCTTGAAAGTGCCAGGTATCTTTAGTTGCAAACGATGATTCGTTGGGTTATTCCCTCTTTACGACTCTCTGTCTTTTTTGCGGTTAAATTCAAAACCCAATCAACTCAATTTTTTGTCTAAACTTAGTTCCATAACTTTCTTAAGGATATAAATTCGAACCGTAGAGTTGATTTTTCATGAAAATGGGCACTTTAGATTAACCTCGATGCTTCCTCAAAATCAGCGGATTATAATTTTTATCAACTCATAAATAATTAACAAATCTATGCTTGGCATTATAATTTACGTAGTGTAGCTTTGGCGCCTGATGAAAAATCTGCGTATCAGGTATTTTTTAGCAATAGGCATTCTGGTATTGAATGTCTGGGGCTATCCATACGCACAACTAAATCAGGATTCTGCAACGTGTTCTGAACTGTTGAATGAAAGCACTGAAGTTATACCTCTAGTTGCTCAAGATCATCAGCTTTTTATTTCAGAAGCTCCGTTATCAGATTTTGAAAAGACCTTCAATGTTGATGTTGTTGAAACTGAGATTGAAGAAGAACTAACTTCTTCAAAAAAGCACCTTGCGGGTAGCGCATATATGGCGGCTATTTTGTGCTTACTGTTGCTTGGCTTTTTCTCTAGCCGAAGGGTTAAAAAAGTAACTTTTACACAACGTTTTTCCTATTTAACTTCTCGCCACTGGTATATTGTATATCAGGTTTTCCGCATATAATACTTATTGTCAATAGGTTAGGTTTCTATCTGATAACTTAGTCTAAAATTCTAATTGTTAAGTGATTTATCAAAGTCACAGGAGATCATTTTGTGCTTGTTTGCACTAATCTCAAAAGAAATACCCTTAAAATCTTATTGTTTTAAATCCCAAAATTGTGATGAAGAAAATTCTCATGCTTACAAGTTTGTGTGCATTGTTACTATCCACAAGCTGTGAAACAAAAAAGGAAGTTCACGAAATTGAAACCAAGTTTTCAGTGACAAGTCCTGCTCGAATGGATACTTCCATAACCAAAAATTATGTAAGTCAAATTCGCTCTATTCGCCATATTGAGTTGCGCGCTCAAGAAAGAGGCTACTTGCAGAAAATTTATGTTGATGAAGGCCAATCTGTAAAGCAAGGCCAACTGCTATTTAAGATTATGCCTAAGCTCTACGAAGCCGAATTACAAAAGGCACAAGCGGAAGTCAATTTTGCAGAAATAGAATATCAAAACACTAAAAAGTTGGCCGATGGCAATGTGGTAGCTCCAAATGAATTGGCTTTAGCGCAGGCAACATTAGAAAAAGCCAAGGCCGAATTGTCATTGGCACAAGTTCATTTACAGTTCACAGAAATTAGAGCTCCGTTTGATGGAATCATCGATAGGTTTCATGTTCGTGAAGGAAGTTTATTAGAAGAAGGTGAACTGCTTTCAAACTTTTCTGACAATAGTCAAATGTGGGTGTATTATAATGTACCAGAGGCAGAATACTTGGATTATAAGTCGCAAATACAAAGTGTCGAGGCCGTTAACGTAAAGCTCTTAATGGCCAATAATAAGCAGTTCGATCAGGCCGGAGTTGTAGAAACCATAGAAGCGGATTTTAATAATGAAAACGGAAACATCGCTTTCAGGGCAACATTTCCAAACCCGAATGGCCTATTGCGCCATGGCGGAACGGGTAATGTATTAATGAGTGTGCCACTGGAAAACGCATTGCTAATTCCTCAGAAATCTACATTCGAAATTCTAGACAAAAGATATGTATTCGTGATAGACGAACACAATGTAGTTAGGTCTAGAGAAATTAAAATTGCGGCTGAAATGCCCCATGTATTTGCGGTTTCAGAGGGGTTGTCAGAAAACGATAAAATCCTTCTTGAAGGCCTACGCTTGGTTAGGGAAAACGATGAGATCAGCTATGACTTTGTGCAGCCATTGACTGTGTTGTCTAATCTGAATTTATACGCTGAATAATCTACCTCCTTAAAATCAGAAAAAATGTTTAATAAAATATTACACAGACCCGTCTTCGCAATTGTGATTTCGGTCGTTATTCTTTTCATAGGAGGGCTGGCCATTAAGCAGCTGCCTATCTCTCAATTTCCCCAAATAGCACCAACCACTGTAAGTATATTTATTGCTTACCCTGGCTCTAGTGCCGATGTTTTGGTGAAGTCTACCCTCATCACTTTAGAAAATTCAATCAATGGTGTTCAAGATATGCGCTATATGGCCACAGATGCTACAAGTGCTGGAGAGGCTACCATAAACGTGGTTTTTGAACCCGGTACAGATCCCAATTTGGCGGTTATCCGGGTGAAAACTCGGGTAGACCAAGTAATGCCGTTGCTGCCAGAATTAGTGCAACGGGAAGGGGTAATCATTACACCGATTCAGCCAAGTATGCTGATGTATGTCAACCTGTATGCGGACAATGAAAGTATGGATGAGAAGTTCCTTTACAATTACGCCAACGTTCAGATGATCCCCGAAATTAACAGGATTAAAGGGGTTGCCAGATCGCAGATTTTGGGTAGTAGAACTTATGCCATGCGTATATGGCTGAACCCAGATAGAATGCGTGCCTATAATATTTCTGTGGAAGAAGTAATGGAAGCCTTGGCAGAGCAAAGCATTATTGGTCGGCCGGGCAGGATTGGCCAAAGCTCTGGTATTGCAGCTCAATCGTTGGAGTATGTACTTACCTATAAAGGTAGGTTTAACAAACCTGAGGAATATGATAATATCATCATTAGGGCTAATTCTGAAGGGGAAAGCATTCACCTAAAGGATATAGCCAAATCTGAATTGGGAAGTGAGTTTTTCGATATCTACTCTAATTTGGACGGGCATCCTTCTGCCGCTATTGTATTAAAGCAGAATTATGGAAGTAATGCCAGTGATGTAATTGCGGAGGTGAAATCTAAACTGGAGGAAATGAAAGCCAATTTCCCTCCCGGAATGGACTATAAAATCAGCTATGATGTATCTCAATTTTTAGATGCATCAATTGATAAGGTGCTGCACACTTTAGGAGAAGCCTTTATCCTTGTTGCTGTGGTGGTTTTCCTATTTCTAGGCGACTGGCGATCTACTTTGATTCCTACACTTGCCGTTCCTGTTTCGTTAATTGGTGCATTTTTCGTAATGCAGTTTTTTGGTCTTTCCATTAACCTAATTACGCTGTTTGCGCTGGTGTTGGCCATTGGTATTGTGGTAGATAATGCCATCGTTGTGGTGGAAGCAGTGCATGCCAAAATGGAAGAGAAAAATCTTTCGCCTTATGTGGCTACGCAAGAAGTGTTGCATGAAATCAGTGGTGCCATTATAGCCATTACCGCGGTAATGACAGCCGTTTTTGTACCGCTGGCATTTATGACTGGCCCAGTGGGTATTTTTTACCGGCAGTTTTCTATTACCATGGCTTCTGCCATTGTACTTTCTGGTGTGGTGGCGCTTACGCTTACGCCTGTGCTTTGTGCCATGATTTTAAAGAACAATCATGGTAAGCCCAAGAAAAAAACGGTAATGAACAAGCTCCTAGATGGGTTCAACAATGCCTTTGAGAAAATGACTGGGAAGTATACGTCCTTGTTAAGGCGGATTGTAAACAGAAGAGTGGTGACTTTCGGTATTTTGATAGCGTTTTGTGCGGGCATATACTTAGAAAGCAAAGTACTTCCTTCAGGCTTTATTCCGGGCGAAGACCAAGGTACTATTTATGCAATTATTCAAACCCCTCCAGGTTCCACCTTGGAAAGAACCAATCAGATATCTCAAAAACTTCAGAAAATCTGTGAAGAAATTCACGGGGTAGAATCGGTTTCTTCATTGGCAGGTTATGAAATTATGACCGAGGGAAGGGGCTCTAATGCAGGAACCTGTCTCATTAACCTTAAACCTTGGGGAGATCGAGAAGAATCCGTGAAGGAAATCATGGAAGAGCTGGAAGAAAAGTCGAAAGGGCTTGGGGCTGTGGTAGAGTTTTTCGAGCCGCCAGCAGTACCTGGTTTTGGTTCTTCGGGTGGTTTTTCTATGCGTTTGTTAGACAAAACTACCAATACCGATTACCAAGAATTTGATAAAATCAATAAGCAGTTTATTGAGGATTTGGGTAAACGTGAAGAGTTGACAGGTCTGTTTACATTCTTTGCTGCCAACTATCCTCAATATGAATTGGTGATAGACAATGAATTGGCAATGCAAAAAGGGGTTTCTATTAATGATGCCATGGAAAACCTCAACATACTGATTGGTAGTACTTATGAGCAAGGTTTTATTAGGTTTGGGCGCTTCTTCAAAGTGTATGTTCAGTCAGATCCTCAGTTCAGAAAACTTCCTTCAGATGTATTAAAACTCTTTGTTAAAAACGATCATGGAGAAATGGTGCCTTATTCAGCTTTTATGAAAATTGAGAAGAAACAAGGGCCAAATGAGGTAACACGGTACAACATGTATAACTCAGCTTCTATCAGGGGCTTACCTTCAAAAGGATATACTACTGCAGATGCTATTCAGGCAATCAATGAGGTGGCCAAGGAAACCTTACCTAAGGGTTATGATATTGCTTGGGAAGGACTGTCATATGACGAGGCCAGTAGTGGAAACCAAGCTATTTACATTTTTATCATTGTTTTGGCCTTTGTATACTTTGTTTTGGCAGCTCAATACGAAAGTTTCCTTTTACCACTTGCGGTTATTCTATCAATTCCAGTGGGGGTATTTGGCTCGTTTCTGTTACTCAAATTGATGGGTTTAGATAACGACATCTATGCTCAAATTGGACTGATTATGCTGGTAGGTTTACTTGGAAAGAATGCTGTATTAATTGTAGAGTTTGCTGTGCAGAAACATAGGCAAGGGTTTACAATTCTTGAAGCAGCTATTGAGGGAGCAAAAACGCGTTTCCGACCAATTTTAATGACATCATTTGCCTTTGTGGCTGGTTTGATTCCGCTTGTAATAGCCACTGGAGCCGGTGCAATTGGAAACAGAACAATTGGCGCTTCGGCATTAGGGGGTATGATGCTCGGAACAATTTTCGGGGTAATTATAATACCAGGGCTCTATTTCATTTTTGCGAAAATGGCAGAAGGCCGTCAATTGATTAGAGATGAACACGACAGACCATTAACCGAAGAACGATTTAAAAATGCGTAATAGATTGAAATATAAATACATAGTCGTAGCCGGTTTGTTAATGGCCTTTTCGGCTTGTACGGCTCCAGAATTAGCACAAAAAGTGGCTAATACAGATGTGCCTGACCGTTATTACAGCGATCAGGATACCACTAACACCGCCAATATGCAATGGCGGGAATACTTTACCGATCCTTACTTGGTATCATTAATTGATACTGCCCTAAGCAATAATCAAGAATTGAATATTACTCTTCAAGAAATTGAGATTGCAAGAAACGAGGTAAGTGCGAAGAAAGGTGAATACTTACCTTCGGTGAATTTAAGAGCAGGAACGGGAGTAGATAAAGTAGGACGATATACTCGTAATGGTGCACTAGAGGCGAATACTGACATTGAACCAGGTAGAGAATTTCCAGAACCTTTGGGTGACTTTATGGTGGTGGCTTATGCTACTTGGGAGGTGGATGTTTGGCGTAAACTGCGTAATTCCAAAAAAGCAGCTTTAACACGTTACCTCTCTTCTGTAGATGGGAAGAACTTCATGGTCACTAATCTTATTGCTGAAATTGCTAATTCATATTATGAGTTATTGGCTTTGGATAATCAGTTGGACATTGTCAAACAGAACATTGTAATTCAGAGTGATGCGTTGAAAATAGTAAAGCTACAGAAAGAAGCCGCTAGAGTTACAGAACTGGCCGTGCGTAAATTCGAAGCTGAGGTATACCATACTCGTAGTTTACAGTTTGATATTCAGCAGAGAATTATTGAAACGGAGAACCGAATTAACTTTTTGGTGGGTCGTTACCCTCAATCAGTTGAGCGTGATTCTAAAACTTTCAACGATTTGATTCCAGAGCAAATTCATTCAGGAATTCCTTCTCAGTTGCTAGCAAATCGACCTGATATTAGACAGGCAGAATTAGAGCTACAAGCTTCGAAGTTAGATGTGCAAGTGGCCAGAGCTAGGTTTTATCCTTCAGTAGGGATTAGTGCTGGTGTTGGTCTTCAAGCTTTTAATCCAAGCTTTTTGCTTAAAGCCCCTGAGTCATTACTGTACTCATTGGCGGGTGATCTTATGGCGCCCTTGATCAATAAGAATGAGATTAAAGCGACTTACAACAATGCTAATGCAAAGCAAATTCAGGCTGTTTTCAATTATGAGAAAACGATTTTAGGTGCTTTTGTTGAGGTAGCCAATCAGCTTTCAAACATTGAAAATTTAAAACAGAGCTATGACTTGAAAGCGAAAGAAGTTGATGCGCTTTCACAGTCGATCAGTATTTCAAATGACCTTTTCAAATCGGCAAGGGCAGATTATATGGAAGTATTATTGACACAGCGCGATGCTTTAGAATCTAAGTTTGAACTGGTTGAAACTAAAATGCAGCAAATGAACGCCATGGTCAATATCTATAAGGCGCTCGGTGGGGGATGGAACTAATGATCATTCTCTTTAATGGATGAGTCCATCGGTCAGAAATAGTAGAAAGGCCATTCTAATTGTTAGAATGGCCTTTCTTTTTTTGTTTACCTGATGAAGTACTATTCTAAAATCTCATCTAGCACATCAAAAGCCTCTTCGGTACTGCCTACAAAGCGTTTAATGATTTTTCCTTCAGGGTCTAAAATGAATTTGGTAGGGAAGCCCGCTACATTTAGTTTTAGCACAAGATCTTCAGTTTCGTTTTGGGCTAGTACTTGTTGCCAATCGTAGTCGTATTTATCAAGAAACTGAACCATCTTTTCCATGCTGTCTCCGCTGTTGATGCCCAAGATGACTAACTGATCTTTGTATTTTTCTTGGTACTCTTTTACGGTTGGCATTTCGGCAATACAAGGCGCACACCATGTTCCCCAGAAATCTACCAATACATATTTTCCTTTTAAACTGTAAAGCTCAAAAGTCTCGCCATTTGGTGTGGCATTACTGGTGAAATTCGGAATGATTTTTCCTTCCATAGTAGATTCAATTCCTTCTACTCTTTGCGCTACAGCCTCGTAGTAAGTGTATCCTGCCAAGCCTTTGTCGAAAGACTTAAAGATTTTAATGGCTTCATCTTGTGATACCTGACTGCGTACCATCATATCTGACAAGTACCAAGCAGCGGCTTCTGACTTTGGGTTAGAGGCCACAAACTCTTTTTTCATTTCGTCTACTTTCTCATTCAGTAGGTTCATCGAATCGGTAAGCACTTGATAACGTGGGTCGGTGTCTTCTAGCTTGTTTTGCTCTAACTGCATGTTCACAGCTTGATTCAATAGCGGAAAAATTTTGCTGTTGATGCTCGCCAAATCGTCATTAGCTGGAGTTCCGGTAGGGTAGGCGTCTACAAAATCGGTTACCTCTCCTTTAAACTCGATGTAATCTCCGGGAGCTGCTAGAAAAGCAAATTGAGAAGATTTGGCTGGGTAATAGCCTCTGTCGGTTCTTTTGATGGTGTTTTCTACATTCGGCCAAAAAACAATAAATTCCGGTTCACTGATTTTTGCGGTGTAGGTAAACTTTCCATTCTCCACAAAAATGGAGTCAGAAACTCTATTTCCCTCGGCATCCTTATAGCTTCTCGACATGTATTCAGTGTCGAGCCCTTCGATGGTTCCAGTTACTGTAAAGCTATCGGGTGCTACTTTTACTTCTGGCTTACAGGCAAAAAGTACAGCAGTGAGTACAAGTAAGGAGGTGGTTTTTTGCAATAGGTTTTTCATAGTGTTTTTCGATATATATGGTCGAATGAGTATAGGTATTTTAAATGAAAAGAAGAATTCAGAGAATTGCTAGTGGAGTTTTTTAGATGGTGAATACTGCTATTCATAAACCCTGATCACTTCGCCACGACCTCTACCATTTACACTTCTTACATAAGCGTTGATGGCTTTGTTCATCGGAATTGGGTTATGGCCAGGGAAATAGTCTTTGTACTTGTCGTAAGCATCTTCTACCATACCGAGCGAGACCACATTTACTCTAATGCCATTTTCCATTTCTAGATCAACCGCTTGTACAAAACTGTGAATTCCGCCATTGACCATGGCCGCACTCGTAGTTTTGACCACTGGATCATCGGCTAAAATACCTGTTGAAAGTGTAATCGAACCTTCTGGGTTTAGATAGTTCTGACCAATTCTGACAAGGTTGACTTGCCCCATCAATTTGCTTCTTAATCCGATATAATAATCTTCTTCTGAAAGCTCATTGAAGTTGGCCCATTTGGCTTCGCCAGCAATGCAGATAATGGCGTCTAATTTTCCTAATCCTTCTAAAGCAGATGTAATGGATGCAATATCAGCAATGTCAATTTGTACATCCCCATTGGTTCTTGCGCCAACAAATACTTCGTTCTTTTCTCTAAAATGGGCCGATACTTTCTTTCCGATTGTACCATTGCCTCCGATAATTAATATTTTCATCTCTTATAATTTCGTTTGAACTGAACTTTTCAATAGTGTTTTCTTTCTTGATCTATAAATAGTTAAAGTGGCAATCACACTCCATAGTAAGTTAGTTACAAATGGGGGAATTGCGTTGTAATGGAAACAGTTGATGGCAATTAAAAGGCCGCCCAGTAGGTTGAGGTATTTCCCGAGGTTCAACCAGCGGTTTTGTTCCTTTAAAGTCAAAGCGTAAGCAGAAATTATTAGTGCGGACCCGGTCCATCCTAATATGTCATACACGATATTCATAGCATTTACATATCTCTATATATAGATTTGAAAGTTTAAATTTTTTATAATATGAACTCAGAGAACTCTTTTAAGGTCTCTTCATTGCGTTTAAAGTATGACCATTTACCATGACGTGTTAAAACCAATAAAGAGCACTTTTCCATATTGGTTAGGTAAGTCGAAATGGTAGACTGAGAGAGACCTGCCTTTTCTTGAATGTAGGTTACGCATACTCCATCATTAAAATGCTGTAATGTTTCATGTGGGGGGAAGTGAGTTTCTGGCTCCTTCAACCATTCCATGATCTGTAACCGCGTTGGGTTTGAAAGGCATTTTGCTATTTCAGTCGCTAGCTTTAAATCCATGGCTCAAACATATCTATAATTCTCGATATATAAAAATGATTTTGAAGATGGTGACGACAAGACATAAAAAAAGGGAGCCACCTAAGCAGTTCCCTTTTGGTTGTGGTGATTGAATGTTTTTTAAAGCAGCTCGTCTATCATGGTGCGTACTTTCTCTTCTGAAGGGCGAGGAGCAAAGGCAGTAACAATATTAAAATTCTCGTCAATAAGCAGGTAGCGCGGAATGCCGTTGATTTTGTAATCGGCCAATTCTGCCTGACTGATTAAATAGGTCTTTTCCGTCCAGCCTTTCTTCTGAATGTAGTTTTCCCAGGCCTTAACGTTCGTGTCAATGGAAACAGAAAGAAACTCGATGTCTTTTCCTTTGTAGTCTTCTTTTAGCTGTTCATAAGCTGGTTCTTCCGCTATACAAGGGCCGCACCATGTTGCCCAAAAATCGACATAAATGACTTTGCCCTTGTATTCAGAAAGCGGGTGCTTTTCACCGCTTTCGGTGTTCATTACAAAATCATAGGCGGCATGTCCGGGGTCGAGGCTATTGTAAGAAGACAGGGTGTATTCAATGGCGTTTTGGTAGTCGGGGTTTTTCAATTCGGCCATTACGGTTTTCGATTGAACTACAATACTATCTACTAAACCCGCATTTTTGAGAGAGTATAGAAAGGACTCTGTTTTTTGGAATTCCTTCATTTCAGGTGTTAGGGAGAAATCAGTAAAAAAGCCACTATTTCTGAACTTCTCGTTACCGAATACCCCTAGCATATCTCTGAAATTGGGGTGTTCCATGTATTTATTCTGGTCTAAGTTGGCTGTTTTTTCATTCAGAATTTCTTTGGCTGGCGTCATGGCCTTAATCCAATTTTCATCACTAAACTCAAAGTAATCTTTAAAACTGGCGTAAATCGGGAAGCTTTCTAAAGTGTTGATGTAATCTAAATCGAGTCTAAGTTTTTCAAATTCTATAAACTTCGCGGAAGCATTTTTCACGTTTTCCAGTTTGCTTAATCGGACCGCGTTTTCTGTGTCGGCTAGTTTAACGATGTCTTGTACATCAGGAGATTTAACTTCTCTTCCGCCAGAAAGGTAGGAACCGCTTTTCGGAAACGGAACGTCCATTAAATAACGGTTTACTTCTGCTCCTTTACCTTCGAAAGTAGCCTTGTTCGGATCCATATAATCAAGACTCACCACCAAGCTGTCACCAGGGCTTAAGTAGAGTTGATTTCTTCCCACACTAAAGTAACCTTCTTCTTCCAATACAAAAGAAGTAGAGAAACGATTGTTAGCATCTACAGAAAGCTCAACGTTTTGAATGCCTGTTAAACTTGCTAGGCTACCTCTGGCGCTTAGGGTTTTGGTGGCGTTATCGAAGTTGATAAGCTCACCCTGAATTACTACTGTTTTTGTTGGTTCTTCTTTTTCAGTAGAACAGCCAGTGAAGATAAAAAAAGCAAGTAGCGAAATAGAAAGTGCTCTGAGTTTGATCATGGATTTGACAAAAGCGATATATGAAAAACGGTTTGATATTAGCCATTTATACGCCTAAAATCAAACCGTTTTGTTTGGGTGGCCGAACATTGTTTAAGGCAAACTACTTTCTTTTTTCAATGTTTTAATGTCTGCAATCAATTGGTTTATAGCTATTTTGTTTAGACGTTATGGATGCCTTTGTTGTGTCTGTTTTGTATGACTTAGGGCTCTTTATCATGTTTTTGTTTTACAAATTGCTTAGATAGACTATGAAAATTGTGTATATGATTGGGGTGGTGAATTTTAGAAACTTGAATCATCTATTTAAATACTTCTGTCAAGCACTTCGTTACAATTTGAATATAATCATAGATCAGTTTTGTCTGATGGTCAATTAGTTGGAAAGTAGGCAGGTAGTTTATTTTTTATAATTTTGTTATTATAATATTAATTAGGATATTCGCAATATGGTTAAATGCTTTATTAAGTTTGTGTTGTTTGTGATTTGTTTTTCCTGCTTTCAGGGTAAACTAATTTCTCAGAAGATGTACTCTCCAGAGGCTATTCGCGTAGCTTTAGATGAGTTTAACATATCTAACCCTGTAGAGAAAATTTATATCCACACCGACCGAAAATACTATTCTGTTGGAGAGGTAGTTTGGTTTCAAACCTATGCGGTAGCTGGGTCTCATAATATTCCTTCACCGATTAGTACTATAGTGTATGTGGATTTGTATAATAAGGATGGGCTGTTAATAGATAAAAGAAAGATTTTTTCTGACTCAGGATTTGGTTATGGTTCTTTAGAGTTAAGTGATGATCTACCAGCAGGCAGTTATTTTGTTAAAGGCTATAGTAATTGGATGAAGAATAATGATCAAAGTTATTTTTTTGAAAAGGAGATAGTGGTAATAGATAAGTTTTGGGATTCTAAAGAAGTAGTGTCTGATGAAGTCGATTTACAGTTCTTTCCAGAGGGTGGTTATCTAGTAGGAGGAGTTAGAAGTCGATTAGGGTTTAAAGCGATTGACATTGGAGGTAAGGGGATTAATTTTACTGGTAAGATTGTAAATCAGAAGGGGTATGAGGTTGGTAAAATTAACTCACAACATAGGGGTATGGGAAGTTTTTCTTTCACTCCTGTTATAGGTGATACTTATTATGCATTAATTGATGGAAGAGAAAAAAAATATAACCTTCCCAAGGTTGAAGAGCAAGGTTTTGTTTTGTGGGTCGATAATCTTGAAAATAGCTTAAAAATAAGGGTCAGAAGCAAGGGTGTAGATAGGACTCAGAAATACTCTATAATAATTCATACTAGAGGTGAGGTTGTGTATGCGTTTGAACCTAATCTGGAGAATGAAACAGCCGTTATTGAATTACCTTTGAGCCACTTTTTATCAGGGTTAGCGCATATTTCGTTGTTAGATTCTGATGCAAATGTGCTCTCAGATAGATTGATTTTTGTTTCTAAAGAATCAGTTCAGGTTGATGTCACCGGAATTCAAAGTGAATACTCTTTTAGGAGTAAAGTTGAGGCAAATGTTAATTTGCGGAATCCGAATGGCGACCCACTTCAAGGGGTGTTTTCTGTTAGTGTTATCGATCTCGGTAAGACATTTGACCAAAAACCAGATAATACAATTGTTTCCGATTTGTTACTCACTTCAGACTTGAAGGGGTTTGTAGAAGACCCTATGTACTATTTTGATCTAAATAACACCAAAGCTAAGAGTCATTTAGATTTACTTTTGCTAACTCAAGGTTGGTCAAGGTTTACATGGGATGATGTTCTTAAGGAAGAAAAATCTGAACCAAGCTTTGTTGCTGAGAAAGGACTTGAAATTGATGGTATAGTTAAAAAATCAATTAATGGTAAAATAGAAGAGGGGGCTACTGTTACTTTTTTAAATAAAAATACGACCCCTCCTCTCTTGGCTGAAGCTAAGTCGGATGAGAATGGACGCTTTAATTTTACCGACCTTCAATACTTCGAAGATCACGAAGTTGTAATTCAAGTAAAGAAGCGAAATAATCGTTCAACAGCTGTACTTGAAATAGACTCCATGATTTCTGAGCCGCCTGCTATGGAAGCGGCTTTTAATTCAGTTGAAACATTTGATTTGGAAAGCGATTTATTGAGCAGTTTTAATAAAGATGCGTTTTATAGAAAATTTATAAACCCGGTTAATGGTTTTGATTCAACGAAATTTATGGATTTAGGGAGTTTTGTTGTTGAGGCAGAAAGAGGGGAGCAAAAAAAAGGAAATGAAAATAACGTATATGGAGCTAGTGATTATACTGTTTCATTTAATAGAACTAGCACTAGTGCTTTTAACAATCCATTTCAAGCTTTGCAAGGGCGAATTCCTGGAGTCAAGATAGAACTTGTGGGGTCAGCTTTATTTATCCATATTAGAGATGCAATTGGTTTTGATAGTAGTAAAGGAGAATTGTCAGCATTATCCCCTATGATTTTATTAGATGATTCTCCAGTTAGAATTGAAGATATTTCGGCTTTACCAGCTACGAGTATCGATAGAGTTGAGGTTTATAAAGGGCCATCTGTAGCGGTTTTTGGTAGTCAAGGTGCTGGTGGAGTTTTAGCATTTTATAGTAAATCAGGTGCGGAAGTTGTAGCCATGGGGGCGGATAAAGCCAAAGGTGTTTATACTTTAATGCTTAAGAATGGGTATAGTAAATCGAAGGATTTTTACTCACCAAAATATGACGTTAAATTACCTGAACATACACAGGTCGATAAAAGATTAGTTATAGATTGGAAGGTTATGAATTTGACAAATGAGAATGGAGATAATAAAATAGAGTTTTGGAATAGTGATGAAGCTTCTGAATTTTTAATCGATTTACAAGGACTAACTTTAGAGGGAGAACCATTTAGCTTTTGGAAGATCTATCGTGTTAACAAGTAATTTTCAATATTTATAAACTTACATTAGGTTTGTTTGATGTCTTGGTCTTGTTAACGCTCTCTGGTGTAAACTCTTTTTACATTGCATATTTCTCTGCTTCCTGAGTTGAGTAATTCAGTGGTTGTGATGAATAAGTTGGGCCCAGTTAAGATATAGGTTGAATATAGATTAATATCATTAGGGTGAATTGAAGGCGTGAATGTAATATTCCCGTTTTGAGCAAAAAAACTGCCGGTTTGTACGAGTTCTCCATCTATTACATAGTTATAGGTTAAATTTGGTAAAATAATTAGTTCTGTCTTATGATTTTGATTACTTCCTGTGTATGTGCCGCCTTGATTACAAGTAGCTCCTTCTTTTGAAAGAACCCATTTGGTAAAGAACCCAGGGTTAGAGGCAAAAGAAATAGGTGGTTCTTCGTTTTCACAAGAAGTGAATAACAAACAGACCGCCACAATAGCAAATAGTGAGGAGGTACTTTTCATAAACATATTCTTTATTTACCCGTGTTAAACAAGTAAGAATTAAAAGCTTAGATCATCTAAGTTATCTAACTTAAACAAAAATCAAGCCTAGAAGGTTACAAATTTAAAATTAATAACAGGAAGGAGAAATCTTTGTTAGATCATCACAAGTAACTTTACTAAAAGGGATAATGAGGTTATTCTGACCTTAAACTCTTTACTGGATTGGCCATGGCCGCTTTTATAGCTTGAAAACTAACTGTAATCAAGGTAACAATTAGTCCACCTGCTCCTGCAATGACGAATACCCACCAATATAATTGAGTCTTTACTTCATAGCCATCTAACCAACCTTGTAGTACCTTATAAGATACTGGAATGGCAATAAAGCACGATACAACGACCAGCAAGGCAAAATCTTTAGAAAGAAGCTTCCATAAGTTAGCTACGCTTGCACCTAGTACCTTTCTTATCCCTATCTCTTTGGTGCGTTGTTCTGCAAGAAAAGCCGATAGCCCAAACAAGCCTAGGCAACTGATAAGAATAGCCAATAGTGTGAAAAAACTGGCGAGTTTTCCAATTCTAAGTTCTGCTTCAAACTTTCTGTTGTAATCGTCATCCGCAAAATGATAGTCGAATGGTGCTTCGGGCAAAATCTCTTTGTAAACCTTTTCAATGGCTGGTAACGATTGGCTTGCGCTTATATCAGGGTTTAGTCTGACATACATATAGTTTATGTAGTCCTGATCTTGATCTAAAAACATAATGGATTGATCTGTTTGCTGAAAAGGTGACCCTTTAATCATATCTTTAACTACACCAATAATCGTATAGCTTTTAGCTTCTCTCCAGCTTGGATTATATCGAACCACAGTACCAATCGGATTTTCAAGTTTCATTTCTTTTAAGGCAGATTCGTTAATGATGATAGAGTTTTCATCTGTTTTAAAGTTAGGGTCGAAATCTCGACCTGCAATAAACTCCATATCTACTGCCTCAGCATAACCATTTGAAATAGTGATTGTATTGAATGACTTATCATAATTTGGATCCATGCTTTCCCAAGAGAAGCCATGATTCCAACCCAGCGTACTGGTTACGGAGTAATCAGAAAAACCAACAGCCGAAGCCATGCCTGTGTTTAGGATTTCCTTCTTCAATAATTCTCTCTGCTCTCTAAAGTTTGGAGATGCTGGAGCCAGTGTGATCATGCCTTTGGGTGAATAACCAATTGGTCGGTCTTTAGCGGCTTGAATTTGATTGTTGACCGTGATAGTGCCAATAATTAAGGCGATGGAAATGGTGAATTGAAAAACAACAAGCACTTTTCGTGGAATGGATGCATTCTTCCCAAACCTTAATCCTCCTTTGAGCGCCATTAATGGTTTGAAACTTGAAAGGTAAGCAGCGGGGTAGGAGCCAGCAACAAGTGCTGTAAAAAGCATAAAGCCAATACCAAGTAACCAAAACTCAGAAATAGCCCAAGGTGCGGCAATGGCTTTCCCTGAAGTCTCGTTAAACCACGGTAGTAATATTTTAAGTAGCAAGAGAGAAATTAAAAAAGCCGCTAAAGTATAAAGGAAAGACTCAATGTAAAATTGAGAAATGAGCTGTTTCCTCATAGAACCTAGTGTTTTTCTAATGCCCACTTCTTTGGCCCTTTTTTCAGACCGTGCGGTACTTAAATTCATAAAGTTAATGCAGGCCAATAGCAATACAAAAGCACCAATTATACCATAAAGCCGAACGAATTTCATTTCATTACTCAATACGTTTTTTCCATCTTTCCATTGCGACTTTAAGTGCCAGTCCTTCATAGGGTGGAGAAAAAGCGTTTGGCCAGATTCTTTGCCCCAATCGTTATAATGACCTTTCACCTTGTCGGCAATTAAAGATGAAAGGTGATTTTGATCTACATTGTCTGCTAACTTTATATAAATATCAATATTGTAATTGTTCCATACATTAAAGGCTTCGGTGGTTTCTCCAAGCAATAACGAGAGACGGGAAAAGAAAGTGGCGTTAGAGAATTTGGAGTTTTTAGGGAGATCTTTGTAAACACCACCCACCAGCAAGTCGAAAGAAGCATTGAGTTGAACACTCTGTCCAACAGGGTTCTCTTTTCCAAAGAGTTTTTCAGATAAGGATTGAGAAAGAAGAATTGACCGTTTCTCTTTGAGCCCTTGAGTGGTTCCATAAATCATTTCGATCCCTAGTACTTCTGGGCCTTCTGGCTGAAGAAAAGCTCCAATTTGTCTAAACTTCAATTCTCCGTTTCCAATTACTGGTGCTTGTGTCCTCGACCTGACCATGAAAAGATGCTCAATTTGGTCAGGAAAAGATTCTCGGATTAGCGTGCCCATACCAGTGGTGAGTGAATTGCTTACTGAGATGCTGCCATCTCCGCCATCTTCGGCTCGTAATACCTGAGCAATCTGTGTGTAGTTTTTATGATATTTGTTGTAATTAAGCTCATCATGAACCCATAGGCCAATAAGCATTGCTACTACTATGCCCATGGCGAGACCAATAATGTTAATGAAAGAGTAGCCTTTGTTTTTGAGCATTTGTCTGTAGCTCACTTTAAAGTTGTGCTTAATCATAGTGTTGTTGTTTAATGAGTTTCTTTTAAAGAATTTAAAAGCAAAGGGGCGCAAGTAATGGATGACCTGAAACCAATAGTTGCGTTTGGCTTTGCTTATTGAATGTTGATTTAATGTTGTATAGAATTTTTCATCCAAATCACCCAATACCTCTTCAGCCAGTTCATCTTTAATGAACCAGAGCAGTAGCTTTTCAGCTAAGCGAGGAGGAGTGATATGGTTTTTTGTGTTGTTCATTGTTTATGAACCGTCATTGCGAGAAAAAAACTTCGCGATAGCAGAAGGTTGTGACGAAGCAACCTCTACTTCTTCTTTATAGTCAGTCAGATTGCTTCGGTCATGGATTTATCTATCGAACATCCATTCCCTCGCAATGACGGTAAGTGATGCAGGGCGCTCAAAAGTTGAACTTCAGGTTCCCAGCAAAAGCCGGAAACTGATTCCATAAAGCAATTTTAAAATCTCTAGCCTCTTGTATCGTTCTCTGACCAGAAGCCGTTATGGTGTAAATTCGTTTTCTACGTCCACCACGCTCAGCGGTAGATTCACCCATTTCAGATTCTAGAAATCCTTTTTCTGTAAGACGGTTGAGGGTAGAATGGACTGCGCCAATGGATACGGCCCTGGTGGTTTGCGACTCAAACTCTTCGGCAATTTTAAAAGCATAAGCTTCCTTATCTAAAATGCCTACCAAGAGTAGGAGCGTTTCTTCAAAGTCTCCTAAGCGTGTTTCTTTCATAACTTACTAGATTGTAGAACAAACATAAGAAACAAATTTCAATATGTTCTACTTTTTAGTAAGTAATGTGGTTGTATGCTTTAGTGCTAAAATCTGGCTTGTGTTAAAGTGATTTTAGTCATAAAAAATTTAATCCTAATAAGGTGGTTTGCTAATCGAAGTGTTTTATGGTTTTGAAATGATGCTGTAACTCAATACATTGAACTAGGTTATACGTTGTTTTTACTGGTCGTAAAATGAGTTGAAAATGTGTACTTTAAGTGGATAGTGGTTTAGTGAAAAGCTGTAAAGTAGAAAAGTAATACTTATGGTAGGGCTTAAATTTATATTCAATTTAATGTTGGTTGTTGGCGGCTTGATTTCAGGTGCACAGATGGGGTTTGGGCAAAAGGCAGCAGTTCTCAAAGGAAGGGTGATTGAGAAGGATAGTGGAAATCCCATTAGCTTTTGTACTGTAGCTCTGGTTGGTTCATCAATAGGAAGTATAACGGATCAAGATGGGTTTTTTGAGATAAAAAAAATGCCTTATGAAACACTCAATATTGTAGTTTCTCACATTGCTTATGAGAACTTAATTTTAGTCTATGAACCCAATGAACTCCCCGATTCTTTGATAATAAAGCTGAATCATGCAGTAGTTGAACTTGCTCCATTTCAACTAGAAGCGAAAGGTGATCGTAAGCTATCTCGATTAAGGAGTAAAGGAATGGAGAGTTTTTTAACCATGGTGCTCGGTGATGGTTATAAAAAGGTAGATGTCCATCTGACTAATGATGAAATTATTGACACTAAAGACTTGACCTCGGGAAGCGCGTTGTACAGCTCCTACTATGACCTTAATTTTGTTAATCAATTCCTTGGATATAGTATTGACTATTACAACTTCTCATTTTATATGGCAAAAATGGGGAAATCTTTTTATGGATTTCCTGTTTTTACAGAGTTAGAGTCAGAAAGTGTTGAGGTCACCAAATTATGGGAAGCAAATAGGACGCTTGCTTATAATGGATCGATAAGACATTTTTTAATGAGCTTGATAAACGATCGGCTGGCTGAGGAGGGTTTTTTAGCCAGATTTGCTGACAATAAAAAGGGAAGTAGGGCTAGTACTATTCGGGTGAAAACAACCGACAAAGCAGAAGCGAACATTAATTTGATCTACAATGAAGAGATGAAGTTATTTGAATTGCGCTTTGATGGTGTGATTGAGGTTTTTTATGTTGGGCCAGAAACTAAGGAATTACAAACAACACTGAGTTCTATTAAATTGACAGGGAATAGTGCCTTAATTTATCCCAATGGTGAATTGAAAGATCCGCTATCCATCATGACTTTTGGTTATTTCTCCAGTCAAGGCGTATATAAAATGTTACCATCAAATTATTTCCCCGCAAAGAAGTAAGAATCGAAAGGAACATTTTATTTGGCAATGAGAGCGGGGTTTTGGCTAAAGCTGAAACCCCGTTCTCAATCCGAGTTAAATTCTCTTAATTCGAAATGCGTTCACCTTTAATGGGAGAGTAATCTGTTTTTACTTTTCCGTTTACCTTAATGCTTTTGAAATAGCTTTTAGCACCAGTTGCCTGACTCATTTCTTTCATGTTTTGAATGTGGAAATGAAGGTGCGGCTCAGAAGAATTACCCGAATTTCCACTAAGTCCCAATACCTGCCCTTGAGTTACACTATCTCCTTGTTTTACTTTGATAGAATGTTGTTTAAAGTGAGCGAGAAGGAGGTATTCATTATTCGTTGTTTTAATGATTACTGTATTACCCGTCACAAAAGCAGGGTTCATGATGCCCGGTTTGTTGTCTTTGATTCCATCTACCGCCAAAACCACTTCGCCTGCGGCAGGTGCAATAAGTTCTTTTCCGAAAGCAAAGTAATCTTCGTTTTTACTTCCATCACCGCTGAATGATTTACCGTTTTCATCCATAATTAAGAAGTCAAAAGCACCTCTTTGAGAAGGCGTAGCCACATGGTAATTAAGCGCCTCGGTATCGCCTCCCCAGAAAACTGTCCATTCACCTTTGAAGGGCAGGATTAAACTCGAAATGTTACGCTCCAATATCGGTTGACTATCGTCCTGATAAGGCTTTAAAAGCATGCCGTTAATTTTTGAGTTTTGATCTGTTGAAATATTCAGACCGAGTATAGTACGGTCGAATTGAGCTTTGTATAGCGCCACCATACCTTGTTCGTATTTAATAAATTCTAAGTTTTTGAGTGTTCCTGCCTGTGACTTTACATTTTCAAGAAAGGTTAAAGTCTGATCTAAAGGCAAAGCTGTTTTCATTTCGGGAGAAAACATTTCGAAAATAGCTTTGTATTCATTTTGATTGAAATGCTTTTGGAATGCTGAAGAAGTTTTTTGTGAAACCTCCTTCTCTCCTTGTGCGAAAGCTATAGTGCTAATACTGAGAATGATGAATGATGCGATTAGTTTTTTCATGTGTTGTGAAATTGAGTTCGAAATAAGTTTATTCTTCGGTTTCCAGCTGGTCTTGAATGCGTTGGATATCGGCAATGAGTGGGTTAAGCGTTTTCTTTACCGCTCGTTTATTTAGCCACACTACAAAAGTATAGAAGGCCGTCAGACCCACAATCAAGGTGATTTTACTTCCTGAGTCAAAAGGTAAATGTTCTTTTAAGCCAGAGGAATAATTGAATATTTCTGGATTGCCTAAACCTAATATAAATGCAAGATTCAGTAGAAAAGGAGGGCCAGCATACCAGTACAAAACAGTATCTAAAAACCTGTGCTGCGCCATCATGTTGGTTTTTTGGTTTTCCAATTGAGCCTTGAAGGGCAGTGTGAGGTCTTCGTTTTTTCTACTGAGTTGAAGTTTTCTAAAGCGATAAATCACATAAACTGACCACACCACAGTGAGTATACTGGCAATTCGGGTAATGGGAAATGGAATGTCGTAAGCAAAATAGACAAATATTGGGATGCCGATAAATGCAGCTATAATCTCACGGATATCTCTGTTCCTGATTACCTTTTCAATATGATTCAGTTTGTTCTTGAGTTCCATCACCAATTTTGATAAATCGACTTGGATTCTCTCGGCTTGCGAAGAGCTCATCCATATTTCTTTTAGTTCTTGTTCTGTCATCTTATGCCAATTTTGGGGTGATACAGTCGAATAATAATTTTCTAATACGTTTCATTTTTACGGCTACATGGTTTTCAGTCAAACCAGTAATGGTAGCAATTTGCTTATAAGGTAAACCTTCGAGCAGTAGCACTAATAAGGATTGATCCGCTTCGTTTAATGTAGCAATGCAGTCGTGCAGTGCCTTGTACCTTTCTTGCTGACTTTTGTCTGGGCCAACTTCTGCCGGAACAAACTGCAAAGAGTCTAGTCTTACCGTTTTCTCTTTGCCTTTGTCTAGTTTCAGTTTAGATCGCTGACAAACATTCAGCGCAATTTTATAGACCCAAGTATCAATGCCTGAATTGCCTTTAAAAGTGGAGAAGGACTTCCAAATTTGATAAATCACTTCCTGAAACAAATCTTGCGGCTCTAAAGGAGCAACGGCATAAACACGGCTGATCCTGTAGATTTTCTCTTTGTTGCTTTCTAGTATTTGTTCAAAAGTCATTGGCGCATTGTGCTGATGTTCGAAGTTTTCCATTGTCTATTAATATTAGTGACAAGGCCTTAAAAAATATGACAGCATTTTTGAAATTTATTTTCTTAAGCATACTACGGCTTTTGTAAAAGTGAACCAAAATAAATTAGTTTCTCGCTTCAACTTAGAATACAAAAGGGAGTGTCTCTGACATGTGGTGTGTGAAAAATTTCTTGCAATTGGTAATGCTTCCACAACCGTAACTGCCTCTTTTCTTTCCTTGACGAAGGAAAGGTCTAAAAACAAATTTATGGTGATTTGTATGTGTTGAGCGCGATCAATGGCGGTAATTCTTGGCCCTAATAAATACGGACTGAGTCCTTTGGCCCATAGGGTGTCACAGGTTCGCAGAACCTGCGACAGGAGGTGAGGAGCGTCTACAAGAAGGGAATAATAAACCGTTAAAACGGTTAATGCTGGTTGGGTTTTCTATAGCCCACGGTTTAAACCGTGGGCTACTTGTGCTAATATCTGGTAATGGTTTTAACCATTTTTGGAGATAGAGCACTTGATGTGAAATCGGATTAGGATTGAAGGTAGTGGCCATTAATCAACGGGGTGGACAAATGCGCTTGACTAATGTTTAATCCAAAAAGGGGCTTTTGATCCGATTTTTGATAGTTTTCTATTTTTCAACCTTGAAAAGAGCGGCTTTTCCAATATCATTGTAAGCCAAAGCCAGATATGTTAAAGCAGCATTACCCATTCGACCCTTCCATTAAACATCATGTGCTAACTGCATTGGGCTTGGCGGTTTGGGTATTCGTTTTTCTGTTCTTTACCGAACCGCTTGATGTAGGTCAACTTTACTTGAATGAGAAGCTGACTTATCTGCCGCTCTACGGTCTTTTTGGCTCCATTTGTTATCTGATTTGCTTGCCCTTTCAGTATTGGCTGTTTAAAAAAGTAGGGCAGTGGCCTGTTTGGGCGGAACTCACTTTTATGTCTTTCGTCATCATCATCGGTTTTGTGGCTACCCGCTTGGTGTACTATTATTTGGTGGTGAACTCTGACCCATACGCTTACACCATTTCCTATTTTGCTACTGCCATTTATTTGCCTGCGGCACTCACCGTTTTCCCTATCGTGGCCATTGGTCGTTGGTCTTTCGGCAAGTATAAAGAGAAGCGCTTAGAGAACGATAAAATCGAAATCAAAGGCACTGGAAATTACGAGAGTTTGCGGCTGCAATTGAACGACCTTATTTGCATTCAGTCGTCCGATAATTATGTAGAAGTGACTTTTAACGAAGGAGGGAATTTAAAGACGCAGCTGATCAGAAATAAGCTGACAGCCGTGGAGGAGCAACGGCCAGAATTGATCCGAACCCACCGTTCTTTTTTGATCAATGCTTATCATTTTAGGCAATGGAAAACCGGAAACCGTAAGGTAAATGTGATGCTCACAGGCGACCTTGAAGTACCTGTTTCAAAAACTTATCAGGCTGCTGTAGAAACAGCCGTCAATTCCACCACAGAATAGTGTGATTTCGCCACAAGCTTTATTAAATAGGTTTAAAGGCCGATTTCTGTTTGTACGTTTGAACCAGTCAAACACATAAACAAACAGACATGAAAAATTTACTGACCCTAATTTTCCTTATTACTTTAAGTTTTAACCTTTCGGCACAAGCCAATTGCGACTGCAAACCCGAGCTTGATTTTGTCTATGCGCAGATGAAGAAGATGAACTCATTTAAGCATCAGGTAAAAGGAAATAAGAAAACTGAATTCGAGAATTTATACCAAAAACTCCGTGGGCAAATGACCAATGAAATGACCAAAGTGGATTGCTTTTGGAAGCTCAATCAGCTAGAACATTTTGTGAATGATAAGCATGCCGAAGTGTACGAGCCGAGACCGGATTATACGATGGACGATATCTTCGATTCTACATTTATAAAGAGCTACAGAACCAGCGATGCCTTCAAAAATCACCCTAAGGTAGACCTGGATTTAACGCAACTGAAAACCCAACTGAAGTCTAAACCGGCAGCAGGTATTGAAGGCATCTACAATGCTGGTAGCCTGATGAAATTAGGTGTTTACCGTATCGATGCCGATAGCTTGGTAGGAGTGGTGTTAGAATCTCAGATCAGCATTTGGGAGCCTGGGCAGATCTACGCTTACATCAAGCAAACCGATTCGCCTTCACGTTTTAATATTGTGTTATATGGTCAACTATATAAGAATTTGATTTTCGCTGAAGAACAGCTTTTCGAAAATGGGCAGTTGTTTTCTACTACGAGAAAAGAAGGAAGCGATGAGGCTTATGATATTGTAAATGTTACATCTGAGGAGGCTGAAAGCTTCAAGCTGACTCGCTTAAATGATGATGTGCAATACGTTTGGATGAATAGTTTTAATAGAAGCACCATGCGGACAAATAGAGATCAATTGATCACTCAAATCGAAGACGAACTAAACTCGCCTTACTTAATTGTTGATTTGAGAAACAATGTGGGTGGCTCGGATAAAATATCTAAGCCGATTATAAAGGCCATAAAGAAGAGCAAAGCGCAGGTGTATGTACTGACGAACTTCTACACGGGTAGTAACGGAGAACTCACCACAGGACGCTTAAGAAAATTAAAGAACACGGTTCATTTAGGGCAAACCACTTATGGCGCGTTGGGCTATGGTACTAATTACGGTAGAACCTACACTTCGCCATCGGGTATGTTTACTTATGCACCAACCGATATGCGTCAGGCCTCTTTTATTCCCTATGAAAATGAAGGAATTGCCCCGGAGATTAAGTTAGATGCCAACAAAGACTGGGTAGAGCAAACTTTAGCTATAATTGAAGGGAATAATTAGAAGACTGAAATCACTAAAGAGACTGGGTCAGATGTGTTTGACTGCTGTCTAATCCAAGAGAGACTACCGAGAGGTGGTCTCTTTGCTTTTGTTGGTAGTGATTTACACAAAAATCGACCAGTTTGACATAAATGAAATTGGTCAAAAACTTTCAATCTTCCGATTGACGATTCTATTTTTAGATCCTTCGCTTCACTCAGGATGAAAAGCAGGGTGCATATAACTGCAGTTGAGCTTAATTTTAACAGCATAACATTTAATCAAAAAACAATGAGGCTTACTCTTACTTCACTGCGAATAATTGTTTGGAAGTAAACGGCCTATTTTCTTTTCCTGAGGTACGAAGGATCTAATTTTTCGATTTGCTATACAGTTTCTAATTCCTGTGCTTTTCATCCGCTGAAGCTTCTGCGAACACGCTACCACTAAGGATGAAAAGGAGAGTGCAAATAACTTGCTCTATGGTCACTCAGCTCCGAATCTCTTTTTCAGAAAAACAGATTGAATGAGTAAACAGCAAGCCCCCATCACTTACCGTCACCCTGAGGTTGAGTTTGAAAAACGAAACCGCGAGAGTCTGTTGGCTTGGAGAGGAGGAGCTAAAGAAAGCGGACTGAGTCCTTGATTAATAGCTAGTCACAGGTTCGGAGAACCTGCGACAGGAGGCTCACAGTCGTCTAATTTATTCGTAGTAGTTACTTTTTTAATCCAAAGCCAAAAGGGGCTTTCAGTTCACCAGAGTCATACATATTGATATATATTGAAACAGTGTCTTTTGAGTTCTCCCACGTAACCCTATAGTTATCCAACATAGCACTTCCCATAAATCCATTTTTACTTTTTACAGGACAACAACTACCTGCTCGATAATACGAAATTGACTCTCCATTTGGTCCCGTTAGGGAATTTAGATATCTTCTTTCGTTTAATGGGTCTTCCGAATCTTTAGCACCTCCAACTTCCACAGGGTTTTTAGGAGACAGTCCATAAGTTTTATCTGTAGATATTTCAGTAATTAAAAAAGTGTTGTTGTCCTTTAATATCTGTTGTGTATTCTTGGAAATTTGTTTAGTAGATGAACAGGAAAATAAGAATACTAAGATTCCGAGCTTTGCTAACTTGTTTTTCATAATTAGTTTTTTATTGTTATTAACGTTGTCTATGGATTTAGCTTATGGTATTCATATGCAACGTAATTTATCAAAACTTCCTTATATCATACCAATAATATTAGCGATGTGGTTTCTCACCTAAACTGTTTTGGTTTCAAGTTTTCACTGGCGTTTTCTGCGATTTCTAAAACTCTCTTTTGTCTGGTCTCCGGTCTTTTCGCGGAGATTACCCAGAGCAACAAAATCTTTTTGGCCGACTTACTTAGGCCATCAAAATAGTCTGTTTGCTTCGTAACATGTAGTTTTATTGAGGAATTTCTTCTACCAAAATTTCATTTCCTTTTTTGTCGTAATAGGTGCAGGTCATTTTGTTCATACAGATGGCCCATTTTTCAATACCAACTGCCGCACACATTTTGATGAAGGTCAAAAAATCTGTTTTGCCTTGTTGATGAGCTATTAACGCTGCTTTAAATTCTTCGCTCTTTACGGTGTCAGTAATTACAAAGGAGTCATACTTTGCAGGAATATTTGCTGTATAATCATTGCCTCCGTGATAGTCAATATGCCCGTCTGTTACATAGGCTTCGTAATGGGTAACCCCCAATGACTTGATTTCTTTAATATAAGCAGGGAAGTCCGCACCTGATTTTACTTTGCTGTGAGCCGCTTTGATTTGTTCTACTGTAAACATTTTTCTTAGTTTTTGCCGGTTAAACAATTCTTTGAATTAGCGCAACCATAATGCTCAAATCCGAAAACGACAGTTGATTTAAGGCTATTTTCTTCATCGCTTTTGCTTTATGATTACGATGGGAAATTGCAATGTTTAGCACCTCTGTAATTGTAAAAAATCGTTTTTCTACAAAAACCGTTTGAAATTTTCAGGCGTGTCGCCCGTATACTGTTTGAAGTCTTTTATGAAGTGAGCTTGGTCGAAAAAATTGTTTTCATAGCAAATCTCGGTCAGCGTTTTTGTTTGAGTTAGATTGTCAAGAACTGCGTTGAAGCGGACAATTGAAGCAAACTTTTTGGCTGTGGTTCCAACTACCTTTCTAAAACGCTTTTCAAAAGGACTTTGACTAATCAATAATTTTTGACTCAGTTCCTTTATGCGAATGGTTCCATTGGTTTGGTAAATGAGTTTAACCGCTTCAACAATCAATTTGTCAGCTTGAATGTCTTTTAATTGCGACCCTAAAAACTGTTCAACGATTTGAACGCGCTGCTTATCTGTGCTAGCGACTGCAAGTCTTTCCTCTACTTTTGTCACACTGCTTTTGTAAAAAATGTCGTCAAGCGATAAACTTAAGTTAAACAATTCATTGGCGGGGGTTGAAGCGAAATGAGTAAAACCGATTTCGGTAAAATAAACCAAAACTGTTCCGATATCTGCCGTGTTTTTGAAGCTTTTAAAGCTGTCCGTAATTCCCGTAATTCCTGCTGTTGTTAGTTTGCTTTCCGTATTGTCTTTCACAATGGAAAGCTGGCCCTTGTACTGAAAACCGATAACAAGTCCTGAAGACGGAAAAATCTTATATTCATTTTCCAATTCATTCTCCGACACTACAAAATATTTGATGTAGGGTTTCAGTCTTTCAGTCGGAAGATGTTTGTCAAATTTCATTCAATTGTTTGTTGTTATTCTCTATCCACTATATAATTCAGTCCATTCCTCCGTTAGAGCCTGCTATAAAACCATCAAGGGAGATGTACATAAATGAAATTATCTTTCTCATATAATTTTATCGTTTTGTAGGTTTTCGCTTTGATTCGTAAGGCTTGGTTTTATCAAGAAGTATCGCTTCATGCAATATTTCATTCAAGGTTTGATGCGGAACACTCTCAAGGTTTTCAATATCGATACTCAGTAATTGTTTGCGACCATTGCTTTTTAAAAGGCCTTGATTATTAGATAACTCGTTTCCACGAAAAAAGGCCAACTCTATCTTGTTTTCTTTGATTGGTTTTAAATAACAAACCCAACTTTTCCCATAGTAGCAGGGGTTATTGAAAGTTATTTTACATGTTAAATTATAATGATTTGTGAATAGACTATGGAAGTGTAGCATGACTTCTCTTTGTCTACCATCATATTGATATATTAGGTTTTCTACTTCTAACATCTTAATCGGGTTGTTTTTAAGAATTAACCAGCGTTACCTATACGTTACGTTTATAGCATTTATTTCTTGAATAATTTACCTAAACTGTTTTGGTTTCAAATTTTCACTAGCGTTTTCTGCGATTTCTAAAACTCTCTTTTGTCTGGTTTCAGGCCTTTTAGCAGAGATTATCCAGTGCAACAAAATCTTTTTAGCTGACTTACTTAGGCCGTCAAAGTAGTCTATAGCGCCTTCGTGATCGGCCAATGCTGCTGCTAGGTCTTCTGGAATAACAAGGGCTTCAACTTCATCTAAGAATGTCCAAGAGCCATTCTGTTTTGCGATTTCTACACTCGCCAAACCAGCTTGGGTCATTTGGTTGTTTTGGATGAGTTGATCTACCTTTTCTTTGTTTATTTTTGACCACATGCTATTCGGTTTTCTTTTGCTGAAATACTGCATGTACCTTTCTTCGTCTATAGTCTTTCTGGTGCTGTCAATCCAGCCAAAGCAAAGGGCTTCATCCACAGCTTCGCTCCAAGTCAGAGAAGCAACTTTTGTGGACGACTTAAAATGAACCAACCAAACAGATTGTTCCGACTCATGATTTTTTTCTAACCATTTACGCCAGTCTGTTCGGCTTTTAGGGTAATATGTTTCTGTTTCCTTATTGCTCATTTTCTTCACTATTCAGAATAAATGATCTATAGTCTTATCCCGGTTAAAGATTTATTGACACAAACTTATACCTGCCAAGTGACAACTCTATGTCAGTAGTCAGCGGAAATTAATGGTAATGGTTAAAAAGAATCAAGAATAAACTGAAAATAAGTGTTTGATTGCTTTAATCCATAAGAGACCGCTCAAGAGCGGTTTCTTTGCTGTTTACGGAAAGTGTGTTTCAACAACTAATTTGTTCTCTTATGTCCATTAAGGATTGATCAATAAGCAACTTCCCATTTCTGAATACTTCTTTTAATTCACCTTGCTTTTCTTCCTCCCACGAAACTCGGTCTATTAATTTAAAGCATCCATTTTCTTTAATGACTTTCATCAATCCTCTAGCGGACTTTTTTGTACCATCATCTGTAATTGGGTCTTTGTAAATCTCCCTTCCTTCTCCGTTAACTTCACCATAGGTGGCTTTCATAGCAAAACCGAAGGTGTCTCTGGTATTGTACTGGTAAGTAAAAGAGCCAACTCCCAATACTACATTCGTGGAGGCAAAACCTTTTGATTTTAAGGTTGTACAGATTTTTTCAGCTCGTTCTAAGGTAATACTGTCTCCGTAAATTGCGCCAATGTGATGGTCTAATTCTTTATATCCTTTGTAATTGACTTTGCCTCCGAATTCATCCCAAAGTAATTCTATTACTCCCTTTTTCTCAGACTCTGTTTTGCCTTCAGGATTTCCGCAAATGATTTTCACAGGGTCACCACTATCAGGGCGAATGACCAGTTTTCCATCTCTAGCCAAAACTTCACTTTTCAGTCGAGGCAGGAAGTTGGTCAACACTTTCCATAAATCCCATGTGTCTGACACTATAGAAACTATTCCATTTGGATACACCTCAGTGATCAATCGTTTAAAGGTTTCGAACTCTCCTGTGTCTGTACCCATACTCATTACTGAATGCTCTGTGGCAGCTACAGATCCACCTATTAGTTCTGTGTCAGAATCTGCTCCATAATATTCTTCTAAGAAATCGATACTAGGGATAGTGTCGGTACCTCTAAAGCTTAATAAATGCGCTGCTCCACTTATAGTTGCTGCCTCTAATCCAGCCATTCCTCTCATAGAAAAATCATGGCCTTGCCAATCTACAAATTCAGGAGTAGTACTGGTTTCTTCTGCAAAATTATCTAAGATTCTTCTGTATGCTTTTGCAATAGTTGCTGAGTTGCACGGCATCCACACCGTAGTAGATAACAGAGTTTCAAAGTAATTAGTAAGCCAAAAAAACTCGTCAACTGTATTGTACATGGTGAACATTGGAATTCTGAGTGGTACCGAAGAGCCTTCTGGAAGTGCTTTGAAAACCATGGGTATGTAGCCTAAATCATGAAGCCTAGCAATGTGGTCAGTTCCCACAGCATTAGGGCCTAAGTAATTATTGATTCTTCGTGCATATTTTTTGACCACCACTTCTTTAGCTTGACTGAAGAAGTCTTTTTCAAAGTCTTCGATTACATACTTTTTCAAAAAATATTGAAGACCAAAGAAAACTACTTTGTCTATGTTCCCCAGTCTACTCATTCTGGGCGTCCAGTTAGAGTAAACTAGCGTAGTGCCAGTAGGGTATTGCCTTCTGTGATCTACTTTATATCCGTCTGTGAGTAAAAGTGGGTTCATGGCGTTTGTGTTTAAGGCTATCTTCTTAATTATTGAGTGTGGCGCTTTTTAAAATCTCGCTATTCAGTGTAAGTCGTGTAAGATTCTTTGCTTGATGATTAGTATTGAATGAGTCAGTAGTATAAATATGTTCGAAAACTGTACTGAGTGCTTCTAACCCTTTACTGAAAATGCCATGGCTTACGGCCAAGTAGAGTTTTCCAGCATTCTTTTCTTTGAGGGACTTTGCTACACCTAAGAAGGTGCCACCACCATCGCAAATGTCGTCTACTATTAGGCAAGGCCTGTTATTTAGGTCTTGAGAATATACTTGAAAATTGGTAACCTCTCCTGTGCTAACATTTCTAGATTTAGAGCACTCGACTACCTCATGTTGCTTAAGACTTGAAGCTAGTTTATATATTTTCTTAAGTGCTCCTCCATCGGGTGATACAAGTAGCATATTTTCAGGGAGTTGGCTTATTGCCTTCTTGATGAAGTCTGTGTTGTCGATTACTTCACAATTATTGAGTAGGGCAGGAGTTACTTCTGAATGAGGGTCAAATACTATAACCCGATTATAATTTTGAGCATTGATTATGTCAGCATAGACCTTTACTGTCAATGGTTCACCTGCAATCATTACCCTGTCTTGTCTCGCTGCAGGGAAATAGGGGATTACAACATTGATTTTGGTGATTCCCATCCTTTTAAGCGCATCCGTAGCAATAAGCAATTCTCCAAGCTTGTTGAAACTTGTTATTCTGTGAGTTATGCTTACCTCTTGGGTGCTTGGTTCAATTGGAGCTATTCTAATATGCGACTCACCTCCAGAGAAGGTGAATAGATCGAACTTTACCTGAGGTAGGTCAGGGCAGGGAGAGAAGTTTGGATCAAGATTAAGAATCATATTTGTGTATTTTGTACGCAAATATGATTCTTATTTTCTGATATTCAAATTTTTTCGACCTGATTTCATAAAAGTTGGTTTACCACTGTTCATTCTTAACCCAGAGTAAGGCTAAAAACTCGGACTCTCAAAACTTCCTGTTTATTATTCAGAGTTTCGAATATCAGATATTATTGGCTTTGAAGAGGATACTGTAGCAGTCGATCATTTCTCAATTTTTATCAAAAAGTAAATTTCGTTTGATTAGAGTATTGAATGAATTTTTGAATGTAAATTATGGAATGGTATGATTTACTAACTTAGAACTCAAATCACCATCAAATTTTTTGAGATGAAAAGAAGATCCCTACTTCAAAAACTCGCAGTTGGCGCAATTTCACTGCCCTTCATTGGTCGTTCCTTAGACGAATACTTACCTAAAGAGAATATTGCTGAATGGAAAGGAGAGTTCGATCTCACCAAAACTCAAGATGAAGCATTTTGGAAAGCCTTTAAGAAAACGCACTACGATGTAAGCGACAAGTGGATCAATCTTGAGAACGGTTATTTTGGGGTACAGCCAAAAATGGTGGTAGACGCTTATGTGGAATCCATTAAAAAGGTAAATAGCGAAAGTTCGGCCTATGCGCGAAGAACTTTTAATCAGCAGGATTTGGGCCCTGTTATGGACACCTTGGCTAAGTTTTCGGGAGCAGCACGTGAAGAATTGCTGATTACCAGAAATGCCACTGAAGCGCTGAATATTCTGATCCAAGGCATCGACTTTCAGCCAGGGGATGAAGTGATTTTCAGCGAACAGGACTACCCAAGCATGATTGAGGCCTTTGAAATGCTTGAAAAAACTAAGGGTATTATCATCAAGCGTATAGAGCTGCCGATGATTCCAGAGAGTGATGCGCAGCTTGTGAATTTATACCAAGCGGCCATGACTAACAAAACACGCTGTATTTTGGTGACGCACCTGATTCATTTAACAGGACAGATTATGCCCGTAAAAGCCATTGCCGATATGGCCCGACCGAAAGGAGTGGAGGTAATTGTAGATGCCGCGCACAGTTTTGCCCATCTCGATTTTAAAATTTCAGATTTGGGTTGTGATTTTGTGGGCGTCAACCTGCACAAGTGGTTCAGTGCGCCCATAGGCATGGGGCTCATGTATGTGAAGAAGAACAGGATCAAAGACCTCAGCCCAATGTTTGGAGATGTAGGCCAGCGCGAGGACAATGTTAACAAATTAGGCCACTTCGGAACGCTGTCATTCCCCACTTTGCTTACGGTGCCCAAGGCAGCAGAATTTAATAATATGGTGACCATCCCCGTGAAAGAAGCACGACTTCGTTACCTACAAAACTACTGGACAAAAGAAATAGAAGGGATTGCCAATGCGGAGTTGCTTACGCCCACCGAAGCGAAAAGAAGCTGCGCCATTGCTACCTTCAAACTACGTAACCTAGATGCCGATGAAGTAATCAAAAGGTTGTATGATGACTTTGGCGTATTTACCGTTAAAAGGAATTTACCAGAGAATGAAGAAGGCATCCGCGTAACCCCAAACCTATATAGCTCAACTTCTGATGTAGACCGATTATTGGAAGGTATTCAGAAGTTAAGTAAAATGTAAGAAACAGGTAGGGCATCTTTAACCGCGAAGGAGGCTAAGTAACGCATGTACCTCAATCGCTCGGTTGTACCGAGTGATGGCTAGCTTTTTAATTTACGTAGTCACTCGGCAAAGCCAAGCGACTGTAGGGCTCTTTTGGCCCATAGAGCGTCAAAGGTTCGGAGAACCTGCGATAGTGAGGCGAACCGCTTCTTTTCTTTCCTTGAGGAACGAAAGGTCTAAAAGTAGATTTGGGGGACTGGATGGTGAAGAATAATATTATTCATTCCGTTTCTTCAGCATCTAATTCGTCCTTGTCAAAAATGCTGGAAATCTTATTGAGCATTTCATTTAAGCTTAAAGTTTCGTCTTCAGTCAGATTTCCAAAATCAGTGTCAGTGATAGTGTTATTTTGGAGTAATTGCTTTATCATTTCTGGATAAGTGAAGTTGACAGCAACAGTTCCTTGCTGTATTTTTACACTAATGTCGTTATTCTCTTCTTTATTAAATATTAACTTCATTATTCGCTAAATTTTTTGAGATTGTATTTCTTCACTCTCTTCTTTATAGAAGATTTACCTCCATCTGTAATGGATGCAATTAAATCAACAACACTGGTGCCGTCAATTTCCCCCTCCAACGGACTGGATTTTATTATTAATTTGTTGTTTTCGTTTTTACACAGTATTATATTTTGAGCATCTGCTAACATTGGGATGGTAGCATTGTGTGATACCAAAATTATTTGCTTTTTACTCTTGATTTTCTTTACAGCGGTTACCAAACCTTTGTTTATATAGTCAGTTGCTAAATTATCTTCTGGTTGGTCAATAATTATTGGAGCGCTATCTTTATCATATCCTAAAATGATATCTAAAATAACTGACGTTTTCCATCCAGGACTTAATCTGTCAAATTCCCGTCCGTCATTCGTAATGATCTTATATTTCTTTTTATTTAAATTTTCAAAACTATTATAAATTCTATTTTCAAAATCATCATAATCATGAACTTTGGGCTTTTGTTTCTTGAAATTACTTTCAAATAATATTTCTGGTGTTATACTCTTAAAGTCGGAGATTTTAGTCTTTAAGAAATGATTTACTACTTCAATAAATTTGTCTTTATTTAAAATGAAATCATTTTCAATGTATAGTTTGTGACCCATTGATTCTATCTCCTCTGAGTCAAAGTTTAGTGTATAGCTTGAAATTGAAGTGATGGTTCTGTGAAACTGTCTGTATGCACGAACGTATTTTTTTAATGATTCAAGAAGCTTGTTGAAGTTTTGTCTTTTGGTTTGCTCTTCTGAATTTGAATGTCTTAATACTTGATTATAAGATTCTTGTTCTTGCTCTAGAAGTAGTCGTACCTTTTTTTCTTTATTTGAGATTTCTAAAACATTACCTAATTCTTCTTTAAGGCGTTCAGTCAAACTTGAATCATGTTCTATAAAAGGATAGTTGGATAAGAAGTTCTCTAACGAATTAAGAGTCAAAATATAAGAGTCATGGACTCCTTTTGAGAAACGTAGTTGTTCGTTTTCTACCTCAGTTGGCTGAAGTTTATCGTAAATATTAGTTTCTAAATTATCTCTTGTGATTAATCTAGACAAAATAGGGATTGTGAAAAGCGTTTGACTCTCTTCTTCTAATGTCTTAACACTTTTAATCAAATCTTCTATGTTCTTTTTAAATTCTCTTAAGCCATTATTGATGTTTACTTTTATCTCTTCATCTCCTGGGAATACTCTCTTTATGATGTCAATATTTTCTATTTTATCTTCACTAATATTGTTAACTACACCCATAATGTAGTTTTGGGAAAGGTAATGAGGTGTCATTCCAGAAGGATTGACAATAACCATTTTATCGATTTGATATTGTTTGTATATAGATTCTTCCGTTTTATTATTAAGGCAGTTAAAAATCGAATCAACTAAAAGTGTTTTGCCGCTTGAAGAGCCCCCAATAATCACATTCAATCCTGACGTAAACTCTATGTCAATTTCGATGTTTTCCCTTTTATGTGATACAGATTGTATGTTTTCAGAGAAGAATTTAGGTTTAAGTTCTGAATAAATTAGCCTAGATTGTTCTGATAGAGATAGCCTTAATCCATTAAATGTTGGTTTTGCCAACATCCATGTCGGGTTAAATGGATTTTTATCTTTTCCATTTGGATAAGTGTTAGGTGTATAATTATCACTACAGGTTATCAAATTAACAAATTCATTTATGCCTAGCTTTTTGAAATATTCTTGAGTCCTTTCGAGTCCATTGTCACCTCTTGCGGTAAATCCTTCAAAATGATTATAATACACGTTTCTTTCTAAGGTTCCATCAAGTCTTGTTTCTTTGGGGATTGACGTATTGAAGGTCGCGTGCGATTGTCCCCCATGAGGGAGAAGCATGAATTCGTATGAGTCGAATTTGTTAATAATATCTTGGATGGTTGGAATTGTAGGGTCAGTTTTTTGTACCACCTTGTTTGGGTACAGTTCATCGAGCTTTTTGTTTATGTCATCTAGTGTTTGTTCCGTAATATCTTTTATGTCGAAATAAATGTGGCAATGGTAGGCCGGACAGCTATCGTAATTTCTAATGTGTAATTCAACACCAACGATAATGTTAATACATAAGGAAAGTGCTTTCAAATAAGCATTTTTATTGACCATATTATGGTCAGTAAGAGAAATTAAAAATTCTGAATCGCCATTGAATTCATGAATTTTTTTAACTAACAACTCAATGTCGTATTCATTATTTACTTCATTGGGGTTGGCAGAAGTATGAATATGCGTATCTAGATATATTGGATTCACTATGCTTTTTTGAGTATTGATTATAGATTTGTGCTTGGAAGTTGTCAAAAAAAATAATGATAACCAATATATTTTATTTTTATGTAATGATGGAATTGAATAATCAATAGAATATCGAGGTCGAACAGAAGTATGTTTCTGTCGCCCCAACTACTTTTCCACCTTCAACAAACCCCACCACCCAATTCTTTTTTAAAAAAAGAATTGCCATTTCGGAAATGCATTTTACCTTTGGGGCAATGTTACATAGCAGCGCACATCATTATTACTATTACTACCCGAACGATCGGAACGGCAGCGCTATGTAAATTGGATAGAAACAATTAATCAAACATATAAGACCCGATTCCGCAAGAATCGGGTTTTTTGTTTTTTAGCCCATTCCAGCGGAGTCTTTAACAAGGAAAGAATGAAACAGATTTATGAGAATTACACAGCCGAAGACCAGAAAGTATGGGGTATCCTCTTCGACCGACAGTTTCCTAGTTTGCCTAAAGCCGCAACTACTGAATTTACCAAGGGTTTAAAGTTGGTGAACTTCACAAATGAAGGAATTCCAAATTTTGAGAAAACCAATGAGATACTTCTTGGTTTAACAGGTTGGGAGATTTACGCGGTGCCCGGAATTGTGGAAGATGGTCTTTTCTTTGAGCTTATGGCCAACAAGAAATTCCCTGCTACTACTTGGGTGCGAAAAATGAGCCAGTTGGATTACTTGGAAGAGCCAGATATGTTTCACGATGTATTTGCACACATTCCATTACTCACCAATCAGGCTTTTGTAGACTTCCTTCAGGCCATCAGTCAGTTTGGTCACGAATGGATTGAAGACGACTGGGCAATTCACTTATTGTCAAGAATTTACTGGTACACCATTGAGTTTGGTTTAATCAGAGAAGAGGGTGAAGTAAAAATCTACGGAGCAGGAATATTATCGTCTGCGGGTGAAACTAAATACTCGTTGAGCGATGAGCCCAACCACTTTGAGTATGACGTAGATAAAATTTTAGAAACGCCATACAGAAAGGATAAAATGCAAGAGAATTACTTTATTATTGAGTCGTATGAGCAACTGTATAATTCTCTGCCAGAGATTAAATCTAAAATTGAAGCGAAATTAAAACAAAGAAAAGAAGCGGTGGTTTAAACCGCTTTTTTCATTCAAAAATATGAGTGTAGTTATTGTAGATTATAATGCGGGCAATGTGCAGTCTGTTACCTATGCTTTAGAGCGTTTGGGCGTTTCTCCTGTGCTCAGTGCCGACCCGGAAGTGATTCGCTCTGCAGATCGGGTTATCTTTCCAGGCGTGGGCGAAGCCAGTACTGCCATGCGATTTCTGAAAGAAAGAAAGCTGGATGAAGTGATTAAAGACTTAAAGCAACCTGTTTTTGGCGTTTGCTTAGGCTTGCAACTGATGTGCGCTCATTCCGAAGAAAACAACACCGATTGCCTTGGCATCTTCGATGTACAGGTAAAAAGGTTTGAACCGACTTTAAAAGTGCCTCAAATGGGCTGGAATAACCTAGAGCACACTATTGGGCCTTTGTTTAAAGGAATAGAAGCAGATAGTTATGTGTATTACGTGCATAGCTATTATGCAGAAACCAGTGAATATACCATTGCTACCACTGAATACGTGAATACGTTTAGTGCGGCTTTAAATAAGGATAACTTCTATGCATTACAGGCCCATCCTGAAAAAAGCGGAAAAGTAGGAGAACGCATCCTTCAGAATTTTCTTGATATCAAGTGAATCGGTTGATCAGGGAAACAGTGGGGCAGAAAATCAGGAAACAGGTAATCAGTAAAAAAGATAACCCTATCTCCGGATTTGAGTTTTTCCTAATTGACTATTGACTATTGACTATTGACTATTGACTATTGACTATTGACTATTGAC
>NZ_CAXBBV010000019.1:0-50358 GCF_963973945.1 uncultured Roseivirga sp.
TGGCTGGGGCTCGAACCCAGGACCCTCTCCTTAAAAGGGAGATGCTCTACCAACTGAGCTACCAAATCAAAATGTTTTCTTGTTGTATTAAGGTCGTTTTCCTTAATTGCGACTGCAAAGGTAAGAGGTAAATAATTAAATGCAAGACCGAAATTTTAAAATTCTGATATTCATTTTTCTGGGACTCCTATATTTCCAAGAACCTTCTTATTCTCAAGAAGTTACAAATGACTTAAAAATTGCAGATTCATTGTTTCAAAAGAAACTCTATACGCAATCTCTTACCCTCTACGAAAAAATAGTGCGTGAAGAACAAGTCGCCTCACCTGCAATGCTCTTAAAGATGGCCTTTATTTATGAAAGTCTAGAAGACCTAGGGAAGGCGCTTTACACTTTAAACAATTATTACGAACTCACTTCAGATAAAAAAGTGCTCGTAAAAATGAATGAAATGGCTCAACAAAATAACCTGGAGGGCTACGATACAAATGACTTCAACCTCTTTTTGAAGTTCTTTGATGAAAACCGAAATTACTTTGTGCTGGCGTTTTTTGCCCTGAGCGTTCTAATTCTCAGTATGATTTTAAAGCGAAAGAAAAAGTTGGAAGAAAATTCTTTAGGATTAACTATAGGTTTAGCCTTCTCACTTCTACTCACTACTTATTTGATTAACTTTTCGCAATTAGCTCCAAAAGGAATTATCACTTCTGCCAATGCCTATTTAATGAGCGGGCCATCTGCTGGAGCAGACTTAATCGAAATCACGGGTGAAGGCCACAAAGTGGAAATTGTGGGTCAAAAGGATATTTGGGTTGAAATCAAATGGAAAAATGGCCGGGCTTACATTAGAGAAAACAACCTTAAGAAATTGCCTTAGAGGCAATGAATCATCCTTGCAAATCTAAAACTGCACTTTAAATTTGCAAGGACTGTCTAACGGTCTACCTCACCTAAAACGATATCAATAGAGCCAATTACCGCAATCAAATCGGAGATTAAACCTCCCTTTGAGAGTTCATTGATAATAGACAGGTTTACGAAACTTGCACCTCGTGCTTTGCAACGGAACGGCACATCAGATCTTCCATCGGCACGGAAGAAAAAGCCAGTTTCACCTTTTGGGTTTTCGGCTCGAATGTAGAAGTCTTGCGCTTTAGGCCTTATTTTCTTTGGCGCTAGTGCGCGAGGGTCAAAATCACGAGTTCTTTTGTGTTCGCCTGTCAGCTTTTCTAAACATTGCTCGATAATCTTCACCGACTCATAACATTCTTGTACTCGCACCCAAGTCCTGTCCCAACAGTCGCCTAAGGTTCCCGCTTCGCCTTTACCTACTGGTATATCGAAATCTATTTCAGGGTAAACCGAGTAGCCATCTACTTTTCGCAGATCGTACTTCAACCCAGAACCACGGAGCATTGGGCCAGTGATGCCATAATTAATCGCTAAATCGACAGGCAAAACCCCAACATTGGCGGTTCTGTCAATGAATATTTTGTTATCGATGACTACTCTTTCTAGCTCCATAATTTTAGGCTTTAAGTAAGTAGTAAACTCAAGGCATCTTTCTTCAAAACCTACGGGCAAATCATAAAACAAGCCACCTACCCAAATGTAATTGTAGAGCATTCTCGCACCAGATGCCCACTCTAACAAACGAACAATGTGCTCTCTGTCTCGGGTCATCCAGAAAAAGGCGGTGACCGCACCAATGTCCATTCCGTAAGAACCTAGCGCAATAAAATGAGAGGCCAATCGGTTTAGCTCCGCTACCAAAACGCGGATATATTCTACCCGCTTTGGAATAATTTTATCGACACCCAACATACGCTCAACACCCATGGCATATGCGTGTTCGGTGTTCATCGCGGCCAAATAATCCATTCGATCTACAAAAGGAATGATCTGATTATAAGGCAGATTTTCAGCATGTTTTTCGAAGCAGCGGTGTAGATAACCGAGATGCGGAACTACTTCAATTACTTCTTCGCCTTTGGCCAAAACCTCTAAACGAAGTACCCCGTGGGTAGAAGGGTGTTGCGGACCAATATTGATTATCATCTCCTCTCTTTTCAAATCTTCTGACTTGAATTTTTGAGGAGCCGACTTGCGCAAATTCTCCTGATCGAAGATATATTGTACCTGATTCGCCACTTAATACTCTACTTTAATTCCGCGATAATATTCTTGCTCTTGGTAGTCTTTTCTGAGCGGGAAACCGTCCCAGTCGGCTGGCATTAAAATCCTTCTCAAATCAGGGTGATTATTGATGTGGATGCCGTACATATCGTAGACTTCACGCTCTTGCCAATCGGCAGTTTTCCATAAACCACAAAGGGAATCGATGGCTGGTTTTTCCCTTGACAATTCCACCTTTATCATCAAATGATGATCGAAAGGAATGGAATAGAGATTATAAACCATCTCCATTGTATTCGCTTCTGAGCCGTTGTCTAGGCCAGTAATGCAGGAAAGTGAATCGAAATAAAGCTGATTATCCTTCTGAAGGAAATCCATGACCTCCACCAAGTTTTCAGCCTTAATAATAATGGCCTTTGGCGAAGCATTTTCATCTGTAGAAAGAATGATTTCTTCTCCTAAACTGGTTTTAATATGGGCTACGATTTGCTCGAAATTCATGCTACTTTGGCTTTCTTTTCCAACAACTTTTCAATGGCTTTTGGCGCAACAATGGTTTCCTGTCTTATTTTTTCTTGAAGCTTAAGCAAACCACCAATTAAAGCTTCTGGCCTTGGTGGGCAACCCGGCACGTAAACGTCTACAGGAATTATTCTGTCTACTCCTTTTACCACATGGTAGCCATGCTCCCAATACGGGCCTCCACAGTTGGAACACGAGCCCATGGACACCACATAACGCGGTTCAGCCATTTGCTCATAAAGTCTTCTTACGCGGTCGGCCATTTTAAACGTTACCGTACCCGCTACAATCATAACATCTGCTTGGCGCGGACTAGCAAAAGGCACAATACCGAATCGGTCTAAATCATAGGGGGTAGATTGAGCACCCATAAATTCAATGGCGCAACAGGCCGTTCCGAAGGCCATTGGCCACATTGAGGACAGCCTTGCCCAGTTGATGAGGTCATCCAATTTTGAAATGACAATACCCCCCTTCTGTATGTTTCGATCTAAAAGCCCCATTAGTCCTTATACTTTTGATATGCTTCACTTGGGATTGGCGATTTGAAATCGGAAACTCGGTTCACTGGTTTTACCCAATCTAAATATCCTTTTCGCCAAGCATAAGCCAAGCCCAAGGCCAATATAAAGATGAAAATGAACATCTCGATAATAGCAAACCAAGCCCAAGTGTAATCAGTACCCTGTATCAATTCTTTATCACCAAAAATAACGGCCCAAGGAAATAAATAAATGATTTCCACTTCGAATAAAAGGAAAATAATCGCCACAATGTAAAACTTGATGTTGAACTGACCCCAAGCACTACCGATGGTCTCTTCACCAGATTCATAAGTTGTCAGTTTTTCGTAATTGGGTTTTTTGGGACGAATAATACTGGCTGCAATAAGCCCTACCGACACGAATGTGATGGCTCCCAAGATAAAAATCAATACCGTTCCGAATTCTGTAAGGTTAGGCTCTATCATTCTTATTTAAAACTTCAATGGGTCGATATGCTGAAAATGACCATTCATTTGAATTCGTTCCTTGGCACGCTCCATCTCTCTCACAAAGGGTATGGCGCGCTCCATATGATTGATCAAGTAATTGTATCGCTGCGACTGGTTTTCCATCTGCAACATATCATATTCTTGCTCCAAAGATAAGCCCAATTTATGAGCCAGCTCATATTCTTCCGTCAAATCCGCAACATTGAGTTTATGGTCCATTTTAATTAGTTCAACAAACTGACTGGCCAAATCTTTTAAACGCTGCCAGCTCACAACATCTCCATCCTGAATGTTGTCAATAAAAGCGACCTTGCCTCCTGAATATAGCTTTCCGCTAACAATTTCTTGAAAGGTAATTAGCTCAAATACCCGTTCACAACGAACCGTAATATCCATCTCTCCTGAAGGGTAAGTTTTAACCACTTTTTCTACTCTCATTTCAGATCCAAACTCCATAACTCCTGTATCAAACACTGGAATTCCAAAGCATTTGTCTTCGGCAACGCATTCAGCAATCAGTTGCTTATATCGGTCTTCAAAAATGTGGAGGTTGACTTTTTCTTTTGGAAAGACAACAAGTTTTAGGGGAAAAAAGGGTAGAAATTCTTCCATGGCAAAATCTTAGGCTTACAAAAAGAAAAGCCCCTTTCGGGGCTTTTTGTTTACATATTCTTTATGATTTCATCTCCAAATTCTGAGCATTTAAGGAGTGTTGCTCCATCCATAAGTCGCTCGAAATCGTAGGTTACTCGTTTTTTAGCAATTGAAGCTTCAAGCCCTTTGTAGATCAGATCAGCGGCTTCTTGCCAACCAAAGTACTCAAGCATCATTGCACCAGACAAAATTACTGAACCTGGATTCACTTTGTCCTGACCAGCATATTTTGGAGCGGTACCGTGGGTAGCTTCAAAAATCGCGTTGCCTGATAAGTAATTGATGTTTGCTCCTGGTGCAATACCAATACCACCTACAATAGCAGCCAAAGCATCAGAAACATAGTCGCCATTAAGGTTCAATGTTGCGATTACTGAATACTCAGCTGGTCTTAAAAGGATTTGCTGAAGGAATGCATCGGCAATCACATCTTTAATGATCACTTTGTGTCCATCTTTTTCAATGATCTGCCAAGGGCCACCTTCATAATCTTTAGCTCCGTAGCTATCTTTAGCTAATTCGTAACCCCAAGTTTTAAAAGCACCTTCGGTGTATTTCATAATGTTACCTTTGTGCACTAGAGTAACAGAATCTCTTTTTTGTTCGAAAGCGTAATCGATGGCACTTTTCACCAAGCGATGTGTTCCTTCTTCTGAAACTGGTTTTAAACCATAACCCGCGGTTTCAGGGAATCTTACTTTTTCGAATTTTTTAGGGAAAGTAGATTTCAAAAAGTCATTCAATTTTTTTGCGTCTTCAGTTCCTTTTTCGAACTCAATACCTGCATAAATATCTTCGGTGTTTTCTCTAAAAATCACCATATCGCAAAGCCCTGGCTCTTTTACTGGTGAAGGTGTTCCTTCAAACCATCTTACTGGGCGAACACATGCATATAAATCCAATTCTTGACGAAGGGCAACATTCAATGAACGAATTCCGCCTCCTACTGGCGTAGTCAATGGACCTTTTATTCCTACCAAATACTCTCTAAAAGCATCTAGCGTAGCGGCTGGCATCCACTCGCCTGTTTCGTTAAAGGCTTTTTCTCCTGCCAAAACTTCTTTCCAAACTATGCTTTTTGCACCACTGTAAGCTTTCTCTACAGCGCTATCCAAAACCTTTTGGGCGGCTGGCCAAATATCTACACCAATGCCATCTCCTTCAATAAATGGAACTGTAGGGTTGTTGGGTACATTTAGAACCCCGTTACTAATGGTTATTTTTTGTTCGCTCATTTCGTTAAACGGTTATTTGATTCGTAATTTGAGTTAATCGTGCTAAGGTAAGAAATTATCTAGGTTGAAAGTTCCACAATTTGGACTTTCCCGGCAATTTCAAATTCACTGCCTAGGCCACCTTAATAACTCTCCTTGTCACTAGGGAAGTCTTTAGCCTTCACATCTTTTACATAGTTCGTTACCGCACTTTTAATTGTAGCTCCTACATCTGCATACTGCCTTAAAAAACGCGGCTTAAACTCGGTGGTAATCCCTAACATATCATGAATTACCAATACTTGGCCATCTACATGTGGGCCAGCTCCAATACCTATGGTTGGGATATTAATTTCTTCTGAAACACGCTTGGCCAATTCTGCTGGAATTTTTTCCAATACAATGGCATAGCAGCCACATGCTTCTAAAAGCTTAGCATCTTCAATAAGTTTATCAGCCTCTTCTTCTTCCTTGGCCCTTACAGAATAGGTTCCGAATTTATAAATAGACTGAGGTGTTAAACCCAAATGTCCCATTACTGGAACACCAGCGCTCAAAATTCTAGTGACTGATTCTTTAATTTCGGCTCCGCCTTCCATCTTCACACTATGTGCACCAGATTCTTTCATAATCCTAATGGCAGAACGTAAGGCTTCTGAGCTGTTTCCTTGGTACGAACCAAAGGGGATGTCTACTGCTACAAAAGCACGCTTTACTGCCCGAACCACCGAACTGGCGTGATAGATCATTTGATCGAGCGTAATGGGCAAAGTAGTTTCGTGCCCCGCCATTACGTTAGAGGCTGAATCGCCCACAAGGATTATATCTACACCTGCTTCATCTACCAAAGAGGCCATTGAGTAATCATAAGCCGTAAGCATAGAGATTTTCTCTCCACGGTCTTTCATGGCTTGCAGCTGGTGTGTAGTAATTTTCTTTATTTCCGATTTGTGTATTGACATGTCGATAAAATTAAAGGGGTAAATATAAACATTTACCCCTTCTTGTTTTGCAAAGTATAGCGATGGCTATCTACGGTTATTTTTCATTGAAGATGTGTACATCTCTTTGTGGGAAAGGAATTGAAATTCCTTCTGCATCGAATGCTTTTTTCACCTTCTCAATCATGTCCCAGTTTACGTTCCAGTATTCTGGAGTATTTACCCAGGCACGCACAGTAATATCTACGCTGCTATCTCCTAAATTACCTACCCTTACCATTGGGGCTGGATCTTTTAAAAATCGGCTATCACTTTCAATAATTTTTAAGATAATGCCTTTGGCTTTTTCAAAATCATCTCCGTAACCAATACCAAAAACTTTGTCCCATCTACGATTTTCCTCCATAGAGAAGTTAGTAATATTGGCACCTGCTACTTTTCCATTAGGTAGAAAAATAGTTTTATTGTCAGGCGTTTTCAGCACTGTATTCATAATAGAAACACTATTTACAGCCCCGCCTGTACCATCAATTTCTACATAATCTCCTGCCTTAAAAGGCTTAAGGGTCAATATTAATATTCCTCCCGCAAAATTAGACAAGCTGCCTTGAAGGGCTAAACCAATGGCCAAACCAGCAGCACCAAAAACTGCCAAGAAGCCTGAAGTTTCAATACCAATTTGAGCAATTACTGCAAAAATTAGGGCCGCATAAAGGGCTACCTTTACCACCCCAACCAGAGTTGGAATTAGGATTACATCAATCTGTCTCTTTAAAAGAGTCTTATGGGTCAGTTTTACAAGACGCTTTATCACCCAAGAGCCAATAATCAGGGTAATAATTGCCCCTAAAAAACTTAGCCCATAACCTACTACATAGGTTTGCAAAAGGTCCAATACGCCATTTAAACTTTCTTGTAAATCAGATTCCATGTTAGTTAATCGTTTAAGGTTTTGTAGGCCTAACATGAGGCCAGACCTGATATTAAAATTTAATACAAATATGCTGAGAAATCGGAGTCTGTCAAACTCACTTGTATATGTTCCTGAATGGTAGTGGCTAATTCAAAGCCTTTGTAGTCTACCGAGATTGGAAAGCGTTTGTGACTTCTATTTACCAAAACTGCAGTTTGTATTTTTTTCGCCCCCATTTTCAAGAAGGGATCAAGAGCATAGATCATGGTTCTTCCTGAGTTCATTACGTCATCAACAAGAACCATGGTAAACTGTTCAATTTTTGGGAAGTCTGAAAACTCTACCTGAGGCTGCACTGGAGCATCCTTTTCTACACTCAATTTAGCCACATGCACTTTAATGCTAGAAATGGACTCGATTTCCTTCTTCAGTATTGAAGAAATTTTCAGCCCATTTTCCGCTACTCCTACCAAAATAATGTCTTTGAGCTCATGGTTCTGCTCATAGATTTCGTAGGCCATCCGCCTGATTTTTTGTTCAATCTGGCTTTTATTTAGAATCTGCTTCTCTTTCAACATATAGTTTTGAGCTACTCTCCTGCGGACAGTGGCATTACTTTGCTATCCTTAAAAGTAGAGAGTATGACCATAGACTGCAAGTTATCTACCACAGATATATCACTTACTTTCTCTAGCATCAGTTTTTGATAGGCTGCAATATCGGAAGCGATTACTTTTAGAACAAAATCTCCAGATCCTGTAACGTGATGACATTCAATCACCTCATCTATTTTGTTGATTTCTTCTAAAAAAACATCAATGTTCCCGCGGTTGTGCCCCTTAAGGGTGGCATATACAAAGGTGCTCACGCCAAGACCTATCTTATCGGTATCGAGTTTAGCATGGTAGCTTTTTATTATTCCTGAAACTTCCAACTTTTTTACTCGCTCCAAGGTTGGGGCTGGAGAAAGCCCTATTTCTTTAGAAAGTTGCGCATTGGTGATTTTTGCATTTGACTGAAGAATCTCTAAGATTTTTTTGTCAATTTTATCGAGTTTAGCGTTTTGACCCATTGTTAAGTATTTGACGAAATAATATTTTGTATATTAAGCATTTATTGAAATAAAAACAATATGAAATTACTGAATCGGAGTATAATCAACGCCTATTCTTCTTAATTTCTTTTTCTAGCTCTCTAGCCTTCTTATTGGTTTCCGTTCTACGTTTAGTGTTGTCTCGTATTTTATCAAGCATTGGTGAGGCTTCATCGTACCGCTGCTCTTTAACATAATATTCTGAAAGGTGAAGGAGGGAATAGATGTAATATCCAGACTCCTCAAGCTCCAACGCATTTGAATAGGCAATGGTTTGGAGATAGTATGGCTCTGCCTTATCCCAATCATTTCTTTTTCTATTAATATCGGCCAAAAAGAAACTTGCATACCTGCCACTCATTTCTTCATAACCCAAAACACCATTATTTATTCTGTTCATAATTTCTATCGACACCTTTTCGGCATCTTGAAACTGCCCTGCTGTGTATAACATTTGGGCATAAAAGCGATGGAAATATGGGTTTTGTGGGTACTGTTCATTCATGTATTCGGCCCATCTCAGCGCGTCAAAAGTTTCGTTCAACTCAAAAGCTTTAATGCGCATTAAAAAGTAGATGGCCTCTACCCTAGTATAAAATGCATTTGTTGCTACAGTTTGCATTTGCTCTACACCCAGTTTTTTATCTCCCTTTGGAAAGAAAAACAAAACGGGTCTTAAAAGTGGATATTCTTCTCTAATCCAAACGGAGTAGTAATTAAACAGGGCGTCACCAAATAGAATTTCGGGGCTAAAACTTTCGTTGCCATGTGTTCTCTCTAGATATTTAAGGGCCAGTCTTCCAGCGTTAGTGGCTCTTCCCCAGTTTCTTTTTTCTGAATGATATCGACCTTGAAAACCATAAGAACCGGCTAAGAAGAAGTTAGCTTCAATATTGTCCTTATCAATATCTATCATGGCCTCGGCCTTTACTATTGCGGTATCCATGTAGGCTAAAAATTCTTCGCCTAAGGGTGATTCCTTTTCTAAGTTGGGCATCATTTGCCACCAAGTACTAATTCCGTATAAAAAATAGCCAAGGGGATGTTCTGGAAAGTTGTACTTGATCCAGTTGAATTCAACTTCTGCTTTACGAAAGTCGAAATTGTACATATAATCAACTGCATCGGTAATCTCTTTCTGAAGGTTCATATTGAGCAAAAGATACTTGGCAGTATCGCCCAAAACTTTGTCCTTTTGCACCTGCGCATTCACCACATTTGGCACAAATAAAAAAAGCACAAATACACCTATAATAACCTTCTTCAAAACCTTCAACTTGATTTATGTGCAACAGACGCGCAAAAGTACTGCCACACAGCCGATTCACAATACGCTTAACTAATTTTATTATTGCATTTAGCCATTAATCGTAGATTTGTCTGAAATTGTTTTGCTATGCCAAGGGAATATACACCACTAGAAGTTAAAATGAAGGAGTACACTTCCATCAATAAAACGATGGTGTTTATATTAATATGTATCATTTCGTTTCTACTTCTCTTTATTCAGCAAACATTTATCATTAGTGAAATCAACGCTTTCAAATTTATGGATGGCATGGAGTCGCTTGTGTTTCAAGCGATTGCTGGGCTTAAATATATTGGAGTACCCATAGTGTATGCTTGGAAGTTTACGCTAATAGGTTTCGTTTTATGGACAGGCTGTTTTTTGTGGGGATACAGGGTTACCTACAAGCAGTGTTGGCAAATAGCCATGTTTGCCGAAATGATCTTCTTTATACCTGAAATACTGACTATCCTCTGGTTCTTTTTTATCGATACTGACCCAACTTATTGGGATGTAAAGGCTTTTGAACCTTTATCGTATATGAATTTTTTTAACCACGAAGAAGTGCCAGAAAAATATTGGTATGTAAACTCTGCCCTCAATGTTTTTGAAATTGGCTATTGGATTCTGCTGACTTACGGGGTGAATTTTGCGGCAAGAAAAAAGAAGTCGATTGCTAATGCTATAGTGTTTACTACCTATGTTCCGCTCTTTTTACTTTGGCTTTGGTTTTACTTAGGAGTGTATAAGTAGACCGTGTCAAACCACCTTGATTTAGGTCAGTATTTTATATTTCACTTGGCCTTTCACCGCATTAATAAAATTTAACCCTTCTACAATCTAAATTTTACTAATTTCACGCCCTGCAAATAGGTTTATAATTGCTAATGGTGTTCCGTTCGTTAGTGCTTTTTAACGAATGAGCCCACTACTAAAAATATTGAAATGACAGATTTTAAGAAATTCAATAACCTCACCGGATGGGCTGTTTTTCTAGCTTCATTGGTTGTTTACATTTTGACCATTGAAGAAACAGCCAGTTTTTGGGATTCGGGCGAGTTTATTGCCATTGCCTATAAATTAGAGGTATCTCACCCCCCAGGCGCACCACTTTATATGCTTATCGGACGTATGTTCTCCTTTTTTGCGTTTGGAGATGTAACTCAGGTAGCTTATTGGATTAATATGGTAAGTGCTGTATCGAGTGCTTTTGCAGTGCTTTTTCTGTATTGGACCATCGTAATGTTGGGCAGAAAATTGATCAATGCTGAGTTAGGTAACGAAACCAATGTTCAAAAAATATTACTTGCTGGAGCAGGTGTAGTAGGCGCAATGAGCTTTGCCTTTACTGATTCCTTCTGGTTTTCAGCAGTAGAAGGTGAAGTGTACGGAATGTCTTCATTCTTTACTGCCTTTGTGTTTTGGGCTATGCTCAAATGGGAAATTGTGGATGATGAAAGCGGAAGGAATAAATGGATCGTGTTGATCTTTTATATGCTTGGTCTTTCTACAGGAGCCCACCTTTTAGGATTGGTTACTTTACCTGCACTAGGTTTAATCTATTATTTTAAGAAATACGAAAACCCGAATTGGAAAGGAGCTTTTGCCGCAATGGGTGTTTCCTTGTTCTTGGTGCTCCTCATTAACTCTTTCATTATTCCGGGTCTGCCTACGCTAGCAGGTAAATTCGAAATTACCTTTGTAAATACCTTTGGTTTGCCTTTTGGTTCTGGGGCCTTATTTATGATCGCCTTGCTAATAGCAGCCATTGTTTTTGGGTTAAAATGGACCAGAAGAAAGGAATTCGTTACCCTAAACACTTTGATCCTAGGAATCACTTTCGTGCTAATAGGCTATTCATGTTATGCTGTAATTCTTATTCGTTCTAAAGACAACCCTGCGATTGACCAAAACAATCCAGAGAATGTAATGACTTTTATCTCTTACCTTAAAAGAGAGCAGTATGGCAGCAGACCTCTTCTTTATGGCCAATATTATAATGCACCACAACCAGAAACCAAAAAAGGTGCACCTGTATACTATAAAGACAAAGACGAATATAAAATCTCTGATTATAAAGTAGAGACAACCTATGACGATGCTTGGTCTACTTTTTTACCAAGGATGTATAGTTCTTCTCCTGCCCACAAACAAAAATACATGGCCATTACTGGCCTGAGGGAAGGTGAAAAACCAACTTTCTTAGACAACATGGCTTTCATGTTCTCTCACCAAATTGGTCATATGTATGTCCGTTATTTTATGTTCAACTTCTCTGGAAGGGAAAGCGATGTTCAAGATGCAGATTACTTAACAGCGCTAGATGGCAATAAAGATGTTCCCGATTTTATCAAGAATAATAAATCGAGAAATCAGTATTATATGATTCCATTGATTCTGGGACTAATTGGTTTCTTTTTCCAATTTAACCGAGATCCCAAACGTTTTTCGGCCACACTTATGTTCTTTGTTCTAACTGGCTTGGCATTGGTAATCTACCTGAATTCGCCACCAATAGAACCAAGAGAGCGAGACTATATTTATACAGGATCGTACTATGCGTTTGCTATTTGGATAGGCTTTGCGGTATTGGCAATTGGTAGTGCTGCCATGAAACGTGGCAAAGCCCTAGCTTATGGTGCGCTGGCCATTTGTTTAGTTTCCCCAATCATTTTAGCAGCTGAAAACTGGGACGACCATGACAGAACTGGTCGTTACTTCTCAGTAGATTCTGCTAGAAACTTCTTGGCTTCATGTGCTCCAAACGCTATACTATTTACTGGTGGCGATAACGACACTTTCCCTCTTTGGTATGTACAAGAAGTAGAAGGTTTTAGAACTGATGTACGCGTAATTGTACTGAGCTATTACAATACGGACTGGTATATCGACCAGACCAAAATGAAGATGAATGAGTCGGACGCTTTCCCTTATTCTTTGGATATTGATACTTATAGACAAGGCACAAACGACTACTTGTATGTAGACGAACGCCCTCAATATAAAGGCAAAGCAATTGACCTGAAGGATTATATTTCTTTGGTAAAACGCAAGAGTCCGGTAATACAGCGACCTCTTACATCAGGCACCATACTTAATACTGTGCCTGCACGCTCACTTTTCCTTAATGTTGATTCGGCACAGGTGGAAAAACTAGGCATTATCCCGAATAGCTTAAAGAAATATCAAGTAGATAGAATGACATTCACCTTTAAGCAAGGAGAGAACTTCTTAGAGAAAGCGCACTTGATGATGCTTGATTTGATTGCGACCAATAATTGGGAAAGGCCAATCTATTTCAATTACACCTCCGTAAGCTCTGTACCTTTTGATTTAGATGATTACTTGGTTCAAGAAGGCACCACTTCTCGACTTCTTCCGGTTCAAAAACCCGGTAGTATGAGAGATCTGGTAAATACAGATTTGATGTACGACAACGTGATGAACAGCTTCCAGTTTAGAGGATTAGACAATCCTAAAGCCAATCTAAATGGGGATTATAGAGGTTTTGCGCAAAATCACAGATCTATGTTTACCACCTTAGCGGATGCGCTAATTACTGAAGGAGATACTGCCAGAGCCAAAACAGTATTGGACTATGGAATGGAGGTTATGCCTAAAGAATCACTTCCTTACGACATTGCTTCGGTGAGCTTTGTTCAAGCTTACCTAACCATTGGTGAGGAAGAAAAAGCTTTGACCATGGGCATGGAGATAGCCGAAATGTTCAACGAAATGGCCACTTATCATCAAAAGAAAATGCGTTATGATTACGAGTTTAGAAAGTACCTCAACGGACTTCAGTACTTACAATCTATATTTAGCCAATATGGCTATCCAGAACAAGCGGCACGGTTAAGAGAGATGCTTGATGGCCAGAACACTATGCTGACCATCGATAGAAGTAATTTCTAAATGGAGAATTGAAATGGCCTAGAAATCGGTTATTTCTCTAAAATCAAAAATAAATCTAATGCAGTATCTGCATCATCAGTCAGGGGGTAATCTTCCTGACTGATTTCGTTTACAAGCTTAGTGTTTCCGCTGTTGAGCTTGTTTCTGTTCAGTCTGTTTAGAATATCGTAAGGAATTCTAAGCAAGGGCGCTGGCAAATTGTATTGCAAATTGAAAATATCGAAACGCGTAATTCGCTGCACCGATCGTTTATTTTCCTCGTAATAAGCCATTACTTTTTCATTGCCCGTTACCCCTTTCATTTCCACCTTAGTAAAAATTTCAGAAGCTAGATCAGCTAATTGCTGAGCAGTGTATTCGCGCACATGCCAAGGATTTCTGGTCAGGGTTTTTTTGATGTTCGGAGTAGTCAGTATGGCTTTGCCTCCAGGCTTTAATACACGGTAGATTTCTTTCAAAAACTCCTTATCCTTCTTTACATGTTCAATCACTTGAAAAGAAACAACGCAATCAAAACTATTATCAGCTAAATCAGAAAATGGTGGAAATACTGCCTGACGAAAATCTAGAGCTGGATATTTACTTTTCAACTCATCAATTACAGACTGAATTTTATCCAATGCCACATAGCTATCTGCCAAAGGCGCTAGAAGCTCAACGCCACGCCCCTCACCACAACCGAGCTCCAATAAATCTCCTTTTATATAGGGTATAGCCAAATAATAAGCCCTCAATAATCTTTGATGTATAGGATTATCAGAAGCAATTTTATCAGAAGCAATTTCTGTAGTGTAGGTAGCCATGTTTAACTTTTTCCCAAAATTAAACCATTTAGATTACAATGGGCTAATCGAGGCTGCATTACCCTACAATTTGATTACATTTGTTCTCAGTTTTGCTTCGGATGAAAAGGCTTGTATTCACATTAATTCTTACCATTTGCGCTCAATGGCTGTTTTCTCAAAGCCGAATGAGTTCTGCAGACGTTAGCTTTCTTTACAACCAAGATCATGAATTTCTTATTGACCACAGGCTTGCCCAAGATGGTAACAAAGTAAAAGTATATGTTCGCTTTATACTGAATAGTGGCGTGGTTAAAATCAGCGATTACGAAATTCAATACGATATTCGTGATAGTTACATTGATGAAAAGCATGTAAACTCCGCTACAAGGTTAGATTCTGCTGCTCTAATTGCTACTGGTTTTCGCGAGTTTATCTATTCATTCGAGTTTGAAAAAACTCCAGACCAGAGCCTTATTGTCTTGGAAGTCAACAACATATTACGCAACAGAAAATTCTTAATTGACATCCCCATTCAAAGAAACAAAAATACTAGAAACCAGCCCTTCCTCATTTTTGAAGCACAACGAAATGTACCTTATTTCTCTCGATTTGTTAATCTAGACCAAGCCGTTCGGTTGGTGAATGTTTTTGGAAATGATGGCAAATACCAAGTTCAAGGAGTTGTTAACAATCAGGCTGTTGCTATCCCCACTTTTGATGAAGGAAGGGTACAAGCTCCCACCGTTATAGAAATTGATACGCTTTATGGGCCAGTAGAGGGTGAAATAATGAAATTTTCTACCGCTGGTTACTATGTGATTAACGATTCTACTGAACCATCAAATAGTATGGGTATTCTGGTGACAGACTCCTTCTACCCTTATTTTGGTCAGTTTGAAAAAATGATTGAGCCTTTAATTTTCATATCAACCAACGATGAGTTTAAAACGCTAAGAAGAGCAACAGATTCGCGAATGGCTTTTGAAGATTTTGTTACCACTCGAATTTCAAATGGGGGAAAAGTAGCACAAGATTTTGTAAAGTTCTATTATAGAAGGGTTCGGAAATCGGCCCATCTTTTTACATCAAATAAGGAAGGCTGGAAAACCGACCGAGGAATGGTTTATCAGATTTATGGGAATCCATTGCAGGTATTTCGGAATGAAGAACAAGAGCTATGGGTATACGCTGCTCCAAACGGAGGGAGAATCCGCTTTAATTTCGCAGTCGTTTCGGCTGAGAGTAATCTTTTGGAATACAGTCTAATAAGAGAAAGTAAATACAAAGAATCGTGGATGGACGCTGTGACCAGTTGGCGTAGTGGAAAAGTAATTGAATGATGATAAGCCAACCAAAAGACGACTTCATATACGGAAGTCGAGCAATAATTGAAGCCATAAATGCGGGAAAGGAAATAGACAAACTACTTCTTCAAAAAGACATTAAAAACGAGTTGACTACTGAGCTGTTGGTGGCTGCTCGTGACTTTAACATTCCAGTTCAAAAAGTACCTGTTGAAAAACTAAACCGGATTACGCGTAAAAACCATCAGGGTGCAATTGCCTTTGTTTCATCTGTGGTGTATGCTTCTTTGGATAACATTATTTCCGAAGCTTACAGTAAAGGAGAAGTCCCTCTTTTGATTGTATTGGACCGTATTACCGATGTAAGAAACTTTGGTGCAATTGCCAGAACTGCTGAATGTGTTGGTGCTCATGGTATTGTCATTCCTTCTAGAGGAAGCGCTCAAGTGGGCAGCGATGCGATGAAAACCTCTGCTGGAGCTTTAAACTTCATTCCTGTTTGCAGGGCAGATAATTTAAAAACTACGTTAAGAGAAATTAGAGACAATGGCATAACTGTTTTAGCTTGTACCGAAAAAGCAACTGATTTGGTATATCAACAAGATTTAACAGTGCCGATTGCATTGCTCATGGGCTCTGAAGAAGACGGCATTTCGCCTGAATACCTTAAACTTGCAGATGAACTTTGTAAACTTCCTATCAAGGGAAATATAGAATCATTGAATGTTTCTGTAGCAACTTCTGTGGTACTATATGAAGTAGTAAGACAAAGGGGTTAACCATTAAAATCTGAAGCAAAAAGGGAGTTTTTCTGTTAGAAAAATTCCCTTTTTGCTTAATTTTCATATTTAAAGGCTAGCTAAATTCTTCTCCTTTGGTTTTGGCATCGTGTAAAAACTCACGGAATTTTTTCTCTGCATCTTTTTTACAAATAAGAATTACGTTATCTGATTGAGTAATGAGATAGCCTTCTAAGTCTTGTACCACAATTAGGGTGTCTTTTGGCCCTTTTACAAAGCAGTTTTTGGCATTATACAATAACGCCTTTCCATCTACTACATTACCATGGTCATCCTTGGCCTTTATCTCATGTAAAGAATCCCAACTCCCTAAATCAGACCAATCGAATGTTCCCTTTACCATAAAAACATTGCTGGCTTTTTCCATAATACCATAATCAATGGAAATACTTTTGCATTGAGCGTAGGCATCATTAATAAACTCCTGTTCACCTGAAGTATAATAAACATCCTCCCCTTCTTCAAAAATCATTGCCAAATCAGTAAGATGCTCATGTAAGGCTGCCACAATAGTTTCTACAGACCAAACAAAAATTCCAGCGTTCCATACGAAGTCCCCACTTTCGACAAACTTTTGAGCCAGCTCCAATTCAGGTTTTTCAGTAAATGTTTTCACTTTTTTCACCTTTTTCAAAGGGCTAGAATGGTACTGGATATAACCATACCCTGTTTCTGGCCTAGTCGGAACAATTCCTAAAGTAATAAGCTTATCTGAGCCACTTGAGGCTTTTATTGCTGTATTTAGGTTTTGTGTGAAAAGATTCTCTTTAAAAACAACATGATCAGAAGGGGCAATAATCATAATCGCTTTAGAATCCTTTTTCCTTATTTTAAAAGCAGGATAAGCAACTGCAGCAGCAGTATTTCTTCCTACTGGCTCTAAGAGTATTTGATCATCAGAAAGAGCTGGAAGTTGTTCCTTTACTAAGTTATAATATCGCTTGTTGGTTACGATATAAAAGTTCTCTTCTGGACATATTGTCAAAAAGCGATCATAAGTCATTTGGAGTAAAGTACGACCTGTTCCTAAAACATCTAAAAATTGTTTAGGCTTATCTGCACGGCTATAAGGCCAAAAGCGGCTTCCTATTCCGCCCGCCATAATCACTACATAATGATGTTTCATGCTATATTATTCCTTCGTTTATCAAATCTTGGATATGGATAAAGCCAACTATGTTTTCAGCGTGATCTAAAACTACCAAATGGTTGATTGAATGCTCTCTCATTTGATTCATGGCGCGTATTGCAAATTCGCCCTTCTCAATTGTTTTTGGATTCTTAGTCATCACTTCTCCAACGGTTCGATGCTCAAAGCTCATATCTTTTTCGATCATTCGCCTAATATCCCCATCAGTAAAAATACCCGTCAGTTTTCCATTATTATCCACAACGGCTGTGGCACCTAAACGTTTCTTCGAAATTTCAAGAATACTCTCTTTTACTAAATCCGTTTGCTTTACAATTGGCAATTCGTTCTTAGGGTAAATGTCTTCTACTTTCAAGTATAACTGTTTACCTAATGATCCGCCCGGATGGTACTTTGCAAAATCTTTACTGGTAAACCCTCTGCACTCTAATAAACAGACCGCCAAGGCATCGCCCAAAGCCATATGCACGGTGGTGCTAGTGGTAGGTGCTAAATTATTTGGATCTGCTTCCTTATCAATTGTTGCGTTCAACACATGATCCGCCTGTTTGGCCAAATCCGAATCTAAGTTACTCACTAGTGCAATCAACTTAGCTCCCGTTCTTTTAATCAGTGGAACCAATACTTTAATTTCAGGAGTATTTCCACTTTTCGAAATACAAATAACTACATCATTCGGTTGCACCATACCCAAATCACCATGAATGGCGTCTGCTGCGTGCATAAAAAGTGAGGGGGTTCCTGTCGAATTTAGGGTCGCTACAATCTTATTTGCTACAATTGCGCTCTTTCCTATACCTGTTATAACAACCCTTCCCTTTAATTCTAAAATTAATGAAACGATAACTTCAAAACTATCGTCAATAAATTCGGAAATTTGCCGAATCGCATCCGCTTCTTTGAGAAGTGTGTTTTTGGCTGTGGTTTGAATATTTTTTGCTAATTTCAACTTAATGGCGTTTGAAACATGTGCAACAAAGATAAGGATTCGCCCAAACGTTTTTAAGAACTGGATATATTTATAGGAAGTGTGGAGGAATTAAGAAAAAAATTAAAAGAAGTATTCGGTTACGATACCTTTAGAGGCAACCAAGAACCAGTAATACAAAATATTTTAGCAGGTAAGAATACCTTCGTGATTATGCCCACTGGGGCTGGTAAATCGATGTGTTATCAAATGCCTGCCATTGTTAGACCTGGAACGGCCATCGTAATATCGCCTTTGATTGCTCTGATGAAAAATCAAGTGGATCAAATGAATGCTGTGGGCATTAATGCCCGTTTCTTGAATTCGACTTTAACCAAGAGTCAGATCAACAAACTTAAAAAAGCAGTGCTCGCTGGAGAAGTAAAACTGCTATATGTTGCACCAGAGTCGCTCACCAAAGAAGAAAACGTAGAATTTCTTAAGCAGGCAAATATTTCTTTTGCCGCTATTGATGAAGCGCACTGTATTTCAGAGTGGGGTCACGATTTTAGGCCCGAATACCGCAGAATTAAAAGTATTATCGACCAACTTGGCGATTTACCCATTATTGCGCTTACGGCTACAGCTACCCCAAAAGTACAGTTAGATATTCAGCGTAACCTACAAATGGAAGAAGCCGACCTTTTCAAGTCGTCTTTTAATCGCGAAAATCTCTATTACGAAGTTAGACCTAAGAAATCGATCAAAAAGCAATTGATCAAGTTCATGAGGGAAAACAAAGGCAAATCAGGAATTATCTATTGCCTTAGCCGTAAAAAAGTAGAAGAAATAGCAAACTTCCTTCAGGTCAACGGCTTCAACGCCAGACCATATCACGCTGGCTTCGATCCTGAGGTTCGAATCAAAAACCAAGATGATTTTCTTAACGAAGAAGTAGACGTAATTGTAGCCACCATTGCTTTTGGAATGGGTATTGACAAACCAGATGTTAGGTTTGTTATTCACTACGATGTACCAAAATCACTTGAAGGCTACTATCAAGAAACAGGTCGTGCGGGTAGAGATGGGCTCGAGGGGCAGTGTATTATGTTCTACAGCTATTCAGACATAATGAAGCTGGAGAAATTCAACAAAGACAAACCCGTTACCGAAAAAGAAAACTCTAAAATTCTACTGGATGAAATGAGTTATTACTCGGAGTCCACAGTATGTAGGAGAAAACAATTGCTCCATTATTTTGGAGAAGAATATGATGACACCCAATGTCGTGAAAGCGGCATGTGTGACAACTGTCGTTATGAGCGTGAAGAATACGAGGCAAAAGACTACATAAAAACCACCATTCAAGCAGTAACCGAAACGGACGAAAGGTTTGGCTTAGGGCACATTGTAAATGTGATTCGTGGTTCACAAAACCAATACGTTAAAAGTTATAAACACAATAAACTGCCAGTTTTTGGAGCTGGCAAAGAGCAAGAAGAAAGTTTCTGGAAATCTGTAGTTCGTCAAACCCTTCTTTACGAATTCTTGGCCAAAGACATTGAAAATGTTGGTGTTTTAAAACTTACGCAAAAAGGTAAAGACTTCTTAAAAAACCCGTATTCATTTAAACTCACTAAGGATCATGATTTTAGTGATGTAGATTTAGGTGAAGATGATGGCAATGAAGTAACACATCAGACCACGACAGGGCAATCTTTCGATAAAGTACTTTTCGACCTCCTAAAAGCAGAGCAAAGAAAAGTTGCCAAAGAGCATGATTTACCTCCATACGCTATTGTTCAAGAGCCATCTCTTCAAGAAATGGCCACCACCTACCCAACCACAGAGGAGGCGTTGAGCAATGTAAATGGTATTGGAATGGGCAAGGTTCAGAAGTTTGGTGCTCCATTCCTTAGAATTATCAATAAATATGTTGAAGACAACGATATTGATATTGAAGATGTAGTAGTAATCAAGTCTTCTGGCTCAAAATCCAAAAACAAAATCTATATCATTCAACAGATTGATAGGAAGATAGATTTGGAGGAAGTAGCCGAAATGAAAGGTTGGAGCATGGAAACCTTACTGGACGAAATGGAAATTATCTGTTTCTCTGGCACCAAGCTTAATCTTGATTATTACTTAGAAGAAATCATGGATGAAGACCGAGAGGAGGACATTCTTGACTACTTCCTAAACGCGGAAAGCGATGATATTCAACTTGCTTTAGATGAGTTTCAAGATGAAGATGTTTCTGAAGAAGACCTTCGTTTAGTGAGAATAAAATTCCACTCAGAGTACGCAAATTAATTACCTTTACCGCTTCAAAAATTTCAAATTTCATGAACATTCTTGTGTTGGGTAGTGGCGGACGCGAACATGCTTTTGCTTTAAAAATTTCGCAAAGCCCACGATGTAAAAAACTATTTGTAGCACCTGGAAATGCGGGTACTGCTGCCATTGCCGAAAACGTAAATATTAAAGTAACCGACTTTCAAACCATTGGTGAATTTGTGATCAAAAATCAAATTGACCTGGTGGTTGTTGGGCCAGAAGACCCATTGGTAAATGGTATTCGAGATTATTTTGAAAAAGATGATCAGCTAAAAAATGTATTACTAGTTGGGCCTGGAGCAAATGGTGCACAGTTAGAAGGCAGCAAAGATTTCTCTAAAGATTTCATGAATCGCCATGGAGTTCCTACTGCAAAATCTAAAACCTTTACAATTGACACACTGGAAGAAGGCCTCAATTATGTTTCGAGCCACCCTACTCCCATTGTTTTAAAAGCAGACGGTTTAGCAGCTGGAAAAGGAGTAATTATTTCTGAAACAGCAGAGCACGCTCGCGAAACCCTAAAAGAAATGCTGGTAGACGCCAAATTTGGCGAAGCCTCAAGTCGCGTAGTGGTTGAGCAGTTTTTACACGGAATCGAACTTTCTGTTTTTGTATTAAGTGATGGCTCAGACTATAAAATTCTACCCGAAGCCAAAGATTATAAGCGTATTGGAGAGAAAGACACAGGTTTAAATACTGGAGGCATGGGTGCTATTTCACCAGTTCCTTTTGCTACCAAAGAATTTCTAGCCAAGGTAGAAGAAAAAGTAATTAAGCCAACGATCAATGGTTTGAAGCAAGAAGGCATCGACTACAAAGGATTCCTTTTCATTGGCCTTATGAATATGGAAGGCGAGCCTTTTGTAATTGAATATAACGTCCGAATGGGCGACCCTGAGACACAATCCGTTTTATCCAGAATTGACTCCGATTTACTAGAAATCCTAGAAGGTTCTGCAAATGGTACCCTTAAAGAAAAAACCTTTAGTGTTAGTTCACAAACTGCCACCACTGTGGTAATGGTTGCTGGAGGTTACCCTGAGGCTTATGAAAAAGGCAAAGAAATTACTGGAATAGAGCATGTAAATGAGGCTACTGTTTTTCATGCAGGAACTCAGCTAAGCCCAGCAGGTAAAGTACTGACCAACGGAGGTCGTGTTTTGGCAGTTACAGGCATGGGTACATCAGTAGAAAAAGCCCTTGAAAATGCGTATAATGGGGTGAGTAAAATTGCTTGGCAAGATCAATATCACAGAAGAGATATTGGCCAAGACATCCTAAATTTGTTAAAATAACGATTTAACGGCCAAAAGGCCTTAAATATACATTATGAGCTGTAGTAGTTGTGGAGTAAGTACCGAAGGCGAGGTAGCTGGCTGCAACAATAACGGAGGCTGTTCAACCGGAGGTTGTAACAAAATGAATGTCTTCGACTGGCTGTCCAACATGGACATGCCCGCTGTAGACACTTTCGATATTGTAGAGGTTAGATTTAAAAACGGCAGAAAAGAATTCTTCCGCAATACCGATAACATAGATTTTGTTACTGGCGATGCCGTTATTGTAGACGTGCCAAGTGGCCATCACTTAGGCTATGTTTCAATGCAAGGCGAACTAGTTCGCCTTCAAATGCAAAAGAAGAAGATTGCCAACAACGATGAAATCAAAAAAGTCTATCGTAAGGCTACGCTCAAAGATTTAGAGAAATACGACAGTGTAAGAAAACGCGACATGCCTACCATGTTTCGTACACGCCAGATTATTCAAGACCAAAAACTTAGCATGAAACTCACCGATGTCGAGTTTCAGGCAGACAATACAAAAGCTACTTTTTACTATTCAGCAGAAGATCGCGTTGACTTTAGAGAACTGATCAAAGTTTTGGCCAGTGAGTTCAAAATCCGTGTCGAAATGAAACAAATCAGCCTTCGACAAGAGGCGGGTCGTTTGGGTGGAATAGGCTCTTGCGGAAGGGAATTGTGCTGCTCTACTTGGCTGAACGAGTTTAAAAGTGTGAGCACCAGTGCTGCGCGCTACCAAAACCTAAGCTTAAACCCAGGTAAACTTTCTGGGCAGTGTGGCCGACTGAAGTGTTGTCTCAACTACGAGCTTGAAACTTATATGGAGGCTTTGGAAGATATTCCAGAAGTGACCAAGCTAAAAACCAAGGTAGGAGATGCCAAGCTTCAAAAAACTGACATTTTCAGAAAAATCATGTGGTTTGGCTATGATGGTGAAAACACTTGGCATCCTATTGATGCCCTTAGAGTGGCAGAAATAAAAGAGATGAATGAAAAAGGGGTCATTCCTGAAACCCTTACCTTAGACGAACTTGAGATTAAAGACTTGAGCGATGTAGGCATCAATCGTGATCTTGAGAAAATGGACAAGAAGTTCAAGCAAAAGGATAAGGGACAAAATCAAGGTGGACAGAAGGGCAATCTCAATTCCAAAAACAAGAGTAGGAGCAACAAGAACAGAAATAGAAATAATCGTAAAAACAAAAATAACAGGCCCGAGAAATGAAAGGAGTACAATGGCTTTGTCTGTTAGTTTTGGTGATTACAATAAGTGCCTGTGATCGGCACAAAATCTATGAAGAGGTGTATGATTTTGAGGCTGCCGTATGGAATATGGACACCATCCCTGAATTCGAGTTTAGCATCGATGACAACCAACCCAAAAGGATACTGTTGAACGTTCGTAATTCAATTGACTTTAAATCTCAAAACCTCTACCTCACTTATTACTTGCTGAACGAACAAGGCACAGAAATCAAGTCTGAGTTGATCAATATTCAATTGTTTGATCCCATTACAGGAAAGCCATCTGGCAAAGGCAACAGCATTTTTCAACACGAAGTAGAGATTCTTCCTGCCTACACCTTTCCCAAAACAGGGGCCTACAAAATAAAAGTAGCCCAATATATGCGCGAAGCTGATTTACAGGAAGTTCCCTCTGTGGGGATTCGGGTGGAGGAGATAAAAAAATAAAGCCTAGAAAGAAATTCAATTTATTGTTCTTCATGCATCATTGACTTTATATGTTTTACCCGTGAAACGAGATTCGGATGAGTATTTCCCCCCTTACTAACTTCCCCTCCGGATACTTCATCCATAATGTCTAATGCACTCAAATACGTTTCAGCACCTACAGCTTTCGCTGCGAACAAATCTGCTTGCAGTTCATATTTTCTCTGAAACCTTCCTGGAATGTATAACATCAAGAAACCTAACACTCCGCCTGCTAAACCAACAGAGGCTAAATCTAGGATAAGAAAATTATTTAAAATCGCCATTTCACTCCTTATATTAAAAAGTGAAATGGCTAATGGGCTTACCAAGAGGCTGATGTAAAAGAGTTTTCGCATGTGACCATGCTTGAAATGGCCAACTTCATGCATTAATATTCCTTCTATCTGTCTCTGTGTCATAATTTTTAGTAACTCTTCGCCAACAAGAATTACTCTTGAAAAAGGCAATATTCCTGTGACATAAGCATTTGTGATTTTACCTGGTATTAACCTGATGCTAAACCGGGCTCTATGCTTCGCTAACAATATTGCCTCATACTCTGCCATTCTGGAATATTCTGTGTTTTTTAACAAATAACTCAAAGGATGTATGATATAATTAAAGTTGATGAGCAATATAAGGGGTAGAGCCAATGTCAGGTAAATCTAGTTAGCACTGATTAAGTCTGTCTCTACTAACCATAAAATGGAGGATGCAGGAAAAATGAAGAAAATTATCAATAGTACAAGTTCAATCACATCAAAATCAAACTGCTCCCTAAATGGAATTTTCGCCTTCGAAGAGACCATAAGTGCCAAAAGGGCTCTTATCAAAAAAAGAGCCCCGATCATAAAGGCAGACGTAAACAGTATTTTATACATCTATTAAGTACTTTAATAATATCTAAAAGAGTAGTCTCTTCTTTAAATATCTGAATTCTATATTATCGTTCTACTAAAATCAACCAAACAAAACATTTCAAGAGGGCTCTTGAACCGCCTCCACCAAACGGCCTATGTTCTCTTTTACCACTTGTGGATTTTGCCAGAAGTTTCGGCTATGAACAAATCTATACTTCCATTCTTTTGACTCTAATAGAAATGGTTTATAAACAAAGCTGTCCTTAACAGTGGCACTTTCATAAAACACATTGTCATCCGTCATTAACACGCCTTTGTATTTTCCCCTCCACTTTAAAGAAAGGTCGGCAAAAGGAAGTTCTTCGGTGAATTTTATAGGAAAGTCTTTTTCCCAATCCTTCAGTTTGTTTTTCAAATACCAATCTTGACCAAAGGCTTTTGAGGCATTGACAGTGGGCTCATATTCTCCTTCTGATACCTTTCTTGCATATTCCAAATAAGCCTTGAGTAGCTTTGGGCCTTCATTCTTTAGCTGACTTACCTTCATTTCTTCTGGCAGCAGCGAGGTTACAATCACTACTTTTTCCTTCGCCCTTGTAATGGCTACATTCAATCGGTTCTCTCCGCCAGCCATATTGAGGCTGCCAAATTGCAGATTGATTTTGCCTTTCGCATCACGCCCGTAAGCCGTAGAAAAAATGATAATGTCACGTTCATCCCCTTGAACGTTTTCAATGTTCTTCACAAAAAGCCCTTCCCAATCACCCAGTCCGTTCTCTTCAATTTTATCTTGAATTAAATGTTGTTGACTTACATTGAAAGTAACCACCCCTACCGATTTTGAAGTCTCGTTCTTCATGAGTTGAAGTAGCAATTCAATTACCTTTTCAGCTTCAATTATATTGGTTTGCTTTTCCCAAAGCCCATCCATTTTGATAAAATCAATGGCAGGTTTTGAGTCATTAATTTGATTAAAGTGAGGAAGCATCTGAAGCTTGCCTTTATAGAAATGTTGGTTCGAAAAATCGATTAAAGCCAGTGACTGACTTCTGTAATGGCCTTGAAGCTGCACTTGCATTAAGAACTTACTCGACAGCTCTAAAAGCGACTCTACTTCCAATGCCATCTCCTCTGACTCCTCTTCCCACTTTACCCGATACAGGTCATTTGGCCTCAGCTGTTGGTTATCACCAGCAATGACCAATTGTTTTCCCCTATAAATGGTGGGTAAGCCCTTTTCTGAAAAGCACTGACTGGCTTCGTCAAAAATGACCAAATCGAAAAAGCTTTCCATAGGGAAAATGGCCGAAACGGATTCTGGTGAAGCCATCCAGCATGGCACTAAAGAAAAAATATCTTCTGAAAAATGGTTGATCAGTTTTCTCAAAGGCCAGACCTGTCGCTTTTTATTCACCTGATGCTCAAGATCGCGGTAGGTGATCATATTATTCAGTCGATTGTATTCCGCAGGCTCATAGGTTTTTTCTGTCGCTTTTTGGAGTAAAATATGTGTACTGCTTTCTAATTTTTGTGCCTCTGCATCTTGAAGATCGGTAACCATTTGTTCGAACTTTAAAGTAGAGACCGTTCTTAGAATTGGGTACTTGCTTTCTATATGATCGATCCACGCCAAGCGCAAGCTATTGTCGAAAATGGCTATATATTCTGAGGTGGTTCTTGCCCCTAATTCTTCCAACCTTTTAAGCCCAGAAAGTCTAGCCTCTGTTAAAGAGCTTTTGATTTGATCCATTTCACAAATAGAATCGAAATCGCGCTTTAGTGTTCGCTTTAGTTGGGAAAGAAAATCGGTAGAAAGCAGTAACTGATCGACCTGGATTGGAAGAATGTATTGATTCCACTTTTCTCTCTTTTTTGGTAAATCTTTTAAAGTAACGCGAATACTATTCAACCGTGACTTTAATTCTTTAGCGGAGAGTTTTTTGACTGGAAAGTACTCTTTAAAATTAGCAAAAGAGGCGAAAATCAACTTGGCTTTCAGCGCCATTTCAAGCTGATCAATCCAATGGTTAAGGGCCTCCTGATCTAATTTTTTTGGTACTTCATGAATCCAAACAACGGATTTAATCTTTGTGATCTGATGCTGTAAATTCAAACGATTGTCAATTCTCTGGTCTAGAGTCTTAAAATCTTCTTTGGTATTTGAAAGCCCATTTGCCACAAGAATTCTCGCCAATCGGATTTTCTCTTTAGAAAAACTCCACTTTAATGATTTCAACAGTGATTTACGAGCGCTCGCCCTCTTTTTCAAAAGCACCTGAACCTCTCCAAGCTCTTTGGTTTCTAGGCTTCTTTCAATTCCCTCGCCTTCAAAACACTTATTGATCAAAACCCTGTTGTTGGCTAACCATAGCAAGTCACTATCGCGGTTAGGAACACCAATCATTGGCTTTAAAAGCGTATAAATTTCTTCGTTTTTGAGGTACTCATTAAATGACTTGAGCTTTTCTAGGTTTTCACCCATTCTTCGGCAGGTGTCATAGTCCACCTTCTCTTCTACTATGGCCGAAACTTCAGCTGCTAAACGGCTCGTCTCCACTGGAATATCGTCTAAATATTCCAGCATTTTCTTCAGGTCTTGAATCTTAAAAGAAGAGAAGTCAACCCGTTCGGACCAAGGATGCCCCTCCACATTTAATTTCTGTGCATACTCAAAATAGCGGGTCATTTCCTTTTCAAATTGATTGCCACGGAAATCAATCTGGTTATACTCTTGTACCAAAGAAATTGACTCTGCCTCGGGGTCGGAGGTCAGGTATAATTCCTTTACAGAAAGCCCACTTTCAGTATCATCGAACAGCGCCTTCTTATAATCTTCTAGTGTATCGGTTACATCATCAATGGTTCGGCTGGCCTGCTTAAAAGCACGGTCGAGTTGAATGGCATCTAGATTGGTATTGTTCCTTTTGTACTCATTCAGTCGGCTAATTTGGTTGGATATTTTCGAGTAAATCTCCTTTCTATCATTTTTGAAATCATGTACCAAGCCCACAAAATCAGTGATGTCTTTAGATTTTAGGCGTTCATACACCACATCTAAAGCTGCTCGTTTTTGGCTTACTAAAAGTACTTTCTTTCCTCTGGCCATGTAGTCGGCCATTAGGTTACAAATCAGTTGGGATTTTCCTGTACCTGGAGGGCCTTGCACTACAATAGAATTTCCTTTTTTGACTGCCTTGATGGCGTTTTCTTGAAATACATCTTTTCTGAAAGGAGTGAAAGTTTCCTCTTCTTTTACCTTGTCCAGAAAGTATCGGTACGGATCAAAGTCGGCTCCAAAGTCGTTTTGTTCTGAAAGGTTTTTCTGGGCGAAGAACTCTTCCAGCGAATCCACTTTTAAATTGGCCAGCATATGTTCGTAGTCTGGCATAAGGTAAGAATCGGCTTGAGGGAAAATGCCTAATACCGCTTCTGAAACCAAATTGAGCTTACCGAGGTCATTATTTTTTTCGAATCCAGCTTTTGAGAATTCAGCAAATGGGTTCAGTTTATCGGCATAAATAGCGCTTCCAAATCGGATACTGATCTTGCTTTCTTCGAGCAAATCATACAGGCTCGTTCTGAACACTGTACTTCCTTTTTCAAAATCATCAAAAGACCTTTCGAGCAAGTCTTCATCAAGGCTCACATTGTTAAAATGGGCATAAGCCATTAAAAAGCTCTTGTTGAGGGTTACGTTCACATCCGTTCTTGGCTTTAGACTCCATTCATTGTCTTTCATTTCCAGATTAACTGGAAAGAAAATAAGTGGGGCTCGAACGATGGAACCATCATTGAACATGCCGTGCACAAAGGGCCAACCGACATACAAATCCTTTCCCCCTGTTTCATCAAAAAGGAACTGCTCCCTTCTTTTCACTTTTCTCAATCGAGTAGCGAGCTGATTAGACCGGGCATCTCTTGCATCTGAGTTTGGAATAAGTGGAATTGAAGCCTTCTGTGAAATAATGTCTTCTATAATCCGAAAAGAAGGCTTTAAGTCCATGTGATCGAAATCGTGGAGATCGATAAACTGATCGGACAAAAGCTTGAGCAACACCAGCGAGCGGTTGTTCGCTGAAAGGTTTGTCAATCGCCTAAGGTAGGATTGCAAAATGTGTTGCATAGTCGAATTTAGGAATTAGTCTGCTGTTCAAGCAACATGAAAATTGTTTTTACTCAAAAAAAGAATGCTGGAAAAAGCATTTTATTCTCTCCAGCATTCATAAAAATTCCATCCAGTAAATGGCTTACTTCTTATAAACCTGTCCGTCTTTCATTACGAACTTAACTTCCGTCATTGTAGCAATGTCTTGAATAGGGTCACCGTCAACAGCAATAATATCTGCCATTTTCCCAGGTTCTATTGAGCCATATTGTTTCTCGATTCTTAATAATTGCGAGGCAGTCATGGTAGCAGATTTGATAGCTTCCATGGGTTTCATTCCTGCTTTTACCATGTAAATGAATTCTTTGCCGTTATCGCCATGAGGAAAAACACCAGCATCTGTTCCGAAGGCAATTTTCACTCCTCTTTTGTACGCTTTACTAAAAGTATCACTTATTTGCGGCCCTACTTCCAAAGCTTTGGGCACCACCACATCAGGGAAGAAGCCCGGTATTTTTGCCTTTTCCACCACGAACTCACCAGCAGAAATTGTCGGCACATAATACGTTCCTTTCTTAATCATAAGGTCCATGGTTTGGTCGCTCATAAAGGTGCCATGTTCTATAGAAGTAATTCCCGCCTCTACTGCTCTTCGCATTCCTTCATCACCATGTGCATGTGCGGCACTCACCATTCCATACTCATTGGCAGTTTCAATAATTCCTTTGAGCTCGTCCATTTTAAACTGAGGCCCTTGCCCGTCTTTTGCTACAGATAAAACTCCACCTGTTGCGGTAATTTTTATTACATCTGCTCCGTTTTTATAGCGTTGACGTACAGCTTTTCTGGCTTCTTCTTCGCTGTTCACTACACCTTCTAAAGGCCCAGGATCGCCCATTAAATGACTGCTTGCCCCATTTGTTGGATCACCATGGCCGCCAGTGGTAGCTATGGTTTTTTCTGCCGTATAAATTCTTGGGCCAACTACTTTTCCTGCATTTATGGCGTTTCGCAAAGCCACATTTACGCCCGATCCACCCAAGTCTCTCACGGTGGTGAATCCCGCCATTAAAGTTCGGTTGGCATAAACTTGGGCATCATAAGCCAAATCGGCTTCATTCATTACATACTTATTCAACTGAGAAGAAGGGCTGCTTTGCGATTCAATATGAACGTGCATGTCCATGAGTCCGGGCATCACCGTTTTGTTCTTCAAATCAATCACTTGATCATCATTTCTGCCTTTGGTGTAGCCTTGATCAACCGCAACTATCTTATTGCCTTCAATCACAATAGACATAGATGTCATTACTTGATCTGATTTTCCATCAATCAATTTTCCTGCATGAATAATTGTTCTTTGCGCGTTTAAGCCAAAAGAGAATAGAACAAGAAGCGATAGGGTAAATAATCTTTTCATGGTTTGAGTTTAATAATAATTGGAAGATACGGAATTATGAAGCTAGAATTCAAGACTACAAAAAAGCTTACTTGTACTCCTTCGGAATCATTCTCACCAAATATTGAGCGCTTTCATCTTTATGGAGGTAATATAAAAACCAACCGCATTCTTCGGCAACATCTGCAAGGGTGTCTTCATCAATATATACCCAATCAAACCACTCCCCTTTTTCACCTTGATACTCGTATTGAAAACTTACTTCGCCATAGTATTTGTCTGTTGGTAGATCTTGCCCTTCATACAAATACTTAATGTCTGAAGTATCAAAAATCAACTGTCCTTCGGGTTTTAAAAGGGTTTTGGCATGATCTAAAAAAGTTTTTAATCGGTTCAGTTTACCCACCATACCAATACCATTCATAAGTAGAATGATGGTGTCGTATTTCTTTTGGTTGAATTTAAAGTAATCGGCTTTAATTGCGTTTTTTAGTCCATCCTTTTTCATTAAATCAACGGCATGGCTAGAGGTATCGATGGCTGTAACGGCCTTACCCATTTGCTGTAGCACTAAGGCATGGCACCCTGCTCCTGCACCTACATCTAGGATGTCGCCATCGGCAATGGAAAGTGCCATTTGCTCCATTTCTGGCATCTCTTCATAGCTTCTAAAAAAATACCAAACGGGCATTTCTTCCGACTCACCATAAGAGGTATTGAGCATAAGTGATTGATCTTCTATTCCAGCATGAAAATCATTGAGTGCTTTTCCGTAAACATCCATGCCATAAAAGTACATTAAGAAAATGAAAGGCTAGAATTTATGGCAGATCACTATAATAAAAAACAATTGGTTTGCTTCTTCTTTACCCACACATACAGGCTGTCATTGGTTCATTTTTGAAAAGCATACTCCCGTATATCAATATTTTAGAGTACAATAGTTACATATAACTTAATTTAGGAATTAGTGTACCAAAACCATTCACACTAAAAAAGTAGGTATGCAAATAATTTGAATTTATAAGTCTGTCAACTATCCTCACCTTTGCATGTCATTACATACAAACAAAAAAGCATTGAATTTCAATAAGTTAACAATCGTACTTCTAGCATTAGTTTGGTCAATTAGTGTAAGTGCTCAGCAGGAACGAAAATCGTTTGAGGCGGTCAGAACCAGCGAGAAAATAACAATAGACGGAGTGATGGATGAAGACGTATGGTGCCAAGCTCCATTGGTTACGGACTTTATTCAGAATAGCCCGAACCCTGGTATGCCCTCGCAAAGAAAGTCTGAGGTTAGAATGCTATATGATGATCAAGCGATATACATAGTTGCGCAGCTTTATGACAAAAAGGATGATGTATTTAACTTACTGACCAACCGAGATAATATTGGCAACTCTGATTACTTCGGTGTAAGCTTTGACCCCTATAATGCAGGATTGAACGGGGTGGGCATTTTTGTTACCGTTGCCGGAGTTCAATATGACACCCGCTATTCAAATGGTGGACGTGAAAATATTTGGAGGAATGATTCGGGCTGGAATGCGGTTTGGTTATCGGCTGTTGAAATCAGTGATGAATACTGGACGGTTGAAATGAAGATTCCTTATGCTGTATTAAGATTCAGCTCTCAAGATGTTCAAAATTGGGGCATCAATTTTATGCGTCAGAACACCTCCCTAAACGAGAGTTCATATTGGAGCCCAATCGACCCTGAAATTTCTGGTTATTTGAATCAGGCGGGTGTAGTGAAAAATATTAAAAACATTACACCTCCTACCCGATTATTCTTTTACCCCTATGTATCTACCGTTATCAACCGAGCTACTGGAATTGGTACGAGCAACCCGAGACTAAATGGAGGTATGGACATAAAGTACGGAATCAATGATGCCTTTACCTTGGACATGACACTTATCCCAGATTTTAGTGGAGTAAGGTCTGACAGGCAAGTACTTAACCTTAGTCCTTTTGAAGTAAAGTTTGATGAGAACAGGGCCTTTTTTACCGAGGGCGTAGAGCTATTCAATAAAGCTGGTTTGTTTTATTCCAGAAGAATTGGGGGCACTTTTGGAAATCGTACACGGCAATTGGAAAAGAACGAATCGGTTACCTACTCACCCGATGCAGCCCAATTGATCAATGCCAGTAAAATCACAGGCCGAACAAATGGAGGGTTAGGAATTGGCTTTTTTAATGCCATTACTAAGCCCACTTATTTAGAAGTAGAAAACACCGATACGGGAGAAAAAACGGAAGTTGAAGCAGATCCGCTTACTAACTTTAATGTAATAGTACTTGATCAAAACCTTAAGAACAATTCAAGTGTAACGCTGACAAACACTAATGTAACAAGAGCAAAAAATGGAGATGATGCCAATGTAACCGCGTTCAATTTCTCTCTTAATGATGCAAATAGAAATTGGCGTACCACTGGATTTTTTGGTTATAGCAACATAGCTTCTTATCAGAATGGGGTTAAAGACACCAAGGCTGGGATTAAATACAATATTGGAATTGATAAGAACAGAGGACAGTTTCAGTATGGTATCAACCGAAATGTAGAGAGCGATACTTATGACATTAACGATTTAGGTTTTCTACGTCAGTCAAATCAAATTGAGCATAGGGCAGATTTCTCCTTTAACCAATTCGAGCCAGTAGGTATTTTCAACAATTATAATATTCGGCTAAACGCAAATCATGAAATGCTATATGAGCCAAAAGAATTCTCTTCTTGGCGATATAGTGTAAATACTGGTGGGCAGTTAAAAAACTTTTGGTACATCAGCACTGAGTTTGGCGGTAGCCCAGGAATTAGTAATGACTTTTTTGAATCGAGAGTTGCGGGTTATGTATTCAAAAAGCCAAGTAGCTATAGCGGAAGAATCAATTTAAACACCGACAGCCGCAAGCAAGTGAGAATGTCTGGTAACTTAAGGTTTGGAAGAAGACCAGATTGGGATCAGACTGACCAGTCTATGAATCTTTCTGCAAGAGTTAGAATTGGAGAAAGGGCAGAGATTAGCCATAATGTTGAAGTAAGTAGTAGAGATAACGAAAGAGGTTATGCTAGAAGGCTCTACAACGATACTAATGGTGATTTAGAAGCTGTTATTTTTGGAAGAAGAGAGGTAAGAAATTTTACTAACACCCTAAACGGAAGCTACATATTTACAAACAGAATGGGGGTTACGTTTAGAGCACGTCATTACTGGAGTCGTGTAGATTATAAAGAGTTTTATGAGCTTACAGAAGGTGATGAACTTGTGAGTACAACCTACACTGGCGTAGACGCCCAAACGGGTGAAATGGTAGACAATCGAAACTACAATGCTTTCAATATCGATATGGAATACAACTGGCAATTTGCTCCTGGTTCCGAGATTAGAGCCATTTGGAAGCGAAGTATTGGAACAAATGATTACAATACTCAATTACGCTTTATCGATAATTTCAATAGTACTTTTGGAGCACCTAACTCAGACTCGATCACCATTAGAATGGTTTACTTTATCGACTACCTGAATATTAAAAACATCTTCACTAAAGGCTAATTGTAATTCATAGATTCAGTAGTTACCTTACTGACCTAATAAAAAGGTTATCAATTATTTAGCACATTTATATCTCTCGGGGTCACATTCAAAAATAGCCATTGGCAATTTTTTAGGAGATTTTGTGAAGGGAAACCAATATCAAGACTATGAACCTGATATTGCTAAAGGTGTGCTGCTACATCGCGAAATTGATCGTTTTACCGATTCACACGAGGTGGTAAGTGAGAGTAAAAAAAGACTTTCAGAAAAATACAGACATTACTCAGGTGTAATAGTAGACATGTTCTATGACCACTTTTTGGCCAAAAACTTCAGTGAGTTTCATCCTGAAGATTTAAAAACATTTTCGGAAAATCATTTTAAACGCTTGGTAGCCTTTCAAAACCAAATGCCTGCTAGGGCTCAGCACATGCTGCCTTATATGGTAGCTAATAATTGGCTTTTGGCCTATGCAGAGTTAAAAGGCATTCACAGAGCGCTTTCAGGATTATCTAGAAGAACCAAGTTCGACTCAAAAATGGATGAGTCAATTCAGGACTTAACAAAACACTACACTCTTTTTGAGCAAGAATTCAGACTATTTTTTCCTGACATTCAATCGCACATTAGCGAATTCAGAGAAGATTTGATTAATTCGTAACACATGATTATTTCAAAGCCCAAACGAAAGACCATTTTTTCCTTAACGGTTTTCACCCTGATTTCAATTCTGGGAGCACTCTACTTTATGCGTCAAGTTTTAGCAGAGCCTTCTGATACTTGGCGTTATGTTTTATTGGGGTTTTTATTAGTGGTCTGCTCCATTATGCTCTACAAACTCATCTTCAATTATAAAGTGTTGAAAATTGGTTACGATCAGGTTCATGTTTACTATCCTTTTCGCTTTTTTAAATCCGTTCAAGAAATATCTGAGCTTGGTGCTTGGCAAGAGACAATCATTAAAACCAATAAAACCGAATACAAGCAGCTTAAGTTGGTTTTTATAAATAAGGGCTATGTAAAAATATCGAATCAAGAAAACAGCGATTACGATAAGGTGTACAAGTACATAAAAAAGAAAGCTCCCAAAAAAGAAGTAAAAGAATGATTAAAAACGCACTTATTGTGGCTTTAGGTGGCGCAGTAGGAAGTGCCTTACGGTATGTAATTCAGAATACCATTCATTCTAAATACCCAAATTTATTTCCTTACGGTACTTTTGTAGTAAATATTACAGGCTGCCTCCTTATCGGTCTATTGATGGGCTGGGCCACGCAAGAAAAGCTCCTTTCTCCTCAAATCAACCTTTTGCTTATTGCTGGGTTCTGTGGTGGATTTACCACCTTTTCTACTTTTGCCTATGAAGGCAATACGCTCTTACTTGAAAACAAACCACTACAAGCTCTATTGTATATAGCCGCCAGTGTTGTAGTTGGAATGATTGCTGCTTACTTAGGTTATAAATTTACGAGAGGGTAGGAAATGGTTATTTTATAAATATTTCAAAAAACATAATTAATTCTTCTGATATTTTCATTTTATAGCTATTATTGAGCAATAATAATTACGCCACATAACTCAATTTAATATCTCACAGTAAATACAATGAAAATTTTTAAAACCCACCTTATCATTCTGATTGCTCTAGTAGTATTCGGTTGTCAGACAAACGACTTTAAAACCGAAACTTCTCCAGAAGTAAAAACAACACAGGTTAATTTCTTTTCAGCCAACGATATCCCCCAAGTTTTGGAAAAAATCCAATCTCCGTTGGGCATAGAAAGAACTACAGGGGCTGCCAATCAGAGCAAAAGCTCAATAGGTCTAATAAGAATGGATGAAATTATGCAGGTGATTGACACCTTGGGAAATGACAACTACACATTCAGTGTTGACGACCAAGACAATAATCATCTGACTTTTTCGAATCTCATAGTCCCAATGGGAGTAAACGACCACAGGATCCCTTACTTAATGAAGTACGAGATGGACAGCAGCTATTTCATAGATTACGTTAAGCATGGTTTTTCAATCCAAACCTTTAAAGGCACCATTACCCGACAATTCTTATATGGAGGCGACAACAACAGAGATGGTACAGCAAATCTTGAAGGTAAAAGCCTAAGCAACAATGATTGCGATGGAGGAACTGGCTTTGATGGACCTGGAGGCAATAATGACCCTGGGGGAACAACCTCTGGCACAGAGCCATATTATAACTGGGATCCTGCCCCTCCAATTTTTACTGGTGGGGGGCAATGCACTTGGCAGACCGTTTACCCTCCATGCCCAGTTGAGCGAAGAAGAGGAAAAGAATATTCTGCCAAACCCCATACTGCCGCAGAGTGCGGTGACCACATAGGCACCCCCAACGGAGTCATCTTACTTATAGACTGCAACCAACTTGACAATTTAGGAGCTGCCAATACCGGCAACTGTGATAATTGGGGGGGCGACCAGATTGGACTTATACCCGATTTATCTGAACCTGTCCAATTCCTTAGCTCACTTATTCCCCTTAATAATTCTCAAATAAGCTGGTTACAAAACAACCCTGCCGCTGCCTTTGATCTGCAGCAAATGATTTTGGAAAATGGAGACCTTGATGAGAATGGATTCATCACGGAAGCCACAACCTTAACGGTACAGTCATTATTAGACTTAACAAGAAGTGGGTTGTTGGAAGGAAACTATACTCCTACCTATGTCTCTAAAATATCTCCTTATACTTCAAAATTGCAAGACCCTTCCTTATTTACAGCCTACCTATCTTTAGAGGTTGCCTTTTTAGTTGCTGAACACGGTAACGATCCAGAATGGTTTACTGATTTCCCAAACAGAGTATGGAATAAGCGAAAACTCTATTTTGAAGCCGCACTAAATGCCTTTCAAACCCTATTAGACTTGGGTGGACTTGCTCCTGTTGTAGGTGAGGTATTTGATGTATTCAACGGAGGGATTTATTTAATTAGAGGTGACGGGGTTAATGCTGCTTTCAGCTTTAGTTCTGCCGTTCCTATTGCTGGTTGGTTTTCTACTGGGGCAAAGTTTGCTACCAAGGGGTCTCTCCGCTGGGTATTAAAGGCCGATAACTATATAGATTTTGGGCGAAGTTCAAAACTCCGGAAAATATTAGGGCTAGCTGACGGGGATAAAACCGTACAGGCACACCATATTCTTGTGTGGGCTGAAAGGCAGCATCCTTTAATCCAAAAGGCGGCATCATCATCTACCAATCCATTTCATATGAATGATGCCCTGAACGGCATTCCTGTTGCCTCATGGAGAAACCAATATAACCACCCCTTGTATAATAATAGAATCAAAGACGCATTGGATAGAATCAATGATCAATTTCCAAACCTGACTCCTGATGAAGCTGTCAACAAATTGCAGCCTTTAATACAAAGGATAAGACAAGCAATACTGGACAACCCCAACACACACTTAAACGATATCGTTTTTTAAAATGTACTATAAAATTAAAGCATCCATAGACCTTAAAATGGTCGGTAGATACCCTCAGGTTGAAGAGGGTATCTTTCCTGTAAGTGTTCACCACCCCCAATTTATAGATAGAATACGTTATGAAAAAGCCCAGTTTGAGCCCATTATGGCGAAGGCCAAGCTTGCCCCAAGGGCCAAGTTTACCGACCTGATAAGTGCAAGCACTATTGGCTTCTCATTAAAATTATTGGTGAGTGAACGGTTAAAGGAAATATTTGAACTGTACAGGGTAGAAGGCATGGAGTTCTTTGCCACAGAGGTGGTTCAAAAGTCCATTGCAAAAAAGTACTGGGTAATGAGCATCTACACTTTCGACTATGTAGCACTGGATTTAGCCAATTCGCAAATAATTTTGACAAAGGATGTATTTGAGGAAGTAAAGGAAATTAATGTTTATAGTACGGATCAATTACGTACTTTAAGAGAGAAAGTACAAAATGAATACGGTGAAGACTTTTCGTTTCTAATCAAGAAATTAGGTTTTTTGCCCAACAGTAAGGATTTACTCTTCTTAAGGCCTGTAAGCGCTGGGGTTGGCTACTATGTTTCACAAAGATTAAGGGATCATTTGGAGGAATCGGGCATTACAGGCATAGATTTTCTAGAACTTTAGTATAATGAACAAGCAACTATTAGATTTAATACTGTCATCATTTCCCAAAGACTTTAGTGAGGTTTTAAAATTCGTAAAGCCCACAATCGGCATAAAGGCAGGAGAAAAAACTCAGGAAAGAGAAGCGACTTCTAAATTTGGTGGTTCTCCAGACATCCCCAATGGCTTTAATTGGCCAAGCTTTCAGGGAAAACCAATGGCATTTCTTTGTCAGATTGTTCTTGAAGAAATCACGGGTTATGAGCCTTCACATTTGTTACCCAAAACGGGAGTTTTATACTTTTTTGCTCATACAGCCTTAAAAGATAGATTTCCTGAGCAAACTGGTGAATTTAAAGTGATGTACGAGGATGTTGAAAAAAAGAACCTACAGAGAGCTCAATCGGCCAATGATCTAATGCTTTCCGAGCGAAACCTTAAATTCTTCCAGCATTATACTTTCCCATCCTACCAAGATCATGAAATGGAAGTTTTATCTCATAAGGGAATTGAATTAGATGATTTTATAGATGAAAATGAGTTTGAAATTAGAGAATTACTCCTTGGCAATGTTGATACTCCATGTCACCAAATATTAGGACAACCCTTGGCCCTTCAAGGAACAGTTAAATATTGGTGGGCTGCCGAGCACTCAAAATTTGCAGCGCCTTATTCTGAAAAGCAAAAGACAGAGTTGTGTGAGATGGAAAAGAAATTCCACCTCTTGCTACAAATAGACCTTGAAAATGAAAATTTAGATATTCAAAATTATTTAGGGGATGGAATGGCTTATTTTGGCATTCACCAAGATGATCTGGAGATTCAAGATTTCAGTAAAGCCCTATTGGTAATTCAGAACACCTGATTAGTGACTCCAGTCATACAAAAAAGCAATTGATCAATAGAAACGGGAATGAAAGATATTGGTTTTTAAGATGGCTTAAGTAATCTATTTACTATTAATAATTTAACACATTTTAAAGAAGTACCTATGTTTTATCTGCGAGCTTTAAAGTATATATTCTGTATAAGCCTATTCTGTACATGTTGGAAACCTATGTTGGGGCAAAGCCCTATTACCAGTGGAGAAATAGTCTTTTTTTCAACAACCCAAGTTAGTGCCGACAAAGCCAAAGAGCTATCTAATAACTTCACTCAAATAGCAGTAGAGGGTTTAAAAGAAGACGGAGACACACTAAGCAAAAACCAAATGGAAGAAATTGAGAATTATGGGTCATTCTTGGCCTCTGTTTTTGGTCAAATGAATTCTGGTGAACAAAAATGGCTTCATCACACCGTCTATTTTCCCGATTCTTCTGTCTATTATCAGACTTTGGATGGTGAGGTTAAAAGCGACTATACAATTACTAGTTATAAAGACAATAAAACTTACACCTTATCAAGACTCATTTCTGGGCATATTTCAAATGAGCGTAAAATAGAGCAGAATATTGAAGACAGTATAGAGATTACTGAAGACAGAAATAATCGGAAAAATATCCTCGGCTATGATTGTTTCAAAATCACCGTTAAATATCCACAAGAGGATGACGAAGAATTTGAGATGCTCTTTGGTAGAAGAATTAAGGAAATGTATGTAACGGATCAGTTTCTTGCCAAGAATCATCCAATTGAATATAGTCGTCAAATTCTGTCCAAATATTTTCCTCTAGAACTAAAAGATTACAATGAGAACCAGCCCCAAATGATTACTTGTTCCAAGGTTGTTAAGATTGAGTTGAACTAATAATTAGTGACTCCAATCATAACTATCCAACTTCATTAAGCAAGCGATCAATAAGTCAATAGAGCCTTGAATATCCTCTTTATGCGCCATTTCTATTACTTGATGTAAATGGCGAGTGGGGATTGAAACCGCTCCTGAAATCGCTCCATTCTTGCCCATTCGTTGAACACCAGCAGTATCTGTACCACCAGCAGTAAGTATTTCTGGCTGCCATTTAATTTTCTCCGAATTGGCAGTTTGCTTCATAAATTCCACCATACGATAATCGCAAATGGTTGAAGCATCCATAATTTTAATGGCCGTACCCTTTCCCAATTCTGTAACCATTTCGTGTGGCTGAGCTCCTGGTAAATCGAAAGCAATTGTGGTATCTAAACCAAAACCAAAATCGGGATTGATGCTATGAGCTGAAACATTTGCACCTCTTAAACCAACTTCTTCTTGTACTGTAAACACCCCGTAAACGTCATAAGGCTGGTTTTTCAGGTTTCTCAAAGCCTCTATCAAAATAAAAACAGAAACACGATTATCTATAGATTTACAGTTAACACAATCGCCCATTTCAATCAGTTCTCTTTCTCTGGTAATCGGATCGCCAATTGATATAAGCTTTTCTACTTCCTCTTTGGGCCTGCCCAAATCGATAAAATAGTCTGAAAGTTTGGCCAACTTAGTACGCTCTTCAGCCGACATTACATGGATGGGCTTACTGCCCATTACGCCAATTACATCTTCCTTCCCATGAATAATTACACGTTGTGCAGTTAATGTTTTCGGGTCGAAACCGCCTAAAGTATGAAAACGCACAAAGCCATTATCGTCAATATGGGTTACAATGAAACCAATTTCGTCCATATGAGCCGCTACCATGGCCTTTTTCCCTTCAGGATTATTAGCTCCCCTCTTAATGGCAATTACGTTGCCCATATTATCTACCGACAACTCATCTACCAAAGGAGTAACTTCTTTGATTACTAAATCACGAATTCTCTTTTCGAAACCGGGTGCTCCAGCTTCTTCACAGATTTTCTTAAGGAGGGATACATTAATGCTCATATGATGTACAATTTTATGCACGAATATAGAGCTAAATTAAAAGGGGAAAAAGAGAATTAGAGGTCTTCGGCCAAGGTAAAAACCACTGTCAGGGAATATACTCCCGGAGTGTAGCCCATTGTAGGCGTTAGTTTATAGTCAATTCTAAATCTATGCGTAAAAGCATTATTGGCTGGGTCGCCAGGTGCGTTAGCTCCTACACCACCTGCAGTTAGTGGGTCATCGGCTGCTGAACCAATCAGAAAAATAGGTGATGAGTTATCTTGTAACTGAAAAAAAGCTGTTTGTTGCGAGGTTCCGCCAGGGCTAGAAGCTCTTAATTCTAGTATAGAAACTGGAACATTTGAAGTACCAGCACTTGAGTAGGAATTGAGTAAGTCCCACCGTCCTGCAATATTGGTTTGAGCACCAACATATAAATCCCATTGTGCTGAAGATTCTACTGTGATTTCTGTAGCTCCGGCCATGATAATTCCATTGTTGTATTGCCGGATGGTGTTAAAAGTAAAATTGAGGTCTGTCCCTCTTGTAATGTTGATGTCAAGGCTTTGAGATCGAGCAAAAGAGGTAATTAGCGAAAGAAAAAATATGAAGCACCAGCCCCTAACCATGCATAAAAGTATATAAAATTAAAAGAGGTAGCAATATGCTACCTCTTTTAACCAATCAACATAAATCGAACTAACTTTTACTACGTCTTAGTAAAAAGTAATTTCTTTATTATAAATCTTCTGCTAGTGTGTAAATCACGTTCAAGCCATAGAAACCAGCTTGATACTGAGCAGTCAAAGTAGGAATAATTCTGTAGTCTACTCTGAAAAAGTGAGAATCAGGAGTAGTCAAATAAGTACCTGCAGCAATACCATCACCAGCACCTACTGTTCCTACGATATCTAATCTAGTATCAGTTAGGGCAGTAAAGTTAGTTAGGGCAGAAGAACCAGCACCGTCAATTACTCTTACTTCTAATAATGTAGAAGGAACAGTTGAAGTACCAGCACTAGAGAAAGCTTGTAACTGAGCCCAGTTAACAGTTTCTGCTTGTACATACAAATCCCAAGGCACAGTAGACTCTACTCTTAATTCAGTAACGTTTGGCTTAATAATACCATTAACATAACTAGGGATTGTGTTGAACGTGAATTCCACGTTAGGGTCTGTAGCCAATGTTAAATCAAGAACACCTTGAAGATCCATAGCTACATAAACGAATTCATTGTCGTCCGGTAGGACTTGGGCATTCGCTTGAAAAGCGGATGTAACAGCGAGTAATGCGGCAATAGCCAGCACTCTCAGTTGTGCAACTTTTTTCATGAGTATTTAATGTTTAGGTTAAAAGTTTTGACAGGTGAATATATGGACTTATTTTCATATCTAAAACTATTCACAAGAAATTTTTCTACTTTTTTTAATAGAATCGCCTTCTGAAAGGTTGAAAGGCTTGTTTTGCTTATGAACTTTTTTTCCATGAAAAGATTATTTACCCCTTTCGGGTATTGTAATTTCAATTTCTGCAGCAGCCACTTCGTCTCTATTGCCATAGTCTAACACCCCAAGTACTGAGTATCTTCCTGGAGGGAAATCTTTTGGCACTTGAAAGTGTACATCACGGTTGCTTGCTGGCAATACGGTAAAGTTCTTCGATTCCAATCTTCTCGTTTCTCCATTCGAAAGGTTAGTGATTTCGGCATAGGAGTTACACTTAAGAAAGGTTTCTCCAACATTCTTTAATCTAAGCACCAAATCTTCTCCTTGATGAGTAAAATCAATCACTTCTCCTTTTGAGTAAGTCACGCTTGGAGGCGTTTGAAAAACATACACTCCAAATCGGTAAGACTGATTCAGATTTACAATCAAGCCATCAGCCCCTTTTTCTTGGGCTTGACGTTCATTCGCAATTCGAATATAGGTAACGGCCCATCGTGCCATTAGAGCGGTAGAGTCTTGAGGTACATCCAATGCCAGCATTACTTCTTGTTGTTCGCCAGGAGCCAATTCGAAGAAAGAGGGCTCTGCGCTCAACCAGTTGGCACAAGAACGAGGCAACTCTCCTTTCTGTAAAAATTGACTTTTACCTTTACGGGTTGCATCAAAGTCTCCAAAGTCTACTTGAAAAGTTTGAGTTTCTTCTGAGTTATTGGCTACAGTAACCCTGCCTCTTCCGCTCCCTCCAGGCGAAACTTTAAAGTTTAACCTTGTTGGGGAGGTAGATATTTTTTGACCATAGCCTTCAAAAACAACAAACATTAGCAGGCAGGCCAATGCCAGCTTTGTAAGTAGTTTGGTGCTTCTTGATTTAGGTTCAATTTTCATCAGTTAATCAATTTATTTGTTGTCGTCTTTATTGTCAAACTTCTTAATATTTACCCTCCTAGATTTTTCTATGAGGTAAAAAGTTACTTGATAGTTTACATTTACATTATTCACATTCAGCGTGTAACTGCTTTGGGCAAACTGAAATTGCTCGTCTACGGCTTGCTCGTTTACCTGGATTGTATAAAGACCGAAAGGAACATAAAGATTAAATTCTCCACCTTGTCCGCTCAAGGCAGTATAACTGTTCCCACTATTGTCGGTCATATTTACCCGAATACCCGATAAGTTCATCCCCCCAGCTCCAAGTGCGGAATACTGAGCTTGTTGAAGTATAATATTGCCTTTTACTTGTACTCCACGTTTTAGCGGAATAAACACGGTTCGGTCATTATCTAATATCACAGATTGTCCATCGCCTTTAAACCACCCTTCTACATTGGATAATACATCTGATTTTACTTTGTATTCGCCCTGTATAAGGTTTTTGAAAATAACCACTCCTTCTTCATTGGTCATTAAGGCCATATCTTTTACGGTAATTAAGGCGTCTTTAACAAACTCTTCTCCTACATCTCTTCTGTTATTTCCGTTCAGATCTTTAAACACAACTACCTCTAAATCATGACTCTTACTGCCGGGTCGTTTAACATTGAAGGTCTTTTTAATTCCAAAACGCAATAAGAAATTACTCTGAGTATAAGTATTGAAAACACCATCTCCTAGAGCATTTACACTCGGTAGTGGGCTTTCCCCTTGGTTAATTCTAAAGAGTTCACCCGTAAGGGTAAACTGAAAATCGTTTTTAGAATAGAATGTTAGCTGTGGACTGAAATTACTTCGAACACGTGCCAAAACTGACTCATAACTAACATTGAAAGTTGGTCGTACAGAAAGGCGTGCCTTACGAAAATTCAATGTGGCAAAGGCCGAAATAAAGGCCGATTGCGGATTAATACCATCTTCTACCACCCTGAGGTTATCCAAAACATTGTATGGCCCATAGTAGTATCTGGCTGTTACATTTAGGTTTTTGTACCGAATCGTGTTTTCCCAACGTGCTACCAAATAAGGGTCTACGTCATAATCTAAGGCCTTTGTAAAGCCTGTATAAAATCGGCTATAAACTCTAAATTTCGATTGTCTATTGCTAGAAAAAAGAACTCCTCCCCCTGTAGTAAATGTTTTTATACCTAAAACTTCATCGTCATGAATTCTAGGGAACAGTACGAAATTACCGTTGTCAGTACTCCAGCCATATTGAAATTCGTACACATTTCTTTTGAATTTATTTTGAGGAAAAAGAAAACCCTTGCTATAAATTTCCGCATTTCGGGTATTCATATCAGTCTTTAAACTAAAGAACTGCCCGTCTTTAAAAGGGTATCTCAAATTTAGATTCAATGAGGTTGTTCCTCGGTACTGTGATAAGAAATTGGGACTGTTCAATCTTGCTTGTGATGCCAAACTGATGCCCTTATGGGTTACACTGTATTGAGCTCCAAAACCATAACCCGTTGTTTCAAATGGATTAGTGCTCTGAGTATGCCTTTCTTGACTAAACCCAGCATTTACTTTTAGTATTTGACTACCGCTTATTCTGTAACTACCATTTGCGGTAACCAAGCTTCCATCAATATCATTGAATTCATCTTTACGGCTTACAGCTTCTGCTTCTACTTGAAGACTCTTTCCATCTTTATAACCAACACGAGCACCAATATTGGTTAGGTAGTTCATCAGGTTTCCATTTTGTTGACGTCTAACATAAATTCCACCAATATTAAATCTCCCATAATTGTAATTTCCCTTTACTCCAGTTCCATTAAGTAGAATTTCCATATTATCACCTATATCGCCTGCTGCAAACTGATATTTTGGAGTACTATATTGAACAAAGCGATAAGAGCCTAAAAATTGAGTTCCTGTGTAAGCACTATTGGAAATGATTGTTTGATAATAGTATCTCAGATTTTTGTTTAATCCTAAATCAGTGTCTCCATAAAGGTCCAGACTAAAGTTTGTAAACTGAGAGAGAATATTGTAAGAGTTGAACTCCATGGTAAGCGGAATGCTTGAGTTTCCTGCTTCGCTCTTCACTTTAATTTCATTACTTAGTCGAAGTAATTCCACTCTACCACCAGAACTGGAACTTCCGCCCGAATTATCTTTCACCTGAATTTGTAAACGATATATACCTTCTTCCGCCTCCTTTTCGAGCATTGGTTTTGAAGAGAAGAAATCGTCCTTTTGCTTTCCATTAGTCAGCCTTGCCACAAACCTTAAAGTTGTATCTATACCAACTGGCAAATTCATCGAGAAAGCATTTTCCGCTATCGGGTTACCTTGACCATCTGCAATTGTCACTTTAACTGGGGGAGAAAACAACACATATAGATCCTCATTGGAGTTACCCGTATTGGTGAAGTTTATTCTAAAGCTAGTGCTGTCCCCACTTGAGGGAAAATAAGCTACTTTATCCAATACATTCGCTCTCCATTGCGAAAACTTCTTAATCTCTAAATTCCAAGGAGTGCTTGCCAAAGGTATATTCTGACTAGATACAGCAGAGGCATTTACAAAGTAATTTACATTACCTTCTGAGTTTTTCTGTGGAATAATACGTACAGGAATGAAAAGGGAATCGTTGGCAGCAACGGTGTAGTTTTTATCTCGACTTGTAAGGGTTGACCACCCTGCTGGGGATGATATATCTAAGCTAAAATTTACTCTACGTGAAGTTCCGTTTTTAACTCGGAGAACATTAGTGGCAACTTCATCAACTGACCCAATAGTAGCACCATTCACAAAGGTTAGCGTGAATCCATTGGCGACTACACTGTTAGTTTGAGCGTTTGTATGAGTACAAACAGTTAATAACAGTACGCCAATCACAGTAACGGAGATATAACTCCACAGCCTGAGAAAGCAGTTGATCACAATTGAGTTAGCACGTTTGGTGTTAGGTAATGTTCAAAGATATAAAACTCTATCTAAATTCCTACAATAAAAGCACTTACCTTTTCGTTAAAAAACGCCTTTAAAATGTATATAGGGCATTTTTGACTACCAATTGCATTTTTAGAACTGTAAAAATCAGAAAATTTTTAAACTACTAAATCGACTCTAGTAATTAAGCGTCTTTATAAGGGTACATTTCACTTGTTTTCCATAGAAAAGATTATTGAATTTAGCCATCTACAGATATTACAAAACGGTATATTCTCCAATATATCTTTTGTGTGTCTAAGAGATTTATAAGAAGGGTAGGGCAAATAAAAAAGCTCCGATTACTGGAGCTTTTTTGTGCGCACGAGAAGATTCGAACTTCCACACAACTTAATGCACCACCCCCTCAAGGTGGCGTGTCTACCAATTTCACCACGTGCGCTTGGTATCCAATTTAGGGATGGCAAAAGTAGAGAAGTTTTGACTGAATTCAAACATTGACCCACACCATTTACTACCAATGTAATTGTAAATAGACAGGAACCTTTCTACATTTAACTTCTTAAAAACGCGTTTATGAATAACCTAAACAGAAATGCCATTGTAGGGCTAATCTTTATTTTGATTGGCACCGTGTTTCTATTAGACAACCTAGACATTATTTCTTGGCACTATAGACGCTATATTTTCCAGTGGGAAAATATTCTCATTATTATAGGTGCTGTACTTATTCTCAACAAAGAGAATGTGAAGACTGGTGGGATTCTGATGGGTATTGGTGTTCTCTTGAATTTTGACGAATGGTTCAATCTACATGTTAATATTTTTGACTTATGGCCGCTTGTATTTGTAGTGGCAGGAATAGCCATTGTAAACCGAAATAAGGAAACAAAAGACGATAAATACGACCCAAATACAGGGAATTTAGACGCAAACAAAATAAACGATACTGCTATTTTTGGTGGTGGAGACAAAGTAGTAAACAGTGCCAACTTTAAAGGTGGCTCCTTAACCGCAATTTTCGGAGGGTCAACAATAGATCTTACCCAAGCCAAACTGGCCGATGGCCGAAATGAAATAGATGTGTTCTATATGTTTGGTGGTTCTAAAATTCGAGTACCTCAAGATTGGAGTGTACAATTGAACGTCACGGGTATTTTTGGAGGAATGTCGGACAGAAGAAAGCTTATAGATCCACAAGCTGATGGAAACAAAGAGCTTGTAATCCGCGGGACCGCAATTTTTGGTGGGGCTGAGGTAACCAATTAGTTTCTTTGCCATTCTACGGCATCTGTACAAGATTAAAACATTCCGTGTATAAATAAAATTTAACGATTTATTTATACATTAGTGTCACACAAACTTCAACCAAAATGTCATTGACAAGGGATTTAATTAAAAGTCAGGTGATACAGCCTGCCTTATTATCAGTAGCCGATTTCACTGGAGATATTGAAGATTTCAGCTTTACAAACTTCCAGCCCACACACCAATCTGTATTTCTCAACAAGATAAAGTCTACCTTAAATGGTATTCCCGTAACCGATGGAGGAACTCCTTATCCTCAGTACATGTATGATATTATCCTAAATCCTTCAATTTTTTCTGGTTGGGTAACCATAAAAGACTGCATCGATTACACCACAAATAATTACAGCACTGGCCCTCGTTAATCATGAAAAAGCTCTTTGTTTTTCTCTTCCTATGTTTTGGGCTTAGTTTACAAGCTCAATATTCGTTTAATACGGTAGTTAATACTCCTTTAGTCCCTTCCGTGAATATTGTAATTTCCAACTTGGGAAACGGTTCGCCTATTAATCAAATTCGTTCGTTAGTAGTTTATGATTCTATCAAAAACTCCATCAACTTTTACTCCAATGGAAAACCTGTTTTGGTGAACAGCCCTGATGCCCAAGTGAAAACTCGTTTTCAAAACAATGCCATACAGGTAGAGTTAACGAAGGTGAGTAAATCCGATTTAGTGTTACTCCAAAATTTAGGAAGCAATGTTTATTTAAGTTCCAATTCCGACATTTCTCTAACCCTTAATTCGGGCTCTCTAGTCATTCCTAAAACCAGTTTGGAGTCCCAATCATTAGGGAAAATTTTAATTACCAATGACCTTATGGAAACCTATTTTGGTGCCTTTGGTGGTGAATACGCTTATGCAAATAATTCATTCAATTGGAGTTTTACCCCTAAAAGCGAAAGCGATATCAATAAAATGGAGCTTAATGCAGACTTCAGTTTTCATCAGTCGTATCACCTCTCAAAAGGTAAGGCTGGTAATGAGAAGCCATTAGTTTTTTATGCCAAAGGAAGAGTAAGCACCAATGCCAAAGACTCACTGAATTACCTATATATCTATCCTTTAAACTTTGATATTTCGGGAGCAAGTGAAGCTCAAATGATGGCTAGGTTTGGAGTAGAGGGCAATCAAACTTTCACTAACGGGAGAATGGCTTTCAACTTCTCTTATGAAAAACTCATCGGCAATTTGGTCGATTTCACCTACGGTAGCAATAGGCTCAGACTAAAGCCTGTACTGAATATAGGAGGAAAAGTGTACAAAGAATTTGATAATATGAGGATTGGAACAGAATCGAGCAACGAACTGTCTGGTCAAGTATTTGCCAATCTCTACTATAATATTCCCGTGTTCGATAACTATTCCATCATTATAGAATCAAACACCTATTACGATTTCAGCGAAGCCATTAATCCCGACCAAAAGTTAAAAATAAATTATAGCATTGCTTTAGGAGTAGACATTCCAAAATCACCGTTTAAAACGCTATTTAAATATAAAGACGGACAAGTGGATGTTAACAATTTTTCTGATAGCAATTTGACCATTGGTTTATTAGCCGATTTAGAATCGGTGTTGGGATCAGGTAAGTAAAGCCTTGCTTCAAATCTTTCTCTGGCTCTAAATTTGTAAATGAAGTTCGAAAAAGCCTAAATTCGAACATGATCAAATCTTTTGCTTTCACTACTCTTTTATTCATCTCTTTTGGCGCTTTCGCACAAATCGATGATTCTGCTGTTGCCAACTTCGCTAAGTCATTTTCTGAAAAGAATAATGTACCGATTGAAGAAGTCAACGCCATTCTAAATAAGGCTACTTATCAAGCCGATATTATTGAGAAAATATCGAAGCCTGCTGAGGGTACAATGACTTGGGAGCGCTATCGTAAAATATTCATTACTGATGAACGCATTAATGCAGGTGTTGAGTTTTGGAAAGCAAACAGTGAAACTTTAGCAAAAGTGAGTGCCGACACTGGCGTTCCGGAACACATTATTTTAGGAATCATTGGAGTAGAAACTTACTTCGGAAGAATTAAAGGTAGCTACAAAGTACTTGACGCACTCTATACCCTCTCTTTCGGTTACCCTAAACGCTCCAAGTTTTTTGCTTCGGAACTCGAAGCTTATTTAATATTGGCTAAAGAAGAAAAACTTGATATTGAAACCACAAAAGGCTCTTATGCGGGTGCTATGGGCTACAGCCAATTTATGCCTACTAGTTACCGTGCTTATGCCAAAAGCTTTGAAGATAACGGCACAAGAGATTTAATCAATTCGCCAGAAGATGCCATTACTTCCGTAGCCAATTACCTGAAAGTCCATCGTTGGGAGAAAGGTGAACCAATAACTTCAAAGGCTACCATGACTCGCAAAATCACTAACTTAAATAAACAGGTACTTAAGCCTAAAAACAAAGTAAGCGACTATACCGCTATTGGTTTTCAGCCAGCCGAAAAGTTAAATGCAAACAGCCCTGCCACCATGATTATTCTTGAAAACGAACAAGGAGAAGAACACTGGTTTGGCATGAATAACTTTTATGTAATTACGCGCTACAACCACAGCCCACTTTATGCTATGGCTGTTTATCAACTGGCAGAGGCCGTTAAGGCTAAAAAAGGTAAGGCTGAATAAGAAACCAAAGAAAGTACTATTGAGAAAATGACTCTCAGCAATATTAACTTGCACTGACGATTTTCTAGAGAAACCCTGATCTAAACCGATCAGGGTTTTTTATGCCCTTATAGTATTCATTGTGGATGATCAAATAAAAAGGGGCTACGGCAAAAATGCCGTAGCCCCTTCTCTGTGTCTGTTAAGTTCCTATTTTACCTACTCAATCTCACAATATGCACCCAGCTGTTTTTGAATCGGGTGTCGTTCCTGATTTCTTTCATTCGGGCAATGGCCTTCTCAAAGTCATTGAGGCTTTCGATGTAGAGGTAGTCGAGCTTGCGCTTTTGACTGGTGAAGATGTTGGCACTAGGATATTCTGCTTTTAGCT
>NZ_CAXBBV010000020.1:0-31550 GCF_963973945.1 uncultured Roseivirga sp.
TTTCTATAAAAAGCTCCCCCTCTTGGGCTCGAACCAAGGACCCTCTGATTAACAGGCGCTAAAGACGTGTTTTCATGTAGTGCCATTTAGCTACTTATGTATTGATTATCAATGTTTTATGAAAATTTGTTTTGTATTTAGAAATACAATTTTTATATTTAATAACCCATTTGTTGTCCCTATGTTGTCCCCAATTCTATCATATGCAACGGGATATATAAGGGTTTATTAGTTTAAATGTTGTCCCCAAATATATAAAATATGATTACACTTAAAATCGTTCTCAAGAAAAAATTGTTATCGGATGGAACCTATCCCGTCTGTTTGCGGGTAACAAAAGAAAGGCAATGTAGGCACTACAAAACACCGTTCAATGCAAAATTGGATGAATGGATAGATTCCACAGGAAGTTTCAATAAAAGAAATCCTAACCATGTTCAATTCAACAGACTACTTGTAAAGTTCAAAGAAAGAGCTTACCAAATTATAACTGATTTAGAAATCGAAAATCCCGATTACAGTATACAGGAATTTGATTCTAGATATAGAGTTACATTTAACCCAGTAAGCAATGATGTTTTCGCTTTTTTTGATGAGATTATTCAGGAAATGACCTTTGCTGGACGCATAGGCAATGCAAAATCCTACAAAGATGCCAAAACCTCGGTTCAAATTTTTCATAAAATGAAGAAGTTAAATTTTAGAGAGGTAAACCCCGCATTTTTAAGTAAATACGATGCCTTTCTTAGGTCCCGTGGTGGTACAGATGGTGGCGTTGGTGTAAAAATGAGGGCTATAAGGGCATTGTTTAACAAAGCCATAGAGCGGGGTGTAATAAAAGAAAGCTTATATCCCTTTAAAACCTATAAAATATCAAACTTAAGAGGTAAAGGATTTAAACGTGCTTTGGATTTTGAAGAGATTATGCGCATCATCAATTTAGATTTGTCAGACCATCCGCACTTAATAGATTGTAAGAACTATTTTGTTTTTAGCTTCTATACCAGAGGAATGAATTTTGCCGATATGATGTGCTTGGAATGGAAAGATGTTGAGGCTAACGTCATCTATTACACTAGAGCGAAGACCAAAGGAAACTTCTCCATAGCCATTATGCCCCCAGTTCGGAAAATTTTGGACTATTATCGAGTTCACGGCTATGGCAACAAATATGTATTCCCCTTATTGTTTCGCGAAGACTATACCCCCACCCAACTTGCTGATAGGAAACATAAAATGCTCGGTATTTACAATAAGGAGCTCAAAGAGATCGCCAAACTATGTAATATCACGAAAAATGTCAGCAGTTATGTAGCCCGACATAGTTTTGCCAATTGCCTCAAGCAGAAAGGTGTGGCTACCGATGTCATTAGTGAATCATTGGGACATCAGAATTTAGCGGTTACACAAGCCTATCTAAAAGAACTGGATACTGAGATTGTGGATAAGGCGCTTGAGGTGTTGTTATAGTCCAAAACAAATAGTTTAGCGAAAAGACAAGCTAAAATGATTGGATGCAGGTACTTTTTACTATTGCAAAATATCGCGAAAATTTGCAATAAGAATAATGTTAATGCAAAATATCCTATGTTTTTACAATAAGCAACTTACTAATGCAAATACTCACTAACTTTTCAAAGCGAACAATTAATAGAAAAAAATAGCATTGAAATAACTTCATAAATGAAATCCTTTTTGCGATATTCCATCATAACCGTTCATTTTTTTATAATGTTCATGGACAATGAACAGTCAAAATGAATGAACACGGACAATTTTACTAAAATCTCTTCAAGCTATTTTCAAGTCCATATCACTGTAACCTGAAAATGCAAGCAATTCTGTTGCCCGGCATAGTTTTACCAATTGCCTCAAACAAAAAGGTGTTGAAACAGATGTCATTAGCCAATCACGATTTGCATGCCAACTTGTGAATGATTTATCATTCATTAAGATTCAATTTTATATTTAATACATGAATTATCCTTCAGTATAAATTATTTAACAATCTAATTTCAGTAATTTCGAAGTAATAGGGCCATGTTTTTATCAGCGGTCCTGAGGAGATTGAAAAATCCAGAAGTTTTACAACTTCCGCAGGGACTTGGATATCCTTATCTCCCATTTAGCTTTTCCCGAATCCAATTCATTGATATCCCTTTCCGCTTTGGTGTAGGGTTAGCCAAAAATAGACTCTACCTTGTTGATACTTTAGATATGGCGGTTTAAGGCCAGTTCAATTTAAAGCCGACGATTGCATAAAGTAATTAATGGCAATTGCACATGTTTTTCATACCAATTTAAGATTTGCGCACGTTCTTTTGTGTTGGCGCAAATTTTCCTAGTTTCATTTGAATATTACTTATAATTGCTTTTATCTTAACGTTCACTTTTCAATTATTTCGCTTTTTCATGTTACATGAAAATAGTGCAAAAGTGAAAAACGGTGGAATTTTATAAACTAAAAGACATTTTTGAAATCTTAGATTTTAGGCTAAATACATAGCCATCACAGGCCCTTCATTAACAACTTCTGATTATTAGACTCCGGCCTTTACCTAGCCAATCTTAAAGAGTTAGATACTGATATTGTAGAAAAAGGTCTGGAAGTATTATTGAAGTTCAACAACTCAATTAAAAATACTTTAGTAGAAATGCGAGATAATTAGTAATTATTACTAACTTTCTCGGAAAATTACTATAATTGTATCTCGCCGATTTCATAAAAGAAAAACTCTCACTTGAAGAATACTCCTTTTCCAAGGATGAGCTCCAAGAGGTGATCCAGAAAGATAAGGAGGATCTAACAACGGATTTATCATACTTAACTAAAAAAGGGGATATTATTCCGCTAAGAAGGGAATTTTTTCTCATTATCCCCCCTAGGTACTCGAAACAGACCAAACTGCCGATTCAATTATATAGCGAAAAGCTATTTAAATACTTAGAAAGGCCCTATTATATCGGTTTATACTCCGCAGCAAAATTTCATGGTGCAAGTCATCAGCAAATTCAGCGTGATTATATAATTACTACAAAGCCAACCCTATTGGACATAAACAAAGGGGCATTGGATATACGTTTTTTTACTACCACCAATTGGCCTGAAAAAAATATCCTTACTAAAAAATCGGATGCTGGAATTTTCAAAATTTCAGATTCAGTATTGACCGCTGTGGACCTAATTCACTATCAAAATAAATTGGGCGGATTGAATAGAATGCTCTCTGTCCTAGAAGAGCTTATGGACAATATCACCTACTCCAATTTATCAGATTTATTGTCCTGGTATCCGCACAAAAGCACTTTACAAAGATTGGGGTATTTCATTGATGGATTCGAAAACGATGATGAGGAATTAGTACAATTACTTACTGAATATTTCAAAAAAATAAAATATTATCCCATCTTGCTCAACCCATCATCCAAAAAAAGTGCTGGAGCCGTAACTAATTTTTGGAAAGTTGATGTAAACATCAAACTAGAGAGCGATATATGATTCCAAGACCCTACATAGCAGCCTGGCAAGAACATGCCCCATGGAAATCATTTTCACAAGTAGAACAAGATTTGGTCATTAGCAGAACCCTGGTAGCGTTATTTTCCGATGATTATCTTAGAGAGAATTTAGCTTTTAGAGGCGGCACGGCATTACACAAACTATACCTCCACCCCGCACCTAGATATTCTGAAGATATTGATTTGGTTCAAATTAAGGAAGGCCCCATCAAACCAATTATGGAGCGTATCGGGGAGGTAATTACTTTTTTTGAGGAACCCCGAAATACCAAAGTCAGCGGTCATGGAGCAAAAGCGTTTTATAGATTTACTTCGGAATACGAAGACATACGGTTACGCCTCAAATTAGAAATTAACTGCAAAGAGCATTTTAATGTACTGCCATGGGTAGAGTTTCCTTATGGAGTGAAAAGCGATTGGTTTACAGGGCGTGCAAACATTAGAACTTATAACATCAATGAACTTCTTGGCACCAAGCTACGCGCGTTATACCAACGTAGTAAAGGCCGGGATTTATTTGATTTGGACTTTGCTAAATCGCATCTGGAATTAGACTATGGCCTTATTCTTAAATGCTTTAAAGAATATATGAATTTTTCGGTTGGCAGAACCCCTAGCCAAAAAGAGTTTTTATTAAATATGGAACTAAAGGAAAATGACCCTAACTTTACAGGGGATATGGAGGCTTTATTGAGACCGGAGATTGAATATGAACAAGAAGCTGCATTTGAGTGGTTAAAAAATGAATTAATATCAGAACATAACAAATGAAAACAAATAATTACCCTATTTATAATAAGTATTATTTTACCACGACATAAGAATTAGAAAATCAGAATTCCAGCATCTGTCAATAATAATTTAGAAATAACGAATGACAAGCACAAACCAAAGAGCAGAATTACAATCAAAAATATGGAGAATAGCCAATGATGTACGTGGCTCAGTAGATGGATGGGATTTTAAACAGTTTGTGTTAGGTACACTGTTCTACCGTTTTATCAGTGAAAATTTCACCAACTACATTGAAGGCGGTGATGAAAGCGTGAATTACCCAAGCCTTTCAGATGATGTAATTACTCCTGAAATAAAAGACGATGCTATAAAGACAAAAGGCTACTTTATCTATCCAAGTCAACTTTTTGTCAATGTTGCCAAAACAGCAAATACAAACTCAAATCTCAATACGGACTTAAAAGCCATTTTTGATGCTATCGAAAGTTCGGCAAATGGCTATCCATCTGAGCAAGACATCAAAGGATTGTTTGCTGATTTTGATACAACTAGTTCACGACTTGGTAATACCGTTGAAAACAAAAACAGCCGATTAGCATCTGTTATCAAAGGTGTTGAAGAGTTGAATTTCGGAAAATTTGAAGAAAATCAAATTGACCTTTTTGGTGATGCTTATGAATTTCTAATTGGTAATTATGCCGCCAATGCAGGAAAATCAGGCGGTGAATTCTTCACTCCTGTTCACGTTTCCAAACTCATTGCTCAATTGGCAATGCATGGTCAAACAACCGTGAACAAAATTTATGACCCAGCCGCAGGTTCAGGATCTTTACTTCTGCAAGCCAAAAAACATTTTGACAACCATATCATTGAAGAAGGTTTTTTTGGGCAAGAAGTAAACCATACGACATACAATCTTGCTCGTATGAATATGTTTTTGCACAACATCAATTACGACAAGTTTAATATTGTATTAGGGGATACTTTAAGGAACCCACAGTTACATGATGAAAAGCCCTTTGATGCCATTGTATCTAATCCACCCTATTCTGTAAAATGGATTGGTGATGCCGACCCTACAATGATTAATGATGACCGTTTTGCTCCTGCTGGTGTTCTTGCTCCTAAGTCAAAAGCCGATTATGCTTTTGTGCTGCATGCACTGAGTTACTTATCTAGCAAAGGACGGGCTGCCATTGTTTGTTTCCCTGGTATCTTCTACCGTGGTGGTGCAGAACAGAAGATTAGAAAATACTTGGTAGATAACAACTATGTGGAAAGTGTTATCTCCTTAGCTCCTAATCTTTTCTACGGAACATCAATAGCTGTAAACCTTCTTGTACTTTCCAAACATAAAATCGAAAATAAAACCCAATTTATTGATGCCAGTGGTGAAGATTTCTTTAAGAAAGTAACCAATAACAATGTGATGACCGATAAACACATTGCTAAGGTCATGGATATATTTGATAGCAAAGAAGAGGTGGCACATGTTGCAACCTCGATTGACAATACTAAGATTGCCATAAACGACTATAATTTATCTGTTAGCTCTTATGTAGAAGTTAAAGATAATCGAGAGAAAATTGACATCGTAAAGCTGAACAATGAGGTGTCAAAAACGGTGGAGAAAATAAATAAGCTTCGTGCAGATATTGATACAATAATAAAGGAGATTGAGGCATGACCTATTTAGATAAAGTATTAGAAAATATTGAATTTGAGTGGAAAAGTCTTGGAGAAATTGCAACATTTAGACGAGGGTCATTTCCTCAACCTTACGGCAAGAGTGAGTGGTATGACGGAGAAGGTGCGATGCCTTTTGTTCAAGTTGTAGATGTTGGTACCGATATGCAACTTGTTCAAAACACAAAAAAGAAAATCTCCAAGTTGGCTCAACCTAAAAGTGTATTCGTTCCAAAAGGCACTGTAATTGTAACTCTACAGGGTAGTATTGGTCGGGTTGCTATTACACAATATGATTCCTATGTAGACAGAACTTTAGCAATATTTGAACGATTTGATATTGAAATAAATAAAAAATATTTTGTTTATCAACTTGAAAAAATATTCAAGAAAGAAAAAGAAACAGCACGAGGAAATATAATAAAGACGATAACTAAGGAGGATTTTAAAAATTTCCTAATCCCAATTCCAACTCTGGATGTCCAAACTGAGATAGTTCGTGTTTTGGACATCACTACGAGGCTTACTTCGGAAATTACTTCAGAGCTTACTACAGAGCTTACAGCACGTAAGCAGCAGTACAGTTATTATCGTGAGCAATTATTCAGTAATAAAATCGAAAAAGTTGAATGGAAGGCTTTGGGTGAAACTGGGGAGTTAGTTCGTGGGAATGGCTTGCCAAAAACTGATTTCACAGAAACAGGAGTACCTGCTATACATTATGGACAGATTTACACTTATTATAAAACATTTACATCTGAAACCAAATCTTTTGTTTCCCCTCAGACTGCTAAAAAGCTTAAAAAGGTCAATACTGGTGACGTAATCATCACAAATACAAGTGAAAACCTTGAGGATGTAGGAAAGGCAGTTGTATATCTTGGAAATGAAACGGCTGTAACTGGAGGACATGCTACCATTTTTAAACCAGGTAAATCTATCACAGGAAAGTATTTTGCGTATTATACACAAACTTTGATATTCCATAAAATGAAAAGTAGATATGCTAAAGGGACTAAAGTTACTGATGTATCTGCAAAAGATTTAGCAAAAATAATAATGCCTATTCCTTTATTAAAGGAACAAGAACGTGTCGTTTCTGTTCTAGATAATTTTGATATGCTTACAACTACAATTAGTGAAAATCTTTCTAAAGAGATAGAGCTTAGACAACAGCAGTATGAATACTATCGAGATATGTTACTAACATTTCCAATGGAAAATATAGAAGAATAGTATGGGAGATTCCTTACCAGAAATAGCGCAAACACTCAGAGATGCAGATAAAAAAATGCAGTTAATCTATGCATTTAACGGTTCTGGAAAAACACGTTTGTCTCGTGAATTCAAAAAATTGATAGCACCAAAAGACCCTGATACAGAAGATGAATCTGGCATCAAAGTGCTTTACTATAATGCATTCACCGAAGATCTGTTTTATTGGGATAATGATTTGGATAACGATACAGATAGGAAGTTGAAAATCCAGCCCAATGGTTATACCAGTTGGATACTTGTAGAACAAGGACAAGAACCAAATATATCGACCCATTTTCAACGCTACACTAACGATAAACTAACACCAAGTTTTAACGAGCAGTTTACGTTTAAGGATAAGTACGATAAGGATATAATTGTTCCCGCTTATTCAGAAGTTCGTTTCTCATTTGAAACCGGAGATGATTCAGGTTCTGAATTTGTTAAGATTTCCAAAGGAGAGGAAAGCTGTTTTATCTGGAGTGTTTTTTACAGCTTGCTAGAGCAAACAATTAGTGTTTTAAATGTCTTAGAAGTAGCTGAGCGAGAAACAGATCAATTTAATTACTTGCAATATGTATTTATTGACGACCCAGTAAGCTCCTTGGATGATTCACACCTAATTGAATTAGCAGTAGATATTGCTACGTTAATTAAGTCAAGTACTTCTGAATTAAAGTTCATTATTACTACTCACAATCCATTATTCTACAATGTGCTCTTCAATGAATTTAATCGAGTTAAGAAAACGAAGAAATGGCGTTTAGAAAAGCTAATTGACGGTACGTTCTCACTTGTCGAGCAACCAAAAGACTCGCCTTTCTCTTATCATCTCTTTCTTTTAGCTGAACTGGAAAAGGTTATTGAATCGGGTGACATTCAAAAATATCACTTCAATTTTTTGCGGAATTTATTTGAGAAGACTTCCACTTTTCTCGGCTTCAACAACTGGGAAGAACTGTTACCTCAAGAATCGAGACAAGCTTATTATAACAGAATAATAAACCTGTCCAGCCATTCAAAGCACAATGGAGCAGAAATCTCAATTATAGAAGAAAATGACAAGAGAGTACTGAGTTTTTTGGTGGGAGAAGTTAAAAGAATGTACGGTTTCAAGTCCGCAATTATTTAAGTATAAAAAGAAAATGGCAGCATATAAAACCATAGCGGAATCAAACAATTTCATTGTACTCGACAAATACACAAAGTACTCTGAGGTGAATGAAGCTTCTGTAAGCTATCAGACAGAATCAGCACTTGAGAGAGAGTTTATACAAGACTTGGTCAATCAAGGATATGAAAACCCTACAAACCTAAAAACCCTTGAAGCAATGCTGTCTAATGTAAGAGTACAGTTGCAAGCTCTTAATGACATGGAATTTAAAGAAGGTGAGTGGGCTCGTTTTGTTGAGGAGTATCTAGATAAACCTGGAGACAACATTGTAGATAAGACCAGAAAAATTCACGATAACTATATCTATGATTTTGTTTTTGATGATGGTCATATCCAAAACATCTATTTACTTGATAAGAAAAACATCGTTCGTAATAAGGTTCAGGTAATCTCACAATTCGAGCAGAAAGGAACGCATGCCAATCGCTATGATGTGACCATTTTGGTAAATGGTTTGCCTATGGTGCAAGTCGAATTAAAAAAGCGAGGAGTTGCTATTCGTGAAGCTTTCAATCAAGTACATCGCTACAGCAAAGAAAGCTTCAATAGTGAAAACTCTCTTTTTAAGTACTTGCAGGTATTTGTAATATCTAACGGTACTGACAGCCGATATTTTGCCAACACGGTAAAACGGGATAAAAACAGCTTTGACTTTACCATGAACTGGGCTAAAGCTGATAATTCCTTGATAAAGGATTTAAAGGACTTTACCCTTACATTTTTTGAAAAGCGAACGCTACTAAATGTATTGGTCAATTATTCCGTATTTGATATAAGTGATACGCTTCTTATCATGAGACCGTATCAAATAGCAGCTACAGAAAGAATTTTATGGAAAATAGAAAGCTCGTATCATGCTAAGAAATGGTCAACAAATGAAAGTGGCGGTTTCATTTGGCATACTACGGGTTCGGGTAAAACCCTTACCAGTTTTAAAGCAGCAAGACTTGCTACCCAACTTGATTTTATTGACAAAGTATTCTTTGTAGTAGACCGCAAGGATTTGGACTTTCAAACCATGAAAGAGTATCAGCGCTTCTCTCCTGATAGTGTAAACGGTTCAGAGAGTACAGCAGGTTTAAAGCGAAATATTGAAAAAGAAGATAACAAGATTATAGTCACCACCATTCAGAAACTGAACAATCTGATGAAAAGTGAAGGTGATTTGAATATTTATCAAAAACAGGTGGTATTCATCTTTGATGAAGCACACCGTTCACAATTTGGTGAGGCTCAAAAGAATCTTCAAAAGAAGTTCAAAAAGTATTTTCAATTTGGCTTTACTGGAACACCAATCTTCCCTCAAAATGCTTTGGGCTCTGAAACCACAGCAAGCGTTTTTGGACGTGAATTACACTCCTACGTTATTACAGATGCTATTAGAGACGAGAAAGTTCTCAAATTCAAAGTAGACTATAATGATGTCCGTCCTCAGTTCAAAGGAATTGAAACAGAAATTGACGAAAAGAAATTAAGTGCAGCAGAAAACAAAAAAGCCTTGCTCCACCCTGTTCGTATCAAAGAAATATCACAATACATCTTACAGAATTTCAGGCAAAAAACACATAGAACAAGAGGAGGCAATACAGGTTTCAATGCCATGTTTGCCGTTAGTAGTGTTGATGCGGCCAAGTGCTATTATGAGGAACTGAACAATCTGCAAATTGACAGTGAAAAGCCTTTGAGAATAGCCACTATCTTTTCATATGCTGCCAACGAAGAACAAAATGCCATTGGTGAGATAGTTGATGAAACGTTTGAGCCTTCAGCAATGGATCAGAGCGCAAAAGAATTCTTGACCAAAGCTATTAACGACTATAACACCATGTTTAAAACCAGTTATGGCGTCGAAAGCAAAGAGTTTCAAAACTATTACCGTGACCTTGCTAAAAGAGTAAAAAGCAAAGAGATTGACCTAATTATCGTAGTAGGAATGTTCCTCACAGGTTTTGACGCACCGACTTTGAACACATTGTTCGTTGATAAGAACCTTCGTTATCATGGTTTGATGCAAGCGTTCTCTCGTACCAATCGAATTTATGACGCTACTAAAACATTTGGTAACATAATTACATTCCGTGATTTAGAAAAAGCTACTGTTGATGCCATTACGCTGTTCGGAGACAGTAGTACCAAAAACGTAGTATTAGAAAAAAGCTACAAGGAATATTTAGAAGGCTTCACAGACATTGCAACAGGAGAGGCACGAAGAGGATACATTGAAGTGGTAAACGAGCTAAACCAAAAGTTTCCGAACCCAGATGCGATAGCTACCGAAAAAGACAAAAAGGACTTTGCAAAGCTATTTGGCGAATACTTACGAGTAGAAAACATACTCCAGAACTATGATGAGTTCACTAACCTTAAAGCCCTGCAATCAATAGATTTGAACGATCCAAAATCTGTTGAAGATTTTAAAGAAACGCACTTTGTAACAGATGAAGACATAGCAGCAATGCAAAAGATTGAATTGCCTGCTGATCGTACAATTCAAGATTATCGTTCGACTTATAATGATATTCGTGATTGGCTAAGAAGAGAAAGAAGCGGTAAAGAAGCCGAAGAATCAACAATTGATTGGGATGATGTTGTCTTTGAAATAGACCTTTTAAAATCACAAGAAATAAATCTTGATTACATTCTTGAACTAATCTTTGAACACAACAAGAAAACTAAGGACAAAGCCTCATTAATTGAGGAAATCCGTAGAGTTATTCGTGCGAGTATCGGTAATAGAGCAAAGGAAAGTTTAGTGGTGGATTTCATTAATGAAACCGAACTTGATTCTATTCAAGATAAAGCGAGCATTATTGATTCTTTCTTCACTTATGCACAAGGGAAACAGCAAGCTGAGGCGACTGAATTAATAACAGATGAAAATCTAAATGAAGAATCAGCAAAGCGATATATTCTTGCTTCGTTAAAGCGGGAATATGCCAGTGAAAATGGCACAGAGCTTAATGCATTATTGCCAAAGATGAGTCCATTAAACCCTCAGTATTTGACAAAAAAACAAAGCGTATTTCAAAAGATTTCTTCGTTTGTAGACAAATTTAAAGGTGTTGGAGGGCAGATATGAATCCCGACACAAAGCACACACATTGCCAAGTCGCACAAGCAGAAGTTTAGTCCTAAACATGGCAACTTCCAACCATTGTTACTTCGTTTCTAATTGTGCCAATATGAGAAATCAATAGTTAAACAAATTTATTTTTCTTTTAAGGTTATTGAATTCATGATAAGGAAGATACCCCATATGTTGTAATCTTCCCACGATTACTCCTGGAGGAATTTCAAACATATCTGCAACTTCCAAAATTTTCTGCTCATTTAATGGAAAAGAATTCAATATTGCCTTCAAAGCCATTTGATGCACTAACATTTTTGCAGCGAACGTATTGGCCTCATCTTCTTTTTCTTGATCTATTTCTGTGCCTTCTAGATTTTCAAGGAAAATATCCTTTTTCCCGTGCAGGATTATATGCCCTGCCTCATGAAAAAATGTAAACCAAAAATGATCATCTGTTTTAAACCTTCCAGATAATTGAATAATGGGTTTGTTATGAAACCATCGAGTAGCCCCACTAATAGGTGCCTTAGGCAAGTTAGGTGTATAAACTAAAGCCACACCACATGCAGCACAAATTTTTTGCAGTTGAATATCGAAATCTTCTGGCTGCTCATAGGCCAGTTCTTTTACAACAAATAAGTTTTCCCTAAACCGCTTTTTGTCAAATTCTAGAACATTTAATTGTTTAGCCTGTAGCTCACCCATACGCAGCCATGCTGAAACCGCATGTGGATTCTGAGTATTTGCTAAGGAAACCCTAAAAGCTACTGATACTTCTTCATGCACATAAATTCGAGTCCATTCATCGGGAGTAGCTACACCGAAAAATTTCAGCATAGCTACGACCTGTTCATGCTTTTCTCGTGTATTAGGAAGCCATCCAAATCTTTTCATTTGTGGAATGGGAAAGTTTTGAAGCCATCCGACACAACCTTCATAAAAAGCTTGTTCTTCTAACTCAAACAATTCTCGTCTGTACTCTTTTTCACGATTTAACCAAAAACTAGCGGGTATTCCTAAAACTTTTTCTAACTGAAAAGCGGTATTAGTGCTAATAGGTTCTCGCCCTTTTATAACATCATTCACTTTTTCCTTGGGCCGGCCCATACGTTCCGCAAGCTCTGCTTGGCTCATTCCCATGATGTCGATGGTTTCTTGTATTGTATCTCCAGGTGGAGAAAGGAATTCTTTTGCTTGTTCAATTGTGGTACTCATTCTGTGGTCGACTTTTATATGGTGGACTTAATTTTAATGATAATCTTCAATCCTGTTAATCTGGATTTTCGTAACGGACTCCCAATCAAGGCCTCCGTCTTCCTTTTCAGGAAATGGGTCGTGGTTTGGTTCAAAAATTAATCTATAGTTTGGGGAAATATTTACTGCAAGCTCTCCTTTATTTATTCCGCTTAACTCATGGCAATGTGCAGCTGGCAATAGACGCATTATAGAAAGAGTTTCGGCGGATTTAAGGTCATTTAAACGTTGGTTAATCTTACGCGCTAATTTTCCATAACTCCTACCAAGTTCGCGTGGGCTGGTTAATTGTTTTTCTAGTTTTTTGGTCTTGTAGCTAATTTCCACAAAAATACAAATATTATTAACGTAAAGAGTTAACAAAAATACAAAAAAATAAATGTAACGTGCATTTATAAATTCAATTTTCAATATGTGACCCCAAATCGTTTATCCTCATTTTACCAATCACAGGTCCTCTCCCATTTTTGTAGTATTTCAGGAGTATAATCGTAAGTTAAAAACCGCAAAGTTTACACATAATTATCTAATTTTGGGAAGCATTCATTCATTCTCTCAGAACAAGTAACTGCGCGTGGGCGAAGATAAAGGCATGGGCATTTTTCTATGCCCCATGCTTTTAACAGTGGTTCCGAGGGGGTTGGAAAACTTTTGGGCTTTTCAACTCCCGCAGGAACTGGTTCAAGACTGGTTCAATAATTTCACTTTGGTATAATATAGAAAATCTTCAGAGGACCCCCTACTCTTTTCGTAGTTTAAGCCCCTTGCAAACCTCGTTCAATAATTCACTCGGATCCACATCGATGGCCAAGGCTATTAAATACAACTCCTTTACTCTTAATTGAGTATTTATATTGTTCGAAAGTTCGCTCAACCTTGTTTTACTAATACCCGTTTTACGGGATACATCTGAGCGATTCACGGATTTTTTGGCAAAGTAAAGGCCCAATTCAGTCATGGATTTGTCCAATTTTAAGAACATAAAGTTAGTTCATAGGATAAAATTTTCCGATTTTCTAAATTTTGATTTGCAATTTTATCTTGTTATATGTATATTAGTTCCGATATTCGGACAATATGTTCTTATTTTATCAAACTCTAATACGCAAAGAATGGAAAGCCAAAATTATTGGGAAAATCGTGAACCCTCAAAGGAAGCCACTTTTGTTAATGAGGACGCTTCAAATGAGGAAAAAATGAAATTAGATGAGGATATAACCTTGGATAAAATAAGCGAATTGGCCAAGGAGCATTTCCATACCTTAAAGCGCTACCCCTCCAAAAAGGAACTTTATACCGTAAACCTTATTACAGACGGGTATCTGGAAACCTCCTTTATGATTTCTAGTTTATTAAAGGTATGCATCACAGCATTGGATGCGGAACGCACTCCAAATAGTGTTGTTCCAGAACCCGAACAGAATATTCAAGAAGTACTCGGGTATATACTCAATATGATACCCTATGAGGAAATGGAATTTCTTGACAAGATCCGGAATTTACTTCCTGATTTGAAAACCTAATAATAACCCTAATAAACAGCTTATGAAAAAGAAAAAATTAAAGACTTTTAACGACATCCATAAACTGCACCAAAATCTTATGAGGCTTTTAAAACAAGATCCAGCTAATCCCTTAGGAAATCATAAGGTATTCTTGGAGGTTAAGGACAACAATGATCTGCTGTTGAACATAGCAAGCCTTCTGGAAGTATGTGTATTTGCTCTGGACGGGAACGGAATGCTATTGTCCCCGAACAATCAAAATGTCACCAAACATGACAGCGTTTGTAGAGTCCTGGAACTGGTCCTAAATATATTGCCACACAGTCAAATGGATTTTTTGGACTACGTAACCGAAAAGCTGAATGGTTTGAACAATGCCAAAACAACATAATCCAAAAATGTGCATCTATGAACCGTAACGAAGAAAAACTAATCAATAGCCTAAAACATCAGGCAATGGACCACCATCCTACACTAAAGCCCCACTCCTTCTTTAAAAATAAGTTTGAGGTCAGTCTCTTTTATGTGGACAACCATGTAGACCTGGTATTGACCGTCCGAGCCATGCTTTACCTGGCCATGAAGGTAATGGATCCAGAACTAATTGACGATATCAATGATAGATATGAAAAGGAGTATATCCGTCAAATACTAACAATTGCCAATAGGTTATTGCCACAAGGAGAGGAAGCACTCTTGGATGATCTTAACCTTTATTATAGGGAAGAGAAACTAAGAGAGGGTTTAACATAATAGTAAAATACAACTATGGGAATAAAAAAGAAACAATTAAAAATGTTGAAGGAATCAGCACGGTATAAACTAACAACATTGCACACCTCTGATATACACAAGAATAAATTTAAAGCTTCGTTCCTCCAGTTTGATGGCTATACGGATCTGTTTAGCACCCTAGAGTCCTTGATAAACGTTTGCATTTTGGCCAGCCATGTGGAAGGGGATTCTAATGATCCCGGACTGGATATTCGGAAAACGCTGGAATTGGCAAATAAACTTTTACCTTTTGATGAAGGAGAGTTTCTGGATGAAGCCTACGGTCTTTTTGTTCAGAACAAATTAAAGTGATTCTTACTAAGAATCTTATTCTCAATCATAATTTTTTTTGCAGTTGGTTTAAATACAAATAAAAACCGATGCCATATAGACACCGGTTCTTAAACTAACTCAACAAATAAACTAACTACTTAAAATATTAACTCAGACTAATAACCATTTCCAGTTATTTCTGGGTTTCTGTCTTTTACCCTTGTCGCTATTGGAAGTAATAAATGTTTTTCTTGAAAAGTAGCTCCATAAGGATTTACCGAACCAACTACATTCGTAAAACTCACCTCTCCTGGGTTAGTTTCTGAAGTGATAGGATATAATCTTGTTCTTTGAATGTCCGACCAAGTCTTAAAAATCAAGGGTAATTCTCTAAGTCTTTCTTTCCATACCTCTTCCACAAATTGCTCCTTTGTAAGTGCTGCCAATTCAGATTCAATTTGATTTCGATCTGTCTGCCAGTACCCACGGCTTCTCACATCGGCAAGATATCCAACCGCTTCACTAGTTACTCCTTCTGATTGTGCTATTCCTTCCGCTGCAATTAAGAGTACCTCCGAATAAAGATTGATGTTAATATTTTTGCCTCCCCTACCGGTTTCGAACAAAGCAACTTCATCATACCAAGTATAAGGAGCCCAGTTACCATCGAAATCATACACTTCTCCATTACGCTCGATTGAGTTATGCCAAATCTGACGATTCTGAATCCTAATGTCCAGACTGGGATCATACACTCTTAAATATTCATCCAACGGTCTATAAACAATCCAAACATCACCTGGAATTACATCGGGTACAGCGGCATACTTAGGTAACGTAAGCTGATAATAACTTGTCCTTCTATACTGCTCATCTGCTTCTATGGAAAATACAAATTCGTTTTCGGTCTCCGAATTACGCATTACGTTAAAGGCGCTTTCCTCGGCAGTATTCCCATTAGGAATAAGTGAATAATTTCCACTTGTAATAATTAGCTTGGCCGCCTCAGCTGCCCTAGCATAACTTTCGGTCCCTCCTTGTAGTGGATAACCAGCCTTCTGCAGCTGTACATTAGCTAAGGTCACAGCCACGGCTCCTTCAGTAATTCGATAGCCATTCGAATGAAATGGAAGATCGGACAATCCACCATTATCAATTGCCCACTCCAGGTCTTCGATTATAAAGTCGTATACCAGATCGGACGAGGTACGGGCCACATATATATTATCCAAATTCTCCGATGGTTCAGTTACCAAAGGAACATCGCCAAAATCCCTGACCAAAGCAAAATAATTGAATGCCCTAAAGAATCGCGCCTCCGCTAAGAGAAGATTTGCTTCTTCCGTCGATAGTCCTGGAACATCAGGAATATATTTTATAGCTGTATTGGCCTTGGCAATAGCGTCATAGGCATCCCTCCAATAATTAAAAAGATACTCATCCATATTATTGGGGTTCAACGTTAAGTTATTCGCTTCAAAAGGTCCTGGACGTTCGGTACGTTCATTCTCAAAAAAGCCAGATAAATATCCTCCCAACATTGCATTAATTTGAAAATCACCGGAAATATATCGCTGTAAAGCTCCTATGCCATAAAGTGAATTGACAACGGACCTAACGTCATCCGGTTCATTAAAATATTGATCTACAGAAATCTGGTTTTTTGGATTTTCTTCAAGAAATTTATCACATGAACAAATTAGAAGAATCAAAAACGATGATAATAATATTGCTGTTTTTTTCATGATTATTGTCTTTTTTTAGAATTTCACGGCAAGCCCCATGGTTAATGTCCTTGCTTTTGGATAAGAATAAAAGAATATGTTTTGTCCAAAATTTGAACTATCCCACTGTCCATTCGATTCAGGATCATATCCTTTAAAATCTTTAGATTGTATGACAAAGGCGTTTTCCAGACTCAAATTCATCCTAAAGTGTTTTAATCCCAAAGCGTCTAGTACATTATTGTTAAAGTTGTACCCCAAAGAAATTAAATTGGCTCTGAGATATGATCCGTCAGCTACCCAATGGCTATCCACAGCCAAGTCCTGACCTGAAATTACAGTATGTCGTATAATAGGAACGGAAGTATCTTGATTGTTAGGTGTCCAGCCATCATAAAGTTGTGTTTTAAAACCATTCGTCAATGCTTGTCGATCTTCTGCCGTCGTAACAAATTGTTGCAATATGTCCGCTCCATAAGAAAACTGCATATCTACGATGGCATCAAATCGTCCAAAAGTAAACTTGTTGATTAAGCTACCCCTATAATCTGGTAATCCTTTTCCAATAATCTGTTGATTATCACTTCTCTTGATTTGTCCAGGTAATTTACCTAAAGCCGCTGCTTCATCTGCCTCATCAGTACCGTAGGTTCCCAATCTCACTTGACCCCAAAAAGAGCTAACCGGCTCTCCTACCCTCAAAACGGTCTGACTTCCGCCAACCCAAAATGGACCGGGAAAGATATCTTCATCATTCTCTCCTAAGGCTTCAACCCTGTTTTTATTATAATTTACAGAAAAGGAAGTATTCCATGAAAAGTTCGGAGTTTCCAAATTTCTTGTGGTAATCAATAAATCAACCCCTCTATTGGAAACTTCTCCTATATTATCGGTAATTGAAGTAAAACCAGTAGTTGAAGGTATGGGTCTATCTAATAATAAATCTGTAGTCAATTTGTAGTAGTAGTCGGCTTCAACAGATAATACATCATTGAATGCTCTTAAATTCAAACCGACGTTAACCTGACTACTCCTTTCCCATTTAAGGTCAGGATTGGCCAATCTGGTAATTTCACTGGTAGACCTAAGTTCACCTCCTATCAAATTAGTTCCTGAACTTATTGTGGCCAATGAATTAAAAGATCCTATCTCAGTATTTCCGGTAACACCATAGGAGGCTCTAAGTCGCAACATATTAATTGCCTTAACCTCTGACATAAAGTCCTCTTCGGAAACAAACCAAGACACACCACCAGACGGAAAAAATGCGTACTTATTATTGTCACCAAATCTGGAAGAACCATCCATACGACCTGTAATAGTTGCTGTGTATTTGCCATTATGTGTATAATTACCCCTAAAAAAATAGGAATTCATAGACCAATCTGTATAGTCAGACTGTGCCGGATTAGTAATTTCAGCAACACCTAAATTGTTGTACTTAAAAAAATTATTTTTAAATCCTGTCACTGAGGAGCTATTTTGATCTTGGGTAAATTCCTGCCAACTGGCACCTAACATAGCTTTAAAATTTCCTGATTCGAATTCTTTGTCGTAGGTTAAAAAGTTTTCGTTCTGCCAAAATGTAGAATTCAGATTGGTAATGGATGCCCTTCCATCTGGAAAGCCCATAGTTAAAATATTGGTTGGGCCATAGTACCTATTTTTTAAACCCCTATTGACCAGTCCGAATTGGGACCTGAACGATAATTCCGGAGAAAGTTTTAAGTCGACAAAGATATTCCCATTGATATTTGTCCTATTATTCAAGTTTTCAACCTCATTAAGAACCGAAACAGGGTTGGGTGCACCTTCTAGAATAAGACTCGTGCCTTGGGTTTGGGTCGAATTCGAATAAGTACCATCCGGCCATCTTATTGGGAAAATAGAGGGGAACTCATGTATGGCTCGTGATATAGCTGAAACCCCGCTACCCTCAACCTCAGGAACATTCTCCCATACATGATTTAAACGAAGTATTAATCCTGTTGAGAGCCAATCGTTGAGATCAACATCATACGATAATTTCATATCAGCTCTTTTCAAATATGAGTTTAGAATGATACCGTTCTGATCTGTATAGTTAAGAAAAAGACCTGTTGAAGAATTCTCACTACCAGAACGAATACTGACATGATGGTCTTGCGAAAAGGCTGTTCTTGTCACCTCTTTTTCCCAATTGGTATCATACAAAGGGTTACCATTGCTATCAAAGAGAAGATCGTTATTCAATACCAAGGTCGGCTCTTCACCAGGTGCATAGTCCCTGAAATAAGGAGCATTCTCAACAGCAATTCTTTGAACATCCATAAATTCTGATGAATTCATAGCCCTATACTTGGAATTTCTTTTTTTGGCCAACCTGCCAACACTTAAATTGGATTTATACTCTACTATAAGGCCTTTACCTTCCAACCCTCCTTGAGTCGTAATCAATACTACCCCGTTCGCACCCCGTGCTCCATATATAGCAGCTGAAGAAGCGTCCTTTAAAACTTCCATACTTACAATATCGCTTGGATTTAAATAGTCAATATTGTCGGTTTGAACCCCATCCACAACGTATAATGGTTGTGTAGAGGCATTGATGGTCCCTTGTCCCCTGATCAGAACTTTATTGTTCCCCCCAGGAGCACCAGAATTTGAAAAAACGGTTACCCCTGCAATTTTACCTCTAAGGTTTTGAAGTGGGTTAACACTTGGCTGTTGAGCTATATCTTCACTTGTAATCATCCCCACTGACCCGGTAATTTCACTTTTTTTCGAGGTTCCATAACCCACAACTACTACCTCATCCAACGAAGATGCCTCGGGCATTAGCTGAATGTTAATCTCTGTAGCGTTTTCGACAGCTATCTCCTTGGTACCATATCCAATATAGGACACCACCAATATGTTTGCATCCCCTTCATAGCTTAGAGTGAATTTTCCATCAAAATCTGTCTGAGCTCCTTGTATTGTACCTTTTACTACTACTGATGCTCCTGCTAAGGGGTTCCCACTCTCATCAATTACGGTACCAGTAATTATATTCTGAGTTTTAATTATTCCAAATAAATTAATTCTTTCTGTCAATTTATTTTCCATAATCCCATCTTCTATCTTGGGATGAGCTAAGCCTGCGAACAAACTGAAAACTGCCAAAAAAATAGTCAGTTTAAAGTTTAAATTAAATTTGGTCACATCAAAGACATGACATTTTTGAAGTTTTTCCATAAGTTCATATTGTTTAAAAGGTTATCAAGTGATTATTTATTATTCATACTAATAAAAGGTAGCCCTGAGGCTTTCCTTGTTTACTTGGTAAATTCAGTATACCCACATCTAAAATGGGTTTTAAAAATTTTCGAATTGCCTTAATTGTTCATTTGATCTTTTTCCATCATGTACCAAAACCAAATAGTTCAGTAATAATGACTCCCCTTTATTAAGATCCATCGGTCCATCGAACAATATAGAAGGTGTAAAAAATGCATGTTCACCCTTTGCAAACCAAACATAATAGGGAGATGGAAATCTAGGATTGTCTGGAGAATCAAAAATGGTCAATCCTACATAATCTTCCGAGCCCATTACTTTTGCTGTCATATCCATCCAGCGCTCTTTTTCTCCGTAACCAGTAATATCATCGTTGTTGACCCATCCTGAGGATGTAGTAAATTGGTGACCTACCAAAGAATCAGAAGCTCTAAACGATAGACCCGCATATCCACCCCATTCAACACCACCATGTTTTGCAGGTTTCTCAAGGTAAAGACGTATATCCTCCAAAATTTCAAATCTTTGATGAAATTTAATTGTATAATCCTCCGTGTTCTGGGGGGAACCGATCTCAACAACGCGTTCTTCTTCTATAAGCGCAATTCCCTTTTCCTCATATGCAATATGTAAAGTAATCTTGGCCGAGAAGTTTTTATATTTATCAATACTTACAGACTTGACAATACTTCTACCTTCAGCCACACCTTTATCAGGATCTTCCTCCCAATAGTTAACACCATTAATATCCTTCCAGGAAAACCATAGCCCCCTATGCCACGGATGGTCCTTTGGCCTTTCCAATGTTAGGTTATACCCTTTGGGAGTTCGTAAGGGATGAAAATAAGGCTTGTCCTGTTCTGAATCGAAATTTAACCTCCACAAGATCCTATTTTCACCATTTAGTAAAGTAAGGGACTTGTCCGTTTGTTCCCATTTCCAAGTAGGCTGGTTATTCTTTTTAGAACCGGAGTCTGCAGTACCAAAACCACACGAACCCAAAACGAATAAAATGCCCAACAGAAAGACGTAGCTATATAGTTTCATAAGTATTAATCTTTAATCAGTCTATTTCCTAGAACCTTTTCCAAGAACTTTATACTTCTTTCAGCCTCATCAATCTTTCCACACTCCACACTCAGAAATATTTCTCTGTCAATTGGTTCTAGAATTTCAAATACCTTATCCCAATTCACCATGCCTTCCCCACATGCACAACCAACAGGTGTACCTGTAACACTACCTCTTTCCATCTCACTTTGTTCCATACTTATATCTTTAGCATGGATATGGTAAACGCTGTCACGTACATGCATGAGCCCATCATAGGGGTCTTCAACACCTGCCAAATAAGAGTTTCCGGTGTCCCAATTTACCTGAATCCATGGTGATTTAACTAAGTTGACAATTTGCATCAACCCCTCAGCAGTTTTGGTATAAATTCCGTGAGGTTCAATACATAAATAGACCTTATGCCTTCTTGCAACCATTTCAGCTTTTGTCAACGTATAATTCATAGCCTCAAAAGCCATCTTATCATCCATCCAATCATCCTTTATCATTTCATCACTATTGACGAACCTGGCACCGCATGCATCTGCCAAAATAATGGATCGTGTAAGTCTTGATACTGCTGCCTCCGGTTTCATTAATGGACTATGACCACTTATACTACTTACTTTGATACCGTGAGAATCACATATTTCTTTCATAAGTAAAGTGTCTTCTTCCATGGAAAAGGAATGAAAATAGTCTACCTCACTTAAAAGGCCCCATCCGGTATGGACCATAGGCTCAATATACTTATATCCTAATTCGGCGGCTATTTTAACCCCTTCCCTAAAACTTTTATCAGCACTTCGGCAGTACTCCATATTTAAACTAATTCTAAATTTTGCCATTATTTATATTGATTATTAATTAATTATTCTTGTTGATATCAGTATCCCATAAAAAGGCTCAGATTTCATTTGGAACCATAGTCCGTCGTTTCTTCCTTATTAAAAACAGGATGCCAAAAGCCAAAATTAGAATTGCAGGAAGTATTGATGCATACATTAATGTATCCGACCCTGCAATTACTTTTGCTTCATTTAAAATATTATGATTGTAACTCCCAACTTCCGCGTTTAATATTTCTTGATAATTTACCCCTTTTGGTATAGCATTAGATAATTGTGATTCATAGACTCTTCCAAATATTGGCATGATCAAAGCTGTGGAAAGTAACCCAACCGATCCCATTATAGATAAACCCAATGGTCCTGATTTAGGAATATTCTCTGAGACAAACCCGATCATTGTGGGCCAGAAAAAACATATCCCAACCGCAAATACACCTGCCGCGAGAAAAGAAACGTATCCTTGGGCAAGGCCAAGCCACTGAAGTCCGATAAATGAAAAAACAGCCGAGAAAAACAACAAACCAGTACTTGACGTTCTCTTCAAAATTGCCCCAGCATTGTACCTGCCAATTGCCATAATGCCATTAATGAATACCAATAGTAAAATTGAAGGAACACCAACAGCTGACAACAGCTCGGCGATCCATTGGTTTGTTCCCAATTCGGTCGCTCCGGTAAGCAACATACAAAACACCATAAAAATAAATAACGGGCCAAAGCATGCCCGGATCATCTCCGAAGTGCTAACTCCCATGGTTACTCTCTCCGATTTAGGAAACTTTTGACCTAAGAACATAAAACCATAGAAAAGAGTAGGTGGAATCATTACTGCCATTTGTATTTTCCAACCAAAATCCAAAAGCGTACATCCATAAGCAATTACACCCCCTATAACTATCCCCATAGGAAACCAAATATGCCAATCGTTTATCTTTTTCGCCTTTTCATTGGTATACATACTACTAACCATTGTATAACTCGCAGATTCAATAAAACCATTAGCTAATCCCACCAACAATGTGGATAGGAATAAGGACCAATAACCAACTGATAGGATGGTAAGTATCAGCCCGAGTATGTGACCTAAAAATGCTATCCAATACATCAAACGAATTCCTACTATATCACAAATGGCACCTCCTATGAGCATGGACACAGTAAAACCCCAAAATGCGGCAGAAGCAATCTCCCCTATTTCGCTAAGTGACAGTCCAAACTCCTCGCCCAATGGTCCCAATAGATTGGCCCTAATGGCAAATGTCATTGCCGTTACAACCAAAGCGATACTGGCTGCTGTAAACAATCTTGATTTATTTAGTACATATGTATCCATTCCCAATATCTAAAAAGCTTGGATTAGTATTACTTATTGTTGATTTGTGGATTATTTGTAGACTTTCATAACCCCCCTCATACTCATATAATGACCGGGATAAGTACAAACATATTCATAGTCACCTTCTGCTGCCGGAGCAACGAAATAGATTACCTCAGTAGCACCTGGTTGAACAATTTTTGTATGAAACAAAACCTCTTTTAATTCGGGCACCCAATTCTTAGCTGTGCCGTCAATACCTAGGCTCAATGCCGTTTTTCCAACTTTATCTGCCGATTTCGGAAGTGTACCGACCAAATTATGTTGCATGTCATCCGTATTTACCAATTCCAGTTTTACCTTGGCATTCGGTTTAATATTAAAACTCTCCAAATCATATTTTAAGCCAGGTTTCACTCCTATAGTTATAGTCATATCAGGACCATTAACCCAATCGGCTGGAACAGAATTTTGATTCTTTTTTAACGAGGATGTTTTTGTCAATATCCTTTGATTATTGGCTTGTTTGACAACCTGTTTTTTGGGTGTTTTTTTTACAGTTTTTTCTTCAATCTCCACATCATGGAATTGTGTGACCGAATCATCAAGAGTTAAAGGATTTCCAATTGGTATGTTGTTTAAACTATAAAAGCCAAAATCATGTAATAATGGGTTGCCTTTGGCGGATTTAATTCCGCTACATTTTATCTCATAAATGAACCCTTTTCTAAGTTCATCCAAAACAATTCTTACATTCTTACCGCTATTGGAGATTTTAACCGCCTTTATTTTTCCTTCTTTTTTTTCATAAAGATCACTACCATATTTTTGCTGGTACGCATAATCGAAACTTGTAATTTGATAATTATTGGGATCAATAGCGGTTTTTTCATTAATTGGCATGGTAAACTCCAATTCAAAACCATCAGATTGAGCCTTTATTGTTTTGATTTCAAATGGTATTTCTCCAGTCCAAACCAATCTTTGAAGTCCATATCTTTTTGGTCCAGATGAATGCCAACCTCTGTCCGACATCCCAACATAAATAGAATTATCCGAGGCCCCGTTCATTCTTAAAATTCCTGATTCAAATCCCTTCTTGAAAGGGAATACTGCACCTTGGTATGCTCCATTAACCTTCTCAAGAAATACACGCATTATATTGGCCTGACCTTCATCCCCGACAAAGAGTTGATCCGTAAAGGGCCCAAACTTTCCATTCGTGGTATCAGGTACAAAACCAGTTAGTGACGTTCCTAAAATTCCATGTGGAAATCTAACCGATGGCATTTTGAAGCCGGGTAGTCTATCCACCATTTCATGAAGTAATGGTTTATCACGTGGTACTTGGGAAGTATCAATTTTTACAGGGGAACCAGGAAGATTGGCCGATTTTAAGCTAGATGGATGACCGAAAAAATCACCCTTTTCAACGTGGGAAAGATAACCCGTGCCAACCCATCCGCCTTGATTTTCTGTATAAAATACGTCGCCAATAGAGTTCACTCCAATTCCAGCTGGCGATCTAAGTCCCGCAGCGTAAGGATTCAATTTACCCTCTGGGGTTACCTGAACCATCCAACCGCGCCAAGCTGCATGACTTCCCATTTCACCATAAAATGGCTCGCTACTGGCACCCATGCCATTATCTCCCAAATTAAAATTAATATAGAAATTGCCATCAGGGGGCAGAATTGGGCCATGGTTATACTCACAATAATTTCCGGACAATGGCCAAGTTGTAATAGTCTCAAATTTATCCGCGATATCATCGCCATTAGTGTCGGTTATCTTCGTAAGCTCCGCTCTCTGAGCCACAAAGAATGCTTTATCTCTATATGCCAGACCTAAAGGGGTATGCAACCCACTAGCGAACAATTTAAAAATAGGTTTAGAATTATTTTCCATGGTTGCATTCTCAATTATCCAGAGCTCGCCCATTCTGGTAGAAACTGCTAACCTTTGATCTGGTAATTCTGCCATTCCACTAACTTCAAGTTTAATACTATCGGGGATTGCTACTGTAGCAATTCTATAATATTTGTCCTCCTCGTCACCCAAATCATGATGCATATGATTATGGTCCTGACCATAAACAATTAGCGCAAAAAATAAATAAACTCCAACACTTAAAATGGTATGTATGTTTAGTTTAAATCTAAACTCGAAAAAGTTCATATTCTTCATTTCAATTTTCTTTACGTATATTTCTATATTGACAACTTTTACAACTTATGTTATTCTACAATCACCATAGAATGTAGTATTCCAAAACATCACTATTCTTTATACTTGATAGCGGAATAACCAAATCTTGCCCATGGGAAGTATTTTGAATTTCAGGCTCAGATTTAAGTTTTGATGAAATTGTTATGATATAGCTCTTATCATTTATACTATAGACATTCTTCTTAATTTTTCTAATTGAAGCCCCCTGAGCGAGTCTATATTTTATATTTTCACCATTCGAGGAATTCAATGAAAATCGAATGTCTCTATGCAATTTTTGTGTATCTTCCACGGTGGACCATATTCTGTCCTCGACTTCAATTCCGTCATTGGCATATTTAAATGTTGGACTCCCTTTCACATCCAAAGTATATCCCTTATATTCTAATGACTGATTTGCATTTTTGTGTTTACTTCCATTTTCAAATAATATGGAAGAATTGGATTTGATTGTCAAAATCTTATTCCCCAATGGTTCCGCAAGCTGCTCCTGACCTCTCCCTGTCCACATAGTGGTAGCTTCCAAGAAATCACCCTTCCAAATCTTGACAATTGCCCCAGTTGAAAGGTCTAAAGCATAATGGACCTTATTTGGTTCACCAACAGCCACACAGAACGTTTTCTTAACACCATCCAACTCCAAAAAGCACCTTTGAACAATAGCCCGATTTTGTGGCACCAAGATTATCTCATCTTTGTCATCTTGTGCCCTAAGAGTGCCAAAAGTTAAACTGACAAAGCACATTATTAGGATCGGAATCTTCTCAGTTAGCACAAACAGCCTGTATCTTTTATTGAAATCAAATTTCTTTAAACTACCCGTATTCATTATTTTTTATCTATTTATTTAATAATATGAATATGATAATAATCACTACTCAATTACAAGAATACAATATTTTTTTACTCCCCTTGTTAAATATTAAACAATGAATAATTTTAAACAAAAAAAAATACGATTAGCTTAATTTTACTATATTCACGAAATTAAAATAAACTAACTTGTTGATTTTATGTGCTTTAACATTTAGATAAATCACGATAAATTAAGACGTTAAATTATATCAATTCAAATATTTCAATGTAGAATTTTAAACATATGGACTTTAAAAACTATAAAGCAGACACATGTACTCCTTTAAAGAAAGCGTGGCAAAAAGGTGAACTTGAACTATCGTCTCTAGTTCGTTTGGATTATCCAGGTAGGCCGCTACCAACTAAAATGTTGAAAGGTATTAACAGTGTTGGCTACTGGGATGCACATATGCCACAGAATTGGGGTCTTGATTGGCACAGAAATGAAGGTATAGAAATTACATATTTAGAGACTGGAACTATGTCCATTTCAACTGAAAATGTTGAAAATGCACAACTTATGGCAAACCATTTTACAATAATGAGGCCATGGCAACTTCATAAATTAGGAAACCCAAATATTGGTGTAGGCCGACTTTATTGGCTAATTCTTGATGTTAATGTTCGTAACCCACACCAGACATGGAAATGGCCGAATTGGATTGTTATTTCTCGTGAAGACCTTAAAGAACTTACAAAAATCTTAAGACAAAATGAAAAAGTCATTTGGCAATCGGATTCTAAAATAAGATCATGTTTCAATGAAATTGGAAAAGTTGTAAGCAGCAACGATTTGGAACATATAGAATCTGAGCTTGTGATACTTATTAACAGTCTATTGTTGAGTATTCTAAACGTTTTTAGAAAGGGTAATGTGTCGTTAGACAAAACTTTAATGGAAAGCAGACGCACTGTGGAATTATTTTTGACTGAATTACCATTCCATATTGAGAAAGCATGGACATTAGAGTCTATGGCAAATCAGTGCAATCTTGGCACAACAAGATTTGTTCATTTTTGTAAAAAAATTACAAACATGACTCCAGTTGAATATCTAAATTACTTAAGGCTAGAAAAAGCGTCAAAACTTCTTAATGAAGACCACGAACTAAGTATTCAAGAAGTCGCTTATGACTGCGGATTCACATCAAGTCAATATTTCGCCACACAATTTAAAAAACAATATGGGTGTACTCCAAAGCAATTTAATAAACAATATAGCTTGACCTAAATCAATTAGCTAACTTAAACTTTTTTGATGCCCAAATCCCTTTACAAGAACATTTATAGCCTTTTTGGTTTTGGTGATATATTTAATTGTTTGCTACATATAGGCTGGATTAATTCACATTGTAGATGTAAACTGGCATACATAAGATTTTATAGTGAGTATTAGAATTGCTCATTAGGAATTAAGTTGAACAGATAATTGTAAAATAATAATACAAATTATTAACCCCAAATCTAACCATAACTAACCTGCGCATGGACCCTGATTCGATTTTATAGTGTTCGGGAAGATAAGCGTTACATAAAATCGAATTAGGGCGCACCTACAACTGTATATGGCTCAATAGATATGCCTGCCCAAATATTCTCTTTTTAACCTTTCCAATTCATCGGCCCCCATTTCAACTCTAAAGTAGGATTTGCCAAAAGTTGGTTCCACAAGAGCAATTTCACGCAATACTTCCCTAAACCTTTTTCTATCCTCATCCCTACCCTTAACAGCCTCATTGTATTTTGCAAGGGGAACAACTTCCTCCTCCATGCGCCATTCTGCCTTGGTCATCCTAATGCTATTCCGGTCCAAAAGTAAAGGTTGTTGTTTTTCCTTCCTCACGGGCGCTACCCCATCGAAAAGTCTTTTAAGCATATCGTGTGTAGGCTTAAGGTATTTTCGTTCCTGATCCCTTAAAAGTTGTTCAATATAGTCCCACCTTCCATTGAGATAAACCTGATACTTGATAAAACTAATGATCACCTGGCTCTTGGGGGTGATATTGGCCTTCTCAAAAAAATCGATCATCGTATCAATGGTTTCCGAATGGGACTTTGCAACGGTCTTGGAATATTCCCTAAAACGTTCCGCTGTTATTCTATTGATACTAATAGCCGAAAAAGTATTTTTTCTATTGACATTTCTTTCCATTACAGTAAATTTTATCAGCATTCATTGAGGTTGACCAGTCATATGACGCAAATTTGCCATACCAATTACTTTGACCAATAAGCCAAATACTATTATCGTATTGATTTTCAGTATTTTATAAGTATTGTTTCATACTTAATAAAATTGGCTACAGTAAATTTTGTCAATGAATCCAATGTATTACAAGTGTTATTAGTCAATTTGCCACAGTAAAATTTATTTACACTTGACTTAAATCATTGATATTCAGTAATTTAATAACAGTAACGTCGCTTCAGCGCGTTACCCTCTTGCTATTCAAACCTTATACGCTACGCTACCGGTTTTCGAATACCATAAATGAAGGCAACCAACTAAAAATTATATAGGATCATATGCTTCGTTTTTTGCCTAAATCTTTTGGCCCATTATCCACTTTTAAAACCTTAACCACGACCTTTAAGTCTATTTTTCTTTTCACCAGCTACTTTCTCCGACTGGGGCCGTCCAATTTTAACAGGTTGAACATCCTTACGAACCGGTCCGAGATCTGTCTCCCATAACGGTTTTCTATTTGGGACGAGTTCAGGTTGGTAGTGATATGGGTCTTTGTCCCAAGTTCCTCAAAACTTCGGTAACGGTTGAGCAGGATCCTGACGAATATATCCTCCTTTCCGTACTGGTAAACATTGTTCGCCACCGTTTCCGATCCCAAATCATCGAACAGGAAGTTTCCCCTGGAATAGTATTTTATGATATCATCCTTGTTCTTTTCCGAATTGTACTTGTCCACTACCTCCTGGGCACTTATGGAGGGGAACCAAAGTGGCCTAAGGCTATATTGTTTGGACATGTTCTGGATGATCTTAAAGCTCGACGTTTTTCCGGTGCCGTAGGAACCGAATACCAACAACCCCTTTCTCAGGGAGATATTTTCCAAAAGTTCGAATGCGGGATCCCGGTTCCAATACCTGCAAAAATGCCCAAGGAAATTTTTGTTGGTTCCGTCCACTTCAAAGTCGAGGTCCATCCGGGCATAAAATTCCTGTGCCGCCCTATAAAAAACTTTTTTAAAAAGTTCTGGGGAGCATAACGGTTTTGGTTCCGTTTGCTTTCCCCGAAAATGTTCCGACCATCCCTTTTCCATATCCATCATTCCAATATTGGACTTCTATTTTTATTTCCTTCTTTTAAAAAGGTAAATTCTTTTTTTTCTTGTTTTGTTACTTGTTTAGTATACTTGACACTTTTGTCCATGCTGCCACGACATTTCTGTCCAGGCAGCCCGGACACCATTGTCGGGGCAGAGTCGCCAATTTTGAAGCCGAAACGGAGCAGACTTCTCAGGTAGCGCTTCCTTCCGTTGAAGGAGGTCTCCTCTATCCAACCCAGGGATTTCAATTCGGAAATGTACCTGCTGACCTGTCGTTCGGAAATGTGAAGGAAGGAGGCGATATACCTGTTGGACATATAGCATTCCTTCCCATTTTCGGTAAAGCTGTGTATCTCCAAGAGCAGGATCTTCGCGTACCAGTTCACTTCCTTGTTCAGATAGATCGTTCTCGGGATCCAGATGCCCTGAAAGTTTCTTTTGGTAGGTTCCATCCAATTACCTCCTGTTCTTCAACAGGGACTCGTTGAACCTATGTTCCAGGGTCTCGTCGGAAAGGTCTGGTTCCCCCAGGAGCCAGGCATCGATGGTATCCTTATCGAAGAATTTCTGCCTGATATGGGGATTGTTTCCCATCGGGATAAGCTTCTGTTGGGTAAGTTTGTAGATCTTGCTCTTGGAAAGACCCGTGTATTGTGCCAGGTCCTCCACATTGAGCGTTTTTTTGTTTTGGGCCAATAGCCCCTTAATTTCTGTAAGTATAGTTACTACATCCTGTTGATTTTCCATTATCGTATTTTTAGGATTTTGAAGAATGTGCAACCGGCCGATCGCTCTTTTGTACGGGACAAACATATGGCAACAGATATGCACATGTCAATACGATAATCGGGCTTTGGAAAGGATTATGCTATAATTATGCTTTGCCGAGCATTTGTTTCACCAATTTGCGCTGGTTCTTGGAGTTTGTCTTTTCCTGATCGGTCTTCCAAGAGGAAAAACCGGACTTAAGGGTATTGGGATTGATGGGTTCCCCGTTCATCAAAAAGGAATTCTGCAGGAATTGGAAGAATTCCTGTTTCTGTTCTCCCGAAATTTCAACAACTCCCCCTACCATGATCTCATCGAACAGGACAAATAATATGCGGTGGTTGGCGGATTCCCCACTCTTGTTGCCCATCGTAAAATTGATCTTGCTCTTGACGTTCTTACCTGAGAGTATTCTTTCCAACTCTCTTTGTCCATCTAAATCCAGATCCAAAAGATGGAATTTCATCCTTGACCTTTTCAATCTTTCCATAACAAAACCATGTCCGTCCTTTGCCATATGGGATTCGGACTCATAAAAAACGGCCACCCAAAATATGGCCAATATTAGTGCGAACAATAGTCCGAGATAAATGGGATAATGGTCGATAAGCGACTTAAAATTAAGTACGACAGAAACTAAAAGGATAAATAGGATATACACGCAAACAAGAAAAAGAATCAGGTTCCTCCTATTTCCACCGATCCTCTCGTTCAAAAAATCATTGGTGGCGGTCCGTACCTTGGCAAGTGCCCTGCCTGCATTTTGGATGAATTTTTCCATTGAGATCCAATCTTACTACCAATAAATATAAATAAAAGTGATGAAATGGAACGGAAAATAAATGTTGTCCCTATGTTGTCCCCATGAAAAGAAAAAGGCCTCACGATTTCTCGCAAGGCCTATTCTCATTAAGCTCCCCCTCTTGGGCTCGAACCAAGGACCCTCTGATTAACAGTCAGATGCTC
>NZ_CAXBBV010000021.1:0-29906 GCF_963973945.1 uncultured Roseivirga sp.
TAAATCTATTACAGTACTAAATGTTAAACCTGTAAACTTTTTTTAGGACGAGTCAGGCCTTTAGTATCAATAGAATTGTAATTCTAATCCCCTCTAGCCATTTTTCGATCTCGAAATTTAGGGAATGACCAGTGCCAGTTTTTACTACTTAACTGGGTGAAATCCGTTTGAAATTTGAGTTTTGACCCTTTGAAATTTGACCTCCTTACGATTCATCCTGAAGATTCTACGGTTCGGTAATACTTTTTTTCTGACCACATTATTTCCCTACACCTTAGTATCATCATTAGAAAACGAACTCAAAAACTTTAAAAAACATAACATGAAAAAGCTAACCATATTAATCGCTCTTTTTATCACAAGTTTCACCCTAAGCGCCCAAAGCCAAGAGGCCTATATGAATGCCATGGTGAAGGGTTTACAGTCGATGGGCGCTGAGCGTAACTTAGAAAACCTACAAGCCTCTGCTGGTCAATTTGAGCGAATAGCTGCCATTGCAAGCGACCAATGGCACCCACAATATTATGCTGCCTTAAATTACATCAATGCTTCATTTTTAGCGGAAGGCGTGAAAGCCAAAGACCAACTTTTAGATAAAGCGAAACCATTTGTTGAAAAGGCTAAAGCGCTTGTTCCAAACAATAGCGAAGTAGTAGCCTTAGAAGGTTTCTATTTCATGGCGCAATTGGCAGCAGATCCAGCGTCAAGAGGTCAATCACTATCAGGTTTGGCATCACAAACTTTCGGACAGGCCATGCAACTGGATGCTAAAAACCCTAGAGCAATGGCTTTAATGGCACAAATGCAATATGGTACAGCACAGTTTTTTGGTTCTTCTACCGCTGGTGCTTGTGGTTTGGTAGAGAAAAGTATTCCATTGTTCAATGCAGAAGAAAAAGGCAAAAGCTTTGACCCAACTTGGGGAATAGAAATGGCCCAGGAGCTAATGTCTGGCTGCGGAAAGTAAAACGTAATTAGTTGGGGTTTGCGAAAAGCGAGCCCCTCATTTTTTTAATTTTAAAAGATTCAGGCATGGATAAAGTACTCATCATATCTCACGTCACCGCAGGAGTGACCACTTTGCTTTCAGGTGTTTTGGCCGCTTTCTTTGGAAGAAAAGGAGGTAAGATTCACCGAGCCGCTGGAATGGTTTTCTTTTGGTCAATGGCTTGGATTTTTATCAGTGCACTACTTATTGTGGCATTCGTTAGATTCAATTTCTTTCTTACTATCATTGCTGTATTTAGTTTCTACATGACGTTCGCAGGCCAACGGGTATTGAAACTCAAGAAGACACTGAAACCTTTACGCATTGATTGGATTGCAGCTTTTATTGCCATCGCTTTTGGATTGACTCTTTTTGGAGCTGGAATTCGCTTTTTAGTCTTGAGCAACTTTTCGTCAACCATTGGTTACTTATCGGTTATTTTCGGTTTTTTTACGGCCAACACGGCTTGGCTCAACATCAAAGGCTTTAGAAATACCAAGCCCGATAAAATGTGGTGGTGGTTTGCCCATATGAATTTAATGAGCGGTGCTTTTATTGCCAGTATTACAGCGTTTCTAGTTCAAAACGGAGCTTTGTTTGCTGCCTTGGGCAACATGGGCTGGATACTTTGGGTTTTACCAGCTGCGATTGGGTCGCCATTGATTGCCTATCACGCCAACCGTTACAGAAAACAATTCGGTGTTGGTAAATATGCCAACGCAGAGAAAGTATAAAATCAGTACTTTAGCCTAAATGGGATATCTCAAAACAGTCAATTGGAAACGGGAACTTAAGGAAACAGCGCTTATCGCATTGTTAGGTGGTCCATCAGTATACTTTTGGTGTACTAGCTGTTTTAATAATTGGGACGTTGCCCTTGCCTCAATGATAGTTTCAGCTGTTCAATGGATCTTACTTTGGCAGGGTAATGCACATGTTTCCAACTACCTCTCCTATAAAATTCCGTGGTTAGAAAACCCAAGCAAACGATTTATTTGGGGAGTAGTGGGGGTAATCGTCTATACACCTTTAGCTGTGTATACGCTATATGTGGTACTGAAATATGGCTTCGATATTGACATGGGGGATATTAAATGGACCTTATTGATCTCTGTCGGAATTACCTTTGTTATTTCTTTTTTCCTGAACTCAGTTGAGTTTTTAAAGAATTGGAAGAAAGCCAGTTTGGATGCAGAAAGGCTAAAAAAGGAACAAATGGAGGCCAAATACGAAACCCTTAAAAATCAGGTCAATCCACACTTTCTATTCAATAGTTTGAATGCGCTTACCAATTTGGTGTATGAAGATCAAGACCAAGCGGCCAAATTTATTCGAGAGCTTTCAAAAGTGTACCGTTATGTTTTAGATACTCGTGCACAAGAGGTAGTCAGTCTTAAAACCGAAATGGACTTTGTCAATTCTTACCTCTTTCTACAAAAAATTAGGTTTGACGAAAAACTTCAACTCAATATCAGTATAGAAGGTTTTGAGCAGAAAATGCTACCACCTATGGCCATTCAAATGCTTTTAGAGAATGCCATTAAGCATAATGTAATTGCCGAAGAAGAACCACTTACTATTCATATTGAAATAGAAAATGGAGAAAAGCTGGTGGTTCGAAATAACCTTCAGAAGAAGAATATTCCGATAGAGGAGAGCTCAGAAATGGGGTTGTCAAATATTAAATCTAGGTATGAATTCTTGAGCGCAACACCCGTAGAGGTGATTGATGAGCCGAGCGAATTTATTGTGAAACTTCCATTACTAGCCTTTGAGAAATGAAAGTACTGATTGTAGAAGATGAGTCGATGGCAGCCAAGAGGCTGGCTAATTTATTGGAGAAAATTAATCCTGAAATAGAAATACTGGCCAAACTCGATTCGGTAAAACGAGCGGTGAATTGGTTAAAAGAAAACCCTCAGCCCGATCTTCTGTTCTTCGATATTCAATTGGCCGATGGACTCAGTTTCGAGATTTTAGAGCAGGTAGAAGTCTCTTCCCCCATCATATTCACGACCGCCTTTGATGAGTATGCCATTCAGGCTTTTAAGGTAAATAGCATTGATTATTTACTCAAACCCATCGACCCAACGGATCTAGAAAATGCTTTAGAGAAATATGAGGCGCGTTTCAAGCCTAACGCACCCGAGCAAAAGTCAGGAATGGATATGATGCTGATTCAGCAAGCCATGCAAATGCTCACAAAGCAATACAAGGAACGCTTTGTGGTCAAAATTGGAGAGCATATTCACACCATTCCAACGGCCGAAACTGCTTATTTTTTTAGTCAAGAAAAAGCCACTTACCTTCAAACCAAAGAGAAGAACCGCTATATCATTGACTACACTATGGAACAAGTGGAACAGTTGGTCGACCCACAGAAATTCTTCCGTATTAATCGTAAATACTTGGTTTCGCTAGAGGCGGTAAAGGACATTATCACCTACTCCAATTCTCGCCTCCGACTTATTTTAATTCATACCGATGAAACCGATGCGATTGTAAGCCGAGACAAGGTGCAAGATTTTAAAAAGTGGCTCGACCGCTGATGCCTTTTTACCGTATATTCGGGCATGCGTATTTTATTATTCTCACTTCTTATTGTTTTTTCAACTTCTCTTAGCGCTCAAAACCTAAAAGGAAGTTGGCTTTTGGCTTATATAAAGGCCATTCCGCCAGAAATGGATATGGGCCAATTGAAATACAGCGAGGATGGTTCTAGTGACGAAAAAGCCTTTGTTGAACCAGGCCTAATGTTGTTGACGGTTTTATCGGATTCTAAAGCAGAAAGCTTTTACTCAGATGTAAAAGAGAGTTGGACAATAAAAAGTGACGGAGTCAATGTGAGGTTTGAATCATTGCAAGACACACTTTATGGAACTGTCAATAAAGAAGGAATGATGGTACTGAAATCTACCATCGATGAAAACCCAACAACCGAATATTTCTTCGCGCATTATTCTCCAGAAACCCCTTCAGTCGGTCTCCCAAATACCTCATGGGCCGCAAATGGTAATTCTGGATTTTTTGAGAATAAAACCTTTGAATTTCGACCAAAAGGCGAACTTTTTATTTGGGAAAATGGGCGACATGAAAAGCGTGAATTCTATACCCATAAGCTAGGAGACTTTATGGCTATCGAGTTTTCTTCTGAAGTACTAACTTCTGGTTTTGGGATTATTTACCTGGAGAAAAATGAAGGACAAAAACTTACAGGCGTTTCTTTTTTAAGTTTGGAAGAAGGTGCTTTTCCTGTAAAGTCTCAAGTTACCTTCACAAAGAAATAATTTGTTGCTAATAGCACATAAATCATCTGACTTTTAAGACTTAAGCCCTAAAAGTAAATTTTGGTGCTAGTGTAAAAACAAAGATTTTCTCCGTTACCTTCGCAGCCCTTATGTCAATTGTCAGAAAAGTTAAATCGGTAGAAAAGATTTTTGCCGCCCTTGATCAAGAAATGAATTCGCTTCGTGATAGAAGTGGCCTTCATTGTATTTCGGGCTGTGGTAAATGTTGCTTCAAAGCCGATATTGAAGCTACTCCTCTAGAGTTTCTTCCATATGCATTTCACCTTTTTCTGACCAAGCGCATTGATGAATTTTATCAGAACTTGCTGTTGAATGAGAGCTCAATATGCACCCTTTTCAACCCCGTTAAAGATTCTTTAGACAAGGGAGGTTGCTCACAGTATGCATACCGTGGTTTAATTTGCCGTCTGTTTGGCTATTCGGCTACAAGAGATAAAAACGGAAAAGCCAGGTTCATTACCTGTAAGCTAATGAAGGCAGGCCAAGCAGATACCATTGCAAAAATTGAAGAAGACATGGAAGCAGGTATTCCTTCTCCAATGATGAGTGACTATTATTTTAGGCTACGCAGTATCGATACCGAACTAGGTACCAAAATGATGCCCATCAACAAAGCAATTCGTCAGGCAATTGAAGTGGTAATGAGCTATTATGCATATCGCAGACCACCAGCGGGTTACGGTAATTTGAGTGCGTAAATAATTCGTTTTCAACCATTTTTGTTAGGTTTTTAAAATTCCAGAATAAAACCGTTGTTCATACCAAACTTTTCATTTCCTTTGTCCCTCATTTCAGAATGAAGAACGAAGCGAACATATCATCAGCGATAAACTTGACACTCCCTGTGTCTGAGGTTGCTGTATATACACCTAAGTTTTTTAGGCGCTAGTCGCCTCATATACATAGACTACCTATGCGGTAGTCAAGTCCCCAATATTACCTATATTCTTTTTCAAATTTTAAATCATATTTCCTTTTAGGATTTCTGAAAACATTGAATCGTTTTCATAATCCAGAATTACAGTGAGAATGGAATCAACAAAATTCATAATAAGGGTAGCCACAGAAGAAGACACCCGCTTTACAGAAGATATTATTGAAGAAATTGCCAACTCCGCCAAAATTAGAGGCACTGGAATTGCGCGAAGAACCCCAGAATACGTATCACTAAAAATGCGTGAAGGTAAAGCGGTAGTAGCCGTAACTGAAGCGGGCGAATGGGCAGGTTTCTGCTACATCGAAGTGTGGAGTCATGAGAAATTTGTAGCCAACTCTGGGCTCATCGTATCTCATAAATTCCGTGGTCTTGGATTATCTAAACGTATCAAGGCAGCCGTGTTCAGGTTATCTAGGAAGAAATACCCAACAGCAAAAATCTTCGGACTTACAACAGGTGCGGCAGTACTAAAAATCAACTCTGAATTGGGCTATAAACCCGTAGTGTATTCAGAACTGACCCAAGATGAAGACTTCTGGAAGGGCTGTCAAAGCTGTGTCAATTACGAAATACTAAAAGCCAAAAATAGGTCAAACTGTATTTGTACAGCCATGTTATACAATCCAGAGTGGGAGAAAAATGTAAAACCTAAAAGAACTCAATGGGTGGGACGTGAGTTGGATAAAGACTTCAACTTGTTTCAACGTTGGGTAAATTTTAAGAAGAATATTTTGTTGAAGGCAGAAGCCAAAAAGAAGAAAAATGATGAATAAGAAGAAAGTAGTTTTAGCCTATAGCGGAGGGCTCGACACCTCTTATTGTGTAAAATATTTAAGTGAAGAACGTGGCTTAGAAATTCATTCTGTATTGGTAAATACAGGCGGTTTTTCTCAGCAAGAACTGGATGAAGTTGAAAAACGTGCCTATGCAATGGGCGTAACCAGCCATAAAACCATCGAAGAAACTTCTAACTACTATTCAAGCGTAATCAAGTATCTGATTTTTGGAAACATACTGAAAAACAGTACCTATCCGCTTTCTGTAAGTGCCGAAAGGGTAAGCCAAGCCATGGCCATTGCCAAATATGCTAAAACGCTTAACCCAGAATATATAGCGCACGGAAGCACTGGAGCAGGTAATGATCAAGTCCGTTTTGATATGATTTTCCAAACCTATTTGCCCGATGCCGAAATCATCACGCCTATTCGAGATATGAGGCTTTCGAGGGAAGAAGAGATCGCCTATTTGCAATCGAAAGGTGTAGATATGGACTTTTCAAAATCTGCTTATTCAATCAATAAGGGGCTTTGGGGGACATCTGTTGGAGGTAAAGAAACCTTAAGTTCTAAAGGTTATTTACCTGAAGAAGCTTGGCCAACCCAAGTGACCAAAACGGTTGAAGAGGATTTAGAGCTGGGCTTTGTAAAAGGTGAATTGAAGTCAATTAACGGGAAAGAGTTTACGCATTCATTTGAAGCCATTCAGGCTTTGGAGAAAATAGCGGCTCCTTTTGGCATTGGTCGCGATATCCATGTGGGCGATACCATTATTGGCATCAAAGGAAGGGTTGGTTTTGAGGCTTCAGCTGCCATCCTTACCATCAAAGCACATCAGGCTTTAGAAAAACATATTCTCACCAAATGGCAGATTTACTGGAAAGACCAAGTAGCTGCTTTTTATGGCAACTGGCTGCACGAAGGGCAGTTTATGGACCCTGTAATGCGCGATTTAGAAAACATGATGGAAAGCAGTCAGAAATTTGTGACAGGGAAAGCATTTTTCAAGCTTTTGCCTTACCGCTATCAATTGATCGGAATCGAGTCTGAGCATGACTTGATGTCGGCCAAATTTGGCAACTACGGAGAAATGAACAATGCTTGGACGGGTGATGACGTGAAAGGCTTCGCTAAGATTTTCGGTAACCAAAGTGCCATTTACCACCAAGTAAATCAAGGAAATGATTAGAGCAGGAATAGTTGGAGCAGCAGGCTACACAGGAGGCGAATTGCTGCGTTTACTGATTCATCATCCTGAGGTGGAAGTTAGTTTTGCGCACAGCCGAAGTCAGGTAGGTTTGCCAATTCACAATGTACATACCGACCTTTTGGGAGACAGCGAATTGAGCTTTACGGATCAGATCCATTTCGATATCGATCTACTTTTCCTTTGCATGGGGCATGGCGCTTCTTCAGAATTTATGAAGGAGAATCAAGTGCCAGACACTGTCAAGATCATTGACTTGAGCCATGACTTTAGAATGAGTAACGAGGCCGTTTATGGCTTGCCAGAACTCAATCGTAACAAAATAAAAAATGCCCGTTTCTTGGCGAACCCTGGTTGTTTTGCGACTGCCATCCAATTGGCATTGCTGCCTTTGGCCTATAACGGAATGTTGAGAGAGGTACACCTTTCAGGCATGACGGGTTCGACAGGCGCAGGAGTTCAACCTTCGGCCAGTACGCATTTTAGCTGGCGCGACAGTAATGTTTCGGCCTACAAAGTTTTCACCCACCAACACATGGACGAGACAGGGAAAAGCCTTCAACAACTTCAGCCGTGGTTCGATAAACCGATCAACTTTGTGCCCTACAGAGGAAACTTCACCAGAGGCATTTTTGTGACAGCTTATCAGCATTGCGAGTGGCCTTTGGAAGAGGCTATTCAGGTGTATAAAGAGTATTATGAAGACCATCCCTTTACTTGGGTAAGCGATGTGGCCATTGATGTGAAGCAAGTAGTGAACACCAATAAATGTGTGCTTCATCTTGAAAAACACGGCAGCTATTTGGTAATCCATTCTGCCATTGATAACCTACTCAAAGGTGCTAGCGGTCAGGCCGTACAAAACATGAATTTGATGTTTGGCTTTCCTGAAAAACTAGGTTTGAATCTAAAACCAAGTGCTTTTTAATTAATAACTATGAAATTATTTGATGTTTATCCGCTTTACCCAATTGAGCCAGTGCGTGCGCTTGGAGCCAAACTTTGGGATAAAGAAGGGAAAGAGTATTTGGATTTATATGGTGGCCATGCCGTGATTTCGATAGGGCATACCCATCCGCATTACGTTAAACGAGTTAGCGAACAATTGTCAAAAATTGGTTTCTATTCCAATGCGGTTCAAAATTCATTGCAAGATGAGCTAGCCGAAGCCATGGGTCGAATTTCTGGCTACTATGACTACCAGTTTTTCATGTGTAGCTCTGGTGCCGAAGCGAATGAAAATGCATTAAAACTGGCTTCCTTCCATACTGGAAATCGTAAGATTATTGCGGTGGAAAATGCTTTTCATGGCAGAACTTCTGGAGCCGTAGCCACAACGGATAACCCGAAAATCGTAGCGCCATTTAACAATGGTCACGAGGTAGTTTTTGTGCCCATGAATAATTTAGAGGCTTTAACTTCAGCTTTTGATGATGAAGTAGCAGGTGTAATTATTGAAGGAATTCAAGGAGTAGCTGGCCTTTATACACCAAGCGATGCCTTTTTGGCAAAAGCCCGCGAACTATGCGATAGCTATGAAGCCGTACTGATTTTAGACGAAGTACAGTCGGGAGCTGGAAGAACAGGGAAGTTTTTTGCGCATCAACATTCTGTAGTTCGCCCCGATATCATTACCATGGCAAAAGGAATGGGTAATGGGTTTCCAGTAGGTTGTGTTTTGATTTCGCCAGAAATTGAGCCTTGGCATGGCATGTTGGGCACTACTTTCGGAGGAAATCATTTGGCTTGTGCTGCTTCACTTGCAGTTTTGGAAGTGCTAGAAGAAGAGCATTTGCTCAAGAATGCTGCAAAAATGGGAGCTTATCTTGAAGGTGAATTGAAGAAAATTGAACAAGTGAAAGAAGTTAGAGGAAGAGGCCTAATGATCGGTGCTGAATTTGATTTTGATGTAGCTGCTTTGCGCAAAGCATTGATTTTTGAACATGGCATTTTCACGGGTTCAGCTTCCAATAAAAATACGATTCGATTATTGCCACCGCTGAACATTAGTAAGGCTGAACTGGATCAGTTTTTAGCCGCATTAAGTAAAGAATTAAACAAATAAGGGGGGCGGAAAAATGGCTCCAAAATCCGAAAATGATGAAATTCATTTCCGTTCCGAATTAGAAAGAATGAAAAATTTCACTTCAGTAAAAGACGTACAAAACATTAACGCATTGGTAGAAAAGGCTTTGTTGTTAAAGGCAAACCCATTTCAAACCAAACTGGCCGAAGGCAAAAGGATAGGGTTGATTTTCTTCAACCCGAGCTTGAGAACACGTTTGAGTTCGCAAGTGGCAGCCCAAAATTTAGGTGCTCAAGCCATTGTGTTGGACATTGGGAAAGACGGCTGGGCCTTGGAGTTTGAAGATGGTGTGGTCATGAATGGCGATAAGGCCGAACACATTAAGGAAGCCGCAGCCGTAATGGGACGTTATTTCGATGTGTTGGGCGTGCGTACTTTTCCTGAATTGAAATCGAAAGAAGCAGACTATTCTGAAAAACTCTTGAATGCCTTTATCAAATATGCGGGCGTTCCTATTGTGAGTTTGGAAAGCGGTACCAGACATCCATTACAAAGCTTGGCAGATTTAGTTACGATTAAAGAACAATGGACCGCAACGCGCAAACCCAAAGTAGTGCTGACTTGGGCGCCCCATGTAAAAGCTTTGCCGCAAGCAGTCCCCAATTCTTTTGCGGAATGGATGGGAAAAGCTGACGTTGATTTTAGTATTGCCAATCCAGAAGGATATGATTTAGCAGAGGAGTTTCGACAAGGAATCCCTGTTTTTCATAACCAAGAAGCAGCACTTAAAGATGCCGATTTTGTGTATGTAAAGAACTGGTCATCTTACAATGACTACGGTCAAATTTTATCTCAAGATGAAAGCTGGACTTTCGGTTCAAAGCAATTGAAATTGACTGAAAATGCAAAAGTGATGCACTGTTTGCCCGTGAGAAGAGGTTTGGTGATTAAAGACGAAATTTTAGATGGCCCAAATGCCATTCATTTAGAGCAGGCTGAAAACCGAGTTTACGCTGCTCAAGCAGTGTTTCATGAATTGTTAATGTAGAAGTTGATAGAGCCCCCATCCATGCCTTCCCCCATGGGGGGAAGGATTACAGACTGCCAGTTTAAACGTGTTTAATCTACTCTAGCAGGCTGTAAAAGCCCCTCTCTTGGGAGAGGGGTTGGGGTGAGGCCTTTGAGTAAAGGTGAAATCGTTAACTTGGTTAAACCCAAGCTTTCCCTTTTTGGGGAAGGCCTAGAGGTTGCCAATTTTGAAAGATAAAGTTTGCACTAGCAGACTGTAAAAGTCCCTCTCCTAGGAGAGGGATTTAGGGAGAGGCCTTAACAAATAAAAGAAATGAAAAAGCTTACCATTGTTAAAGTTGGGGGAAAGGTCATTGATGAAGCGTCAGCTTTAAATGCTTTTCTAAAATCGTTTTCAACTTTAGAAGGAGAAAAAATTCTAATTCACGGAGGTGGAAAAATTGCTTCCGACTTTGGTAAGAGATTAGGCGTTGAGCCCAAAATGGTGGAGGGGCGAAGAATCACTGATGCGGAAACCATTGACTTGGTGACTATGGTGTATGGCGGACTGGTGAGCAAGCGAATCGTCAGTAAACTTCAAGCCTTGAAGGTAAACGCTATTGGCCTCACTGGTGCGGATGCCAATGTAATTCCAGCTACAAAAAGACCCGTAGGAGCAATTGATTATGGCTTTGTGGGCGATGTAAAGCCAGAAAATATCAATACTGAGATCCTCAAAAAACTCATCGATTCTGGACTAATCCCTGTGTTGGCTCCTTTGACCCACGATGGCGAAGGTCATATGCTCAATACGAATGCCGATACTATTGCGGCTTCGGTGGCAGCGGCTTTAGCCCAGCAATTTGAAGTGAAATTGATTTACTGCTTCGAGCAACCTGGTGTGCTTTCTGATTTTGAAAGCAAGACTGTAATTTCTGAAATTAAAAGGGCAGAAGTAGCAGGGCTAAAAGAGAGCGGAGTGATTAATGAAGGTATGCTTCCCAAAATGGATTGCGCTTTATTGGCCTTGGCTCATGGTGCTAAATCGGTAAGGATTGGTTCTTTTGAAAACTTACAAGCCTTGGCCAATGACCAATCTGGAACCCTAATCAGTAATTAAAATGCAGTTATTCAAAGAAGCGCTCGAATTACTAAAACAGCTTATTGCTATTCCGTCTTTGAGCAAAGAAGAAGATAAAACGGCTGATTTGATTCAAGCCTTTTTTCAGGATAAAGGAATTTCAATCCAAAGAAAAGACAACAACATTTGGGTGAAGAATTTACATTTTGATGATAGCAAACCTACCATTCTGCTCAATTCACATCATGACACCGTAAAACCGAATGTGGGCTACACCAAGGATCCGTTTTCTCCGGAAGTAGAAGAAGGAAAGCTTTACGGATTAGGAAGCAATGATGCTGGAGCGAGTTTGGTTTCTCTTATGGCTTGTTTTCTGAATTTCTATCATGCTCCTGACTTAAAATACAATTTGATTTTGGCGGCTACGGCTGAGGAAGAAATTTCTGGGAAGAATGGGGTGGAAAGTATTTTGGGGGAATTGGGCGAGATAGATTTCGCTATAGTGGGCGAGCCTACTTTGCTTGATTTGGCAATTGCAGAAAAAGGATTGATGGTGTTGGATTGTGTGGCCACCGGAAAATCAGGCCACGCTGCTCGGAACGAAGGCGAAAATGCGATTTACAAAGCCATTAAGGATATTGAATGGTTTCGTACCTATACCTTTGACGATGTTTCAAAAACCCTAGGGCCAGTGCGAATGTCGGTGACGATGATTAATGCGGGTCAGCAGCACAACGTAGTACCCGATGAATGTAAGTTTGTAGTAGATGTGCGTAGTACGGACTGTTATTCGAACACCCAAATTCTGGAAATTATCAGAGCGCATGTCAAATCCAAGGTGGAACCGCGATCGACTAGATTGAATCCTTCTTCCATTCCAATGGATCATCCGATTGTTCAGGCGGGAATTGCTTTGGGCAGAAGAACTTACGGTTCTCCAACAATGTCTGATCAAGCGTTGATGCCTTATCCTTCTTTGAAGCTTGGAGTTGGCGATTCTGCCCGATCACATACAGCAGATGAATTTGTTTTTATTCATGAAATAGAGGAGGGGATTGAGTTTTACATCCAACTTCTCAAGCAGGTTTTGTGATTTAGATTAGTCTTGAAATTTAGATCCTTCTCCGAAGCCTCGGAGCTCAGGAAATGAAAAGAAGTAGCTTCGGTTTAATTATAATGCTGCGCCTAACTATTCGCACTTTTCATCCTGAGTTTACGAAGGAACTAGACTGTCAATCATTCTTCGATTTTGGATAATCGTAATAGAATTGAGAACCTCTGGTGCGTTGAATTTCTTTCCAACTTTCCATTTCAAATTCGATACCACAGACGGCAGAGGTTGGTAGATTGTCTAAATCAAAATCACTGATTTCATTAATTAAGTAAGTCAACCCAGGGTTATGGCCAAAAATCATGACTGTGTTGTGTTCATCATCAACTCGGCTTAACAGCGTTTTAATGGTTCCGGTAGACGCGTGATAAAGCCTTTCTTCCTCCATAATGTAGGAAACAGGATAACCAATTTTAGCAGAAATCACTTTGGCTGTGGTTAATGCTCGGTTGGCTGGAGAGGATATTATAAGGGACGGTTTAACACTCCTTATTGCTAATCTTTGCCCCATATCTGGCGCATCATTTTCGCCACGATGATTTAAAGGTCGCTCAAAATCAGATAGATGCGGATTACCCCAACTAGATTTGGCATGACGAACGATATACAGTTTTTTATTGCTGGTTTTATTGGATTTCATAACTAATAGCTACATTTGCCGTAATACAAATAAAATTTTTAATTACTTATTACAATTTACAATGAATACAGGAGTAGTAAAATTCTTCAACAATGATAAAGGCTTCGGCTTTATCGTTGATGACGCATCTGGTGAAGAAATCTTTGTTCACGTTTCTGGTACAATCGATGCTATCGACAAAGACGACAAAGTTGAATTCGAAAAAGCTGAAGGTCGTAAAGGACTTAACGCTGTGAATGTCAAGAAAATATAGTTAAAAAATTATAGATTTTTGATTACTGAACCCCGACCAGTCGGGGTTTTTTTATAAATCATAAAAAGACAAAAGAGGTTACACCAGCAATGATGTAACCTCTTTTGCTTTTAGCCTCAACGGAGACTGACTAAGGAAGTTTTAGCTTCCACAAGTTTGGTTTTGGAAACTTTCATTCCAACAGAACCAATCGCTACTGTTAAAGTGTGCTTCTGATTTTACTCTACCCACTTTAGTATTGTTGTTGAACAAAATGGAAACATCATAATCTTCATCGGCTTTGCTTACAATCGAAACATCATAGAAGTGCGTGTAAACATCTTCGTCTGTAGAACCGTATTCAATATAACTTCCTTCTTTGTCCGACTCGGTATCTACAAGGTTATAAGTCAACTTAAACTCAGTGTCATTTTCATTTTCCCAATCAATACTGAGCAATTGTCTTGGTTCGTCAGGGCTTTTAAATAGAGTCCATTCACCACTTGTATTGTCTAAACGTGAAGTACCGCTGAACCACAGAAAGTTTTCAAATTCACCTTCTGAAGAAAGGTACATTTTCCAAGAGGCGCTTGCACCTACTTTTTCTGCGTATAAAGTAGCAGTTATATTTCTGTCTCCAACTGTTACCGAATATTCAGACTTCCATCGGTCTTCGTCATTGAGGTATTCAAAACTATGGTTGAAAGCTTCTTTATATGCTGCAACGGGTATTGCCAAATCTACAGTAAGTAGCGATTGCCAGAAAATGACATTTAATGCAGCGAAGCCAAAATTGGATTGGTCTTGACCTTCCAAGTTTGCGGCACCATTTTCTTGATTTGAGGAAAAATTCCCCATATCTGGAGCAATTGATGACTGCGGGGGTAAGGTTGGAGCTCCTGGGTTTGTGTCAGAATCCTTTGAACAGCCTACAAAAAGTACAGTTATGACCATTGTAAGGCATAAACTAAGTGTTTTAAGATTTTTCATGGTCTTATAAATTTGATTTCAGACCATATAAATCCAAACACTGTACCATCAATAAAATCTCTACAAGCTTCTAGCACATGAGCTTTGAAAATCAAAAAGGTATAATTGAAATAAGCTTTTTATATTAGGCTGTGTTCTTGATCGTAGCGAGACGCTTCAACCAGTTGGAGTACTGAGTGAGTAAGTTTACGGACTGGACTCGATAAAACAAAAAACAGGGGAGATGAAGAGCCGGAAAGAAATAACTGAAGACAAAAAAGAGCCTGAGTTTGAAGATAATGTTTTCGGCCCAGCTTCTAGGTTTGGTTGGAAAGTGTTAGCGGTACTAATTGTGTTTGCTATTATCCTTTGGTTATGGAGACTTTTTAATTAACAGCAGGTTAGAGCACATGCTTGTACTTCCTTATCATATCCTTCAATTAATATTTACAATAAGCGAGGAAAGGAAATAGAACAAAAAAACCAGCCTTGTTTCCAACGCTGGTTTTTTGAGAATTTAAATAGGTGCTAGGTAAGACTAGTTATTCCAAAGTCCTTCAGCGGTATAACTTCCTCCTTCAAGTTCCCAAAACTTACCGTTCAGGAATCGGTATCCTTTGTCAAGCTTGTTCAGTTTGGCCATATCTTCCTTGCTCAACTCAATTTTAGCCGACTTCAAGTTCTTCTTCAATCTTTCTGGGTTTACCGATTTTGGAATTACGGCAGTGCCTCTCGCTTCGGCCCATTTGATTAGAATTTGAGCTGGATGAACTCGGTGTGCTTCAGCGATTTTTTTCACCACTTCATTTTCAAACATATCTGGCTCGTCATCACCTTTCATTCCTGCACTTCTATCTTTAGAACCTAATGGAGAATAAGCGGTGTAGTGAATATTGTTTTCGATGCAGAACTGCAATAAATCATTCTGAGCCAAATAAGGGTGTGACTCCACTTGGTTCATTTCAGGCTGAATAATGGCAGTTTCCATTAGTTTTTTCAACTTAGGAACATTGAAGTTTGAAACACCAATGTGTTTTACCAAGCCTTTTTCAACACAAATTTCCATGGCTTTCCAAGTGTCGGCAATGGGTATTTCGTCAATTGGAATAAAGTCGTCTGCAGTTTTTGGGTTGATGGCTTCTTTTTTATGAGCAATTGGCCAATGGATTAAATATAGATCCAGATAGTCGAGCTGTAGTGCATTTAAAGATTCTTTTAAAGCTGGCATTACATCTTCTGGAGCATGGAATGAATTCCAAAGTTTGGAGGTCACAAAAAGGTCTTCGCGTTTTACGTCACCTTCTGCAAAGGCATCGGCAAAAGCGTTTCCAATTTCATCTTCGTTTTGGTAAATCCAAGCACAGTCAATATGGCGATACCCTAGTTTGATGGCTGTTCTAACTGCTTGGTAAACTTCACCTGGTTCAGATTTCCAAGTTCCCAGTCCAATAGCTTCTAACTTATCTCCGTTCTTAAATATCAGTTGGTTCATAATGCTTCTAAAGAAATTTTATCCACTAAACTAATGATATGCACTGGCAGTTCATTGATTTTTAGGTTTCTAAAGAATTATTTTTTTTAGAAGTACAGCCAAGGGCTATTCATTTCTTAGATTATGAACAGGATTTGTTTTCATGATTTTCTGTGTTTGCCATAAAATGGCGAGCACACCAATACTAACTGTAGCCATTGTGCTAAAGAGTATTTCGGCAAAGCCTACACCTCCACTAAATTTATTATAGATACTGACCAATACGGAGTCATAAAATAGATAGGCAGATGGTACTGCAATAATTAAGGCTATGGCCCACATTTTGAAAAATGTATTGGAAAGGGATTTTAGAAGGCTGAAGCCATTGGCACCTAGTATCTTTCTAATTGCCACTTCTTTGGTTCTATTTTCAGTAGAATAAATTACCATACCAAGCAATCCAAGACTAGAAATGGTAACCGCTAGCAGGGCTAGAAATCCAAAAATTTTGATACCAGCTTTAAAGAAATCGTATGCTTTTTTGATTTCAGTATCTAAAAAAGTGGCTTTAAAAGGTTGATTTGGATAGAGTTGATTCCATCCATTTTCTAGGGTGGCTAAGGTTTTAGGTAAGTTTTGCGAGGTTATTGAGACCAAGGCATAGTTGAGGTCAGAATCGCTGATACGCATTACCATTGGTTCTATTCGTTCATTAAGTGGTTCGTGATTATAATCTTTAATCACCCCAACAATCTGAACTTTCCGGTCGTTTTGAAATTGACCTAAGAGACTATCTTTTGCTGAAGAATTGAGATTGTTGAGTTTGTCCATTAGGCTTTGATTAACAAGGATTTGCTCAAGGTGATCCTTCCTAAGTTCGCCCGATCCCCAAACCATTTCAATTTCCATATGGTCAATAAATTGATCGTCTATGAATACTTCTCTCGCTCTAACAGAGTCTAGTTTGTCTTCACTAAAAAAGTAGACAGAGCGAGAAAGTGGGGTGCCGGGAATGCTTGATGAGAAACTGAGATCTTTCACATCTGGGTTAGAAAGAAAGGAATTCTTCAGAAGTTCGGATTGACTGGATTCGATAGGAACGACCAGAACATTCTCTTTATGAAAGCCCAAGTTATAGGTGAGGGAGTGTTGATATTGCCGTACCAATACACCAATACCAATCATTAAAACGAGGGATACAACAAATTGAAAGATCATTAGGCCTTTTCTGATACCTGATATTGATACTTTATTACTGCCTATGGTGTTTCTTAATGCTGCAATTGGGCTGGTTTTGGCGTAGAAAAATGCTGGAACTAAACCAGTGAGGAGTCCCGTACAGATAGCGAAAAGAACAAATACCAGTACTAGTTTAAGGTTAAGGGCAAAAGTGAGCGATGACGCTCCCGCCAGCATGGCCACAAACTCATCTCTAATAAAGTAAAAGAAGATTGAGCTTATGCCTAGAGCAATTAAACAAATGAGAATGGTTTCGAGCAGAAATTGATGAACGATTTGTTCTGATTGACCACCCATTACTTTTCTAATTCCAATTTCCTTCGACCTTTTAAGGGCACTTGCTATGGCCATGTTTACATAATTAATACAAGAGGGAAGCAAGATTAGAAGGGCTGTGCCAATGAAAATGAGTATGGAAGGTTTGTCAAACACTAAACCTACTTCATCATCCAAATCTGGCCCTGGGTTAATATCAAGAATAGGTTGTAATCGATACTTTGCTTCAATGTTTTGGGCTTTAAAGAAGGGTAGTCCTGCGCTACCAAGTGCATTAATCTCTTTTTCTAAAGAAGCAATGGATTCATTTGATTTGAAATAATAGAAATTTCCGTTAAAGTCAGTCCATTGTTGATTGTTTGATAATTTGGTAGGAATTGCTGCCAAAAGATCAAATGTGAAATGCGTATTTTTGGGAAATGGAGCGAGTATGCCTGCCACTTCTAAATTGCCCCAATTTTCGGTTTTGAGTATTTGGTTCATAGCGGGCTTCTGCCCAAAAAGCTTTTCGGCCAATTCTGATGTAATGATCACTTTCCCAGGCATTCTTAGGGCGCTTTTGTTTCCTTCGATTAGGGGGAAGGAAAACATATCTAGAAATGATGGTTCTGTTAAATAGCCAGATAGCCTCAATGGGTCTCCGATTGTTTTTACTGAAGGAAAGAACATATCGTTAATGTGAACCTTTTCAGTAATTGAGGGTAGGGTGTTGTCGCAGAGGTAGGCCAGCGCAGTTGGGGCAGATGCAAATCGGTTTGTTTTTTCTGGATAGGCAATCTCTGTAGTAACACGGTAGATTTTGGCGGAATCCTTATGGAACTTATCAAACTGATGAAGTTCCATAATCATGGCTAGGGCCAAAAGAGCAATGGACATTCCTAATGCCAAGCCAAATACACTTAAAAAGGTGAAGCTCTTTTGTTTAATGATGTTGCGAACGGAGATTTTAAAGTAACTTTTTAGCATGGTAATGAGGTTGTTGTTTTGTGGTACAGAGTTTTTGTGTTGTTTTTTTCTTTTGGTAATGGCATATGAAAAGGACAGCCTTAGCATTTGAAACCAATAGAAAGATTTAGCATAGCCTTTTCCGTGTTTCGCAGAATTGATCTGATAGAGCTCTTCTAAATCTCCCAATAAATCTTCAACAGCTGCCTGACCGCATAATGCTGTGAATATTTTTTCCGCTAATTGTGGAGGCCTATTCATTTAAGCGAGAGATTGATTTTAGATACAGACCAAAGCTCATCTCTTAAAGATTTCATGTCGTTAAGCGAGACAATGGCTTTCGGTTTAAGTTCAAAGTGGCGTTTTCGTCTACCACCACGTGTGGCAGTAGGTTCGCCCAAGTAGGAAGAAATAAGCCCTTTTTCCTCTAACCGAGTAAGTGTAGAATGTAATGCTCCAAGACTAAGAGACCTGTTCGCCCTAGCAGTTATACTTTCAAGTATAGCCACTCCGTAGGCTTCATCACCAAGATGTGCAATGGTTAGCAGAACAAGCTCTTCGAATTCGCCTAAATAGCCTTTCATATTTCTATTAGTTTCTATTTTTAATATTAAATAAAAGTACGCTGGTTTTTTTGATATGTTTCTGTTTTTAATAAAAAATAATTTGGAGAGGGATTTTTGTTGAGCGAAACGGAAAGCTGAGACTTAAGGAGGGGAGGTATTTTGTCTATTGTGTTTTGGCTTTGATTATGTCTTGAACGCTTCGGTTACTGACAGATGCTTCCCAACCTTTTTCAATCTCTACAAGAAGGTCATTCAAGACCTTGTTACGGTAAACTTGATGTAGTCGTAAGGCATCACGTACAAGTTCACTCGCGTTTTGATAATCACCCGACTCAATTTGGGAGGCGATATACTTTTCTTGTTTATCTGTCAAACTGACATTCATGACTTTTTTCTTTCTTGAACATTTAGTATAACCAACGTATCTATATATAGCAAATATGGATACAAATGATAAGGTTGAAGAAGGTTTAAAAAAAATTGAATCGTCCTGATTTTAACTCTGGCAAAACGACATTTTCTACACGGAGGATTTGTCTGGCGGCATTGCAGATGAGTATCTGTCTCTTGCTAGAACAGAATGAGGTGTATTGAAAATTGGAGCGGAGAACTTCCTGAGTAGAAAAAACTGTACTTGAATTGCAGTCCGATATATTCATGTGACAAAACTTCCTGATACGCAAGAATCTATGGCTTTTGTCGAGTTCACGGATATTTATATGACAAAAGAGCGTGTTGTTGCTTTTGGCATAGCCATTGCAAAACACGCTCTCGTGGTTTAAACATAACATCACCACGCATTTAGAAAAAGTGGTAGAGTTTAACTTTGGGAAAGTAAAACTAGTTCTTTTTTCTAAACTGCAAAAGATGTTGTGAGTAGGGCGATTCTCACCTAGAAGTAATGAGAGCAGAATAATTAATTTTAATATGGCAAACTGCTACATTATTAATTATGATTTGCGCAACTCGCGTGACTATAACGGCCTATACGAGGCTATCAAGTCTTATGGCACCTATGCCAAAGTACTTGAGTCTTGTTGGGCGATTGTGACAACTCAAAGTGCTACACAAGTACGTGATTTTCTTTTAAGATCAATGGACTCTGATGATGGTATCTTTGTTGTCAAATCGGGTGGAGAGGCTGCATGGCAACGTGTTTTATGCACGGATGAGTGGTTAAAGCGTAACCTTTAATCAAAATAGGAGGGTATACCTTTGTTTAGGGGATACCCCCCTTTTCTATTGTGTTATTTTATCTCTGTGAATTGAGGCTTTTATTTCCTCACCAACAAAACCACATTCTCCACATGGTGTGTTTGCGGAAACATATCTACTGGCTGCACTTTTTTAACAGTGTATTTCGCATCGAGTAAAGCCAAGTCGCGGGCTTGTGTGGCTGGGTTGCAGCTTACATACACAATCTTTTTAGCTTCAATTTTGAGCAACATTTCAATTACATCTTCGTGCATTCCTGCGCGTGGGGGGTCGGTGATGATTACATTTGGTCTGTCATGATTGGACATGAAATCGTCATTGAGCAATTCCCTCATATCGCCAGCGTAGAATTCGGTGTTTGTTACTCCATTGATTTCTGAATTCAATTTGGCGTCTTCAATGGCCGCTTCTACATACTCTAAACCAATTACTTTTTTAGCGTCCTTGGCAATAAAGTTGGCAATGGTGCCCGTGCCTGTGTATAAATCATAGACCACTTCGTCACCTTTTAAACCTGCATAACCTCTGGCGATTTTGTAAAGCTCATAAGCCTGAGCCGCATTGGTTTGGTAAAACGATTTTGGTCCAACTCGAAATTGGACATCTTCCATGGCTTCGGTAATGTGGGCTTCACCAGAGTAGAGTTTCACCTCTAGGTCATGGAAAGTTTCGTTGCCCTTGTCGTTGATCACGTATTGTAGTGAATGAATATGAGGGAAGGCGGTTTTGATGTGCTCCATCAGTCCCATATTCTTTTCGTGCTCAATGGCAAACTGCACAATAACCATCCACTGATCTAGCGAAGAATTTCTGATAATTAGGTTTCTGACATTTCCTGTTCTTCGCTTTAAATCGAAAAAGGGGACATCATTTTCCAAACAGTATTTTCTTACCGAAAGCCTAATTTCGTTAGAAGGATCGGGTTGGTGATAACAAGTTTCAATGTCCAATATTTTATCGAAACTGCCCGGAACATGGAACCCCAAACCTCTTCGGTCGAGTTCTTCGCCTGTGGCAATTTCATCTTGTGTTAGCCATTTCCAGTTAGAAAAGGTGTATTCTAGCTTGTTTCGATAATATTTGATTTTAGAAGAACCTAGAATCGGACTGATTTCAGGCAAAGGAATTTTACCAATGCGCTCCAAATTATCAATCACCTGCTGGTGCTTGTATTTCAGCTGAATGTCATACGGAATGTGTTGCCATTTACAGCCGCCACAAATACCAAAATGTTGGCAGAAAGGCTCTATTCTATCTTCAGAGTAACTATGGAACTTCAATGGTTTACCTTCCATAAAGTTCTTTTTCTTTCTGGTCACGAGTACATCCACCACATCACCGGGTGCTACACCTTCTACAAAAAGTACTTCATCATTTACTCTAGAAATACATTTGCCTTCAGCTGCAATGCCTTCGATTCTTATTTGTTCTAATACTTTTCTTTTCCCCCTGAACTTAGCCATGCGCGAAGATAATTTCATTCTGTGAATTATGCTCTACAAAGTGAATTTTAGGGTGAGTTATCAGAACTGAGACTTATAAAAAAAGGTGTCTCGTTAGAAACACCTTTTAAGTACTTTAAAAGAATTTATTAACTAGTTATTGTATCCTGTGTTCTGAACCAAACTTGGGTTTGAATCAAGTTCCGCTTGTGGAACAGGGAATACAAGTAGTGGATCATCAAAGTTTTTGCCACCAGCAGTTAGTCCTAGTCTTTTTACATCATGCAATAAATGGCCTTCAAAGGCTAGCTCCTTTTTTCTTTCATCCAAAATGTCCTGAAGCGTAATAGGATTAAGAATAGGGTCGAAGTCGTTAAGAGGCCCTGTTAAACCAGCTCTATTTCTAATTCGGTTAATGTCTGCAGTTGGAGTAGCTCCAATTGAAGTAGTTAACCTAAAATTAGTTTCAGCTCTAATGAGGTACATTTCGGCTAACCTTATGTAAATCACATTAGCAAATTGGTTTTGCCATTTTAATGAGAAAGTACCGTTAGACTGCGTATAGTAAAAGTCACCACGTTGATCATTAGGTTCAAAAGTATTTCGGAATGACGCTTGAACAGGAATATCTCCTCTGCCTCCAAAGGCTCTTGTAGCCCAGTAGGTATTCATCCCATTGGTTCCGTCTTGATCAGTCACTTGCCAAGCAAAGATGTCTTCCGTGCTATTTGTACCATTATTAAAAGCATCGGCATAGCTTGAGGTCAGAGAGAAATCATTTGTACCAATCACTGAATTTGCTTTGTCGCGAGCAGCTGCAAAATTACCCATTTGAAGGTAGACTCTTGCCAGAAGTGCATTCGCTGCACTTGAAGTAGCTAAATAACCATTAGAATCTGGTAGTTTAGTAGCAGCGCTTTCAAGATCGGTCACAGCTTGTGCATAAATCTCTTCCACTGTACTTCTTGGTACAGCAAAGTCATTGCCTTCTGTACTCAAAATAGCTTCTAAAGATAATGGAACAGCCAATTGAGAGTTGACTTGCCCAGCTACATAAGTAGAACCGAAGAATCTGGCCATATCGAAATAAGCTATTCCTCGTAGAAACTGTGCTTCGCCTTCTACTCTGTCTTTCTCGTCAGCATCAGTGAAAATGCTAGAATTTTCTATCACAACATTTGCCAAGTTTATGATCTGATATGCGTTAGTCCACGCACCACCAACAAAACTATTGTCTATTGTAATGTTCTTTTGAAAAAACTGCCTAGGCTGAAGGAACGTGCCTTGCCAACTGACTTCATTGGTAGTGCCTAATAGCTCAGAAGCTAAGTTTAGATTACCACCATAACTTCCAGTTTGTCCAGCATCATCATAAGCTCCTAATAGGATGGCTTGAATGTTTTCTGGGGTTGAAAGTGCCTGATCAATAGACAAACTTTGTGCTGGTTTTATATCCAGTGCATCCTGACAACCCACCATAAATGCGGTAAGGCTAATCAGTGCTAACAATGTTTTTATATTATTTTTCATCATTTCAAATTTAGAATTCAATGTTTATACCGAAAGTGTAGGTCTTTGCCTGAGGTGCAGAATAGAAAGCCTGACCTAAAGCAATGTTGTTTGTGAAACCGCTGTTAAAATCGGCAGTTGATTCTGGGTCATAACCAGTGTAGTCTGTAAAAGTCAGAAGGTTAAATCCTGAGAAATAGACACGTGCTCTACTCATTCCGATTTTATCTATTACAGATTGTGGTACGTTATATCCTAAGGTTACAGTTCTTAACCTTACGTATGAAGCTTCTTGTAAATATCTGGTTGAATGCTGAGTTCCATTTCCTCCAAACAATCTAGCTTGAGGCACATTGGTTATGTCACCAGGATTTTGCCATCTGTTAAGTTCGTTGACATCTTGGTTGTCATAAAAGTCACCACTCGCTTCTTGAAAACGTCCTCCACTGTTGTAAATAGAGTGTCCGTTTACTAGCTGAAATGTGAACATGAAGTCAAAATTGTTATAGGTAAAGCTATTGGTGATACCGCCTTCCCATTTAGGAAACGCTTGTCCTGCGATAATTCTCGAAGCCTCAGAGAAGTTGTTTGTTGTGCTGCGATCAATTGTGCCATCAGGATTTTCGGTGTTCTTCACAAAAAGAGCATCTCCGTTTGCTGGATCAACACCTCCAAATTCTACTATATAGAATGAGGCCAATGATTCTCCTTCTCGCACAATGTTTCGTCCCGAAATAATATCTCCACCAGGTAGTCTAGTAACCTCATTTTTATTGGTAAAGAAGTTTAAGCTAGTGCCCCATGAAAAATTAGTGGTATTGATATTCTTTGTGTTCAATAAGAACTCAAATCCTTTGTTTGTTAAGCTACCAACGTTTTTGAGGATTGAAGTAAACCCTGAGTTACTTGGTAGCGGCTGCGCCAACAACAGGTCATTTGTTTCTTTAGAGTAATAATCGATTTCTCCAGAAATTCTGTTTTCAAGAAACCCAAATTCAACCCCAATATCTAGCTGATTGGTTCTTTCCCATTTCAAATCTTCATTACCTAGCTGAGTTGGCTTAAGGCCAGGCTCACCACGGTAAGCTTCTGTACCAAAAAGGCCTAAACTCGCAAAGTTTCCAATTTCAGCATTTCCAGTTTCACCATAACTGGCTCTTAGCTTAAGGAAAGACAGATTTTTAACGTTGCTTAGGAAATCTTCTTGAGAGGCGATCCAGCCTACAGAAGCTGCAGGGAAAAAGCCATAACGGTTATTTGCTCCAAATCTAGAGGAGCCATCGTAGCGAGCACTTAGCTTTACAAGATATTTATCTCTAAAGGTATAATTGGCTCTACCGAAGTAAGAAAGAAATGCAAACTCGGTTAAGTTAGATGTAGCGGCTGTAATAGTACCCGCACTGGCTAAGGTTTGTAAATCGTCTGAGGCAAAGTTAACTCCCGTAGCATCTTGATATTTTCTAGTAGATGTTTGGTAGTTAAAACCAGCGGTTAATTCTAAATAATGATCTGCGGCTAAATCCTTACCATAGTTTAGGTAGTTATTTAGGTTTAAGTTCTCTGTTCTTACAGAACTAACAAAACCCTGTCCGCCTACAGACTGTCCTGTTTCAGTAGCTCTTCCCCAAAATCTATCTTCTGATTGCGAGAATAAATCATAACCAGCTTCTGAAACAAAGTCTAACGAAGGCAGAACTCTATACTTTAAGTTCACATTGGCCAATGTTCTCCAAACCGAAGTTAAATAATTGGCATCCTCATCTTCAATCAAGAAGTTATAATATAAAGTGTTCGGGTTAGGTGTGCCGTCTGCATTATATGCAGGCGATAAAGGAGATTGGGCAATTGCTTGAAGCGGAGTAGCGAAGGCATTGTCATTTGAAAGACGGTCGATCGAAGACTTCGAAATAGACAGCCCCATTCCAACACTTAACCTATCACTGAATTTGTGGTCGATATTCATTCTCGATGAAATTCTTTCTAGGTCATTACCTCTAATAATACCTCTAATATCAGTGTATCCTCCAGAAAAGAAGAACCTTGTATTATCATCACCTCCACTTATCGATAAGTCAGAGTTTCTGTTATATCCATCAACAAAAACAAGGTCTTGCCAGTCGGTATCTACTTCGCCTGTTCTCCAGTCAGAATTTCCAGCAAGAAAGTCGAAATCGGCTTCTATACTTGCATTTGATCCACCAGAATTAGCGTTTGCTTCCCTAAAAAGCTCAATGTACTGAGCTCTATTCAGCCAGTCTCTACGATTTGTTTCTCTACTTATACCGCTGGATAAATTTAACGTGATCTTAGCTCGTCCGCTTTCCCCTCGTTTGGTGGTGATGAGAATAACACCGTTGCTACCTCTGGCTCCATAAATAGCTGCGGAAGACGCATCTTTTAAAACCTGCACGGATTGAATATCATTTGGATTGATTGAAAGTAAAGGATTTACTGCAGCTCCATTGGTAGATTCATTGTTGTTGGTAATTGGAACACCATCTACTACATATAATGGCTCTGTGCTTGATGATATCGATGAAACCCCTCTTACTCTTACACGAGTAGCACCATCAACTTTACCATTGGTTTGTTGAATAGATACCCCAGCAGTTTGGCCTGCAAAAGCATTTTGAAAACCTGCAGTTGGAAGGTCCTTTAGCTGCTTTGCATCGAGTTTTGCAATATTGTCTGTTAGGTTTCTTTTGGATTGAGTACCAAAACCCACTACTAACACTTCTTGCAAAGCCGTAATGTCTGGGTCTAGCGTAACGTTTATATTGGTTTGATTTCCAATGGTAATTTCTTTTGTGATATAACCAAGGAATCGGTAAACCAAAACAGTGGCAGAAGACGGAACCTCAATAGAATAGTTGCCATCTAAATCTGAAGGAACTCCAATCTGAGTGCCCTTAATATTAATCGAAACTTGCGGTAATGGCGATCCGTCATCGGAGGCGGTTACCTTTCCTGTTATCATTCTGTTTTGTGCCAGGGCTGAGTTCACGGAGAAACACCCTAATACAAAGAATACGAATAGTAGTTTTTTCATAAAGCTAGTTTTAGTAAAATGAAATGTGTCTTTATGAATACATTACAGAAGCAAATCACCCTTACTTAATTCTGTTGGCTTTTGCGAAAAAAAATATCGTTTTTCATAATGTAAAGGTGTGATTGTTCTGGTTTTGCCGCTATGATGATTGATTTTAATTGTCATTTTGGCTAAGTACAGAACTTTGGGTTAATGCGATGCGGCTTTGCACCATTGGTTTTTTAACATGTCTTGTTTTGAGTTCTTTCTGTTCTCTTGAAATGCCCTACCTTTGCAGCCCGATTAGAAAACTGAATATGAATTTTAGAGAAGCATTCTCAATTGTTGACAAAAACAGAGTCAGCGCTAAAAGTGATATTTTTTCAGGCTTAACTGTGGCTTTGGCGCTTGTGCCAGAGGCAGTTGCCTTTGCCTTTGTGGCAGGAATTTCTCCAATTGTTGGGTTGTATGGCGCCTTTATGATGGGCTTAATTACTTCTATTTTTGGTGGAAGACCAGGAATGATTTCTGGAGCTACGGGAGCCTTGGCCGTAGTAATGGTTTCGTTGGTAGCCGAAGGTGAGCTTATGGGCGAAGGACAAGGACTTCAGTTCTTGTTTGCTACTTTGATTCTAACGGGCATTATTCAAATGTCGGCTGGTTTTCTAAAGCTGGGCAAGTTCATCAGAATGGTGCCTCATTCGGTAATGATGGGCTTTGTAAACGGCTTGGCCATTGTAATTTTTATGTCGCAGTTGGGCATGTTTAAAGTAGGTGGCGAATGGCTTACAGGTCAGTCACTTTTTATCATGCTAGGTTTAACGCTGTTGACCATGGCCATCATGGTTTTCCTTCCCAAAATCAATAAAAATATTCCTGGTGCACTTGTGGCCATTGTGGTGGTTTCACTCATTGTAATTTTTGGTGGAGTAGAAACAGAAACGGTAAAAAGCTTTATTCAAGCGGGTGGAGGCGATGGAATTAAAGCCGGACTTCCTTCTTTTAATGTGCCGGTAATCGATCTGAACTGGGACACGCTAGCCTTTATTTTTCCATACGCTGTAATTTTGGCGGCCATTGGTTTGATTGAGTCTTTAATGACATTAAACCTTTTAGATGAATTAACTGAAACTCGTGGAAGCGGAAACCGTGAATCGGTTGCTCAAGGCTTGGCCAATATGGTCAATGGATTCTTTGGTGGAATGGGCGGTTGCGCCATGATCGGTCAAAGTATTATCAATGTAAAGTCTGGCGGTAGAGGTCGTCTTTCGGGCGTGGTTGCTGCATTGGCTTTGTTAGGCTTTATCCTTTTTGCTTCAGAATACATTGAAATGGTGCCTATCGCAGCATTGGTAGGTGTAATGTTTATGGTGGTGATTGGCACATTTGCTTGGTCTACTTTTAAGGTATGGAATAAAGTACCGAAGGCTGATTTCATCGTGATTCTGTTGGTGACAGTGCTCACTGTTATTTTCGATTTGGCCATTGCTGTATTTGCTGGGGTAATCATTTCGGCTTTAGTGTTTGCATGGCAAAACGCATTGCGTATTCGGGCGAGGAAATCAATTGACGAACACGGCATTAAGCATTATGAAATTTACGGACCCTTGTTCTTTGGTTCCATTAGTCTTTTCAATAGTAAATTCGATATCAAAGAAGACCCAAATGAAGTGGTAATTGACTTTGCTGAATCAAGAATTGTGGATCAATCTGCAATTGAGGCCATTAATAAACTGGCAGAAAGGTATCAGAAAGAAGGAAAAACCATCCACTTGCGTCATTTAAGCAAAGATTGCTTAGCGCTAATTAAACGTGCCGAAGAAATTTGCGATGTGAATGTGGTGGAAGATCCAGACTACTTTGTAGCCATTGATAATTACAATAAGAAAGTGGCGGCTGAGGTTTAGTATTCGTTTTTAGCCCGTTTCCATAATCTAATTGAGCTTCCAACTGTTGCTATCAACGAATCAAAACTTCGATAATGCTGATAGCTCAATCCAAGCTCAAAATATCCTAGGACTCTATATTTTAATGAGGCATTAAATTCTACGTTTTTACCCCAAAAGGTTGAAGAGACCTCAAGCGGGATATAGTGATATGTGCCAACTTGAATTTCTTTTCTTGCCCCAAGAAGAATTCCAAAAGTCTTCTTGGGATTTAAATCATGATTGCTAACTCCAAACCCAATATTACCATCAAAGTATTTCAATTTTGGTTGAAATGAAAATGTAGAGTTTTTGAAACTGTACTCTTGGAAAGAGATATTTTGGTATCGAAATGTAGTGCCAATGCTTATGTTAGGGTATGAGTAAATAAGATTGGAAGCTTCTATTTTTGAGTCGAGAAAATCAGCATGACTAGTAAGATTTTTTACGACTGAAGCTCGGATTGAAAACCACCCAATTTGGTTTGAAACGTAGCTAAGCTTTCCAATAACAAACCTGTTCTTAAGATCATATCCTGCATCAAAATGAATACGATTCTGGCCAAAATCATCTTGAATGATATATGGTTTGAGCTCAATTAGATAAAATTTGTCTTCAGTAATTTGAACTTCCCGTTCGACAAACCCAACGAACCTAAAAATAAGCGTTTGTCCGAGTTCAACCTGAATTTCAAAATTACCATCAATGGTTGTTAGTGTTTTTTTGTCAGTTTCTTTTGCTTGAATGCTCACAAAGTGCAATGGCAATCCATCATCTGAAGCCATAACTTTTCCTTTAATAACCATTTGAGCCTTGCTATAGCCAGTAATCAATAGTAGAAGGGTAATTATGTATACCAGCTTTTTCATTAATTTATTAACAGCCATTATATATTAAGCCCTTAATATCATGAATTATTTAAGAGAGTTCTAAAAGCTGATATCTTTGCGTAAACATAAAGCATGAAAAACAAAGTTGTCATCATCACAGGAGCTTCTTCTGGTATTGGAAAAGCATTGGCCATTGAGTTTGCTAAATTAGGCGCGCATATTGTCATTACTGGTAGAAATGAAGCACGCCTCAATGAAGTGGCTGAAATTCTGGATGGCATGAAAACCCGAAATCTTTGTCTGCAACTGGATGTAGCCAAAGAAAAGGACAATGAAATTCTCGTTAACGAAACGGTAAAAACCTTCGGTAAAATTGATGTCCTGATCAATAATGCGGGCATTTCCATGCGAGCGCTTTTCGAAGAAATCGAAATGGATGTTTTCAAAAAAGTGATGGACATTAACTTTTACGGAACGCTTTACGCTACTAAATACTGCCTTCCTGAAATACTTAAAACGAAAGGCTCGATAGTGGGTGTTTCGTCAATTAACGGTTACCGCGGTACTCCAGCCCGAACAGCTTACACCGCCTCAAAATATGCGATGAATGGCTTTATGGAATCGCTGCGTACGGAAGTGATGCACAGAGGTGTTCATGTACTCGTGGCTTGCCCTGGTTTTACTGGAACAAATATCAGAAATGCCGCACTTACCGCTGACGGTACTTCCCAAGGAGATTCTCCACGCGATGAAGGAAAGATGATGACCGCGGAAGAAGTGGCGCAAGGCATTATCAAGGCCATTCAAAAAAGAAAGCGCGACATTGTATTTACCCGCCAAGGTAAATTGGCCGTCTTCCTCAATAAATGGATGCCCGGCCGAATGGACAAAATCGTATTCAATGTTTTCGCTAAAGAACCAGATTCGCCTTTTTCTGCGAAAAAGTAGTTAAGAGCGATCAGGGATCAGTTGGTCAGTAATAAAGTTGATCAGGAAATCAGAAAACAGGGGATTAGTTATTAGTGTATTGGTTAGGGGGTTATAGTTGATCGGTATATCAGAAATTAGGAAAAAGAGTAGTGAATTTGGGAACTTAAGTTGCTGGAAAAAAACTCAGCCTTAACTGATCCACTGATCCACTGATCCACTGATCCACTGATCCACTGATCCACTGATC
>NZ_CAXBBV010000022.1:0-23820 GCF_963973945.1 uncultured Roseivirga sp.
AATGACAAATGACAAATGACAAATGACAAATGACAAATGACAAATGACAAATGACAAATGACTATCTACCAATCAGCCGTAGGATCCATTTTAAATACCTCAGACATTTCATCCAATAAAGGCTGAAGATTGTCAGTATGTTGACCATAACGACCACCGTAAACAGGTGTAATGCTCTTAATGTCTGGCATTCTCAGGCTTGTTTCTTTTAGAATAGAAGAAATTTGCTCTATCCATCCCTCTTTAACTACCGCTTCACCACGGAAAATATCTTCCTTAATTAACTCAGCTTCGAACTTAGAAGGCTCGAAAATGCCAAGAGCATATGGCATCGCATAGTCTAAAGAGTTTTGAAGACGTAAAATGCTTTCTTCAGTAGCAGAGCCCAATTGTTTCATCCATATTTTGGCGTGCATGGTATGGTACTTTATTTCTCCTTTGATTTTTCTGGAAAGGAGTGCTAAAGGCTCATAAGATGAACTTGCTAAATGTGTAAACCTGATTTGTTCGGCCATGTCAAACAAAAAGTGTCTGATTAAGCTAAAATCATATTCTCCATTAGGTAACTCTACCAACTGGCAATTATGGAACTGTTCTGCGTTTCGCATAAAAGCAACAGTGTCAGGGTCAGATTCACCAAGCTCATGGAGTAATTTATATATCTGCCAGCTTTGCCCTACCTTGTCTTGTGCCATAGAAGAAAAAGCGATGTCTTCTTCTAGCAAAGGCCCAAAGCCTGTCCATTCAGAGTTGCGGTGGCCTAAAATGAGCTGATCGTCAGCAATTTTATAGAGTAAATCTTTTAGTGCGTCTGTGTTCATTGTTAAGCTTGTTGTTCTTTGAATGCTTTGATTTTGTCTCCCGCTTTGTAATCAATGGCGTCTCTGTATTTTTTCTCTTTCAGCGTATCCCAAATGTCTCTGTCTTCTTCATCAGAAGCTAAAATATGTTCTGATTTCACAACCCAGATATTGAATACGGGTTTGTCCGACTGAAAATCTTCTTTTGCTTGGGCTAAAGCATCTTCATAATCTTTAGCCATCACACTACCTTCGTATTTGTGCTGTTTTCCGCGTTTGGCTAGGTGGAAAATCTCGAAGCTATCACGTTCTACTCCAGTAGGCTTGTTGGTTACCAAATTGTAAACATCCTCATTGTTGTCGGTATAGTCAGAAACTTTAATGTTCTCGGTTTTAACAACACAGAGTGCATTACAGAACATGCCTCTTCGGCTAAACTGCTCCTTAGCAAAAAGGAAAGCCATTTCTTCATTGGGAGCGTGAACAGGGCCAGCGTGCTCAAAAGGCTTGCCTTCTTTGGTTTCTATAAAGGCCTCATATGTTTCAAACTGATCGAGACTCCCTTTTTCTACAATTTGAGTATCGGTCAATTCGTCAATACCCAGACGGGTTACCCTTGGGTCTAATGATTTCAAATTCATAGGTATGTATTAAGCTAATGGAGCTACGTATTTAGTTTTTGGCGCTAATAACGCTTGTCGTACCCATGCGCCTCTTTCTTCGGCAACACGCCTTACGGCCAAACGTTCTTTATTACATGGCCCATCTCCATTAATTACTCTTTTGAACTCATCCCAATCTGGCTCTGTAAATTCCCATTCGCCTGTTTCTGGATCTTTTCTCAACTTATCATCAGGTACGGTTAAGCCAAGTTCCCAGATTTTAGGCACATACATATCTAAGAATTGCTGGCGACATTCATCGTTAGACGACATTTTTACTTTCCAGCGCATAAGAATTTCTGAGTGAACCGAAATTTTATCTGAAGGACCAAAAAAGTGCATCATTGGCGCCCACCAGCGGTTGAACGCAGCTTGCATCATTTCACGCTGCACTTTTGTGCCTGTTGCCAAATGAATCACACAATGGTGACCATATTTTAAGTGGAAAGATTCTTCGGCACAAATTCTTTCTAAGGCGCGGCAATATGGGCCGTAACTTCCTTTAGAGTTTGCGATTTGGTTTACAATTGCTCCTGCATCTACCAGCCATGAAATAAAGCATGAGTCAGCCCATGTAAAGGCAGGGTAATTAAATATGTTGGAATATTTCGATTTGCCATTGATCAAATCGGCAATCATGTCCTCTCTTGATTTACCTAAAGTTTCGGCAGCAGAATATAATAGTTGAGCATGCCCAACTTCATCCTGCACCTTTGCCATAAGGGCAAGTTTTCTTTTAAAACCAGGTGCACGGGTAATCCAAGTGCCTTCTGGTAAAGCTCCAATGATTTCTGAATGCGCATGTTGCTCAATCATTCTAATCAGCTGCTTTCTATACAATTGAGGCATCCAATCTGAAGGCTCGATTTTCTCGCCTCTGTCGATTCTTGCTTCAAATTCTGCCAATTTTACTGGATCCTCGTCAGTGAGGGCAGTAGCTTTCATGGCTTCGAATGAGTTTCCACCTCCGTACATATTATTTATTTTTTAGTCCGTTTAACAATAGGCCCGACAGTCTTTTTCCAACTTCTTCTGGACTCAAGCTGCCATCGGGCTTATACCAATTGTGAGTCCAGTTTAACGAAGAAAGAATGGTAAGCATCATGAATTTTTCGTCTACCAATTTAAACTCTCCTGAGGCCATTCCATCCCTTAATATTTTCTTGAACCTTCCTTCGTAGTCATCGCGCATGGCTAAAAACTCACTTAGATAGGGTTCACTTAAATGCCTCCATTCGTTAAAGAAAACGGCAGAAGCGTTTGTGTCTTGTGTAATTACTTTTACATGAGCGATCATGGCTTTTTCCATTTTTGCGGCATTACCACCAGTTTCTTCATCTACTTCCTGCCAAGCGCTATAAAACTGTTCGGCCATACGGAAGCATATGCGCTGCAAAATTTCTTCTTTTGACTTGATGTGAGAATAAAGACTTGCTGCTTCAATTCCCAAATCTTGCGCTAAATTGCGCATTGAAGTTGCAGCATAGCCCCTAGATTGAAAAAGAGTGGTTGCTTTTTCTTCTATTTGTTGCTTTCTGCTTTTCTTTACGACAGTTTTCATTTGCTGCGAATATAAACATACTAACGTTCGTTAGCAAGAGATTCTTATTACCCACAATTTACACAAACCATGCAATTGAATGACCCTAATTTTGATAAAAGTACATTTATCAAAAAGCTTGAAACGATTATCTATCTAATGTTTGTGTTGCCTCTCGGGTTTTTTGGCTATGCATTTTTAGAGCGCGAAGCCAGCGGTGAGCTTCGGTCAGTTTTTTATGAAAATCCAGATGTGATGTTCCACACGGTGATGGCTGCTGGTATTGGTTATGTTTTACTGAGAACTGTAACCACCTGGAAGAAAGATGCGCTTAAAGTGTTGAAGCAAGTGCCTGAATTAGATTTGAAGTTAGTTAAGCTCAAAAAATCAATAATTTATAGAAACCTAATGTGGTCTTTTGGAGCAACCATTGGTGCTTTTGGTTTGTATGAAAAAGGGGACATGGTGTACGCCCTTGTTTTTAGTTTGTTTTTAATTCTAATCACAGCGAATCGGCCAAGTGCGAAATATTTTGTGAAGCTTTTTGGCTTAAAGGGGGAAGAGAAAAAGTGGATGGAGGAATAAACTTGAGGAATCCTTATATTTAATTCATGAGCGAAACTAATACCACTCAAAAGCTTCGATTTCCTAGTAGTACTTTAATGACTACTTTTCCCAGCTACATTTTTTTTGCTGGCATTAGCTTTATGGCAATCCGTGTCATTCTTAATAATTATGGAGTGGAAGGCGAGGGGTGGAGAGTTGTTTTTGCTTCTGTAGGTTTGTTTTTGTCTTCTTTGTTTTTGATTGCTTCTTTTTGGGCAAAGGCTTATGTGAAAAGGAAACTTGGAACACAAAAAAAGGCCGAATAAATTGCTTCATTCGGCCTAATATAATCCTTCAAATATCTTTTTTAGAAAGTAACCCCAATCGTAATTGGATTGAGTTCTGGTCCTTTTCCGTTTTCAAATAGTTCGTTGAAATCATAGGTCATAAACATATCGAAACCGTTGATGCCTATTTGAAGTCGGGCGCCATATCTAAAGTCATTTACAAAGAAACCACCTTTGCTTTTTACTTTATCGCGGTCGCCATCGGTGCGATCAATGTACTTGGCTTTGTTGCCTAAGCGCAGGCCAGCATAAGGGCCAACGCCAATTCTGAAGCCTGTTTTGTGACTGAAGGCAACACGCACATCGTCTTCTTCATACTTTCTTACAATTCTCTTTCCTCTGCTAAAATCGAACATAGGCACGGCCTTTACATTAAGATAAGATACTTTGAGTTTGCTTTTTAGGGCGCTTCCAATATTGGTTTCTTCTACAAAGTTGAGCTGACCACCATTCGGGTCTAAACGGGTAGCTGCATTTTCGAACTTATAATTATACCAGCTAAAACCTCCGCCCCAATCTAGGTATAATGGGCCGCTCACATAGGTAGAGTGGTTCCAGTTTAGGCCTACATAAACAGAACCTAAAGGTTTTACTTGATAAAGGTCGCTCGATGAAGGAAAGCTTCCGTTGTTTAAATAATTGTTGAAACCAATTTCGAAATCAAGACTTTTTAATGTGCCGTGATCGTGTTGTTCAATGTATTCGAAATTTCTGGGTCTATAGCGGCTCGATCTCCAATCTGAATCCCAGTCGTCTTCAATTTCAACATTGATTCCCAAGAAACCCATTCGTAAGTAAAAATCATTGTCGTTAATGAAGATGCTGTTTGAATTCTTTTTAGGAATACTGACGATAGTGTCTAATCGTTCTAGGTCATCCTGTCTACCCCACATCCATTGGGCGCTGAGGCTTTGATTTACCAAAAGGAGAGCCATGGCAATCAAAAATAAGTTGAACTGCTTTTTCATTTTTGTTGTATTTTATTTTGAGTTGTTGTTTTAGAAAATCACCCCAAATGTTACAGGGTTAAGTCTTGGTGCGTTTGCTTCTTCTTCAAATAGTTCTGAGAAATCGTAGTTGAAAAAGATGTCGAAAGAGCTCCAACCCATTTGGGCGCGCAAACCGTACTTGAATGGATTAATGTATAGACTGTCTTTGAATTTGTCTTTCTGACCATCACCATTCAAATCATCGTATTTGTATTTAGTGTGGCTGCTGATTCTGTAGCCAGCATATACCCCAGCACCTACTCTGAATGAGTTGTATTTGCCAAACGAGAAGGTTGGGACTAAATGCACGTTTAAATGCATCATATTGATTTTGCTTTTCTTGCCTACTCGATCCATACGCTCAACAAAATCAACCGATTGGTTTGTACGGTCTATTACTACTTCGACCCTAGTATTTTCAAAGCTTAAATCTTGAATGCTTGCGCCAATACCCCAATCCAGATAAAGTGGTCCGAGAATTTTTGTTGCGTGATCGAAATTGAGGGCCGCATACCAAGAGGTAAGTGGGTTTAAAGTGAATAATTCGTCACTGCTCGGTAGGTCACCATCTTGTAAATAGTTGTTTAAACCAACGTAAATGTTTACAAAACTTTGTGTTCCTTTTCTCGGATAGTACCTGTCTAAATCATCTCTCCAGTTATTATCCTCCAAAGTGCTTTCTAGAGTCTTTGAGTTGTACTTGGCTACAGGAACTGATTTTGAAAAATCCCATGCTGAGTTTTCAGTATCTCCTGACTTGAAGGTTGAGGTTTTGGGCTCAACTTTCAAGTCCTGATTGAGATAAGCTTCGTTTTGAGCTTTGGCTAGGTTAGTGCTCAATACGACCAATAAGAGCATACCTATGACTTTTGTTGTAGTTATTGTTTTCATATTTCGAGTTGTTATTTTTCTTGTTTGAAGTTAGGAGTGTTCTCTTCTTCCTCTTGATCAATCGATCCGTACTTGAGTTCATTGGCCACAAATTCGTTCTTTGTGGTTCTCAAATCAGATAAGGTTTCTTTGGTTTTGCTTACTCCTTTGGCGATACTGATCAATCCATCCATCATGCTGAATTTCTTTTTGCGATCCATATCAATTTCAAAGGATTCGTCAGTATAGTCCTTTAATGGTAGAGGCATTGGTTTCAAATAATCGAAATCAACTGAGGTATTGACAGATAATGTTTGCGCAATATCAATTTTATCTATGTTGATGATTACTCGAGATTGATCAACAGGCTCAATAATGTCTACTGTTGGTTTAGTGTCTACCTGAGCAGTCAGCTTACTTGGTGCAGTGATTTGCTGCGGCTGAATAATTTGAATACTTGGGTCAGCCTCTTTTTCTTGAGATTGATCTTTGGTATTTTCTTTCTCTTTTGCTGGAGTGTCAACATCTTTTTGATCAGGTGTTTTTATCACTTCATTCTTCACTTCTTTATTGGCTTGAAGTTGCTCAAGATCAGCACCTGATTTTTCGGATTGATTGATGTATAAAGCACCTGCAGTAAGAATGATTACAACACTTGCAGCAATGCTTAGCCAGAAGAAAGCGCCTTTTTTCTTTTTATCGAGATTACCTTCAATTTTGCTCCAAGCGTTAGCTGGTGGTGCTATTTTATGGTTGCCTAGTTTTTCTCGAAAGAGATCATCTATTGGGTTACCCTTCATTACTCATTAATTTAACTTCCATACTATCTTCTGCTTGAACTAACATCTTTTGAAGATGTGCTCTTGCTCTGCTCAATTGGGATTTCGAGGTGTTCTCGCTAATGCCCAACTTCTCTGCTATTTCCTTGTGAGAAAAGCCTTCGATGGCGTAAAGATTGAAAACGGTTTTGTAGCCTGTAGGCAGTAAGTCGATCATTTTGTGCAAATCTTCAACCTCTAAGTGATTGTGTAGTTGCTGATAATCGGGTTCTCTTTCTGCTTTTTCAATCTCTACTTCCAAAAACATGCTTTTGTTTCTTCGAATGTAGGTCAGCGATTCGTTGACCATTATTCTTCGAATCCAGCCTTCGAAACTTCCTTCGCCAGTAAACTGATCTATTTTTCGAAAAACTTTCGTGAAACCACAAACCAAAACGTCTTCTGCTTCTTGCAGCTCAATCACATACCGTCTGCAAACAGAGTACATCAATGGAGCGTACTTTTCATACAGTTCGCATTGCGCCTTTCTGTCGCCCTTACGGCAAGCTTCTATAAGCTTTTCTTCAGATTTTGACTTTTTGATTTGAAGCATTTTTTGGTTGATTCACAAGGTAGATGTATGAATGTTAAACTTGGTTGCATGGCCCTGATAAAAATTTCTACGCTAGGGCTGTGTTATCTTTTAATGAAGTATAAAGTTCTTGATTTAGAATGAATTAACCCAATGCAGGATTCCTGTATTGGGTTAAAGTAGTATGGTTTGAGTAGTGTTTAAAACTTAGTTACTGTTGCTGAACGACCCTTATCACGAACGTTTAGCTGGCCTTTGCCTTTATAACTTACGGAGGAGAAACCTTCGGCCCTAACGTTCAGTTCTTGGTTTACATTAATCCGAACTCGGCTTTCGTTGTCGGTTTCTATTTCGGCTATTTCTACATTGGCATCATAACCATAGAGCTTGGCGTCTTTTTGTAAAAGAGCTTCAAGCTTGTTTATGTTGTTCGACAGGTTTACTCTTGCTTCATCTGTAAGAAAGAGCTCTAGTTCATCAAATTGGCTATTTAGATTTACTATGCCGTTATCAAAAACTCTGATGTTAATGAGCTCTGTATCGAAGTTTTCAATGTTTAAGTCTACATTATTAGAAACTCGAATTCTACTCAATTCAGGAACAATAATGGTGATTTCCATATTTGAAGTTTCTTCTTCATTAAATTTGAAGTCAACTCTGGATAAACTCAGTTCGTTATTGAAAACGCGTAAGTCAGGTGTATAAAACTTTGTTTTACTCGATACTTCCATTTCATATTTATCTCCCTTAACTAAATTCACTTTAAAACTGCTGCTTAGTTTTAGGCTTGAAAATTCATCGAGGTCGAATTTTTGAGTGTTCGATTGACTGCTATTGTTCAGCGCTTCTTCTGATTCACAGGTGAGGCATACTAGATTTCCATCTTGGAAAGCCCAAGTGTTATTGTAAGCTTGTCTCCAACTGTAGCCATATCTGAAGTACTGCAAGATTGAACGCATTCCCTCATTTATTTTGAATGGTCTGCCTTCTGGAATAAAGAATGTAATATCGGCTTCTTGGGCTCTAAACTCTACTCTTTCAGGGAATGTCATTTCCGAATCAAAAGTAACTGTACTGCCCTCAACTTTGTATCCGTAGCTTAGCTCTTGTGCTCTTTTTTCAGCATCATCTAGGCTTCTGCCTCTGGCTCTGAACCTTTTCTCTACTCTAAACTGATCAGAATCACTCATACGAATGTCTAAATCTGTAAAGTCAGAAGTATAAGTGTCATTGTAAGCATAGTAAGAGTCATCATCCCATCTGTAGCCTCTTCTGGTAAAGCGGCCATTTCGAACTTCGTTCATGCTAAGCGTTATGGTATCGGCTTCTATTTCAAAATCATCGGCAACTCGATAAATGCCTTCATCTCTGAAATCGCGAACTACATTTGGAAGGGTAGCGAAAGTGCCAATTATGGCAATGAACCATATACCCAAAATACTCCATCCAACAGCTGGGCTCATCACTCTACGTTTTGCGATAATGGTTATACCAGCAATAAACAAATAGAGCACAGGTATAAAAGTTGTAGCGAGTAAGAAAATGAGGCCAATTTCCGGAACTGTGTTCCTGAACATTTCTATTGGAAAATAAGCTAGGTCACTATCCCACAGAAACCAATCTCCATTGTAAAGCCCCATGAATACACCCGTGGCTATTAGCAAAGAAACCATTACAGATAATGCCGTAGTGGCTATTATTGCACCTGTGGCTATTCGTATTACAGCCACTAGGAATAGCATTAACGGAGCGAAAGCACGGCCCAATCCAACGAATATTTTACCTATTAACCGGAAGGGGAACAGAAGGATTTTGGTAAATGTGCCTTCTCCACTTGGTTCAAAATCAGTGGTTTTACTCTTTTTGTAATTGGTGTCTATGTTTGATAAAGTTACGGCTTCACCTTTCATTTGCATTTTATCCGTAAGCGAATTAGCTTCAGGTGTAATGATCCATAAAATGATGTAGAGAATAAGGCCTGTTCCGAACCCAAATAGCAATACCAGAAAAATGATTCTTACGATCATTGTATCGATATTCAAATAATTGGCTAAACCAGAAGATACACCACCTATTACTCTTTGGTCTGGGTCGCGGTAGAACTTCTTCAAATTCTTATTCTCTGCCAAATGGTTGTTGCCAGGCGTAACTGCCCACATAATAAAATAGGCAATGAAAACAAGCGCACTGGCTGGCCCTGCGAATACCAAACCAAAGGTTACGGCAAGTATACCCACTCTGATCCATATCGGGTCGAAATTGTAATAATGGGCAATTCCAGAAGCTACACCACCTAAAATTTTGCGCTGCAAGTCACGGTAAAGTCGTTCTGTTTTTTGGTAGCCAGAAGTACTTCGGCCAGACGAGGTGTTTTGGCGATCTTCTTTTGCCTTCTTTTTCTTTTCTTCTTTTTTAGGAGCAGGCTCAAAGTCATCTTCTTCTTCGATGGCCTCAAAGTCTGAGATGTTTCCCATGGTTTTAATTAGGGCGTTTACATCTTCGGCAGAAACAACTTGGTTACCATCCTGTAACTTCTCTAGAAATATTTCGGCTATTCGGCCTTCTATGTCGGCTATGATTTCTTCACTGTCTTCGTAAGAAGAGAAGTATTTATTGATGGAATCGAGGTAATGTTTGAGGGTTTCGTAACCATCTTCCTCAATATGAAATATGATGCCACCTATATTTATGCTAATGTTCTTTTTCATGACGGCAGGATTATGAGTTGTTTTTTGTAATGATTTGAGATGTTGATTCGACCAATTGAAGCCAAGTGCTACTTAGACTGTTCTTAAATTCTTTGCCCTCTTCAGTAATTGTGTAGTATTTTCTTGGAGGGCCAGAGCTAGATTCTACCCATTTATACTCTAGTAGTCCCGCTTTTCTGAGGCGAGTGAGTAGAGGGTATAATGTGCCTTCAACGACTATGATTTTCGCTGAGGTGAGTTCTTCGAGCATGTCCGAAGCGTAAACTTCACCTCTCGAAATAATATGCAGAATGCAGAATTCGAGAATTCCCTTTCGCATTTGGACCTGAGTGTTTTCTAAATTCATCTCTTAACCTTTAAGATGTTCGACCTTTTCATATGCAAACATACGTAAAAAGGTACTGTGTGTTACATAGTACTGTATAAAAAATATTACTATGTATCCTATTTGGTTAAAAAGAGCTGTTTTGAGGTAGTCTGAATGTTTTTTGCTTACTTTGTAAAAGGGCATTAAAATATTTATGATGCAGTTGAGTTCTATGTATGGCCTCAACTCCTATTAATAAATATGTTGAATTTTGATTATTGGAGGGATACGATTTACTCGTGAGAAAAAACCTTAAAAAGCTACGATGGGGGATACTATTGATTCCTCTATTTTTATATTCACCTAGACTACAAAGTCAAAACACGCCCAAATACAGCAATGAATTTTTGGCTATAGGTGTTGGCGCACGAGCATTGGCAATGTCGAATGCCATGACCTCTGTAGCCGATGATGCCACAGCGGGTTACTGGAACCCCGCAGCCCTTACCGATATTGAATACCGCCACCAGTTTACAGCACAGCACGCGGCATACTTTGCCGGAATTGCCAACTACGATTATATTTCTTACGCCAGAGCTATTGATACCGACAGTCATTTCGCCTTGTCGGTCATTCGATTAGGTATTGATGATATTCCCGACACCCGTTTTTTATTCGATGATAACGGAAGGCTCAATTATGATAATATTGACTTTTTCAGCGCACAGGATTACGCCTTTATTTTTTCATATGCGCGTTCGGTAGGTTTAATTTTCGGAAAGCCATTTGGTCGTGGATTGACTTTTGGGATGAACTTTAAAGTGATTAGGAGAAAAGTAGGTGACTTTGCTGATGCTTGGGGTTTTGGGCTTGATGCTGCCATGAAGTACCGCCATTATGATTGGGACTTTGGTATTATGATTCGTGACGTTTCTACAACCTTTAACTCTTGGGCAATCAACCAAGAAAATTTGGCCGCTATTTTTTCTCAAACCAATAATGATTTACCAGGTAATTCTGTGGAACTCACTTTGCCAAAGCTTATTGCTGGTGCTTCTAGGACCTTCTCCATTAATGATAAAATTGGTTTGCTTACTTCAGCAGACCTAGTATTCACATTTGATGGTCGAAGAAATACACTGGTGAAAACAGGTTTTGCTTCTTTTGAACCTCAATTAGGTTTTGAGTTCGATTATGAAGATAAGTTTTTCGTGAGAATGGGGATTGGTAATTTTCAAAGGATAAAGGAATTTACAAGAGCAGATGGAGGTTCGGAACAAACCTATTGGACTTTTCAACCCAATATGGGGCTAGGTATTAAGCTTGATGATTTGGTGATAGATTATGCTTTAACCGACATTGGGAATGTAGCAGAATCGCCTTATTCTCATGTGTTTAGTTTGAGGTATTCTTTAGATGCCCTTCCGGGTATGTTTGCTAAGGATAAAAGAAAGGAGAGAGATGAGAAGAGTAAATAAAATCACGTTTCTCGCTATAGCCTGTTTGATGATTGTTTCTCAGGCCGGGCATGCTCAGTTAATTGGTAACGAGTGGATTAATTATGAGCAATCCTATTTCAAGGTAAAAACAGGGTCAGATGATATTTATCGATTGACTTATGAGTCACTTTTGGCATCGGGTTATGATTTTTCAGGAGCTGGAGCCAATAATTTTAAACTCTACCATAGAGGTAAAGAAGTGGCCATCTCTGTAAATGATGGAGGCGATGGCGTATTTGGTGCAGGAGATTTTATCGAATTTTTCGGAAAGAAAAATGACGGTACTCAAGACACTGAGCTTTTTAATTTCCCAACAGATCAAATTCATAAGTTTTACAACCTGTTTTCAGACACTACTGCTTTTTTCCTAACCTCATCTTCAGGAGCTGCTGGAAAGAGAATGGAGGTTTTGAATGAATCCACCGCTGGGCTAACTCCTGTGCAATCACATACAAATGAAAATCTTCAGGTGTATACTTCTCAGTTTTCTTTTGGTCAATATTATCAAATAGGTAATCCAAACGGGGAAGTAAAACTATCTCGCTATGACCGCGGACAAATGTTTGTCAGCGATACCATCATGAGAAATGAATTTACTTTGCGAAGTGGTAAAACTTATCGAGACTTTGTAATCAATAATGTAACGCTAGGTGTTCAGACTGAAGGTACACCAAGGCTTACAGTACAAATTGTTGGGTTTAATAACCGACTGCACAACACTTCTATTCATGTTGGACCAGATACCGAAAATTTAAGGACTATATCACAAGACATACATCTGAACTACAGTAATTTCGGAACAGATACTAAGCAAATTGAGTGGTCAGATATTTCATCTACCGGCAGACTGATTGTTAGGGTAGAGGCCGTAGGATTTCCAGAAATACCTGACGATAGAGTGGCGGTTGGCTACATAAGACTCACCTTTCCTCAAGAGGTAGATGCACAAGCAAGAGATAAAGTCATTTTCAATTTACCTACAAAGGCAGGGAATAGTCTTTTGGAAGTCGAAAACGTAGTAGGAGAATCTGACCTGTATGACATCACAGACTATAGAAATATTAGAAAATCTACTACCACTTTAACAGGGAGCACTTTAAGTGGTGTGGTTAGATCAAATAATGAAATACGGAAGGTTTTTATGAAGCGAAGGAATGCCTTTGTAATACCAAAAATTGAGAAGGTAACCTTTAATTATGATGATGTTACTGATAATAACTACCTCATTATTTCGCACCCAGAACTCCGAAAACCAGTGGCAGGTCGCTATGACGATCCAGTACAGGCTTATATAGATTACAGAAGTTCAATAGATGGAGGAAATTTCAATGTGCTTTATGCCGATGTTACCAAGCTTTATGATGAATTCAGTTATGGCGAATACACGCCATTGGCAATTCGCAGGTTTGTGAGGCATGTATATAATAACAGTAATCCCGAATATCTATTCATTATTGGTAGAGGAAGAAGGGTAGACAATCAAGTACAAAGGTTACCTAATCCACTGGCTGTTTCTAGAAGAGATTTAGTGCCAACCATGGGAGCACCCGGGTCAGATATATTATATACACAAGCATTAGATGGTGTTGCCAATATTCCTACCATTCCAGTTGGACGACTCTCGGTTAATGTTTCTACCAGCGTGGCAAATTACTTAGACAAAGTGAAAGAAAAGGAGGCTACTCTAAAAGATTCGCCTTGGACCAAAAACTTTGTTCATTTAAGTGGGGGCTTGACCAGTGACGAATTGGTTCGGTTCAAAGAGTTTATCAAAGGCTTTGGCGATCAAGTAAGTGCCGATTACTTAGGAGCCAATGTTAATAACGTTTCAAAAAACACAAATAACGCAGTTCAGAAATTCAATATTTCAGAAGAGGTAAATAAGGGCGTAGGACTGATTACTTTCTTTGGGCATTCATCCTCTAGTTTTACAGATATTGATATTGGAACCGTTTCCGATCCTAGTAATGGGTACAATAATCAAGGCCGATACACTGCTTTTATAGTGAATGGCTGTCGTGCAGGCGAAATATTTAACCGAAGTTCTTTTGGGGAAGACTGGTTGGCGGCAGAAGGAAAAGGAGCTACAAACTTCATTGCCCATTCAGATGTAGGTATTCCTAATTCATTACGTGATTATACGGTAGAATTTTACAAGTTATTGGCAGATACACTATGGATGACCCAGTCTATTGGTAACCTTCAAAAAGAAACCATTAAGAATTATTTAACCAATAATTTTCAAGTAGATCAAACTGATATAGCTGCCGTAGAGCAGATTCTTTTACAAGGAGACCCTGCAATTCCTTTATTTGGGCACGATAAGGTAGATTATACTGTAAGGACAGAAGATATTTTCTTAAGATCGAAAGACGGTAGGGAAATTACAGCTGCTTCACCTTTCTTTGAACTCGGAGTAATTGTAAATAACGGAGGAAGAACTAGTACCGACTCGCTTTCTGTTTCTGTAAATAGAAAGCTGGATGATGGAACAGTGGTAAACCTTCCTTCAGTAAAAGTAAAACCAGTTCGTTATCAGGATACTGTTTTCTATGAAATCGCGAATCAAGGATTGGATTTCTTTGGAGAAAATCGTTTTGAGGTAATTCTTGATGCTGAAGGAAATGTAGAGGAAGGGAGTGAACTGAATAATAGTGCGGAAGCTTCATTCTTCTTCCCAGCAAAAGGAACATTTAATACTGCTCCTTTTAACTTTCAAACTATCAATTCTACTTCCGTAGACCTTGTAGTGCAGTCGGCTGATCTAAGGCTGAACGATAGATCGTTTGTAGTGCAAATCGATACTGTCAATACATTTGATAGTTCTTGGAAAAAAGAACAGGTACTAACAGGAAAGGGGATTGCTACATGGAAGTTAGACCTGGTGCCGTCAACTGTAAACGACTCTATTCAATATTACTGGAGAAGTGTCTTTCAAGATGAGCAAATTCTGGATCCTATTCCTTGGGCGAACTCCTCCTTTACTTATATAGAAAATAGTGTTCGAGGTTGGGCGCAAACGGAATTTGATCAGCTGACGGATTTAAGATTGAGCTCTGTTACTAAAAGCGAAAACAGTGATGTTTGGGTGTTTGCAGGAACAACTACCAACATCGAAATTGAAACTTATGGCTCAGAACACGCAAGCGGTCAACGGGCTTCCGATGTGGTGGTGAATGTAAATGGACAAGCCATTATCCCTGCCAACCCTTGTAACTTGAGCACATTTAATGCAATAGCTTTCAATAAAGATAGTGGCCAGCCTTATTTCGTTTTACAGACAGACGGAGTTTTTGATGAAAATGATCCGCTCAAGTGTGGTAAATCACCAAGCTATATTAATTCATTTACCAACGAATCTCTTTCAGATGTAAATATTGCACCAGCACAAAGTTTAATGCGCCAATATGTAGATGGCATTGATGAAGGTGACTTTGTGCTTTTCTTCTCTGTAGGGCAGTTGAATTATGATGATTGGCGAACTGATGTGCGAGACGACATGGAAAGAGTTGGGGCTAGCCGATTTACCATTAATGCATTACAAACAGGTGAGCCTTATATTATGTATGGTCGAAAAGGCCAAGTAGCAGGACAAGCACAAGAAGTGGTTGGTGAGCCGATCGGTGCCGATGATAATGCACGAAAAGCAAGAATTACATTTGATGCCGCCATTGTAGCCAGTATTGATAGCGGTAGTGTTCAGTCTCCAACAATTGGCCCAGCCAGTGCTTGGGGTAGGTTTACAAAAGATATTCAATTAGGTGCTACAGATGAAATTACCTTCGATATAGTAGGGGTAGCACCTAATGGAACCGAAACTGTTTTATTCCCCAATATTGCCTTTGATGATGCTGACTTAAGCGCTGTAAACCCAGTGCAGTATCCATACCTAAGGTTTTATGTGGTAATGAAAGACAAAGACTTGGCTACGCCTCCTCAGCTGAAAAGTTGGTCGGTTTCATTTGCTGGAGTTCCAGAAGGGATTGTTTCATTACAGAATGACAAGAACACGAATATTGAATTAGAAGAGGGCGAACCATTTAATGCACAATTCAGGTTCACCAATATTTCAGAATATAACTTTCAAGGACCACTGGAAGTACGTTACATTTTGTACAATCAAAATACGAGAGAAGAAGTAACAGCTACCATAGAGATTCCTGCTGTTGCGGCAGGCCAGTTTGTTGATTTCACCTTGCCAGTAGAAACCAAAGGAAAAGTAGGTTTGAATGACATGGAGGTTTTTGTGAACAATGGAGGCGAACTTGAACAGTACTTTAATAATAATGTGATTAGGCTCGAAGGCTTTTTCAATGTATTGAGAGACGAAACCAATCCGGCTATTGATGTTACTTTTGATGGTGTTAATATTCTTGACGGAGATATTGTTTCACCCAGACCATTGGTGGCTTTAGAATTACGCGATAACAATCAGTTTCTCTTAAAAACTGATACACTTGGAGTAGAGATTATGCTAGGCTCCGCCTGTGATGGTTGCCAGCTTCAGCGAATTAACTTCTCAGATCCAAATGTGACTTTCACTCCAGCCACTGAAAACTCTAATTATCGAGTGCAGTTTCAGCCAGATGGGCTTGAAGATGGTGTTTATTCGCTACAAGTTGAAGCAACAGACGCCTCAGGAAATCAGTCTGGAATTGGGCCATATACCATTACCTTCGAAGTAATTAATGAATCTACAGTTACTAACTTCTATCCATATCCAAATCCATTTTCAAGCAGTACAAGATTTGTATTTACACTTACAGGAAGCGAAGTTCCTGATCAAGTAACCATCCAGATTTTTACAGTTTCAGGAAAAGTGGTAAGAGAAATCACACAAGATGAATTGGGACCAATTCGTATTGGAAATAATATTACCGATTATGCTTGGGACGGTAAGGATGAATTTGGTGACCAACTTGCAAATGGTGTTTATTTATATCGCGTAAAGCTTAAAGCCAATGGTCAAGACTTAGGAGCGCGAGCAACTAAAGGCGACCGAGGCTTCAATAAGCTAGGCTTTGGAAAGCTGACGATTTTGAGATAAAGCTATTGCTTAAAAAGCTTCGCTAACCAAGTCGAAGTTGACGGATGCACCAGCCCTCATGCCAGACGCGACTGCAACGGCTACAGTTCTCATACTTGAATTGTCACCACAGGCATAAACATTCGGAACAGTAGTTCTTTGTAAACCGTCCACAGTTATTAAACCTTGCTCAGTCATTTCGCAACCCAATTGTTCAGGAATATCAGAATGCTGAAGAAACCTTGGTCCATGGTAAAGAGCACTGAGCGAAACCTTGAATTGGTCTTTTAAAAGCAGATGATCAATTTGGCCATTACGCTGTACTACTTCCTCAATTTCCGTTTCAATAATTGTGATGTTGTGACTTTTGGTTTGTTGGGTTTGCTCTTCGCTAAGCGTGGATTCCCCGTTGGTGAATAGCACGAGCTCATCAGTTAAATTATTAATGAGTTTTGCGTAATGCATAGCAGCATCTCCATTGGCTAAAATTCCTGTTTTTTTATGTCTAACCTCGTAACCATGGCAATAAGGGCAATGGATAACGGAGATTCCCCAACATTCTTTAAAGCCTTTAATTTGAGGTAAAATGTCCTTTATGCCCGAAGCTAGAATTAGCTTTTTGGCATTGTAGGTTGCGCCCATAGATGTTTCTACCCTATAACCCACATTGGTTTTTTCGGCCTTTATAGCCAGCCCATTTAGAAAAGTAACGGACTCATATTTTTCAACTTGAGCCTTCGCTATAGTAGAAATTTCCTTTGGCGTTTTGCCATCTTGAGTAAGGAAATTATGAGAATGCGGAGTTTGTTCATTGCATGGTTTTCCGCTGTCAATAACTAATACATTCCGAAGAGATCTGCCTAGAGTGAGTGCAGCAGAAAGACCAGCATAGCTTCCTCCTACAATAATTACTTCAAAAGTTGGGTTGTTGGTCATTACATTCAGTTTTTTAATGAAGAATAACTTATCTTATGATTTTAGGGTAGGGCTTACATTTCGAAGCTTGGCTTCATATGGAACTACCTTTTGCCAAAGGTAAATATTGTTTTTATTATTGCAACAAAGTCGCATTAAAAAATGAAGAGAAGGAACACCGAATCCAAGACCGAAATATTGGAAGCCTTAAAGTCGGCTAATGCTGCTATGAGTCATGAAATGATTCAAGCAGAAGTAAATTCCCAAATGGATAGGGCTACGATTTACAGGGTATTGAACCGTTTTTGTGACGATGGCCAGGTACATAAAATAGTAGGGGATGACGGAAAGCAATATTTTGCACTCTGCTTAAACTGCATGGAAAAGGAAGGCAAACACAATCATAACCATTTTCATTTTAGGTGTTTAAAATGCGGAAAGGTAGAATGTCTAGAAAACGAAATCTCCGTTCCATTGCCCCAAGGCTATGTATCCGAATCATTTAATGGTTTAATTTCTGGTTGCTGCGCTAGCTGTTCTAAAAGCTAATATGATTCTAAAAATCAGGATTTTAGCTTTTAATAAATTGATATTCAGAAGTTGGTTATCCTGAGATAACCAACTTCTGAATTTATTCAGCTTTGGCTTTCATTTTAAGCCCAAAAAGTGGCCTTAAAAACCAAACTCTTCTAATAATCAATTCATAGAATCCGAAGCAGCCTACAAAAGTAAAGGTTACGACCAACACAAATTGTAATTCTACAGGAATGTCCAATGGGAAAATCAATGATGACCCTAAGTACAGAAATGCCATATGGATAATGTAAATCGGATAAGCTGCTTGACTCAAATAGCTCAAAGCTTTGCTCGGTCTGTTCAGGTATTTATATCCGAAAGCGAAAACAGAAAATACCCAGAAACAGGTTTCTGCTGCTACTAAATAGTTTTGTATTTGGGGTTGAAGCCCTAAAATGCGGATGGTATAAAGTGCCACAGCGACCAAAATGAGCAACCATCTCCATTTCAGAATAAAGCCCCAAAACTCTTTACCGCTATAAACGCAGCAAAAGCCAAAGAGAAAAGCCAAAAGCCCTAGAAAGAAGCCATGCCAAGTTTGAGCATATAGTTCGTAAGGGATAGGTTGAACTATTAGTACCTCGGCAGTCAATGATAACACAATCACCATAAAGCCAAAAGGACTTTGGAATACCTTTTTGATAAGAAGACCAATTTTTCCGTTTTCATGTTTTTTTAAATAGAAGAAAAAGGGTGAAAGCAGTAGCACGTACACGAAAATATTCCCCAAAAACCATAAGTGACCTGGGTTTAATATATAAGTCATTTCTTGACCATAGTAATGCTGAAGAATGATAATGTGCAGAGGAGCAATACAGGCTATTCCGAATAGATATGGAATTAGAATTCGGCCTGTCCTTTCCTTAATCAGCGCTTTCCAACTTCTTCTTTTAATGGCGAAAAACACTCCCATCCCACTTACAAAGAATAGAAGAGGAATTCTCCAGACATTTAACATAGACATAGGTGTCCAAATGGCGCTAATCGAATTTTCGCTTTGAATAAAGCCGATGAAAAGCCCCCATGGCTGAAACCCAATCGCGATATGGTAGATCAGGAGTAAGCCGATGGCGATTACCCTGATCCAGTCTATATCGTACCTTCTTGTGTTGATTGCTGTCATGTTTTTGAGTTTTTGACCTTTGTGTTTTTAATTTATTTAAGCATTTCAGCAATGACAGGACGAGTCTTTTCGATGTGTTCCAAATCAACTTTCAGACCCATAGGTCCCAGTTGTTTTCCGAACATCTCATAAATCCCTTTCACTTCGCTAAATGGACCAGAAATAGATTCTAATGCAGTCTGTTTAAAATTGTTTTTAATGGTCTTGTCTGCATTGTTAGCCAGTAATATTTCAACCACTTCGGTATTGCAGAAATAGGCTGCTGAATGCAATGCTGTGGAGCCATCATTATTTACTTGGTTGATGTCGGCTTTTGCTTCTATCAAAGCTTTAACCACTTCCGGCTTATTAAATAATGCGGCTGTAATCAACGGGCTAGAACCGCCAAAAGCCTCCTTTTCATTTAGGTTTGAGCCTGCTTTAATATGTTGTTTTATGGCTTCTAAGTCTCCTGAAATTGCGGCTGTGTGAATGTCTATTTTAGGAGCTTTTACTTTTTCCGTAGCTGAACTGTTTTCTGTGGTGTTTTCTTTTTTCTGAGCACAAGAAGTGCCTACAAACATTAAGCAAATAGCGCTAATGACTAATGTTCTGCTGATAATTGTTACTTGAGTTTTCATGATTTTTATTTTTCCTTTAATCGTTTGATTTTGTTCTCTGCAAAGGTGGTTAGAAGCCAGAAATGGGGATTAAAAGCTATGCGGATTAAAATATCAAGTTTGCGGACATCATAGTTTTTATGATGCATGAGTATAAATTATGATGCAAAAAGTGGTTTTTCCTCCTAAATTGAAGGGTTGAAGTCGTTTTTCGCTTCGAAGAATATTGACTTCCTTTGTAAGCGTTTCTATTTCTGTTTATGACCGATTTCAATCAACATGAAAAGGATTTTTTGAATCAACTCACTAGGGTGGTTGAAGAGAATATATCCGATGAAAATTTTGGTGTCTCAGAACTCGCAGAGGCCATCAACATGAGTCGCTCTAATCTTCTGCGCAGACTTAAAAAATCCACGGGGCTTTCCGTCAGTTTATTCATTCGGCAAGTACGGTTGAAACGTGCCATGGAATTGTTGGTGAATTCTTCTCAAAATGTAACCGAAGTCTCTTATGCTATTGGCTTCAGCAGCACCTCTTATTTTATAAAGTGCTTTCGCGAAGAATATGGTTTTCCGCCAGGAGAAGCCAGTAAAAGATGGCAACCTGAAGAACCTACCAGCCCAATTGAAGGTAAACCTGTTCATGAAAAAAGTAAAATTGCATGGGGTCTAGCCGCATTAACCGCGCTTATTCTTGTGATTGCTTATTTCGCCTTTAAACCCTCAAACGAATCGGCACCTCTGCAATTAGAAAAATCAATAGCCGTGTTGCCCTTCAAAAACGACAGTAGCGATTCGACTAACATCTATTTGATCAATGGCCTGTTGGAGTCTACTTTAAATAACCTTCAGAAAATTAATGACTTACGGGTGATTAGTCGGACATCTTCTGAAAAATATAGAAACACCAATAAGTCAATTCCTGAAATAGCGAAGGAATTGAATGTGAATTATTTTGTAGAGGGTAGCGGGCAGAAAATTGGAAACCAAATTCTGCTCAATATTCAGTTGATAGACGCAGTTACCGATAAACAACTTTGGGCAAAGCAGTATACCCGCGAAGTAACCAGCATTTTTGAATTGCAGCAAGAAATAGCGATAAGCATTGCCTCTGAAATTCAGGCAGTGATTACCCCTGAAGAGCAAAATCGAATTGAGAAGATTCCTACTGATAACCTTGAGGCTTATGATTACTTTTTGAAAGGACAGAATCAGTATGTTATAGGTAATACTGAAAGTTTACAAGAAGCAATAAAGTACTTCAATAAAGCGATTGAGCTAGATGAGCAATTTGCCTTGGCACATGCAGGCTTGGCCATGAGTTACTATTACTTGGATATATTTAGGGAAGACAAGCGATATACTGCTGAAATCAATAATCATTCTGATAAGGCGCTGTTATATGACCCCAAACTGGCAGAAAGCTTAATGGCTAAGGCTATGTATTATATGCATAATCAAGAATACGCCTTGGTTGTGCCATATTTAGAACGGGCCTTAGAGTATAACCCTAACTCTGCTTTTGTCATTAATACCCTTTCTGATTTTTATGCCAACGTAAGGCCCAATACTGAAAAATACTTGGAGTATGCTTTGAAAGGAATTCAACTGAATGAAGCGGCCAATGATTCGGTGATGAACAGTTACATTTATTTGCACTTAAGTAATGCCTTAATACAAACTGGTTTTGTGGATGAAGCCCTAATGTATGCAGATAAATCGCTAGAATATTTTTCGGGTAACTTATACACCAACCATGCAAAAGCTTACATGCTCTATGCTAAGAATCATGATTTAGATGAAACATCGAGTTTGCTTGTAAAGGCGTGGAGAAAGGATACTACTCGATTGGATATTCTGCAAGAGGTGGCGAAGGTCTATTACTATAAGCGAGATTATGATAGCGCGTACTTTTATTATCAAAAGTTTATAAACCAACGAGAGGCCGCTCATCTTAATATTTACGTGCATCAAAATGCCACCATTGGGGTTGTTTTTGATAAGATGGGGCAAAAGGAAGAAGCGAAAGCTTTTTTTGCCGACTATCTGGACTTTGTTAAACAGGATGAGTCGATTTATAAGAACATAATGCTTTCCGTTTATTATGCCTATCACAATGATTTTGAGAAGTCTATTAAGTATTTAGAACTGTTTTCAGAAGAAGATAACTATCAATATTGGTTAGTTCTTTTTGATGATGATCCGCTCACAGAGAAAATGAGAGATTTGCCAGAGTACAAACGTTTAATGAAAAAGATTGAATCAAAATTCTGGAAAAATCACGAGCGAATACGAGCTTCCTTGGAAGACAAGGGCTTGCTTAAGCCACTAACTCAATTGAAATAGCATATGTTCGATAGTAGAGAATACCCTAAATCATTAGATGAACAGCAGTTTGAGCAATGGCTTGAAGAAGGTCGCGAAAGCAAAATGCGTTATGAATATATGCTTGTAGTTTGGGACGATCTGGAAAGCGATTATCATCCCGAATATGTAGAAAACAGAACGTTGATTAACAAACACCCTTTTTGGGGAAACGCCACAGGACACAGCACCACTGTGGCCGTTTACGATTTATATTCTGAAGCTCGCATTACTATACAGTAATTAATCTAATCCCTCCAAAAGCTGATATAATTGTTCCAAAGGTGCTAAATCACTTTGGCTAACCTAAATAGGAAAACTTTTCGAGGGCTCTTCTACTACATATAGTAGCTCAAAGCCCCAGAAGGACATTTAGCGATTTGGTCTTTTAGCGCTTGGGTTGAAGCATTTTCGGCTTTGATCCAAGGTTTCTCTTTGGGGTTATACACTTCTGGTAATGCCTTTACACATTCGCCAGCATGAACGCATTTTTGCGGCTTCCAAACCACAGTGAGTTCACCGTTTGAATATTCCTTTACGATCTCCTTTTCCATAGATCAAGATAAGGTAATTTCTTTATAAATATGGGTATGCAGAAACCCAGAGAAAAGGTTTAATCCCAAATACCATTGCACTCAGTAAGAATTACAGGCTGATCGTCTGTAATTAAAATGGTGTGCTCGTGCTGGGTAATGTAACCTCCTTTGTTGCCTACCAATGTCCAGCCATCCCTAAGTTCTACGGCTAAGTTTGATTTGGTTGAAATAAAGGTCTCAATAGCCACAGTAGTATTTTTCTTAAACCTTTGGTGATTACTTTTTACTCTGTAATTCAAAATATCATCAGGCGATTCATGCAAGCTTCTGCCTACCCCATGACCAGCTAAATTTTTAATTACTCTAAATCCAGATTTTTTTGCTTCGGTTTCAATGATCTGACCAATGTCCGCTATTTTCACTCCTCCTTTAATGCTGTGAATGGCTTTGTGTAGAATGTTTTTAGAGGCATCTACCAAGGGCTGATGATTATGAATATCCTTCCCTAAAACAAAAGAACCGCCATTGTCGGCCCAAAACCCGTTGAGTTCTGCGGAAACATCAATGTTAATGAGGTCACCTTCTTTTAGTATTTTCGATTTAGAAGGAATTCCGTGGGCACCTTCTTCATTTACGCTGATACATGAATAACCAGGAAAACCATAAGTTTCAAAAGGTGCTGATTTAGCACCATAACTTTTTAAAATCTCTCCCCCGTAATTGTCTAATTCTTTGGTAGACATACCTACTTGGGCATGTTCGCGCATTAGCTTTAAAGTAGTACCCACTACTGCGCTAATCTTTTTCATTCCAATTAATTCAGACTCTTTTGAGATCGACATATTTTAACCTTTTAGCTTAGAAGATAAACTGCAATTTACAGAGAAATTAGAAGTCGACTAATTGATTTGAAAGCAATAAAAAAACCTCCCGAAATTCGAGAGGTTTTGTACCCAGGGCCGGGGTCGAACCGGCACGATCGTGAAATCATTGGTGTTTGAGACCAACGCGTCTACCAATTCCGCCACCTGGGCATTTGTTTGCTTCAGCGGCTACCTCCCGAA
>NZ_CAXBBV010000023.1:0-13294 GCF_963973945.1 uncultured Roseivirga sp.
TTTTAAAGCGATTTCAGCACGTAATAGAATGTCTATTGCATATTTCGGGTTGAAGTGTTGCCTAAATTGAACCGTTCCCTTCGACAGGCTCAGGCTGCGGTTCAATTCAGGCTATTTGATTCAGTCCTTTGAAGCCTCCATTTTTTGTTTCCACAGCTCAAATTCTTTTTTATTCGCTTCTAAGGTGAGCGGATACAATCCTACGATGCTATGTCCTTCCAATACCCTTTCGGTTACAAAATCTTCGTAAAGGGTCATGCTTATGGCCTCATCGGCGATTTCATCAGCCAAGTGAGCAGGAATAACGATTACCCCATCATCATCACCTACTACCACATCAGCAGGGAAAACAGCCACGTCACCGCACCCAATAGGTACATTGATGTCCATGGCTTGGTGTAAAGTTAAATTGGTCGGGGCAGAAGGGGAATGGTGATAGGAAGGCATGTCCAACTTGGCAATTTCAGCGGAATCCCGAAATCCCCCATCCGTAACAATCCCTGCAGCACCACGGACCATCAGGCGAGAAGCCAAAATAGAACCTGCAGAAGCCGCCCTACTGTCTTTTCGACTGTCGATAACCAAAACCGCTCCACTGGGGCAGGTTTCTACCGCCACCCGTTGAGGATGTCTAGGGTCTTGAAATACAGTAATGGGATTAAGATCTTCCCTTGCAGGAATATACCGTAAAGTAAAGGCTACTCCCACCATGGTAGGCTTCCCTTTTTCCAATGGCTTAACCCCTTGAATGAATTGATTTTTAAGACCTCGTTTAAACAAGGCTGTGGCTAGTGTGGCAGTACTAACAGTTTGTAATTTTTCTCGAGTAGTGGCTAACATTATTGTAGTTTTAATTTGATGGTCAAAAAGTATATATTTTATGGCAAAGAAGCTCCTATTTTAGCTGTTCTTCAACCTTACCCCCCTTATTTGAACAAGGGTAGTAATTTTAAGGTCGTATTTTGGGTCTTCTTTCGTTACCATGACAAGTAAAGAAAAACCAGATAGCTAAACCCTGCCGTCCAGTCAATAAACAGGTAACCACTGAACTCGTAATGTTTGTCATACTTCAAACACTTTTGACAGAATGTAGCACTTTCTCAGCCTGCCCTGAGTATCAGGGACACTTCATCAGAGGTTCATTTGCATTCATCTCCTTTATCCTTGCCTGACCACGCTCTTGACCTGGCCTTTTCCATAACGCTCAATACCTTGACTCTTTACCAAAGCACCTTATGGTGGTTTGATGTTCTCCCCTGTAGGACAACACCAATGGGTCGGTTCCACCATCTTATAAACAGTTGGGTAACGAATTTTCAGCCGTTCGTTACGCTCGGTACTGGCAATCTTTTATTTTTGATACTTCTTGAGTCTGGTCTTGTTAGTGTCGACTCATATGCACAGGAGTATCATTGCCAAACAACTGGCAGAAGCTCCTTTGTTACGTATACACCTCTTTTATACTCAAAATTTTCTAAGTTAGTTTCTTTTTTATTTAACCATTCTATTAATTGTTTTGGATAATTTACACCAGCACAATGCGCAACTGGATAGTGTCCGGATATTCTACAATTCATCTCTAACAAATTCAAGGTATCGGCCTCATCAGCAAGTATATCCACAGAAAGAATACCCTTATGCCTAGTTGCTTGGGATAATTTTTTAGCTAATTCAATAAATCTTGCATTGTCAACCGTCAAACCTAAATCTGTTTCTCCAGAACGCATCTCCACCTTCTCTTTAGGAATTACAGTTACAAAATTACCATTCAAGTCATTAATTATATCTAATCCATATTCTTTCGACTTTTTAAACTCTTGTATCAATACACTTTCTTCCTTGAAATCGGCACTCTCATACTTCAAATAGGAATTAAACACCTCATTTTTGCATTTATTATACAGAACTTGCAACTCTTCTCTATTGTCTACAACATACAGACCAATAGACCCCATACCAAACCTAGGTTTTATAATTAAGGGATAATAAACACGCTTTGACTCTATTTCCTTTAATGCATCTTCTATGGATAGATATGTTTTAGGAGTTGCAATGTTTATTTCCTGTGCAAATTTAAATGTCAACCATTTATCATTACATATTTTAAGGGTTTTCAGTGGTGCATGAACTAAATTAACACCAATTTCCTCAAATCGCTTTTCTGACGAACCTAAAACTACTAGGTCTATGTCAAATAACGACATTATTGCATCTATCTTATGCTTTTTACAATACTCTACTAAACTATCAACATAATCATTGTCATATATATTAGGTGCAATAAAACTAAAATCAGCTTTTCTGAAAGCAATTGTAAACACACTATTACATACATGAATCTTAGCATCTTTTGATACTTGCTTAAAATAATCGACAATATAGCCTCTTCTACCTACTGACGTTAATAATATATTCATTTTTTTATTTTTTCAAGTTTATTTAGGGTTTGAAGTATATCCCCATCTCTAAACGATTCTATCTCATTTATAATTACCGAATCATCTAGATCCCACCAATTCAGTTTCATTATTCTATCAATTATATCTTCGGGAAATCTAAATTTTATTACCCTTCCCGGATTTCCTGCTACAACTGCGTAGGGTGGAATATCTTTTGTTATTACAGAGTTTGCTCCAACCACCGCTCCATCACCAATCACCACACCTCTTAAAATAACGCTACCTGCTCCAATCCAAACATCATTACCTATTATTACTTTTTTCTCATATCTATTGTGCCAATCCTTTGTATTGTAAATATTAAGATTAGAGTTAGGATTGTATAAAAAGTCATGAGTAGTAATTCTATCAATCTTATGTTCCCCTCCCCCAATAGTAACATGCCAAGAAATAGAACAGAATTTCCCAATCGTTGCGTTATATATTCTTGTGTCACACCCTGTATACGTGTGTTTACCTATACTAGTATTTTGAAAGTAGTTTCTTCTGTCTACCCTAACATATTCCTCTAAATGACAATTTACTATTCTTGAATTATCGCCAACACTTACATATTTTTCTAATTTTGTCTTTTCTATACTAACATCTTTATATAAATTAATTGTTTTATCCATATGGTTATTTAATTTTTGTCATTCAAAACAAGAACTTATATTGTTATTGATTTTTTTTAGTATTTATCACTTTGTCTTCTAGTTTGTTTCCCCCTTACTGGTAACGGTCTCGGCTATAGCTAATTGTGTGAGTTAACACTTAACTTTGCAAGTACGCACCAAACTGAAAATCCCTACAGATTTTCAGAAGTAGATGAGCACAAGCAATTACTTATAGCCATTGTGTATGCCCAGCATGGGCATTTTGTATCGAAGATACCAAATTATTCCAGAGGTTGAAAAAGAAACTTGTACACTGTAGGCTTCTGAATTCCTAAGCAGGTTCACGCTACCTAACTTGCCCCTATAGTCGGGGTCTGACCAAAGGTCTTTACCCGCATCAGACATTATGGAATCTTGGCCAGTGCCTTCAAGGCCACACACAAAATCAATATCGACAGGCAGATCGGTCAGGTCGTAATAGAAGTAGGGGAAAAACCTACTTCAATGCTCAGAAAGTGCCCTTGTTGCAAAACGGGAGAACTGCATACAGTGGCATGCTTTGATCAAAGGGGGCCACCAGCCAACTGGTTTAACAAAATCAGAAAGCAAAATAATGAGCTCCAGCTAGCTTAATGGGACAGGTATGCCCAAATGGTAATAACAGCCTAAAATTCACTCCAAAACCGTTTACCTATTCAATAATAAATACTAAAAAAAGGAACCCTAGGACAAAGAACAATTTAAAATCAGAAACTTTTTCATTCTCACATCGCTAAAAAAGCAAAAGAAGAAAATCATTCCCCATAGTAAACCTAATTCCCAACACCCTTTCAATGTTTCATTGAAGTTTACCCTGAAACTTTCTCAGGGTTCAACATTGCATTCAGACTAGGCTGTTCCAGCCGTCAGAATGCTTAGTTATTGTGCGGTCGTATTTTTATTCATTAAACTCTTTAGGGTATTCAACCATTCCATTTACTCCTTTTAGTCCGTCTTCAACCAACTCAATTACCATACAATTCTCTTTCGGAACTTTAAACGGCAATTCTATTCCATACTTATCAGCTTGTTCATAACCGAATCTTGGATAGTAATTTTCGTGTCCAAGTAAAACGATTGATTTATGTCCTAATTCTTTAGCTTTTTTATGGGCTTCGACTATCAATTTCCCGCCAATTCCTTTTCCTTGAAATTCAGGTAAGACAGAGACAGGTGCTAAAGCCAATGAGTCAAATTCGTTCGATTTGTTTTTAATCTTAAGTTTTGTCAACAGAATATGTCCAACAATTTTGTTTTCGGTTTCGGCTACTATTGAAAGTTCGGGAACAAAAGCATTTGACTTTCTCAATCGTTCCACTAAAAACTGTTCCTTTTGGTCGCTCATTTGTTCATTTTCAAATGCCTTTTCTATAAGGTTAAAGACTGTTTTAAAGTCTTCTGTATTTTCTTTTCTTATCGTTAATTTCATTTACTTTTTCAGTTTCTTATGCGTTCCTGTTATATGCACCAGTAGAGTAGAGCCTGATAGCCTACTTTGTCAGTACCTCTAAAGATACTAATAACAAGTAAACTATCAGCGCCCCCTTCATCAAACCGTACGTGAACTTTTCGCTCATACGGCTTACCGATAGACTTCTTCATTGAGCTTTCGCAAGGGTTTTCAAGCGGGCATACTTCTCTATGTCTAGCAGTTTGTAAAACTTAACCAGATTGTCATAGGGTCGCTGGCTTAGCTTCCGATGCGCTTTCCTTCCTTTACTTTTCATCCATTTAAATAATTTGTAGTCCAAATGCTTTTTGATGACCTTAATGGTTTCCCAGATATGCGTCACTTTGTTGATAGAGAAGTAGTTGAGCCAGCCTATAAGCTGCTCATTTAGCTTCCAGACTATCCACTCTATTGTCCAATGCTTACGTTTGGCTAGCAAATCGCGCAGCTTGGTGTAGAACTTTGAGCGTGATTTCATACTGGGGCGTACATTGGTGTAGTTCTTCCTGTTCCATCCAAACTTGGACGGAACTGTCCTGAACTCAAAGCCCAAGAAATGCAGACTGCTCTTGCTGATGTGCAAGAGTTTGGTCTTTTCTTTATTAAGGCTTAGCCCCATGTTGTCCATTATTCTGCTAATGTAGCTCAGTATTTCTTTACTGAAATATCCTTTACCCATTAGTAGAAAGTCATCGGCATAGCGGACTATGCGGATGTTGGCTTTTGCAAACTTCCCTTTGGGGTTGTTTACAATGCGGTCAAAGGCGTGGAGATAAATGTTGGACAACAACGGTGAGATGACTCCGCCCTGCGGACTACCTTTTCGGCTTGCCAGTAGTTTGCCATCGGGTAGCTGAACGGGGGCTCTTAGCCATTGTTGTATCAACCTCAGGATTCCTTTGTCTGTCAATCGCTCTTTCAATAAAACAAATAACTTACTATGATCTATCGTGTCAAAATACTTGGATAGATCGGCATCATATACAAATTGATGTCCTGCGTAAATGTTTTGCTTTACCTGTTTGATGGCTTCTTTTGCGCTACGTTTGAGCCTGAACCCATGCGATGTTTCACAGAAATCAGCTTCCCAGAGTGGCTCTATCAGCATTTTTACTGCCATTTGTACCACTCTGTCGCGAATGGTGGGGATGCCCAGTTTCCTGAAATCTCCTTTCTTTTCCTTGGGTATGAGCACTTGCCTTACGGCTTGGCTCTTGTAGGTGCGATTTTCAAGCTCTTGACCTATATCTGCCAGAAAGGTGTTTAAACCTTTCTTTTCGACATCATCAAACCCCTGATTATCAACCCCTACTCCCTTGGAATAGTTTTGCCTAACCCTTCGGTAGGCTTCACTAAGCGTTTGGCCTTCACAGAGTTTTCCGTAAAGGCTATACGCCTTGAAGCTACCGTCTTGCTTGGCTCTAATGTATAGCTTCCTTTGGAACACACGAATTTGCTCATCGGTATTTACCACCGTTGGACTTGCTGATAGACTCTCGTCAATACTTGTCTTTCTGTATTCCATATAAGCTTGTCTAAAGTAGAGTCCCTTTCCTAAGCAAGGTTTTGTTGTCCTTGCTGTCATAGGTACTATGAACTCCTCCGATTTCTCTTTTCGCTACGTGCAATTTCGTAATACTTATAGGCACGCTTTTAAGGTTGCCACCCTTTGCTGAAAGAGACCTCCCACGTTTAACATTCATCCATCTATACTCACGCCACCCCTTTGACTCCGGTAGTTTACTACAAATCAAATGACTGTTGATCTTTGTAGTATGGCAGGGTTCCAGACCGTCAAAACTGTCCCCAAATCTACGGGTACACATATCGAAGCTACAACGGGTTCACACTTGCGCATTGCGGCTTGAGTATTTGAAAAACAACGGAGCTTCAGCGAACTCCTCACGAAATTTACTGTCCGCTTTTCTTCAGGGTGAACAGTCAATTGCCCTGGTAGGATTTACACCTACTGGATAAATGCCACCTCGTGGCGCACCAACGGTCTAGTATAAGAGCAGTAGCGGATTTCAAAGCGATTATCTGTCCGTCACCACAGAAGTTTATTAAATGCACAGACCTTGATTTTGCTACTTCACCCGCTATTGCTTTTATACAATGTTGGGCAATCGTGCTTTTTCTTTTCTGTCCGTGCGTTGGCTCAGACGCACTCTTTGACAAGCTTTGGCTGGTGCGTTGGCTTTGTGCGGCTTGGCAATGTGTGTGGATGTTGAGATTTGACATTTTCGTTCTTTTCATGCGAGTGTAATGTCGTATGCTCACTTTATTTCAGGTTAAATAATCTAAGGCTTTGAGGAATTGCTGGAACACCAACTCTACCGACATAGGATAAATATCTTTGTCGCACTTGATAGATATAAGGTGAGTTAAGTTTAAACCCTTCTCTCATATTCTCAAATTCTACTTTAGTTTTTACAACGAAAGCAGTTTCAAAATCTATGAGTGCAGATAGATTAAAGTTGTCTGATTCGAACGGAAAAGAGGGTAAAATGTGTCTGCTTTGAACCCCATTGTTGAAAATAGAATCATCTTTCTTCTTTTTCTTCTTAAAAGCTTCTGAAGCTTTTTTCGAAATAATCAAAAACTCCAAAATGCTATCTTTCTTCTTATTCATATCGCACTCTGGAGTAATTAGAATGGCAAACTCATCCTCATTAAATTTGAAAATATCTCCTGTCATCAAAGGAGCATTTTTAATGAGTTTCGTGTAATAAATCCTGTTATATAATTTAGCCAAGGAATCCTCTTTATCTGCTACTACCACTTCCGGCAATTCTTTCGATTCATCTAAAGACTTTAATAGAGGTTGATTCTGGATAATTGATTCGTTCAAAAGATTCTGGAAAACACCTATGACCTCTGTATTAGGCTCTGTCCCATCATTTTTCGCAGTATTATATATTTCTTTTATCCAATTCGGATCAGCTTGCTCTAATTCTGAAAATATGATTTGGGCGGATTGGTTTATTGCTTGGCTCCACACAAAAGGAACTACCAAGTGAGTATTTTGGTCTTCAAATTTTTTAATACCGTTTATGATTTTTTCATATTCCTTTTCAGGCTCATCAACGTTCTCCTTCTTCTCAAAAAATATTTTACCCGGATATAATGTTTCTAATTCTTCCTTAATCTCTTGTGCTATTTCTTCCTGAGAATAAATGTATACAAGCGAATAAATTTTCTTAGACTTTAAAAACTCATGAGGGTTTTCATCTGGCATTTGAATACCTTCTTCGTCTTCATCTATTTCTCGCTTAAAATTCCAGTCAAGAATCAATGCTTTGTAAGTCGATATTGATGAAACTGTCTTCTCAAGAATGGTGAGATTATTAATTGGTAAAGTAGAAAAAGCACCGTCTGAATTGAATTTTCGAAACAACTTGTTCTCAAGCCTTTGCGAATCAAAAATATGGTCGTCTGCAAATAATATAACTCCTTCCATATTATTGTTCCTTATTGAATTTGACAATGAAGTTAGCCCCTGAGAGGAGCCTCTCTTTTTCTTCCTGAACAACGAAAATTTCTCCATTAATTCGGAGAAGAATTTCTTTAACGATATAAAGTCCCAAGCCACGGCCATCTGATTTAAGTGAGAAAAACTCATTAAAAATTAAAGGAGCGACATCTTCCCGAATTCCTGGGCCACTGTCTGCAATTGTCAATGAATTGTTCTTACTGTTAATTTTAATTGTAATCTGCTTTTGCTTAGACTCGTTTTTATTCACCCAATAAATGGCATTGTCAATAAGGTTGATGAGTATTTGTAGTACAAGCCCTGTATTTGTTTTTAGAATAATGTCGTTATCCTTCTGAATCTTGACATCTATTTTTCCATTGAGATCACGTCTAAAATACTTTACCACCTTTTCAATAGTCTCATAAACACTTACATCTTTAATGGATTTTCGCTGGTTCTTGAAAAGAGGTTGAATAACCTGCATCTCATCATATACAAAATTCAGGTTCTCATCCAGTTCGTTTAATAACTCAATCAAGTCGCCATTTTTGTAATCCTGATTCTTAGCTTTTACTTTAAAGTCTTTTACATTGCTTCTCATCTTTGCCAATAGAGTTAACGCATCATGTGACGCTTTTTCAACCGCCATACCAAGACCTGCCAAGTCTTCAACCGTTTCCATACGGTCTTTCATAACTGCATTGTGTTTTTGGACGGTATCTAAAAACTTGTTTGCTTTTTCAAGCACATCCCTATTATCAATTTTTTCAAGGCTTGATTTAAGCGTATTGAAAGACTTGACAACAATCTCATTGGAATCTTTGAAAGCTGTGTTCCGCTTTATTTCGAGTTTGTTTTTATCAATTTTTATTTCTGTATTGAATATTTCTGTAACGGCAGTTACAAGATTTTTGAAATCATCCAGAGCTCCGTCAATATCCATGATTCCTTGCCTGTTTGTTGAATCTCGAAGCAATGGATTACCGCCTTGACTTATATATACAAAACCAGTTAAGTCATTGTAGCTAATGAATTGACCTGCACGGTAAGTAGCTCTTAATTTATCTAGGTTCAACCAATCAATTCCCTTCTCTCCATAAGGGTATACACGAACGCCATCTCTGAGTACAAAAACAAAATTGTCTTTTATAAAGCGTTCAATGTCTTTATTTAGGATAGTCTTATCTGGTTTGGATAAATCGAAGGCGTAAAATGTAAAACTAAAGGTTCCACAGGTAGGGATATGCTTATCTTTAAATCCGCGCTCGATGGCATAAGACATATAATTATTCTTGGCCAATTGTTCTTTGCTCAAAAGGTTGATTTCTCTTTCAAAATTTCGAACAGGTGATGTTGATTTATATTCAAAAGTTAAATCACCCTCTTTTGAAACTGTGCCTATCATTGTGAATTGAGCTCTTTCTATTACATCCTTGAAAGTGGTGACTTCCTCCGAGCTGTATATGTCACCATTTTTATATACTTGAATACTAAAGTCCTGCTTGAAATTAACTCCTAATTTTTCAGCATTCTCATCAATAGGTGGGATAAGTCGTTGTATGGATTTGTATAGTTCTTCAAAATCATTTTCCTTCCAGTTTTCCCGAAGATTGTAGATTCGGATTAATGTGCCCTTTTCATTTTTTATTTCTTCAGGTGGATTATTTACATACCAACTATTATGAACTTCTTCCAACAGTTTGTATTCAGAAGGTGCCTGGTTAAATAAGTCTGCCTTTTCAGGATTAAACTCAGTAAAATCCATTTCAAGCTTAATTTCTTCATCTCCTGCTGCTTTGGTGAATAATTCAATTTTTTCTCCCAACTTATGTATAGCAAATCGCCCTATTCCTTTTTCTCCTTGTATAATTCTTCCTTTATTAGTTTTATTCAGCTTTTGTTTTTTCTTATCTAATTTGCTAGGAGTAGCAGGTCTTAACCAAATATCTGTTATGGTTTTCAGAGACATTCCATCTCCATCATCTTCAATTTCAATATACGGCTGTTCTTTTTCCGTTAAGTACGTTTTACCATAGTTATTCATATTGAAGAATCGAACCTGAACGTTTTCAGCATCTGCATCATAGCAGTTTTTAACGACCTCAATTACAGCAACTTTTTTATCAGTGATTAGTTGGTCGCCAATAATGTTCATTAACCTTGCATACGGCTTAAAAGGCTGACTATTTTTATTAACTATTGCCATACTATCCTTTTTTAGCAATTAGAATGTACTCTTCTGGATAAACCAGTTTACTGTTTTTGTTTTCCATTTTGGAAAACTTTCCGGTTTTCTTGTCTCGTATTGTCGGAATTAGTTTGTAAGGAATGCTCCTTTTGATAATCTCTACCATTTCAAAATCTAAATCGGCCAGTATTTCAGCAAAGACCTCTGCTGATTTTACTTTCACATTTTTAAATGTGGTATTCCCAATGACCAGACAGACATGCCCCCCCTTCTTTAAAACACGGTGCATTTCCTTTGCCACCGCCTGCATGTCTTTGAAGTAATTGGCAACTTCTTTGGCTGTTCGTTTATCCTTCTTTAAAAGACTATCAATAATTTCCTGAGCAAGTGCAGAACCACACTCCAATTCCTGATTCAATGAATAAAATGTGCCAATGAAGTTTTTCCTAAACTCAGTCATATCGGTAATGTACTCATACCAATATCCGGTCAATTGATGAATGTCCGCATATTCATAAGAAGTAACATAGGGTGGTGAGGTGATAATGGCACTCACAGAATTGGCACGGATTGAAGTTTTCCGGGCATCTTCCAATCGTATTTCGCATTTTGTTTTTAAATACTTGTCTTTGCTCAGTTGCGCATAGAACTCAGCATTTTTTTTCATCATTTGCTTGGTATGAGCCTGAAATGCAACAAATGGGTCGGTTGGGTTTTTCTTTGGGTCAACTTGCGGCTTAGTGCTCGATTGTAGCCACCTTGAGCAGTTCTTAAGAATGTGTGATAAGGCAACAAGGAAAAAATCTTTTGTTGCACGGTCTCTTGTTGCCAATATTTTGTCATACAAAAATGCGATTTTAGCTTTGTGTTCTTGTGAAAACCAATAATCTATTCGTTCGTGAACTGCAATATTTGAGTATTTCTTGAGATTAAAGTCATCAAAGCTTTCTACAATAAGATTGAATCTGTTTTCAATTTTCTGTGGTGCTACAGGATTTGTTTTTGCTTTAGTGATGAGTTCTGCAACCGGGTTAATATCAACCCCAATAGATTTTCTTCCATGAACTTTGGCCTCAACAAGAGTAGTGCCACACCCAGCAAAGAAGTCCGCTACTAAATCATTTTCATAAGTATATTCTTCAATTAATTTTTTTACCAAATTGGGAAGAAACTTGGCAGGATACCTGTGATAGCCGTGTGTCCATTGTTCTACTGATCGAACATTTTTGAAACACCAATCAGGGTTAACAGGTATTGTGTCAAAAGTGATATTATGGGTTTGATTCTGCATACCTGTTTATTTTTTTGTCGAGTTAATGAGTTCTTTAACATCTATATTGAGCAATCGGGCTATCTCCACAAATGTGTCCATGGAAGGCTGCACTTCATTCGTGCACCAACGTGAGATTGTAGTCTCGTTTTTACTTAGTTCTTCAGCCAGCCATTTATTGGTTTTGCCTTGTTCCGCCAATACTGCTTTCAATCTGTTGATTGCCTTCTTGCTCATATCAATTAGCATTTAGTGCAAATATATCAACATTTACTGTTTATTATCATTATTATCGTCCCTTATTGGAGCATGTGGTGAATTGGCTCTTTTGCAAAACTTGGGTTGAGGGTCGGCAGGTGTGGTTTTGCAAATGTGCCAATGTGCGGCAGGCTTTTTAGCATGTTGCCCAACAATAGGGTATCTACTGTTTGAAGAAGACAATATAAGGACTAGTAACGCTTATTCAAATTGATAGATACCTACTGTTGTATTGAGTTTTTCTTTGCCTTGTAATAACAGACCCTTCTCCTCCCGCTCCTGCGGGCATCTCTAAAGAAAAACGGAGTTGGACAAACTTTACCTATTTACCTGTTATCTATCAGGGTTTTATTTCCAGTTATGGATTTTTATGCTTGTATAAGAACCGTTGCTGGAAAGTTAGCAAACAAGCCAACTACTCCATTGTAATTGTTTTTGATTTTTACCCCTTATTCCTTGACTTTCTGAAGGATAAGGGCTAACTTCAATCAAGTCTTTGAGACGTTCTCGACACGTCTACAAGTGATCACCACTTGCACGGTCTCACCGCAAGACTTGAAAGCCGGCTTACCGCCTTCAAAACAATTACAATTCCTCTCCCGCTAAAAACCCTGTAGATTAACCTAAAAGTTTGTCAAATTCAATACAACGACTTGGCTAAACTGCGTTTTAATGCAGTTTAGGTCTTTGTTGCAGGTAGTTTTCAGTATCGTTTTTTATCTAAATTTATATCAATCAAATATTTGGAAGTCACTTTATTACCATTTAACACCCCAGGCTCCCATACATTCATTCTTTTTAATAACGAGTCTATTTGATTTTTCAAATGGTCATAAAACTCGATATTAGTACCTTTTAAGTTATAGTTTTCGTGTTCCCATTTTTCTAATTCCCCTTCTTTACTTATTGTTACCCATACGCTTAAGTATTGACGCCAGTCTTGCATAGGTATTGTGTCCCAGCTTTTTGGGAAAGAAAGTCGATTTTTTATGAAAATATCTGAAAAGCCATAGCCTTCTGAATACTTTGGTTCTTCGTCAAGGTGCCAGTAATAATATGTTTTGGTTTCCCATCTTGCCAAAAATAAGCTATCAGCCTTTTCTTTTAAATTAGAAATAAAATCTTCACCAAATTTCACGGAGATAAGACTATCCATGTACCATCCATAACATTCTTGGACATCAATATGACATTCCCCTTTATCATCATATTCAATTTTACATTTGTTTAAAAGCTCTTCAAATTCTTCACTAAATCTATCACTTTCAAATGCGTGAAATTGATGTACTAGTTTTCCGTTTTCATAATCCTTTTTAGCTTCTTTTAATTGTCTTTGACATTCACTATTTGAAAAATCCATAATAAATTTCGGGAAGACATATTCTTCAAAACTGTCCTCTTCTTCAGCAACATTTATTTTAGATTTTTGACACCCTATCAAAAAAAAAGGAATTAAGAACATGTAGTATTGAACTTTCATAGGTGGTGTTCATCAAATTACCTGCAACAATAGGGTATCTACTGTTTGAAGAAGACAATATAAGGACTAGTAACGCTTA
>NZ_CAXBBV010000024.1:0-8252 GCF_963973945.1 uncultured Roseivirga sp.
TGACCTTACAATGGGCTGAAGTAAAAACGTCAACTCAACAAAAGCAGATTCTGGAGAGATAGTTTAACTATCCAGAACAACTACTTAAAACAACAAACCCCAGCTAGACGATGTCTAACTGGGGCTCTTTCTTTATAGATAGGTATATCTTACCTCACTATTGTTTCTGTTCTATCTGGGCCTAAAGAGACTATTGTAATAGGCACGCCTGTTTCTTTTTCAATATATTCAATATAAGAAACCAGTTCAGAAGGCAGATTACGATACTGCTTTACATCTCTAACATCGGTAGCCCAGCCTTTAAAGGTTTTGTAAACAGGGGTTACTTCTTCATCTAAAAGCTGGAATGGCATTTCTTCTGTTAGTGTCCCGTCTGAAAGTTTATAATGAGTACATATCTTCAATTCATCAAGGATACTTAAAACATCGGCCTTCATCATAAAGAGTTGTGTTACTCCGTTGATCATGATGGCATATTTAAGTGCTGGCAAATCTAACCAACCACATCTTCTAGGACGACCTGTGGTGGCTCCAAATTCATGGCCTTCATCTTGAATTCTCTTCCCAACTTCATCGAACAGTTCGGTAGGGAATGGTCCTCCTCCTACACGGGTACAGTATGCTTTAAAAATACCAAAGACTTCTCCAATATTTCTTGGCGCGACTCCTAACCCCGTACAAGCTCCTGCAGTCATTGTATTTGAGCTGGTTACGTATGGGTAACTTCCGAAATCAATATCGAGCAAAGAGCCTTGTGCTCCTTCGGCCAAAACAGTTTGGCTTGAACGGATGCATTCGTTAATCACATATTCACTATTCACCAAATTGAAATCTCTTAGGAAGTTGATCGCTTCAATAAATGGTGCTTCTGCTTCTTCCAAATCGTATTCGAAATCGTAATGACTCAGAATGTTTTGGTGCTTCTTCACTAGGTTACGGTATCTTCCTTCAAAATCAGGGGCTACGATATCTCCTACTCGGATTCCGTTACGGGCCACCTTATCTTGATAAGAAGGGCCGATCCCTTTCAATGTGGAACCGATTTTATCTTTTCCCTTTGATTGCTCATAGGCTGCATCTAACAACTTATGTGTTGGTAATATGAGCTGTGTTTTCTTAGAGATGAAGAGGTTTTTCTTAAAATCAATATTGAATTTAGATAGGCCTTCTATTTCTTTTTTGAAAACGATTGGATCGAGCACTACACCGTTTCCGATTATGTTTCGTATTCTTTCACGGAATATACCTGAAGGAATTTGATGCAATACATGTTTGTGTCCGTCAAACTCGAGCGTATGACCAGCATTTGGCCCGCCCTGGAATCTGGCTACAACATCGTATTTTGGAGCTAGTACATCAACTACTTTTCCCTTGCCTTCGTCTCCCCATTGCAAGCCTAAGAGTACATCAACCTTCATTCTAGTTTTCTGATTTTAATTTTAATATTGCCTCGGCCAATGTGTTTTCAATATTGAATATGGCGTTGAGCTTCGTTATTATCAATAGCTTTTTCACATGTTCTGAAGGGTTTACAATGCAAACCTCTCCGCTCTGATTTCTAAACTTAGTCAGAATTGTGATCAAGACACCGATTCCACTGCTGTTAATATACTTTACTTCGTTAATATCGATTATACAGTATTTTACTCCTTCTCCAATTGCCTTGTCTGCTTCTTTTAGCAGGGCAACTCCGACTTCTTCACCAATAAGATTTCCTTGTAAGGAAAGTATTAGCACCTCAGAATCTATTTTTGAACTATAATCCATTTTAATTTTTGTTTAATTATTGGACTCTGTTTTCTTTTTTGGCTTTGCGAAAAAATAGAGTGTATGATGCATGATTTCAATATCAAACATTTCTTCGAGCGTATTTTTAATATTCTGTATTCTTGGGTCGCAGAACTCAAGCACTTCTGTTGAGTCTAACATTAAGATATGATCGTGCTGTTTAAAGCCGTATGATTTTTCGTATTGGGCTAAGTTTTTTCCGAATTGATGTTTGCTTACCAAATCACATTCTACTAACAAATCTAATGTGTTGTATACTGTGGCTCTTGATACTCGGTAGTTTTTATTCTTCATTGAGATATAGAGTGACTCTACATCAAAATGCCCCCCTCTGGAATAAATCTCCTCAAGAATAGCGAACCTTTCGGGCGTTTTTCTTAGTGCTTTATTCTCCAAAAAGGCAGTAAAAATCTTTTTTACTTGTTCAAATACCTCAGGCTTCAGCGACATACTTCTCGTGCTTCAAAGTGCAAATATATAACTCTAAACTTATTTCACTCATTAGGATCGTATCTATCGGAAATTAACTCTATTATATATAGATAGAAAAGAGCTAAAGCGATAGGTGTGGGCTGATACAACCAATTAGTATTACTTCTGGTTCTTATTTTAAATCTTTTGATTCGAAACGAGTCACCTTCATTACACCATTGATCTTTTCCAGCTTACGGCTCATGTCGTCTAAGTGCTTAGTGTTATTTATATAAAGCATGATTTGCCCATCAAAAATTCCAGTTTCAGTATCAATACTGATGGATCGCATATTGACTTTAAGTTCGCTTGAAATTAAGTCTGTTACATCTCGCATCAAACCTACTCTATCGGTGCCAATAATACGAAGACCTGCCAAAAATGCATTTTGCTGTTCTGACATCCATTTGGCCTTTACTATTCTATTGCCATGATTGGAGAGTAATTCTGGTGCATTGGGGCATGTAGTTCGGTGAATTTTTATTCCTTCATTTACGGTTACAAAGCCGAAAACATCATCACCCGGAATTGGATTACAGCATTTGGCAAGACGATAATCTACCATATCCATATCTTCACCAATTAGAAGGATATCTTTTTCGGTAGTTTTTATCTTACTAAAGTCATCACTAAAATCACTTAGCTGTTCTGATTTGGCTCTTTGAGATTTTGTATTGACTTTAAAGTCTTTGTATTTCTTGATTTCTGAAGGGTCGATAATACCCTTCCCTACTTTATAGTAAAATTCGGTAACTGTTTTTTCCTCAAAAAAAGCTCGAAGCTGGTTTGCAACATCTCCATCAAAAGGAACTTTCATTTGCTTAAGCTTGCGCTGTACAATTTCCTTCCCATCAATGGCGGCTTGCTTTTTGAAATCCTTAAGCGAATCTTTAATCTTAGACCTGGCTTTGGAGGTTACCACAAACCTGAGCCAATCTTCATTTGGTTTTTGTTTGGATGAGGTAAGCACTTCTACCTGATCTCCGTTTTTTAGCTCATAGTTTAACGGAACTAATCGATTGTTTACTTTGGCTCCTAAACACTTTGCTCCTACTTCTGTATGAATGTCGAAAGCAAAATCTAAGGCTGTAGCTCCTGCTGGCAATATTTTCAAATCCCCTTTTGGGGTAAAAACAAAAACTTCATCACTAAATAGATTGGCTCTAAAGTCGTCTACAAACTCAATTGCATTGGTGTCATTTTGTTCGAGCATATCCCTTACCTTCTGAATCCAGAGTTCTAAACCAGATTCGTGGGATGTAGGTGCTCCATCTTTGTACTTCCAATGGGCAGCGTATCCTTTTTCGGCAATTTCGTCCATTCGTTTTGCGCGAATTTGAACTTCGACCCACTTTCCTGCTCTACTCATCACTGTAGTATGTAGGGATTCGTAGCCATTGGCTTTTGGTGTGCTTATCCAGTCTCGGAGTCTGTCAGGATTTGGCGTATAGAAATCTGTGACTATTGAATATACCTGCCAACAAGCGTTCTTTTCATGTTCATGGTCGGTATCTACAATAATTCTAATGGCAAACAGGTCATAGACTTCTTCAAAAGGAATGTTCTGTTTTTTCATTTTATTCCAAATGGAATAAATAGATTTTGGGCGCCCTTTAACCTCGAAGTTGATTCCAGTACGGTTGAGTTCTTCTTGAATAGGCGCCACAAAGCTTCTAATAAATCTATTTCTCGAGGATTTACTTTCAGCAATCTTGGAGGCTATGTCGGCATAAACATCTTCTTCTGTATATTTTAGCCAAAGGTCTTCGAGTTCAGACTTTATTGTATAGAGCCCCAAACGATGTGCAAGTGGTGCATATATATATATAGTCTCAGAAATAATTTTTAACTGTTTATGCCTGGGCATACTTCCCAAAGTCCTCATATTATGAAGACGGTCGGCAAGCTTTACTAATATTACCCTTACATCTTCTGACAGGGTCAATAGCATTTTTCTGAAATTTTCAGCCTGCTGGGAGCTCCCATGATCGAATACTCCTGAAATCTTGGTCAGGCCGTCAATGATTTTGGCTACTTTGGGACCAAAGTCTGCATTAATTTCATCTAGTTCTATTTCTGTATCTTCTACTACATCGTGAAGTAGGGCTGCCACAATTGATGTTGTGCCCAAACCAATTTCTTCAACACAAATTTGCGCTACGGCCAAGGGGTGATAGATATAAGGCTCCCCAGATTTCCTTCGCATTTCTTTATGGGCCTCAAGTGATGTGTTGAACGCCTTTTTAATCAATTTAGCATCATCATCCTTTAAAAAAGGCTTTGCTCTGCGCAATAGCTTACGATACCTCCTAATAATTTCCTTTCTTTCTTCTTCTGCATCAACTGCTATCATACATTAAAATTAGCCAGTGTAATTTTCGATCAATAATATTTATAAAAAAAGATTTTCAGCTATTGAATTATTTCTCTTTTAGTGTACCTTTGCAGTCGCATTTAACAAACGCACGCGGATGTGGCGAAATTGGTAGACGCACTAGACTTAGGATCTAGCGCCTTACGGCATGGGGGTTCGAGTCCCTCTATCCGCACAAATAAACCCTCGATCTTCCGATTGGGGGTTTTTTATTCGTACCAACAAAAATTGACAGGTTTTGGATATCACGTTAGACAAAAAAGCTTCAAATGTAGCTTCAATTAAAGTTAATTTAAATGAAGCGGATTACCAATCAAAGGTAGCCGACAAAATCAAAGACTACGGAAAAAAGGCGCAGATCAAAGGCTTCCGAGCTGGGAAAGTGCCAAAGAGTCTTATCGAAAAGATGTACGGAAAGTCTATCCTAGTAGAAGAAATCAACCATATAGTGGGACATGCTATTCAGGATTACATTCGTGAAAACGATTTGAAAATTCTTGGAGAACCACTTCCAAATCAAAAACAAATTGAGTCTGTTGACTGGGATACTCAATCTGATTTTGAATTTGAATACAATATTGGTTTGGTAGAAGAGTTCGCTTTGTCTTTAGACAAAAAGGTGAAAGTAACTTCTTATACTATTAAGGCTGACGACAAGGTTCTTGACGAGTCTATTGAGAACGTAAGAACTCAGTTTGGTAAAATGACCAATCCTGAAGTAAGTGAAGAGGGTGATTTGCTTTACGGAACCTTGAAGCAAGAAAATGGCGATATCGAAAACGATACGACTATTGATCCTTCTGATTTCACCAAAACCAACGCTAAGAAGTTTGTAGGAAAGAAGTCGGGTGACGAAATCAAGGTTAATCTAAAGAAACTCTTTAAGGATGACGCTCAAGTAGCTTCTCACTTAGGAAAAACTGCTGATGAAGTAGCTGATCTTGATGATGCTTTTGTTTTTGTTGTGAAAAATATCAACAGAAAAGAAGTTGCTGAATTAGATCAAGAGCTTTTCGATAAAACTTTCGGTCCTAACACTGTTTCAACAGCAGAAGAGTTTAGAACGAAAGTGAAAGAAACGATCGAAGCTAATTACGCTCGTGAAACGGACGCTTTCTTAAATAAAACTATTCAAGACGAATTAATCAAAGTTACCAAAATCAACTTGCCAGATGAGTTCTTGAAAGAATGGTTGAAAGTAACAGGCGAAGGCAAAGTAACTGACGCAGACATTGAAAACGAGTATGAAATCTATGCTGATCAATTGCGTTGGAACTTGATTTCTAGCCAAATAGCTAAAGAAAATGAGTTAAAGCCTGAGCATGCCGACATCCAAGAGGCTACACGCGCTATGATTGCACAGCAATTTGCCGGGTCAGGAATGGGCCAGTTTGCAGAGCAAATGGATTCTTTTGTTGAACATTACCTTAAAGGAGAAAATGGTCAGAACTACATGAAAATGGCCGAGCAAGTACAGGAGACTAAAGTGATGGAATTGATTAAGGATAAAATCGAGATCAAATCTAAAGAAGTCGATGTAGAAAAATTTAAGGAGATCGTTGAGAACTAAACGAATAACAACCTTGTTGAAATTAAAGTCCTTTGAACGAAGGGCTTTTTTTTTAAATTTGTTCAGTTCAATTCTCTAATAAAAACATGATAGATAAAAACGAATTCAGAAAATATGCTATTCACAATCAAGGTGTGAGTGGAACTGCGATTGACGATTATTCTAATTATATACAGAATATGACCCGATCGGTAATTGAGGAACGTCCGACTAGATTTGCCGAAATTGACGTGTTTTCACGTTTGATTATGGATAGAATCATTTTCTTAGGAATGGGTGTTGACGATAATATTGCCAATATTATTACTGCTCAGTTGTTATTCTTAGAGTCAGTTGATCCTAAAAGAGATGTTTTAATGTACATCAACAGCCCAGGCGGGTCAGTTTATGCAGGTTTAGGTATTTACGATACTATGCACTATGTTGGTCCAGACGTAGCTACAATATGTACTGGTTTAGCCGCTTCAATGGGGGCTGTACTATTGGCTGGTGGAGCTGCTAACAAAAGAGCCGCTTTACCACATTCTAGAATCATGATCCACCAACCAATGAGCGGTATGCAGGGTCAGGCTTCTGATATGGAGATTTCATTGAAGCAAACGCTTGAGGTAAAGAAAGATCTTTATAATATTCTTTCTAGTCATTCAGGACAAACCTACAAGAAAATTGAGCAGGATTCTGATAGAGATTATTGGATGAGGGCTTCAGAAGCTAAAGAATACGGATTGATTGATGAGGTCTTGATTAGACCAAAAAAATAAGATTATGGCAGAAGTAACCTGTTCCTTTTGTGGAAGAAATAAGAAAGATGTAGACCTGATGATTTCAGGTATTCATGCGCACATTTGTAATCACTGTATTACTCAAGCGAATCAAATTCTTTCCGAGGAATTAAAAACAAAAAGTGCCGATGAGTCTAAGCCTAGGTTCAACGTAATTAAACCGATGGAGATGAAAAAACATCTCGATCAGTACGTTGTGGGGCAAGACGAAGCCAAAAAGGTTATTTCTGTAGCGGTTTACAATCATTATAAGCGTTTGACTCAACAAAAGATTGATGACGATATTGTGATTGAAAAATCAAACATTATTATGGTGGGGGAAACGGGCACAGGTAAAACTTACATTGCCCGAACCCTTGCTAAAATTCTTCAAGTACCCTTCTGTATTGCCGATGCTACTGTATTAACTGAGGCAGGTTATGTGGGTGAAGACGTTGAAAGTATTCTTACTCGTTTACTTCAGGCAGCCAACTACGATGTAGAGTCGGCTGAAAGAGGTATTATTTATATTGATGAGATTGATAAAATTGCCAGAAAATCTGACAATCCGTCTATTACTCGTGATGTAAGTGGAGAAGGTGTTCAGCAAGCACTTTTAAAGTTATTAGAAGGAACAAATGTTAATGTTCCCCCTCAGGGTGGAAGAAAACATCCTGATCAGAAAATGATTTCGGTAAATACCGAAAACATACTTTTCATTTGCGGTGGTGCCTTTGATGGTATTCAAAGACATATTGCTAGCCGATTGAACACACAACCACTTGGTTTTATCTCGGCACAAGATGACAAAGAGGATTATGATAGAGAGAATCTTCATCAATACATCAATGCTCAAGATTTAAAGAACTTTGGTTTGATTCCAGAGCTAATTGGACGTTTACCAATCGTTACTTTCTTAAATCCTTTGACCAACGAGATTCTTAAAGACATTTTAACCAACCCTAAAAACGCGCTTACAAAGCAGTATACTAAGTTGTTTGAAATGGAAGAAAAGGAGCTTGTTTTCGAACCTTCGGCACTAGATTATATTGTAGAAAAAGCACTTGAATACAAATTAGGTGCTCGTGGTTTACGCTCAATTTGCGAGGCCATTATGACTGATGCTATGTTTGAAATGCCATCTGACACTAAAAACAACAGGCTTGAAATCGATTTAGAATACGCTAAAGAAAAGCTAGAGAAATCGAAGTTTAAGAAGTTGAAGGTGGCTTAAATCAGGTAATCAGGTAATCAGGTAATCAGGTAATCAGGTAATCAGGTAATCAGG
>NZ_CAXBBV010000025.1:0-5645 GCF_963973945.1 uncultured Roseivirga sp.
CAATTTAAAAATGTAGCTTAACTTTTTGTCCCGTTTTTTGTTGCAAGTTCACACATTTTTTTCTACACATAATTTGCCAGCGCTCGCTCACTCACAGCATAAAGCAAAGTATTTTTCTTTCTATTAATCTGTATGGTTTATTTGAAACTTTGAGAAGAAAAGTTCACAAACTTCATAACCAGCTTGCCGCAAAAGCCTAAAATATAGCGGAGCGTAAATTTCTAAGCACTTGCTTACTAAGAACTAAAAAAGAAAATATCTTGTTCATTTTCTTTGCTTATCAGGCATGGTGCACGGCGTTCTCCACCACCGCCTTGTCCTGGGGGGGAATATCCCCGCCGGGGGTTTATGACGCAGTTATAATGCCGTTCAAAATCCTTAAAGCTACGATTAATGTCCGCCTCATATTTACTGGCCCTTGTCACCGCCGATTTTCGGTTGTCCGAGACGATGGCCTTGGGCACGCCTCCGTAAAAGTTCAGGGCATTGGTGCAACAACTGATCAGATCCTCCCGTTTTTTGACTCCTGCAGGCCTACACATAGGTATACTGGCTATTGGGAAGGATGGCCACGAACACCTCCACCGGGACCACTTCCCCAGTGGCCCTGTCAACAATATGGAGTTTCTTGCCGGCGAAGTCGATGAACATTTCGTTCCCTGCCCCGTGCTCGAGCTTCATGAAACCCTTGGCCTTTACGTATTTGCGCCGGTATTGTTCCATGAACTGGGTGTAGCCATAAGGCTCTTTGGCCTGCTGTACGTACTGCTGATAATGATATAGAAAGGTAAATACTGGGTGGATCCGGGCTTTGTTGACCCCCTCAAAACATTGCATGAGCTCTTAGTAGCGACTATTATCTATGGTGGTATGGGAAGAGAAAAGTACTTAAAGGGCCCCATTGTCTAGGGCCAACAATTCTTTAAGTGGACGGTCGCAGGACCCGAACAGCCGCATATAACTATTTACGGTGTTACGGGAGATGCCCAAGGTCGTACCTATCTTACGGTTGCTGAAACCGTGCAGGTGCAAAGTGATGATCTGTTTTAAGTCGATTGGATCAAGTGTATTGGCCATATCGCTTGTTTTTAAGCGATAAGGAATTGTTACTGGATCTTTCAAAGTGGCACAAAACGAAACGTTATACATCCCGTTCCTGACAAAGGTGGCACGGATCGAACCGAAATCACTGGCACAAAACGAACCGAAACGGATCGGGTCGCAGCCTAAAAGTGGCACAAATCAAACCGAAATGCCTGGCACTATAACTCCGAAATGGGTGGCACAAAACGAACCGAAGTATCCAAATGTTGATAATTCAGTTGCTCTTAAAACTGCGGAAGCATTTTATAATACTCTTTTTGATAAAACAATATTAGAGGCTTTGCAAGACGCAATGGTTCATTCAGAGAATACTAAAGACCAAAATATCTATATTATGTATGGGCTTCACTTTACAAAACTAAAAAAAGGAAGTTCGATAGAAAATAGTAAAAATGAGGTTACCATTGGTTTACTTAGATCTTTAGAAACGTGGAAAGGTAATCTTAGTAGATCTAATGACCATTCTATAAAAGAAAATATTCAAGATTTAATTAACTGGAATGTTGCTCTCATTCTTAAGAAATATCGTGAAGAACTTTTAGAAATTGTTGGAAAAGACAAAGTCATAGAAATATTCAAAAAACATCTACGCCAAAAAAAGAAAATTAAATAAAGAAGGACACAATCAAAAGCTCTATTGTTAATGCAACCAAAAAATAAATGCCAAATGCAAAAAGCTTATTTGATTTTAAAAGAATGGATCCTTTGGTATTGTTTAGTCCTCTATTTCTTTTAATACTAAAGATTAAGTCGTCAATATATTCTTTCTTAAATTCAGGCATTTTTTTATGACCTTTTCTTACCGTTTCCTCAGAACAATCCGAATACTTGAACTTTTTAATGTTGAATATTTTACTTGCATAAAAAATAGAAATACAAAGAAGAATTACTGTAACTAAAAAAGTTGCTCCAAGTAGAATTTTCGGTCCTATGGAGATACATTTCAAGGAATCATAAAATAAAGGAATTATAAAAGTGATTATAGATATTATTAACCCTGATTGGGCAATCAATTGGGTTATCTTGCCTTCTAGCTTGTTCATTCTATTATCCTCATTATCAAATAATCTCAACAAATATGAAATATATTCATCGCGAAGTAGATTATTTCTTTTTTCTGTTTTATCTCCCATAGTTATAAAGTTTCACGATAAATATTGAATAATTGCATCAGAAATCTTTAAACCAGTATCGTTTTCAATCCAAACCCATTGGCCGTTAGGGTTTATTTCCAAAAATATATATCCTTTCTTTGATTTAATGATATCAATTGCACCAAAACCCAAACCCAATTCCTTTACAAGTTTGACTGATAACTCTTGGATCTCAATAGGTAAATTATAAGCTTTAAACTTTAGTGTTTTTCTTCGCCAATCTAATTTAGTATCCAAATCATTTTGAGAATCTACTTGTGCTGCAAAAACCTTCTCGCCAACTACAGTAACTCGAAGTTCATATTCTTTTTCGATTTCATTTTGAAAAATCATTGGAAAACAAATAAAACTATCATTCACTAAATGATTAGTTTTCAAATTATTTGTGAAGATTATTTTTTCCTTTCCATCAGCTAAAAATCGGCTTCTATATAGCGGCTTAATTATTACTTTTTCCCCATTCTCTTTGCTAAAATGTTGGATCTCTTTAGAATCTGAGGAAATTATGGTATTTGGAATGGAAAAACCAAGTTTTCGAGCAACGGATAATTGAAAAATTTTATTTTCAGCTTTGTAGATATTGTTTGGATTACTTAGCCATTTATTTGTACTCAAAGTATTCCAAAGGTTGCTGAAAAAACTTTGGTAGTCTTTATTGTAAAAATCATTCTCTTCAAATGAAGAAAAAGAAATTGTTGGTACTTTGACCCTCCTAAACCAAACTGAATCAAAATGCGAAATTCCGTCTATAGCAATCTCAGTATCATTTTTTGTAGTAAATGAAATTTTATGCTTAAGTCCAATACAGTCAGTATTGAATCTCAAATATTCGATATTTCTTTGATTTAAAATATTGACAAGGAAATCAGCCGTATAATCTTCTCTATGAGTTACAATTAAAATCACTAATCTGTATCGGTGCTTTCCATTTCAACTCTAGTAGTCGTTGCAGTAATCAGCAAATTTGATAATGAAAAAACATCATTGTCATCATCAGTTTCTTCTGAATTACCTATTGAATCCGTTCTAGTAACAACAAACATATTTATATCCGCATCTGAATCGCTTGATTCACCAGAGACCTTAGAAAAAGTTTGAGTTACCGTATTCTCAATAGTATCGATAGCGGGTTGATTGTTGGAAACAAAAACGTTTAGGTTTTTAATATCACAATATCTTGTTTCAGGAAATTCGAATTCCTTAGTTATCGACTCGCCGTATTCAAATAGTAAGTATTTCATGTTATTTTGTTCCAATTGAAAATTTTAAATGAAATTTTGAGGTAAATAGATTGTAAGTATATTTAACTTTTGTAGATTTTAAGCGAATTGCCATCAAGATTATATCCTTTATTGATTTACAATAAATTCGCTTTTTTCAGCTGTAAAATACCTGAGACAAAACCATTTTGAGCATCTGCATCCCAAGCCCCCATCCAAAAATTCAAATACCATTCTGTTTCATCGTCTATATAAATTATATCGTTAACATTTATTGTCTCAAGGGGGCCTTTCATTTCTTTAATATTATAGTTCATCCTGAACCTGAAGAAACTATATGATATACCAGCTTTTAGCCATTTGATACGTTCAGTAATTATATATTTTTCTTGAAGGTCTTTTACATTCGTTAAATCCTTCTCCAAAAGAGCTATTCTTCTCTTAACAAAAGAGAACTCATCATAAATTCCCACTTGTTCTAAGAGGTCATTAGCTCCAGGAATTACTTGTACCGCCCTTGTTTCTTCAAATGGATATTCATAATTATCATGTCTATGTTTCTTATAAATTCTAAAGTCGTCATTAGAAATACTAATATCCATAGGGATGATAGGCTCCTCACCATCATCAGCAATTATAGAGTTCCATCCGTGAAATATGGGATTATTTTCCAAATTAACTTTTGCTCCAATTAAGGGATGTTTTTCGATCTTCGTATTTGATTTATATAATTCTGTTACAAAAACACCTACTTTAGATGTATGACTTCTAACCACCAAAGGGTTATGAAATCGAATAATTCTATCCAAATCTGGTTCTCCTGGAAGAGCTCGCATGTAACCGCTAATTCCCCTGGGTTCATCAGCTGGGTCTGGGTCAGTAGCTAACCTACATTGAAACCACCCTTTAAATTTTATTGTTATCATGCTATTTTTTTCCTATATGTTTTTCAATGTTCTTGGTCATCCAATTTATCATTTTGACAATAGAATCCATGCGCGGATGGATACTCTTAATTTCTACAGCAGATTTATAATGATCTAACCATCTTTCCTTTAAAACAACATACCTATTTTCTTTTGATGGTGCAATTGCATATTCGCCATAAATCTCAAATGATGGGCCAGTTCTAGAGTCATTCTCAGAATTTCCAAATGGTAATTGTGTTAGAAGCTCTCCCAAAGGTCTAATTATTCCGCTCATCGTTTGCCAGGAAATATTTTTGAGAAATGTTTTCTCATCTTGTGTTTCACCCATATGAGAGTAATACTGAATTACTGAAATTAGCATACTATTGTAGATTGAGTTGAATAGTTCACAAGCTAAAAGAGAATCTTCATTCTCAATAATGTTTACAGCAATAGCCGGGTCGGAATCTCTATGTATTCTTGTGGCTGGATTTTTTATTACACTTCTTGAGGGGTCAAAATTAATTTCACCCAATCGTTTTTGAATTTCCAAAAATCTAGCATAATGAGAATCATTTAGGGTTTCTGGGTCGTTAGGAGTGCCTTCACCTTCCTCAATTATATTATCTACAGCCCGTTTAACATCATCCAAATTTTTAATGGGAAATAATATTTTCTCTTCGATTGTTTTTCTTCTTTCCAAACTCCACCCGTCTTGATCTTGATTTTTTGGGTCGCCAATCAAAATATTAGGTATTTCATGAAAAGCTTTTAAAATTTTGTTATATAATTCACCAACCTTATTGTATTCCAGAGGATCTGGGGCAAATTCGGCCATAGCCATCATCTTAGTTGGTTTGATTCCTTGAGGTATTTCAAAAATGGTAAACCTGCGAATAGTTTCTGCATCAAATTTGGAAAGGATAAACGGAGCGTCCAACCCATAGAAATAATCCGTTTTCTTAGGGAAATTTGACCGTAATATTCTTGGTCCTGATCCTACAGCAGAAAGAAGGTTACAAACAGAACCAAAATGAACCATTTCCTCTCTGGCTATGCCTAAAATCACTCTTTTCCATTCGTTGATTTCCTCAAGCTCCATTTCTGAAACACCTTCGTCAATAGACTGCTTTAAAGAAAATGCTGCAAATAAATATTGAATTAATAGTGAATGTTCAATTTCTGCTGCTTCGTTTAAAGCAAGTGGATACTTCGGACCAAATTGCGCCAGGCTTTTCGGTTTCATTGCGCCAGTGATT
>NZ_CAXBBV010000026.1:0-3645 GCF_963973945.1 uncultured Roseivirga sp.
CTGATTTTGAAGCGATTTCAACACGTAATAGATTGTCTATTGCATATTTCGGGTTCAAAGTAGGAGACGAAGTTATCTGGAACTCAGAAGTTGGGCATGTGTCAGGAACAATCAGTAAGGTGCATACTGCTGATTTTGATTACAAGGGGTATACACATCATGCCATCGAGGAAGAACCTCAGTATGAAATAAAAAGCAGCAAGACAAATTACATCGCAGCCAATATAGGCAAAACACTAAAAAAGAAACCTTAAACCCTTCAAATATTGGATGTTGGGACCAAATCGTAAAGGAGAATCGAAGCTTAAAGAAAGAGGATCTTTATCTGAAGAGATTGACAAATAAAACCAATATAAAATTAATTGTTTAGATTTATAGTAAATGATAAGGAAACCACTTCAACCTTAATTACTGAAATCTTAAACATTATGTCAAAGAAACAATTCGACATTGCTGATAGAGCAACAGATTCACTTTCTATTACAAAAATTTTAAACTCTAATCCCCTGCTTTCCCGACGCGAAATGCTTGGGATAACTGGTGTTGCAGGAATTACAGCCTTGTCGGGTATACCCACCAATGTTTTCGCAAAAACTACAGCAAACAAGCCTCGTATAGCAGTATTAGCTAGTTATTGGGGTGCGACTAGATCCCATGCAGACTGGATTGTGACCAAACTATTAGATGGTTATTGGTGGAAAGGGGAGTATATGCCCTCCAGGGTTGAGGTTGTAGCCATTTATTTGGATCAGTACGAGACAAGCGTTTTGGGTCAGAAAGTAGCCAAATCGAAAGGTATTCCGGTGTTTAAAACTGTTGGTGAAGCAGTAACACTAGGAGGTGAAGAACTGGCAGTGGATGGCGTTGTAATTGTCGCCGAACACGGCGATTATCCCAAAGACCTTAAAGGACGCTGGCTTTTACCTCGCTGGAGCATTTACCAACAGGTTGTAAAGGTTTTTGAACAGAGTAAGCGTGCTGTTCCGGTTTTTAATGACAAGCACCTCTCTTACGAATGGGATGAAGCAAAGTGGATGTTTGACAAATCCCGAGAGCTAAACTTCCCTTTAAATGGAGGGTCCTCTATACCAGTTTACTACCGTAAACCAGAGAAAGAACTTGATATAGACACGCCTTTAAAACATTCGATCGTAGTTGGAGGTGCTTCCGATGAGGGTGGCATTTTCCATTGTATAGATGTGCTTCAAGCTTTTGTAGAGCGCCGAAAGGGAGGCGAAACAGGTGTTAAGTCAGTACAATCCATTCGAGGGAAAGAAACATGGGAATGGGTCGAGCGCAATTCTTGGGCCAGTAAGTTACTTGAGGCTGTGGCCGAAGATTTTGACCTTAATCCAGGACACTTTCAAGAGAACAATCGAGCTAATGTTTGTATCGTAGAATACAATGATGGAACCAAAGGAGCAGTGATTTCTGGAAAAGGTGTAGGTTGGACCTTTGCTGGAGAAATTGAAGGGCAGAATGAACCTACGATCGTCTCTATGCTAGGTTGGGCTGGTCCATTTGACCAGTATCATGCCTCCAATGCCCAGCCACATTGGATCACAGAGATGATGGTGACCAAAAAGGAACCGTTCAATGCAGAACGTTTACTTCTGTCAACGGGGATAACAAACCACTATGTAGAATCCAACTGGGAGAATGGTCGCTATTCTGCTGTCGGTCGTCGTGTCGAAACGCCGTATATGAACATGACTTATCGAACTACCCGTGGCCCTCAATTCAATACTGGAGAGCGACCACCTGCTCGTCCTTATATTCGGGGGTTTGATCAATAGGTCCGCGCTAAGCGCATTCAAGGAACCATAATATTTAAATGGGTTTTTTATTGAGGCAATAGCTTTGCCTGTCTACCAAAAATCCATTTTAATTATTCGCATAAATAAATTAAAAAATAATAAAAGCATATATAAATGAAACGCCGAAATCTTATTAAGGGCTTAACCTTATTACCAATAGCAGGAAGTGTATTGCCACTTCATTCTTTATTGGCAGGAGCTAATGGAAGTAAAAAACTTCCAGTGATGCCTCAGGATACAATAATGCCGAAGTTGCATCGTGAAGCATTTGTGATGGATGGACATGTACATGTAATGACCCGTGAGTTGCTGATGAATACTGACATTGGTCAAAGATATTCCGACGGAACCGTTGATTTACCAAGGGCAAAAGAAGGCGGCTTAGATGCCATGTTTTTCACGGTTTATACTCCTGAGCATTATTACCCTGGAAGGTTTGAGGTAAAGAACACGTTTCGTGTTATAAATCTTGCTTTAGATCAGATAAAAAAGAATAACTCAGTCATTGAATTGGCGCTTAATGCTAAAGACATTAAACGAATCAATATGAAAGGTAAAATGGCTGCTTTTCTTGACTTAGAAGGAGGCTTTGACTTAGATGGAGATATTAATTTACTTAGGGCACTTTATCGCTTAGGTTTAAGGTCCATTCAGCTTACTGCACACAATACCACAAATGCCTTTATAGATACTTGCAATGATGTAAGTCGTTGGGGTGGGATAAATGATTTGGGGAGAGAAATTATCGCTGAAATGAATAACCTTGGGATGGTTATTAACATTGCCCATGCATCCAATGACGCCATATTACAAACAGCGGAGGCAAGTAAACACCCAATAACCTACAGTCATGGAGGCTTTTACAGTATTGTGGCACATCCAAGATGTATTACAGATGAGGCAGCAAAGGCCGTGGCAGCAAAAGGAGGGGTGATAGGTATTCACTTTGGCAGTCTATTTAACAATCCTAAATACTGGGCTTGGCAAACAGCCCCTAAAGAAACTACACCCGAGTCAGTGAAGGAATCAACCTCCATGAATACAATTGAAGAGGTTGATGATGCAGTGAGAAAAGAAGTTCCTCTGGTCTTCAATGGCACCATTCCTGACGAATATTGGATGCATGTGGATCAGCTAGCCAAAGTGATCGATTATGGGGTAAATTTAGTTGGTGAGGATCATATGGCCTTAGGTTGTGATTTGGATGGAGGACCTGAATTGCCACGAGAAATTAAAGACATTAGCGATTATCCTCAGATTACAATGGCAATGCAAAGATTGGGGTATAGTGACAAACGAATTAAAAAAATTCTTGGTTTGAACTGGCTACGTGTAATTGAAGAAGTGACGGGGAGCTAAAATGAGTATATCATTTGATGGGCCCTAGGCCTATCAAATGCATTCCGAGGATTATTGCTCTGGTGAAGGAAGTGATTTAGGTGTTTCTTGTGGATTTTTTGAAGTCTAATCTCATGACCCCTAAAGTAAAACACCAACCCATAAAAGCTAAATGATTAGCTAATTTGGGTTGGTTTTGCGGAATGGACGGGACTCGAACCCGCGACCTCCTGCGTGACAGGCAGGCATTCTAACCAGCTGAACTACCACTCCTTTTTTTTCTATCTTAAGTTTCGAACCAGCGGCCTTCCCGAAACATCGGGACATTCTAACCAGCTGAACTACCACTCCTTTTTATTTCTATCTTAAGTTTCGAACCAACGGCCTTCCCGAAACATCGGGACATTCTAACCAGCTGAACTACCACTCCTTTTTTTTCTATCTTAAGTTTCGAACCAGCGGCCTTCCCGAAACATCGGGACATTCTAAC